>JAQDAD010000001.1 GCA_027682205.1 Streptococcaceae bacterium AF54-32pH5A
GCCTCTCTTCTTGGCAAGAAGAAGAAATCAGCAGCTTCTGAAATGGACCTAGAGGATTAAGTTTCAGGAACTGTCTAAAATGGAATGCTTGTTCCCATTCTAGCGATTGAAACAAGAACCCCAGATAGCCTTAGGCTATCTGGGGTTTATTTGTGGACTTATTTTTAATCTATAGGCCTTTTTAGTTCTTTCTGTCTACCTTTTTTGTTATACTAGTAGGAGTGATTATTTATAGAAAGTTTATGGGAGGCTGTTACTAAAAGCCTGAAAAAGGAAGAACGGATTTTTCTCCCATAATGGTAAAAAAAGTCTTATGTCTCAATCTTATATCAATGTTATCGGAGCGGGATTGGCTGGTTCTGAAGCAGCCTACCAAATCGCAGAGCGTGGTATTCCAGTTAAACTCTATGAAATGCGAGGCATCAAGTCAACGCCCCAGCACAAAACAGACAATTTTGCTGAGTTGGTTTGTTCCAATTCCTTGCGTGGAGATGCTCTGACAAATGCTGTTGGGCTTCTCAAGGAAGAAATGCGTCGCTTGGGTTCTGTTATCTTGGAATCTGCTGAGGCAACACGAGTTCCTGCTGGTGGAGCCCTTGCAGTGGACCGTGATGGTTTCTCCCAAATGGTGACCGAAAAAGTAGCCAACCATCCCTTGATTGAAGTGGTTCGTGATGAAATTACAGAATTGCCAACAGATGCCATCACAGTTGTGGCAACTGGTCCTTTGACCAGTGATGCTCTAGCTGAAAAGATTCATGCTCTTAATGGCGGAGACGGTTTTTATTTCTATGATGCTGCAGCTCCAATCGTAGATGTCAATACCATTGATATGAACAAGGTCTACCTTAAATCTCGTTATGACAAGGGAGAAGCGGCCTATCTCAACGCTCCAATGACAAAACAAGAGTTTATGGATTTCCATGAAGCCTTGGTCAATGCAGAGGAAGCTCCATTGAATTCCTTTGAAAAAGAAAAGTACTTTGAAGGCTGTATGCCTATTGAAGTCATGGCAAAACGGGGCATCAAAACCATGCTTTATGGTCCTATGAAGCCAGTCGGTCTGGAGTACCCAGACGACTACACAGGCCCGCGTGATGGGGAATTTAAAACACCTTATGCGGTTGTCCAGCTTCGTCAGGATAATGCTGCAGGTAGTCTCTATAATATCGTTGGATTCCAAACCCACCTCAAATGGGGGGAGCAAAAGCGTGTTTTCCAAATGATTCCTGGTCTTGAAAATGCAGAGTTCGTCCGTTATGGGGTCATGCACCGCAATTCTTACATGGATTCACCAAATCTTCTTGAGCAAACCTATCGTTCTAAGAAACAGCCCAACCTCTTCTTTGCTGGCCAGATGACGGGTGTGGAAGGCTATGTCGAGTCAGCAGCCTCAGGTCTAGTTGCAGGTATTAACGCGGCTCGTCTCTTCAAGGGAGAAAGCGAGGCAATTTTCCCAGAAACAACAGCGATTGGCAGTTTGGCTCATTACATCACCCATGCGGACAGCAAACACTTCCAACCAATGAATGTCAATTTCGGGATTATCAAGGAGTTAGAAGGTGAGCGTATCCGTGATAAGAAGGCTCGTTATGAAAAAATTGCAGAGCGTGCTCTTACTGACTTAGAGGAATTTTTAACTGTCTAATTTTTTTGAAAGAATTGCTCATGATACTATAAAAATCTTAGAAATTGTGATAAAATAGGTAGGATGAAAAAAGGAGAGTAAAAATGGCGAACCCCAAGTATAAACGTATTTTAATCAAGTTATCAGGTGAAGCCCTTGCTGGTGAACGTGGCGTAGGGATTGATATCCAAACAGTTCAAAAAATTGCAAAAGAGATTCAAGAAGTTCATAGTCTAGGGATCGAAATTGCCCTTGTTATTGGTGGAGGAAATCTCTGGCGTGGTGAACCTGCTGCTGAGGCTGGTATGGACCGCGTTCAGGCTGATTACACTGGAATGCTTGGGACCGTTATGAATGCTCTTGTGATGGCAGATTCATTGCAACAAGTTGGCGTAGATACGCGTGTTCAAACAGCTATTTCTATGCAACAAGTGGCTGAGCCTTACGTACGTGGACGTGCCCTTCGCCACCTTGAGAAAGGCCGTATCGTTATCTTTGGTGCCGGAATTGGTTCACCTTACTTCTCAACAGATACAACAGCGGCTCTTCGTGCAGCTGAAATCGAAGCAGATGCCATTCTGATGGCTAAAAACGGTGTCGATGGTGTTTACAATGCCGATCCTAAGAAAGACAAGACAGCCGTTAAGTTTGAAGAATTGACCCACCGTGATGTTATCAACAAAGGTCTTCGTATCATGGACTCAACTGCTTCAACCCTCTCAATGGATAACGACATTGACTTAGTTGTCTTCAATATGAACCAACCAGGCAACATCAAACGTGTCGTATTTGGTGAAAATATCGGAACAACAGTTTCAAACAATATCGAAGAAAAGGAATAAGAAAGATTATGGCTAACGCAATTATTGAAAAAGCGAAAGAGAGAATGACTCAGTCTCACCACTCACTTGCACGTGAATTTGGAGGTATCCGTGCAGGTCGTGCCAACGCAAGCTTGCTAGACCGTATCCACGTAGAATACTATGGAGTCGAAACTCCTCTTAACCAAATCGCTTCAATTACTATTCCAGAAGCGCGTGTCTTGTTGGTAACACCATTTGACAAGTCTTCATTGAAAGACATCGAACGCGCCTTGAACGCTTCAGACCTTGGTATTACACCAGCTAACGACGGTTCTGTGATTCGTTTGGTGATCCCAGCTCTTACAGAAGAAACTCGTCGTGACCTTGCTAAAGAAGTGAAGAAGGTCGGTGAAAATGCCAAAGTAGCTATTCGTAACATCCGTCGTGATGCTATGGACGAAGCCAAGAAACAAGAAAAAGCAAAAGAAATTACTGAAGACGAATTGAAGACTCTTGAAAAAGATATTCAAAAAGTAACAGACGATGCTGTGAAACACATTGACGATATGACTGCCAATAAAGAAAAAGAACTTTTGGAAGTCTAAAAATAAACAAAAAAACTCAGTTGGCATTGCTGGCTGAGTTTTATTCGAAAGAAGGAAATATGAATACAAATCTTGCAAGTTTTATCGTTGGACTGATCATCGATGAAAATGACCGTTTTTACTTTGTGCAAAAGGATGGTCAAACCTATGCACTTGCCAAGGAAGAAGGTCAACATACAGTAGGGGATACGGTCAAAGGTTTTGCCTACACAGATATGAAGCAAAAACTTCGCTTGACAACTCTAGAAGTGACTGCCACTCAGGACCAATTTGGTTGGGGAACCGTAACAGAAGTTCGTAAGGACTTGGGTGTCTTTGTGGATACCGGTCTACCTGACAAGGAAATCGTAGTGTCACTCGATATTCTCCCTGAACTTAAGGAACTTTGGCCTAAGAAGGGTGACCAGCTCTACATCCGTCTTGAAGTCGACAAGAAAGATCGAATCTGGGGACTCTTGGCTTATCAGGAAGACTTCCAACGTCTGGCTCGTCCTGCCTACAACAACATGCAGAACCAAAACTGGCCAGCCATTGTTTACCGCCTCAAGCTGTCAGGGACCTTTGTCTATCTGCCAGAGAATAACATGCTTGGTTTTATCCATCCTAGTGAGCGCTACGCAGAGCCACGTTTGGGGCAAGTTTTAGATGCGCGTGTCATTGGTTTCCGTGAAGTGGACCGCACCTTGAACCTCTCCCTCAAACCACGTTCTTTTGAGATGTTGGAAAATGATGCCCAGATGATTTTGACTTACTTGGAAAGCAATGGCGGTTTTATGACCTTGAATGATAAGTCATCCCCTGAGGACATCAAGGCAACCTTTGGCATTTCTAAAGGTCAGTTCAAGAAAGCACTCGGTGGCTTGATGAAGGCTGGCAAAATCAAACAAGACCAGTTTGGGACAGAGTTGATTTAGGCTTTCTAAGTATGATAAAGAAACTTGAAGAAATGAGTTTAGAGGAACTCTGGCAACTTTTTCCCATTTTTCTGGTAGAGCACAAATCAGAGTGGAAAGACTGGTATGAATCGGAAAAAGCAAATCTAATAAAAATATTGGGTGCAAATGTTATTAAAAGAATAGAACATATAGGTAGCACTGCTATCCCTAATATTTGGGCCAAGAATATCGTTGATATTCTATTAGAAGTAGGCAAAATAGAGGATTTAGCAAAAGTTAGGAATCTATTGGTGAAGAATGGTTGGCTAGTGATGTCAGAGAGTCCTAACAGGATTTCTCTAAATAAAGGCTATACAGAGCAGGGCTTTGCCGAAAAAGTTTTTCATCTACATTTGCGACTGATGGGAGATCATGACGAGATTTATTTTAGAGATTATCTCTGTCAGCATCCAGATATCGCCCAAGCGTATCAGGAATTAAAACTGGATTTGTGGAAAAAATTTGAACACAATCGTGATGCTTACACAGCTGCTAAAACATATTTTATAAACCACTATGTGTCAAAGGCTAAGTCCAGTAATTTTCAAGAATCAGAAAAGTTTCATCAAAAAAGTCTTGATAGGAGAAAGAATTGAGAAAATCATTTTACACTTGGCTCATGACTGAGCGCAATCCTAAAAGTAACAGTCCCAAAGCCATCCTAGCAGACCTCGCTTTTGAAGAGTCAGCCTTTCCAAAACACACGGATGATTTTGATGAGGTGAGTCGCTTTTTGGAGGAACATGCCAGTTTCTCTTTTAACCTAGGAGACTTTGACTCTATCTGGCAAGAATATTTAGAACACTAGAGACAATGAGATGAGGCTAGTATTTTATTGTTCTCTTTGCTATAATAAAAAGAAATAAACGGATTAGAGAGGTTCTTTATTTGAAGGAACATTCAATAGACATTCAACTGAGTCATCCAGATGACCTGTTTCATCTTTTTGGTTCCAATGAACGCCATCTTCGTTTGATGGAAGAAGAGCTTGATGTTGTGATTCATGCTCGTACGGAGATTGTGCAGGTTTTGGGAGAAGAAGCTGCATGTGAAGAAGCCCGTCAGGTTATCCAAGCCTTGATGGTTTTGGTGAATCGTGGAATGACTGTCGGTACGCCAGATGTGGTGACGGCTATTAACATGGTTAAAAACGATGAAATTGACAAGTTTGTCGCCCTTTACGAAGAAGAAATTATCAAGGACAATACAGGGAAACCTATCCGTGTCAAAACACTAGGTCAAAAACTTTATGTGGATAGTGTCAAACAGCACGATGTGACTTTTGGAATTGGGCCAGCAGGGACAGGGAAGACCTTTCTTGCAGTGACCTTGGCCGTGACTGCTCTTAAACGTGGGCAGGTCAAGCGAATTATCCTTACTCGTCCAGCCGTTGAAGCAGGCGAGAGTCTTGGATTTCTTCCGGGTGATCTCAAGGAGAAGGTGAATCCTTACCTTCGACCTGTTTACGATGCCTTGTATCAGATCCTCGGCAAAGACCAAACGACTCGTCTCATGGAGCGTGAAATCATTGAGATTGCGCCCCTCGCCTACATGCGTGGACGGACCTTGGATGATGCCTTTGTCATTCTCGATGAGGCGCAAAATACGACTATCATGCAGATGAAGATGTTCTTGACGCGCTTAGGTTTTAATTCTAAGATGATTGTCAATGGGGATATCAGTCAGATTGACCTACCACGTAACGTCAAGTCAGGTTTGATTGATGCCCAAGAAAAGCTCAAGAACATTCACCAAATTGACTTTGTTCATTTTTCAGCCAAGGATGTGGTTCGCCATCCAGTTGTCGCTCAAATTATCCGAGCCTATGAACCAGCTCCAGTTAAGATTGAAGAAAAGAACCAAGAAACAGAATAGCAAAAAAGAGCAGTTTCATCTGAACTGCTCTTTATCGTATCTGTGTTAACTAGTTAATGTCTTTAGACAAGTTCATCAATCGAAGTGTGATCCTTATCTAGCCCCTGGGCAACTGGAAGACTAGTCAAGTAGCCTTGATAAGTAGTCACACCTTGACGCAAGCCTTCATCTTCAGTGATTGCCTTCTTAAAACCTTTTCCTGCTAAGGCTTCGATGTAAGGAAGAGTGACGTTGGTTAGGGCAATGGTCGAAGTACGGGCAACCGCACCAGGGATATTGGCAACGGCATAGTGGAGAACACCGTGTTTTTCATAGACTGGTTCATCGTGCGTTGTCACACGATCTGCTGTTGCGATAACACCGCCTTGGTCAACAGCAACGTCAACGATGACAGATCCTGGACGCATTTGTTTGACCATCTCATCTGTCACCAATTTCGGTGCTTTGGCACCAGGGATGAGAACCGCACCAATCACCACATCAGCATCTCTCACACTTGCTTCGATGTTGAATGAATTAGACATAAGAGTTTGGATTTGGTTTCCAAAGACTTCTTCTAGAACTGAGAGACGCTTAGCGCTGATATCTAAAATAGTTACTTGAGCACCAAGACCAAGGGCGATGCGGGCAGCATGTGTACCGACGACACCACCACCGATGATGGTTACTTTTCCTTTTGGAACACCTGGTACACCACCAAGTAGAACACCAGAGCCACCAGCTTGCTTAGTAAGGAAGTGAGCTCCGATTTGAACAGCCATACGACCTGCAACCTCACTCATAGGAACGAGGAGTGGTAGTTGTCCTTGATTGTCACGGACCGTTTCATAGGCAATTCCTGTTGTTTTGGCTGCTAGCATAGCATCTGCCAATTCTGGAGCAGCGGCCATGTGCAAGTAGGTGAAGAGGAGAAGATCATCGCGCAAGTAACCATATTCAGAAGCTAGTGGTTCTTTTACTTTCACGACTAACTCTGCTGCCCAAGCTTCACCAGCAGTAGCGACAATCTCAGCACCTTGCTTTTGGTAGTCAGCATCAGTAAAGCCAGAACCGAGTCCAGCATTTGTTTCGATGAGGACACGATGTCCACGGCTGACTAAACTATGGACGCCAGCAGGAGTTAGGGCAACGCGGTTTTCGTTATTTTTAATTTCTTTTGGAATTCCAATTAACATAGAGATAACCTACCTTTCAATTGACGGGATTATTTTAGTTGTCACATCCCATTTCATAAATCAAAAATGTGATGGTTTTATTTTATATGAAACCGCTTCAAAAATCAAGAAAAACTTGTTATCAAAATTTATTTATGCTAGACTAGTGAGAATCAAGCTTTAATGGAGGAAAAAGTATGGAATCAATATTTGTGAAATTTTCCCAGTATCCGTCTATAGAAACGGAGCGGTTGTTGCTCCGACCTGTAACCTTGGATGATGCAGAAGCTATGTTTGAGTATGCCTCAGACAGAGAAAATACGCGCTACACTTTTTCAACTAACCAAAGCTTGGAAGAAACCAGGAATAACATTGCTCAGTTCTACTTGGCCAATCCCTTGGGACGGTGGGGTATTGAACTAAAAAGCAATGGTCAGTTTATCGGAACCATTGACCTGCACAAGATTGACACAGTCTTAAAAAAGGCTGCTATTGGTTATATTATTAATAAAAAATATTGGAAGCAAGGATTGACAACAGAAGCCACTCGAGCCGTGATTGAGCTAGCTTTTGAGAAGATTGGAATGAATAAGTTAGTTGCTTTACACGATAAGGATAATCCCGCATCAGGAAAGGTTATGGAGAAATCAGGCATGCATTTTTCCCATGTAGAACCATATGATTGTATGGACCAGCATGAAAAAGGACGAATCGTCACAAGAGTTCATTATGTCTTGACCAAGGAAGACTATTTTGCAAATAAGTGAGCAGTTGAAAAGAAATTTTCGACTGTTTTTTTCTTCCTCTTACGAATAACTTAAGAGAGGAGAAAATATGGAAGCAATTATCAAAAAAATCAAAGAGTATAAAATCATTGTCATTTGTGCGGGTTTGGGTTTGGCCTTAGGCGGCTTTTTCCTACTAAAACCAACGTCACAAACACCTGTCAAGGAAACGAATTTGCAGGCTGAAGTTGCGGCTGTTTCAAAGGATTCATCTACCGAAAAAGAAGTGAAGAAGGAGGAAAAGGAAGAGTCTCCCGAACAAGATCTGATCACAGTGGATGTCAAAGGTGCTGTTAAATCGCCGGGGATCTATGATTTGCCAGTAGGGAGTCGAGTCCATGATGCCGTTCAAAAGGCAGGTGGCTTGACAGAGGAGGCAGATAGTAAGTCGCTCAATCTAGCCCAGAAAGTTAGTGACGAGGCTCTGGTCTACGTCCCGAGTAAGGGGGAAGAGGCAGCTAGTCAGCAGACTGGTTCTGGAACGCCTCCTTCTACAAGTAAGGATAAGAAGGTCAACCTAAATAAAGCTAGTCTGGAAGAGCTCAAGCAGGTCAAGGGACTGGGTGGTAAACGAGCTCAGGACATTATCGACCATCGTGAGGCAAATGGCAAATTCAAGTCGGTAGATGAACTCAAGAAAGTCTCTGGCATTGGTGCAAAGACCATAGAAAAGTTAAAAGACTATGTTACAGTGGATTAAGAGTCTTCCTATCCCCTTAATCTATCTGGGTTTTCTATTACTTTGGCTTTACTATGCCATTTTCTCGGTATCTTATCTTGCATTACTAGGCTTTGTTTTTCTGCTCATCTGTCTCTTTTTCCAATTCCCTTGGAAATCGGCTGGTAAAGTTTTAGCGATTTGTGGCTTCTTTGGCTTCTGGTTTCTGTTTCAAACTTGGCAACAGACACAAGCGAGTCAAGACTTGGTTGGCTATGTTGAAAAGGTGAGGATTTTACCAGATACCATCAAAGTCAATGGGGATAGTCTATCATTTCGTGGCAAGGCTGACGGCCGTACCTTCCAAGTTTATTATAAACTTCAGTCCGAAGAAGAGAAAGAGCAATTTCAAGCCTTAACAGATATTTATGAGATAGAACTAGAAGGAAAATTGTCCGAGCCCGAAGGCCAGAGGAATTTTGGTGGATTTGACTACCAAGCCTATCTGAAGACTCAGGGGATTTACCAGACTCTCAATATCAAAAAAATCCAGTCACTTAAAAAGGTTAGCAGTTGGGATATAGGAGATAATCTGTCCAGTTTACGTCGAAAGGCCGTAGTTTGGATCAAGACGCACTTTCCAGACCCTATGCGAAATTATATGACGGGTCTTCTGCTGGGACATCTGGATACGGACTTTGAGGAGATGAATGAGCTTTATTCCAGTCTAGGGATTATCCACCTTTTTGCATTGTCGGGTATGCAGGTAGGTTTCTTTATGGACGCCTTTAAGAAACTCCTCTTGCGATTGGGCTTAACTCAAGAAAAGTGGAAATGGTTGGCTTATCCATTCTCTTTGGTCTATGCAGGGTTGACAGGATTCTCAGCTTCGGTCATCCGCAGCCTCTTGCAAAAGTTACTAGCCCAACATGGTGTTAAGAGCTTGGACAATTTTGCCTTGACGGTTCTTGTCCTCTTTATCATTATGCCCAACTTTTTCCTAACGGCAGGAGGTGTCTTGTCCTGTGCTTACGCTTTTATCTTGACCATGACAAACAAAGAAGGGGAGGGGCTCAAGGCTGTTGCCAGAGAAAGTCTGGTCATTTCCTTGGGAATATTGCCCATTCTATCCTACTATTTTGCAGAATTTCAGCCTTGGTCAATTCTTTTAACATTTGTCTTTTCATTTTTGTTTGACTTAGTCTTCTTACCGCTTTTGTCTATCTTATTCATTCTGTCTTTTGTTTATCCGGTCACTCAGCTTAACCTTGTCTTTGAATGGTTGGAGGGCATCATTCGCTTGGTGTCGCAGATGGCAAGTAGGCCATTGGTCTTTGGACAACCCACCGCATGGCTTTTGCTTCTTCTCTTAGTTTCATTGGCCTTGGTCTATGACATGAGGAAAAATGTCAAAAGAGTAGCAGGGTTCAGTCTCTTTATCGTGGGTCTCTTTTTCTTGACCAAGCATCCGCTGGAAAATGAAATTACCATGCTGGATGTAGGGCAGGGGGAAAGTCTTTTCCTACGGGATATGACTGGTAAAACTATCTTGATAGATGTGGGTGGTAAGACAGACTCTGACAAGAAAGTCGAATCTTGGCAGAAGAAGGTAACAACCAGCAATGCCCAGAGAACCTTGATTCCCTATCTAAAAAGTCGAGGAGTGGCTAAGATAGACCAGCTTGTTTTGACCAATACAGATAAGGAACATGTTGGTGATTTGTTGGAGGTGACCAAGGCTTTCCATATCGGGGAGATTTTAGTATCAAAAGGAAGTCTGACACAGAAGGAATTTGTGGCAGAACTACAAGCGACTCAAGCCAAGGTACGCAGTGTGACAGCAGGGGAGAATTTCCCGATTTTTGGCGGATACTTAGAAGTCCTATCTCCAAGGGAAATTGGAGAAGCTGATGCCGATGATTCCTTGGTTCTTCATGGAAAACTCTTGGATAAGCACTTTCTCTTCAGTGGAAACCTGAAAGAGAAGGGAGAGAAGGAACTTTTAAAGCAATATCCTGACTTAGAGGTGGATGTCTTGAAAGTCGGTCAACATGGTTCTAAAACCTCATCAAATCCAGCTTTTCTAGAAAAACTCAACCCAGAGCTTTCTCTCATCTCAGTTGGAAAGAACAATCGTGCAAAACTTCCCCATCAGGAAACCTTGACACGACTAGAAGTAATCAAGAGTAAGGTTTACCGAACAGACCAGAACGGAGCTATACGGTTTAAAGGGTGGAAAAGTTGGCGAATTGAAAGTGTTCGTTAGAAAGAAAATGTTATATATTAGTGAAATAAACTAAAGTCTGTTGCATAATACTGAGAAAAACGATATAATGAAAGTGTTTTCAATAGTAATGATATAAAGGCAATGAAAACATGAAAAATCAGCAAAAGTCGTTTTATTAGCTAGTTTGTTATCTATTGATCTTTTTCAGTCCAGCGTATCTGCTGTGACAATCACTAAGTTATCGGTATGATTACAATACCGCTTGGAAGTATAGTATGAATCACCACAGACATAAAAATGTGTAAACATTTCAAGATGGTCTGCTTATTACTCTATAATGATTATAAAGTTGGTCCGATTGGCATTATGTTCGCTATGAGGTCATTAACTACTAGACAGGAAACTATTAATCGTTAAAAATTGAGAAAAAGGAGGGCTGGATATGATAACTCTTACTCATGTTACCTTAAAAACGCGACAAGTCATCTTGCAAGATGCGGATTTCACCTTTAAAAAGGGTAGGATTTATGGCCTTCTTGCTATCAATGGCTCGGGAAAGACGACCCTGTTCCGCGCTATTAGCAAGTTGCTTCCCCTTAGTAGTGGACATATCGCAGTTCCTCCTTCTTTGTTTTATTATGAGAGCGTTGAATGGCTGGATGGAAACTTAAGTGGGATGGACTACCTTCGTCTCATAAAAAATATCTGGAAGTCAGACCTAAACTTGGGGGACGAAATCGCCTATTGGGAAATGTCTGACTATATCAACCTTCCCATCCGCAAGTATTCCTTAGGGATGAAGCAACGCTTGGTGATTGCTATGTATTTCTTCAGTCAGGCGAAATGCTGGCTCATGGATGAGATAACAAATGGCTTAGATGAGTATTATCGACAGAAGTTTTTTGATAGGCTGGCACAAATCGATAGAAAAGAACAGCTGGTTCTTTTGAGTTCCCACTACAAAGAGGAGTTAATGGAGATTTGCGATAGCATCGTAACCATTCGTCAGGGGCAGATAGAAGAGGTTCCGTTATGAAAGATATTAGCCTATTTTTATTAAAGAAAGTTTTCAAAAGTCGTTTAAACTGGATTATCTTACTTTTATTTGCATCTGTACTCGGTGTTACCTTTTATTTAAATAGTCAGACTGCAAACTCATACAGCTTGGAGAGCGAGTTGGAAACCCGTCTTGTAAAAGATGAGAGAATCATCAATGAAAATGAAGAGAAACTCTCCCAAATGTCTGACACCAGCTCGGAGGAATATCAGTTTGCTAAAGAAAATTTAGACATACAAAAAAATCTTTTGACTCAAAAGAAAGAAATTCTGGCTTTGTTAAAAGAAGGACGCTGGAAAGAAGCCTACTATTTGCAGTGGCAAGATAAGGAAAAGAGTTATGAAATTGTATCGAAGGAATCGACTTCTGACCCTGACTTTAAAATGGCGGTTGACCGCGAACGAAAGATTTACCAAGCCCTGTATCCCTTGAACATAAAAGCACACAATTTAGATTATCCGACTCACGGAATTGATCAGATTGTCTGGATTTTAGAGGCTATCATCCCAAGCTTGTTTGTGATTGGTATTATTTTCATGCTAACACAACTGTTCGCAGAGAGATATCAAAATAATCTCGACACAGCTCAGTTGTATCCTTTTTCAAAAGTGACATTTGCCATGTCCTCTCTTGGAGTTGGGGTGAGCTATGTAACCGTGCTGTTTATCGGAATTTGTGGATTTTCTTTTCTAGTGGGAAGTCTGATAAGTGGTTTTGGACAGTTAGATTATCCCTACCCGTTCTATAGCTTAACGAATCAAGAGGTAACTATTGGGAAGATACAGGATGTGTTATTTCCTAGCTTGCTATTAGCTTTCTTAGCCTTTATCGTCATTGTGGAAGTCGTCTACTTGATTGCTTACTTTTTCAAGCAAAAAATGCCTGTCCTCTTTCTTTCCCTCATTGGGATTGTTGGCTTGTTGTTTGGTATCCAAACGATCCAGCCTCTTCAGAGTATTGCACATCTGATTCCCTTTACATACTTGCGTTCAGTGGAGATTTTATCTGGAAGATTACCCAAGCAAATTGATAATGTCAATCTGAATTGGAGCATGGGGATGATCTTACTTCCTTGCCTGATTATCCTTTTGTTAGTGGGTATTCTATTTATCGAAAGATGGGGAAGTTCACGTAAAACGGAAGTTTTTAATAGGTCTTAGCATTCCTATAGGGAAGGTGAGGAAAAAACTAACACAAGGAGGGAACCAACTAGGTTCTCTCTTTTTGATGCGGACATCACGAAGAAAACAGAAAGTTTTTCGAAAAAATGACTTTTTATCTTGACAAGGGATAGAAAACTTGGTATCATATAAAAGTTGAGAAAAGCAGAAGTGAGAGCTTCTCGCCTTGTGACATCAAGTTGCCTGGCCCTACGGATGAAAAGTTTCTACGAAACGCTATCATAACGTGCGGGCTTGTATCATTACGAGCCCGCTCTTGTTTTTCTCTAATAATAAAAAAGAGGTGAAAACCATAGCAAAGCAAGACTTATTCATCAATGATGAAATTCGTGTACGTGAAGTTCGCTTAATCGGTCTTGAGGGAGAACAGCTAGGTATCAAGCCACTCAGCGAAGCGCAAGCATTGGCTGATAGTGCAAATGTTGACTTGGTATTGATTCAACCCCAAGCAAAACCGCCTGTTGCTAAAATTATGGACTACGGTAAGTTCAAATTTGAGTACCAGAAGAAACAAAAAGAACAACGCAAAAAACAAAGCGTTGTGACCGTGAAAGAAGTTCGTTTGAGCCCAGTTATCGATAAGGGTGATTTCGAAACGAAACTTCGCAATGCACGTAAATTCCTTGAAAAAGGGAACAAAGTTAAGGTATCCATTCGCTTTAAAGGGCGTATGATCACCCATAAAGAGATTGGTGCAAAAGTTTTAGCCGAGTTTGCTGAAGCAACACAAGATATTGCGATCATCGAACAACGAGCTAAGATGGATGGACGCCAAATGTTCATGCAGTTGGCGCCAGCAACTGACAAAAAATAATTGTCAGAAAGTTAAATAAAGGAGAAAAAATCATGCCAAAACAAAAAACACACCGCGCATCAGCTAAACGTTTCAAACGTACAGGTTCTGGTGGACTTAAACGTTTCCGTGCTTACACTTCTCACCGTTTCCACGGAAAAACTAAGAAACAACGTCGTCATCTTCGTAAAGCATCTATGGTGCATTCAGGAGATTTCAAACGTATCAAAGCAATGCTTACTCGCTTGAAATAATAGCCTAACAGTAAGTAAACAATTCTAGGAAATATTTGGAGGAAATAAAACATGGCACGTGTTAAAGGTGGCGTTGTATCACGCAAACGTCGTAAACGTATTCTTAAATTAGCAAAAGGTTACTATGGAGCTAAACACATCTTGTTCCGTACTGCAAAAGAACAAGTAATGAACTCTTACTACTATGCATACCGTGACCGTCGTCAGAAAAAACGTGACTTCCGCAAATTGTGGATCACTCGTATCAACGCGGCAGCTCGTTTGAACGGACTTTCATACTCACAATTGATGCATGGTTTGAAATTGGCTGAAATCGAAGTTAACCGTAAAATGCTTGCTGACTTGGCTGTTAACGATGCAGCAGCTTTTACAGCTCTTGCAGATGCAGCTAAAGCAAAACTTGGTAAATAATAATTGATAAGACTGGAACAGGATTGTCCCAGTCTTTTTAAAAATAAAGGGGAATAATATGGCTTCAAAAATGCTACACACTTGCTTGCGAGTAGAAAACCTTGAAAAATCAATTGCATTCTATCAAGATGCTTTTGGTTTTAAAGAATTGCGTCGCAGAGATTTTCCAGATCATGCTTTCACGATTGTCTATCTAGGACTTGAGGGTGACGACTATGAGTTGGAGTTGACTTATAACTACGATCACGGCCCTTATGTTGTAGGTGATGGCTTTGCCCATATCGCTCTCAGCACACCTGATCTTGAGGCACTTCATCAAGAACATAGCGCAAAAGGCTATGAGGTTACAGAGCCAAAAGGCCTACCTGGTACTCTACCAAACTATTACTTTGTCAAGGATCCTGATAGCTACAAGGTCGAAGTCATTCGTGAAAAATAATCCAGATCAGTCAAGTAGAATGTTCGTTTTCTACTTGACTTTTTTACTTTGAAAGAGTATACTAATACAAATTTAACCTTTAAGGGGAGTTCAGAGAGACTCACAAGGTGTCAGATAAAAGTGATAGGGGACTTCTTTGTGGAGACTTTTTAAGTGTGCGCATGAGTTCTGTCCTATCCCAACTGAGGCCTTGCACTAGCAAGGTCTTTTCTTTATCTGGTCCCCTTAAATTTAAGGAGGAAAAGTCATGAATCCCACATGTAAGAAGCGTTTGGGTGCGATTCGTTTGGAAAGCATGAAGGTGGTTGCACAGGAGGAAATCGCTCCAGCAATCTTTGAATTAGTCCTAGAAGGGGAAATGGTTGAAGCCATGCGAGCTGGCCAATTTCTCCATCTGCGAGTGCCTGATGATGCCCATCTCTTGCGTCGCCCTATTTCGATTTCGTCTATTGACAAGACTAACAAGCAGTGTCGGCTCATTTATCGGATTGAAGGTGCTGGGACAGCTATTTTTTCAACATTAAGTCAGGGTGATACTCTTGATGTGATGGGACCTCAGGGGAATGGTTTTGATTTGTCTGACTTGGACGACCAGAGTCAGGTTCTCCTCGTTGGTGGGGGGATTGGTGTTCCACCCTTGCTTGAGGTGGCCAAGGAATTGCATGCGCGTGGGGTGAAAGTAGTAATAGTCCTCGGTTTTGCTAACAAGGATGCTGTTATTCTCGAAACAGAATTGACCCAATATGGTCAGGTTTTTGTTACGACAGATGATGGTTCTTATGGTATTAAGGGAAATGTATCTGTTGTTATCAATGATTTAGAAAATCGGTTTGATGCCATCTACTCATGTGGTGCTCCAGGAATGATGAAGTACATCAATCAAACCTTTTATGACCACCCAAGAGCCTATCTATCTCTAGAATCTCGTATGGCTTGCGGGATGGGGGCTTGCTATGCCTGCGTTCTAAAAGTGCCAGATAGTGAGACGGTCAGCCAACGCGTCTGTGAAGATGGTCCTGTCTTCCGTACAGGAACGGTTGTGTTATAAGGAGAAAGTCATGACTATAAAACGTTTACAAGTTTCTCTACCAGGCTTGGAATTGAAAAACCCCATCATACCAGCATCAGGCTGTTTTGGTTTTGGTCAGGAGTATGCCAAGTACTATGATTTAGACCTTTTAGGCTCCATTATGATCAAGGCGACAACACTTGAACCCCGTTTTGGCAATCCAACTCCCAGGGTAGCAGAGACGCCTGCTGGTATGCTCAATGCAATCGGTTTGCAAAATCCAGGTTTAAAAGCTGTTTTAGCAGAAAAGTTACCTTGGCTGGAAAGAGAGTATCCCACGCTTCCCATCATTGCCAATGTTGCAGGATTTTCAAAACAAGAGTATGCAGCTGTTTCTCATGGTATTTCTAAGGCAGCCAATGTAAAAGCTATCGAGCTCAACATCTCTTGTCCTAATGTGGATCACGGTAATCATGGACTTTTGATTGGGCAAGATCCTGATCTGGCTTATGAAGTGGTGAAAGCAGCGGTAGAAGCCTCTGATGTACCAGTTTATGTCAAACTGACTCCTAGTGTAACGGATATTGTTACCATTGCTAAAGCCGCTGAAGATGCGGGGGCAAGTGGCTTAACCATGATCAATACCCTTGTCGGTATGCGCTTTGACCTCAAAACCAGAAAATCAATTCTAGCCAATGGAACGGGTGGGATGTCAGGCCCAGCAGTCTTTCCAGTAGCCCTCAAACTGATCCGCCAAGTCGCCCAAACAACAGATCTTCCCATCATTGGAATGGGGGGAGTGGATTCGGCTGAAGCTGCTTTGGAAATGTATCTGGCTGGTGCCTCTGCCATCGGAGTAGGAACAGCCAACTTTACCAATCCATATGCCTGTCCTGACATCATCGAAAATCTGCCAAAAGTCATGGACAAATATGGCATTAGCAGTTTAGAAGAACTTCGTCGAGAGGTCAAGGCCAGTCTGAGATAAGCTAGATCTTCCTTATCGTTAGCAAGACATAGAATCTTCATCAATTTGTAATATTTCCGTTAGTTAACTATGTTACAATAGGTTTTATAAAATAGTAATAGTGTAGATTGTTTTCTACTGAGGAGAATAAAATGAAGAAGATACTACTTGCAAGTACTGTCGTTCTTTCTATGGCAGGATTTGCAAAGACATCTGTATATGCTGAAGAATCTCAGGTTACGAAAAAAACTCAGACCACAGATGTAGTCGATAAAAAAGAAGAAACTGCTCCCAAAAAAGAAGTTCCCCAAGTGGAGCCCAATAAAGAGCCAGTTGTAAAAGAGGAAAATTCTTCTAAAAAGGAAAAAAAGGAGGAAGTTATCAAGGAAGGTTGGCAGAAAGAACAAGGAAACTGGCGTTTTTATGAAAATAACCAGCCTGTCGTAAACTGGAAAAAAATTAGTGGCACTTGGTATTACTTTGATAAAAACGGTATTATGCTCAGTAATACTATAATTGATGGTTACCTTATCAAAGGTAACGGTGCTATGGCAGAAAATGTTTGGGTAAAAATATCTGGCAAGTGGCACTATGCCACAGCTTCAGGCAAGATTTCTCGCAACAAATGGGAAAAGATTGAAGGCGTCTGGTATTACTTTGATAAAGAAGGTGTCATGCTTAGTCGCACCATCTATAATGACTATCTCTTCCAAGGTAGTGGTGCCATGGCAGAAAATGATTGGGTAAAAATATCTGACAAGTGGTACTATGCAACAGCTTCGGGCAAGATTTCTCGCAATAAGTGGGAAAAGATTGAAGGTTCTTGGTATTACTTTGATAAAGATGGTGTCATGCTTAGTCGCACCATCTATAATGACTATCTCTTCCAAGGTAGTGGTGCCATGGCAGAAAATGATTGGGTGAAAATATCTGACAAGTGGTACTATGCTACAGCTTCGGGAAAAATTTCTCGCAATAAATGGGAAAAAATCAAAGGGGCATGGTACTATTTCAATAGCGATGGTGTGATGGCAAGTAGCCAGTGGAAAAGTGACTACTATCTGAAAGATAGTGGCGCTATGGCGGAAAAAGAGTGGATTTTTGATAAATCCTACAATAGCTGGTTTTACTTGAAGTCAGATGGGGCTTACGCTTCACGTGAATGGATTGGTTCATACTACCTTAAATCTGGTGGCTATATGGCCAAAAATGAATGGATTTTTGACAAAGATTACGATGCTTGGTACTATCTAAAAGATGATGGTCGATACGTAACAGGTACTTTTACGATCAAAGGTAAAGAGTATTCCTTCCAGAATAATGGGAAGTGGATATCAGAGGCAAAATATTACAAAGTGAAGCCAATTACTGCTTATGTTTATAGCGCTTCTGGTGAAAGATTGAGTTATGTCTCCAAAGGAACTATCGTCTCACTTGGAGATGCACAATCTAAAAAAGATGGTCAAATACCAGTCAATATTTCTGGTTTATCAGGTTTCATGAATAAAAGTGATTTAGAAGCTATTGATAAGGACAGTGAATTTGTCCCTCATTATACAAGTGATGGCAAGTATTTTTACCATGAGTTGTCACCTTATGTGAGTCTCCGTGTTGCTCCACATAGCTCAGCTATGACCATTGGTAAGAAATATTATTCAACTGATGGGATTCATTTTGATGGCTTCACCATTGAAAATCCTTTCCTTTTTAGAAATTTGACTAAACCAAGTAATTACAGTGCAGCTGAATTGGATAAAGTTTATTCTTTGATGAATATTCGGGATAGTCGCCTCGCTGGTAAGGGAGCTGTTTTTAAGGAAGCTGAGGAACGCTATGGTGTAAATGCTCTTTACTTAATGGCTCATAGTGCACTTGAGAGTGCTTGGGGACGGAGCCAGATAGCTAAGGATAAGAATAATTTCTTTGGAATTGCAGCTTATGATTCGAGCCCGTATACCTCAGCCAAGAAATTTGATGATGTGGATAAGGGGATCCTCGGCGCGGCTAAGTGGATTCGTGAGAACTATATTGACCGTGGAAGAGACCACCTTGGGAACAAAGCTTCTGGTATGAATGTACGCTATGCATCTGACCCATACTGGGGAGAGAAAATTGCTAGTATCATGATGACCATCAATAGCAAGCTTGGTGGGAAAGACTAGGGAAGAACAAAATCGGGAACCATGATAGATTGGTTGTCGATTTTTTGTTATAATAAAAATGAGTAGACAATAAAGGAGAACATCATGACATTTGAAGAAATCCTGCCTGGATTAAAGGCTAAGAAAAAATATGTACGAACTGGTTGGGGAGGGGCTGAAAACTATGTGCAGCTTTTTGACACTATCGAGCAAAACGGAGTTGCACTTGAAGTGACGCCTTATTTCCTCATCAACGTGTCTGGTGAGGGAGAAGGTTTTTCTATGTGGAGCCCGACACCGTGCGATGTTTTGGCGACGGATTGGGTAGAAGTGAATGACTAGACGCGTATTGATTACGGGAGTGAGTTCAGGGATCGGTCTAGCTCAAGCTCGCCTCTTTTTAGAGAATGGCTATCAAGTTTATGGTGTGGATCAAGGAGAAAATCCAGTTTTAGATGGTGATTTCTACTTTTTCCAGAGAGATTTGACCTTGGACTTGGAGCCAATTTTTGACTGGTGTCCTTATGTGGATGTTTTGTGCAATACTGCAGGAGTTTTGGATGATTACAAACCACTTTTGGAACAGACTGCGCAGGAAATTCAAGAAATTTTTGAAATCAACTATGTGACTCCAGTGGAGCTGACTCGGCATTATTTGACACAAATGCTGGAGAATAAAAAAGGAATCATTGTCAATATGTGTTCTATTGCCTCAAGTCTAGCTGGCGGAGGTGGTCACGCCTATACTTCCTCTAAGCATGCCTTAGCTGGCTTTACCAAGCAGTTGGCTCTAGACTATGCTGAAGCTGGGATTCAGGTCTTTGGGATCGCTCCAGGGGCAGTCAAGACTGGCATGACTGCTGCGGACTTTGAGCCCGGTGGATTAGCGGACTGGGTGGCTAGTGAAACGCCAATCAAACGCTGGATTGAGCCAAAGGAAATAGCAGAGCTTAGCCTTTTCTTAGCAAGTGGAAAAGCAACCGCCATGCAAGGACAAATCCTGACCATTGATGGTGGTTGGAGTTTGAAGTAGGGGAATCTGATGGAAATCAAAAATCACTTTGGCGTCTATGGCGTTTGCTTTGAAAATGGGAAGTTACTTTGCATTGAGAAAACGAGAGGTCCATATCAACATCGCTATGATCTACCCGGTGGTAGTCAGGAAGTAGGTGAAGGGCTGACAGAAACCCTCAAGAGAGAAGTTCTGGAAGAGACGGGATATAAGGTTAATGGTTACGCTAATCCTAGGATTTATGATGTGCTGGTTCAAGAAGATGGGCAAGACTTTGCAGTACACCATATCATGGCCTTTTATGATATAGTACTTGATTTCGAACACTATCAAAAATCACTTCCTCATGAAGTTCTTGATGGAAGTAATGATTCAGCAAATGCACTTTGGTTGAATTTGGAAGAAATTACTGCCGATAATGCTTCTCCTTTAGTGTTGCAGGTTAAGGCAGAGTTACTAGGATTTCCAGAATTAGATATGACAAGCTATAGAAATTGGAAGGTGAAGCAGGGGGATAATGGAACTATTTAAAACATGGAAGAAAAATATGGTTCTCTATGGTCTTAAATCTCAAATCGGAACTGTCTACCGAAACAGTGATAGGACAACAAGCTTTTATGATGTTGGGAATTTTCTATACCTAGCAGGGGAGTTGGATTCCAGATTTTGGGAAGATTTTGTTAGAAAATATGGTTTAGATTATAAGATTATTATTTCAGAAAATACTAATTGGCAAGATTTTCTGCATCGGAAAGTGGGGCTAAATTCTTTTACTCGCTATTCTTTTAAAGATAGGGCAAATTTTCAAGTTGATTTTCTAAATGATCTAGTTACTCATTTAGAAGAAGGTTACAATATTGTGCCTATTGATAATCATATTTATAACTGCTTTTCTGAGAAAGAATGGTCACAAGATTTACAGGGCGATTTTGAGTCCTATCAGGATTTTGCTTTAAAAGGTGGATTTGGCTTTGTGGTTCTTAAAAATAATGAACTGATTGCTGGGATTTCCTCAGGGTTAGTTTACCGTGGAGCAGTTGAAGTGGAAGTTGCAACTAGACCAAACGAACAAGGAAATGGATTTGCTAAAAAGCTTGGTGCTGCAATGATTCTAGAGAGCTTAAATAGAGATATGTTTCCTCTTTGGGATGCTCATAACGAGGCTTCCAAAAAAGTAGCAGAATTTTTAGGATATGAGTTAGTTGAACCTTATGAAGCTTTTGAACTAGATGAAAGCGGCATATAATGATATCTGATATTGTATCTCTTAAGACGAGGTGAATGGACATGCAAAACCAACTGGCTCTTAGTGGAGAAAAAATTATTGAAAAAGTTTATCCTCAACTATTTCACCACATTGGCATGATTCGTGGGGAATATTTGCTGAGAGAGATCAATCAAAACATCCTGTTACCAAGTTGTCAGCAATTTGTGAAAGATTATCTATCAAACATCAGTTCTTTGTACTCTGATGAAGAGGTCTGGTATCGTTTTTCAGAATTAACGAATACAGAAGCTAATTGCTTAGGGGGTACTAAAGAGTATTTTGAAGAACGTCACACTTTATTTGGCTATAGAGGGACTAGGCGTTTACTGGCGTGTCCGGATGAATTTCAGGCTGAGGCAAATGTCGTTACAGATGTTTATCAAAATAATCCCAATCTGTCTGTTATTTTTCCTTTTGTCAATGATGCCGAACAGTTAAAGCAGGCTATCAAAGTGTTACGTCAGCATGGTTTTACTGGAAAAGTCGGTACGATGATTGAATTACCGTCAGCTTATTTTGACTTAGACAGGATACTGGAAACAGGCATTTCAAAGATTGTAGTTGGAATGAATGATTTGACTTCATTTGTTTTTGCGACTGTGAGAAACAGTCAATGGCATGATATGGAAAGTCCAATTATGTTAGATATGCTGAGACAGATGCAGGATAAAGCAAGGATGAAAAAAATTGACTTTGCTGTGGCAGGTTATCTGAATCCTTCTTTCATAGAAAAAATGAATCAGATGGGGATTGAGTGCATTATCCACTACAGTTCTATTCCAGAGATTTTTAATTTAGAGATTAACCATTCAGACCATCTCAAACACATAAAAGAAAAAAGTAAAAAATTACAAAGGAGCAACCTATGACATCTCAAGAAATGTGGAATGCCTACAAGAAAATTAACCCTTCTATCGGAGATGAGATAGATGCCTGGGCTTTTGGAGTAGAGCCAGACCTCTTGGCAGAACTAGTTTTAAAAGGCGAAAAGACGGCAACCGCCTCAGCCTACGACCTCTACGCACTAGAAGACGAATCTCTTCCGCGAGAAGGGACCTTTGATGTCATTTTAGATAGCCAAGATCAGGCTGTCTGTATTGTCGAAATTACCAAGGTTTCTGTTGAACCCTTCAATCAAGTTTCTGCTGACCATGCCTTTAAGGAAGGGGAAGGTGATAAGTCCCTAGCCTATTGGCGTCAGGTTCATGAGGAATTCTTCACGGAGTGGCTGGAGGAAGCGGGCTTGACTTTTACACCTGACAGCAAGGTCGTTTTAGAAGAATTTCGCAAGGTCTACCCTCTGTAGACAGATAGAAGGAAGAAAGTTTTGGAAATTGCCGTCCAATCCTTTTTTCTTAAGCAAAACATGATATAATAAGTTTGTTTGAATAAGAGTAAAACTCTTAAACTTAGAATAGGAGAAAACTATGCAAGCAGTTGAACATTTTATTAAGCAATTTGTTCCTGAACATTATGATTTATTTTTAGACTTGAGTCGTGAGACCAAGACCTTTTCTGGGAAGGTGACCATTACTGGTCAAGCACAGAGTGACCGTATTTCCCTTCACCAAAAAGACTTGGAAATCGCTTCTGTAGAAGTCGCGGGTCAGGCTCGTCCATTTACAGTAGACCATGAAAACGAAGCCCTTCATATCGAACTTGCTGAGGCTGGTCAAGTTGAATTGGTCATTGCTTTTTCAGGAAAAATTACAGACAACATGACAGGGATTTACCCTTCTTACTACACAGTGGATGGTGTCAAGAAGGAAGTCTTGTCTACTCAGTTTGAAAGCCATTTTGCGCGTGAAGCCTTCCCATGTGTGGATGAGCCTGAAGCCAAAGCAACTTTTGACCTTTCTCTTTGTTTTGATCAAGCAGAAGGTGAAGTGGCCTTGTCAAACATGCCTGAGATTGATGTGGAAAACCGCAAGGAAACAGGTATCTGGAAGTTTGAGACAACACCTCGCATGTCTTCTTACTTGTTAGCTTTTGTTGCAGGTGATTTGCAAGGGGTGACGGCTAAAACTAAAAATGGTACCCTCGTAGGTGTCTACTCAACCAAAGCCCACCCACTATCTAACCTTGATTTCTCACTGGACATCGCCGTTCGCTCCATCGAGTTTTACGAAGATTACTACGGAGTCAAGTACCCAATCCCTCAATCTCTTCATATCGCCCTTCCTGACTTCTCAGCAGGTGCTATGGAAAACTGGGGTCTCGTGACTTACCGTGAAGTTTACTTGGTTGTGGATGAGAACTCAACCTTTGCTAGCCGTCAACAAGTTGCCCTTGTCATTGCCCATGAGCTTGCTCACCAATGGTTTGGTAACCTCGTAACGATGAAATGGTGGGATGACCTCTGGCTCAATGAAAGCTTCGCTAATATGATGGAATACGTCTGTGTGGATGCTATTGAACCAAGCTGGAATATCTTTGAAGATTTCCAAACAGGTGGTGTTCCAGCAGCGCTTAAACGCGATGCAACGGATGGCGTGCAGTCTGTCCACGTCGAAGTCAAACACCCAGATGAAATCAATACACTATTTGACGGAGCTATCGTCTATGCCAAAGGAAGCCGTCTCATGCACATGCTTCGTCGTTGGCTCGGTGATGCTGATTTTGCCAAAGGTTTGCATGCCTACTTTGAAAAACACCAATATGGAAATACTATCGGTCGTGACCTATGGAATGCTCTTGGTCAAGCGTCAGGTCGTGATGTTGCAGCCTTCATGGACTCTTGGTTGGAACAACCTGGTTATCCAGTTCTCACTGTCAAAGTTGAAAATGATGTCTTGAAGATTTCACAAAAACAATTCTTTATCGGTGAGCACGAAGACAAGAACCGACTCTGGGTTGTGCCACTGAACAGCAACTGGAAAGGCTTGCCAGATACACTCGAAACTGAAAGTATCGAGATTCCTGGCTACGCCGCTCTTCTTGCTGAAAATGAGGGAGCTCTTCGTCTCAACACTGAAAATACGGCCCACTACATTACCGACTATCAAGGAGACTTGTTAGAAGCTGTTCTTGCTGAGCTAGAGACACTTGATAACACAAGCAAACTGCAAATCGTTCAAGAACGTCGTTTGCTTGCTGAAGCAGGACACATTTCTTATGCAGACTTGCTTCCAGTCCTTGATAAACTTGCTAAGGAAGAGTCTTACCTTGTCGTTTCAGCTGTTTCTCAAGTGATTTCTGCCCTTGAGCGCTTTATCGATGAAGGAACAGAAGCTGAGAAAGCCTTTAACCGTCTGGTTGCTAAATTGGCTCGTCACAACTATGACCGTTTTGGTTTTGAAGCCAAAGATGGGGAATCAGATGAAGACGAATTGGTTCGTCAGTTGACCGTTTCTATGATGATTCGCTCCAATGATGCAGAAGCTAGTCAAGTCGCTAGCCAAATCTTTGCAGCTCACAAGGAAAATCTTGCAGGACTTCCAGCAGCAATTCGTGCTCAAGTTCTCATCAATGAAATGAAACACCATGAGACCAAGGATTTGGTCGCAACTTATCTGGACCTATACACTCATGCGACGGATGCGGTATTTAAACGCCAGTTGGCAGGAGCTCTTGCATACAGTACAGATGCTGACAATATCCAAACCCTTCTTGCAACTTGGAAGGATAAATTTGTGGTGAAACCACAAGACCTTTCTTCATGGTACCTCCAATTCCTCGGACACCAAGCGACTCAAGAAACTGTTTGGGTATGGGCGCGTGAAAACTGGGATTGGATCAAGGCAGCCCTGGGTGGAGATATGAGCTTTGATAGTTTTGTCATCTTCCCATCGCATATCTTTAAAACAGAAGAGCGTTTGGCGGAGTACAAAGAATTCTTTGAACCACAACTCTCTGACCTTGCTCTTAGCCGCAACATCCGTATGGGGATCAAGGATATCGCAGCGCGTGTTGACTTGATTAAGCGTGAGAAAGCAGCAGTAGAAGCTGTTGTAGCTCAATATGCTAAAGCTTAATTCGTTCGGAACGTAAACAAAAACTCAACTTTCTATCTTAAAACAAGAGAGAGTTGAGTTTTTTTTAAGGCAATTTTGGTATAATAATCATAACAAGGAGGAGTTTCTGATGATAAAAATCTTATTAGTAGAAGATGACCTAGGCCTATCAAACTCAGTATTTGACTTTTTAGATGATTTTGCAGATGTCATGCAGGTCTTTGATGGAGAAGAAGGTCTCTACGAAGTTGAGAGTGGCGTTTATGACTTGATTTTGCTTGACCTGATGTTGCCTGAAAAAAATGGCTTCCAAGTTTTGAAAGAATTGCGTGAAAAAGGAATTACGACACCTGTCCTTATCATGACTGCCAAAGAGAGTTTGGATGATAAGGGACATGGTTTTGAGTTGGGGGCGGATGACTACCTCACTAAACCTTTCTACCTAGAAGAACTCAAAATGCGGATTCAAGCCCTTCTCAAACGTTCAGGCAAGTTTAACGAAAATACCTTGACCTATGGAGATATTGTCGTCAACCTTTCAACGAATGATGTAAAAGTGGAAGATACTCCCGTGGAACTGCTCGGAAAAGAGTTTGAGTTATTGGTTTACTTCCTTCAAAATCAAAATGTTATTCTTCCCAAGACACAAATTTTTGACCGTCTATGGGGATTTGATAGCGATACGACTATTTCCGTTGTAGAAGTCTATGTTTCAAAAGTTCGTAAGAAATTGAAGGGGACAGCCTTTGCTGAAAATCTTCAAACCTTGCGTAGTGTCGGGTATATTTTAAAAGATGTTCAATAAACTAAAAAAAACATGGTATGCGGATGATTTCAGCTATTTCATTCGAAACTTCGGAGTGTTCACCTTGATTTTCTCTGCTATGACCTTGATTATCCTTCAGGTCATGCACTCGAGTCTCTACACTTCTGTAGATGAAAAACTCCAAGCTCTTAGTAGTAGTCCCCAGGCGGTTATCCAGTTAGCCCTTAATCGGGCAACTGAAGAGGTCAAGGATATCCAACCCGCAACAGCGGATGCCAACAAGGCTGAAATCAAGCCCAATGTTAGCTCCAATACAGAAGTTTTGCTTTTTGACAAGAATTTTAACCAACTCTTACTGGGCAATCGCTTTTTAGGCTTGGACAAGATCAAGCTGGACAAGAAAGAGTTGAATCATATTCGCCAAATTCAAGTAGTCAATAGCTATGGTCAGGAAGAAACCTATCGGATGATTTTGATGGAAACCAATTCTTCCTCCGTGTCAAGCAATGTCAAATATGCTGCGATTTTAATCAATACCAGCCAGCTTGAGCAAATCAGCCAAAACCACGAGCATTTAATTGTTGTAGTGATGGCTAGTTTCTGGCTCCTGTCTTTAATTGCCAGTGTTTACCTGGCACGTGTTAGTGTCAAACCCTTACTGGAAAGTATGCAAAAGCAGAAGTCCTTTGTTGAAAATGCGAGTCACGAACTGAGAACGCCTTTGGCTGTTTTACAAAATCGTTTAGAGAATCTCTTTCGAAAACCAGAGGCAACAATCATGGAATCCAGCGAAAGTATTGCTTCGAGTCTTGAAGAAGTTCGCAACATGCGTTTCCTCACGACCAATCTTCTCAACCTTGCACGTCGAGACGATGGGATCAAACCAGAAATAGCAGAAGTTTCTCCACAATTCTTTAAAACAACCTTTGCCAACTATGAGTTGATTGCTTCTGAAAATGATCGTGTTTTTGACTATGAAAATCGGATTTATCGTCCCTTTATGACTGATCAGTTGCTCTTAAAACAACTCATGACCATCTTGTTTGATAATGCCATCAAGTATACCGAAGAAGATGGGAAAATTGAGTTTGTGGTTTATGCTACAGATCGCCACCTCTATCTTACAGTAACAGATAATGGGATTGGAATCTCAGATGCCGATAAGAAGAAAATCTTTGACCGTTTTTACCGTGTAGACAAGGCAAGAACTCGTCAGAAAGGTGGCTTTGGCCTAGGACTATCTCTGGCCAAGCAGATTGTAGATGCCTTACGAGGAACAATTAGCGTAAAAGATAACAAACCTAGAGGAACGATTTTTGAAGTTAAAATTGCCATCCAATCTCCTTCCAAACGTAAGAATAAATAAAAAAGACAGTTTTGAGAAACTGTCTTTTTAGATAACAAGAAAAGAGGTTGGTAGTAGTACCAACCTTTATTTTGAAAGTTTTCGTTTAATCATCTTTCGTTGAAGTTGTAAAAGGGCAAAACTTGTTCCCATTGCAGCAATAAATGATAAAGCTGTATTTAATTTTAAGGCTAAAAAGATAAAGCTAAAAAGCACCATAAAAATACAAAAACAAGCAATATTTACAAAAAATAAAATCTCTTTTAGGTTAGGGCCGACTGGGGCTTCTGGTGTATAATCTTGATAAAGCGGAGTTTGATTCGATTCTGGAATTTGTTCAAACTCATAAGCTTCTAATTTTCTTGCGGGCATGATTCTCTCCTTAACAGTACCTAACTATTTTATCATTTTTTATGCAGAGAATTATTACAGAATGGTTACAAAACTACTAAAGTCTCTTATCATTATCTGAGTCGCTCTTCTTGACACCTACTAGGGAAAGTGATAGCATGGATGTTACACTTGAAACAGATGACCAGACCTTCTCTATTTTAAATATACTGAGAAAGGAAAGGATAACTTATATAAATTGATAGCAAGCAAGTGCTTTTCCTAATATAATTTGTTGAGTTGCTACCTTGATACTTTTGAAGTGTATTGGTAGGAGTTGTTTTGAATGGATGATAAGACAGAGATTCTGTCTATTGGACTGGGTGGCTTTTTGCTACCTCTGGGAAATGTTAAAGGAGATAAGCATGTATCTTGCTATCAAAGAAATAGTACGAAACAAACTTCGATATAGTTTGATTCTAACTACCATTTTTCTTATCGCTTTTATGGTCTTTTTTATGACCAGTCTAGCTCTTGGTCTTGTGCGAAACAACCGAGCAGCTATTGATAATTGGCAAGCAACGGGTGTGGTTTTATCCGACTACGCAAATGATAATTTGACAGCATCTTTTATTCCTGAAAAGGACTACAAGGATAAGAGTTCTGAAGAGGCTACTCCATTGGGCTATATGTTCGCTGTGACCAATCTAGTCGATGATAGTGAAAAGGTCAATGTTTCCATCTTTGCTCAAGACTGGGACGCTTTTATCTCTCCTAGTTTGACGGAGGGACGGTATCCTGAGGGGGATGATGAGGTTGTCGTGGATCAGTCCTTTGAGAACTATGGGATTAAGCTAGGTGATACCATTCAGCTGAATGGAAGTGAGGCAAGTTACAAGATTGTAGGCCTGACTCAAGATAATAAATTTTTCACCGAGCCTGTTGTCTTTACGAGTCTGACAACTTATTGGACCTTACAAGGAACCTTGAAAGCCAATCGTTCCATCTCTGCCTTGGTATTGAAAAATGATATAGAAGTGGCTGGCGATGGATTGAAACAGATTTCTATTCCAAAAATGATATCGAAAATTCCTGGTTACACACCACAGGTGAATGTATTTTCAGGGATGATTCTCGCTATGATTGTCATCACAGGCTTGATTGTGGGGATTTTTGTTTATATCATTACCATTCAAAAAC
Organism: Streptococcaceae bacterium AF54-32pH5A; assembly: GCA_027682205.1. Classification (GTDB taxonomy): domain Bacteria; phylum Bacillota; class Bacilli; order Lactobacillales; family Streptococcaceae; genus Streptococcus. Next base: position 28,795 of record JAQDAD010000001.1, read on the forward strand.
TAGGACTTTATGGAATAATGCGGGCTCAGGGAATACAGATCAAAACCATTGTATGGTCTCTTTTCTGTCAAATCTTCCTCCTAGCTGGTATGGGGATTGGATTAGCCTTGCTGGCAATCGGAGGAGTGATTTTGGTTTTACCAGCTACCTTCTTTTTCTATCCAAGTTGGATAGCCTACTCTGTCCTAAGCTTGGTAATTTCCTTGATGGCGCTTCTAGGTGGTGTCATTTCACTTCCACGCTTGCTAAAGGTGGACCCGATTACTGCAATTGCAGAGTGATAAGGAGAATAGTATGACAGCATTAATTGAAATGACTCAAGTGACAAAAACATACGGGGAAGGAAAGATGAGAGTCGTGGCCCTGCATGAGACGAATTTTCAGCTAAATGCGGGAGAGTTCGTTGCTATCGTTGGGCCTTCAGGCTCTGGAAAGACGACCTTTCTAACGACTCTAGGACAACTTCAGGAAGCATCGAGTGGAAAGATTTTGGTAAAGGGGAAGGAAACAGGAAGTTTGACGGAGAAGGAGAAAACAGACCTCCGTTTTAGAGAGTTTGGCTTTATTCTCCAAGCTTCAAATTTGATTCCCTTTCTAACAGTCAAGGAACAGCTGGATTTGATTGACAGATTGGATAAGGGAAAAAATAGGAAAAGTGATCGAAAAGAGTTACTTGACTTGTTGGATTTGGAAAAGGTACAAAATCAGTATCCCAAGGCTTTATCAGGTGGTGAACGTCAACGTGCCGCGATAGCTAGAGCGCTTTATAATAATCCAAGTATCGTGCTTGCAGATGAGCCGACAGCCAGTCTGGATACCCAGCGTGCTTACCAAGTAACGGAGATGTTGGCTGCCATTGCCCACGAACAAGGGAGAGGAGTTGTCATGATTACACATGATACACGCCTTCTTGATAAGGTTGACCGTATCTATGTTATGAATGATGGCCACCTAGTAGAAAAAACACATGTATAAAAAAGAAAGTGGACGGTACTAGTTACTGTTCACTTTTTGATTGCAAACTTTAAAAATGACGTTGACTTTTATAAAAATCCTAGTATTCATAGCTGATTTTTGAGAATTGTGGTATAATTTTTCTTATGGAAAAGATTATCATTACAGCAACTGCTGAAAGTATTGAACAAGTTGAACAACTACTCGAAGCTGGCGTAGACCGTATCTATGTCGGTGAGAAAGATTTTGGTCTTCGTCTGCCAACGACCTTTAGTTATGAAGAGTTGCGCACCATTGCTAAGCTCGTTCATGATGCGAGTAAGGAATTGATCGTTGCGGTTAACGCCCTCATGCACCAAGATATGATGGACCGTATCAAGCCCTTCCTAGACTTCTTGGAAGAAATCAAGACAGACTATATTACAGTAGGTGATGCAGGTGTCTTTTATGTGGTCAACCGTGATGGCTATTCCTTCAAGACTATCTACGATGCTTCAACTATGGTGACAAGCAGTCGTCAGATTAATTTCTGGGGTCAGAAGGCAGGGGCTTCTGAGGCGGTTTTGGCACGTGAAATTCCATCTGCTGAACTCTTCAAGATGCCAGAGATTTTGGAAATTCCTGCTGAAGTCTTGGTTTACGGAGCTAGTGTTATTCACCATTCTAAGCGTCCACTCTTACAAAACTACTATAACTTTACGCATATCGATGATGAAAAGACACGTAAGCGTGACCTCTTCTTGGCAGAACCAAGTGATCCAGAGAGCCATTATTCCATCTTTGAAGATAATCATGGTACCCATATCTTTGCCAACAATGACCTTGATTTGATGACCAAATTGACAGAATTGGTTGAGCATGGCTTTACTCACTGGAAGCTAGAAGGACTCTACACTCCTGGTCAGAACTTTGTTGAGATTGCTAAACTCTTTATCCAGGCGCGTAGCTTGATCCAAAAGGGAGAATTCAGCCATGATCAAGCCTTCTTGCTAGATGAAGAAGTGCGCAAGTTACACCCTAAAAACCGTTTCCTCGACACAGGATTCTATGACTACGATCCTGATATGGTTAAATAGGACACAAAAACCCGAAATAAAAATGTTCGGGTTTTTCAAGTGTATCCATGAAATAAAAACGGATACATGTTATAATGAAAGTAACTCTTTAATGGAGGTGTTTAAGTGGAGAATCTGAAAAAGATGGCAGGTATCAAGGCTGCTGAGTTTGTCAAGGACGGGATGGTTGTCGGACTGGGAACGGGGTCTACTGCCTATCATTTCGTAGAAGAAATAGGTCGTCGGATTAAGGAAGAAGGATTGCAGATTACAGCTGTAACGACTTCTAGTGTGACCAGTAAACAGGCAGAAGGACTCGATATTCCGCTCAAGTCTATTGACCAAGTAGACTTTGTCGATCTGACAGTCGATGGAGCAGATGAAGTGGATAGCCAGTTTAATGGAATCAAAGGTGGTGGGGGCGCCCTTCTCATGGAGAAGGTTGTTGCAACTCCATCTAAAGAATACATCTGGGTTGTTGATGAAAGCAAACTAGTAGAAAAACTAGGTGCTTTTAAATTGCCTGTGGAAGTGGTTCAGTATGGCGCAGAACAGGTCTTTCGTCGTTTTGAACGAGCTGGCTACAAACCAAGTTTCCGTGAAAAAGACGGTCAACGTTTTGTGACAGATATGCAGAACTTTATCATTGATCTAGCCTTGGAAGTCATCGAAGACCCAATTGCTTTCGGACAAGAATTGGACCATGTCGTTGGTGTCGTAGAGCATGGCTTGTTTAACCAAATGGTGGATAAGGTCATCGTAGCTGGACAAAATGGCGTTCAGATTTTAACTTCAACAAAAGCAAGATAACTAAAATAATAAGGAGACAGATTATGTCAAAATTTAATCGAATTCACTTGGTGGTACTGGATTCTGTAGGGATCGGTGCTGCACCAGATGCCAATAACTTTGTCAATGCAGGGGTTCCAGATGGAGCTTCTGATACACTGGGACACATTTCCAAAACAGTTGGTTTGAATGTTCCAAATATGGCTAAAATTGGTCTAGGAAATATTCCTCGTGAAACGCCTTTGAAGACTGTACCAGCAGAAAGCAATCCAACTGGTTATGCAACGAAACTAGAAGAAGTATCTCTTGGTAAGGATACTATGACTGGACACTGGGAAATCATGGGACTTAACATTACGGAGCCTTTCGATACTTTCTGGAATGGATTTCCAGAGGAAATCCTTACTAAAATCGAAGAATTTTCAGGACGTAAGGTTATTCGTGAAGCCAACAAACCATACTCAGGAACAGCTGTCATCGATGACTTTGGACCACGCCAAATGGAAACTGGGGAGTTGATTATCTATACATCAGCTGACCCAGTTCTTCAAATCGCAGCCCACGAAGAGATTATTCCTTTGGAGGAACTCTACCGTATCTGTGAATACGCTCGTTCGATTACTTTAGAGCGTCCAGCTCTTCTCGGACGCATTATTGCTCGTCCTTATGTTGGTGAGCCTGGAAACTTCACTCGTACGGCTAACCGTCGTGACTTGGCTGTATCTCCATTTGCTCCAACTGTTTTGGACAAATTGAACGAAGCAGGTATTGATACTTATGCTGTTGGTAAAATCAATGATATCTTTAACGGTGCTGGTATCAACCATGACATGGGCCACAACAAGTCAAATAGTCATGGAATTGATACACTTTTGAAGACTATGGGACTTGCTGAGTTTGAAAAAGGATTCTCATTTACAAACTTGGTAGACTTTGATGCCCTTTACGGTCACCGCCGCAATGCTCATGGTTACCGTGATTGCTTGCATGAGTTCGATGAACGCTTGCCTGAAATTATCGCAGCCATGCGAGAGGATGACCTTCTCTTGATTACTGCGGACCATGGAAATGATCCAACCTACGCCGGAACTGACCACACTCGTGAATACATTCCGCTTTTGGCTTACAGTCCATCCTTTAAAGGAAATGGTGTCATTCCAGTTGGACATTTTGCAGATATTTCTGCAACAGTTGCGGATAACTTTGGTGTTGAAACAGCCATGATTGGGGAAAGTTTCTTAGATAAATTGGTATAAGATGACGAGATATGCTTTACTTGTTCGGGGCATTAATGTCGGAGGGAAAAATAGGGTTGTCATGGCGCAACTTCGTCAAGAATTGACAGAGTTGGGACTGGAAAAGGTTGAAACCTACATCAACAGTGGCAACATTTTCTTTACTTCGACTGTTCCCAAAGCCCAATTGGTTGAAAAGTTAGAGGCTTTCTTTGAAGTCCATTATCCATTTATTCAGAGCTTTTCTTTACTGAGTCTAGAGGACTTTGAGGAGGAGGTTGAAAATCTACCAGATTGGTGGACCAAAGATCTGGCACGAAAAGATGTCCTCTTCTACACGGAGGGCTTGGATGTGAATCAAGTCATCGAGAAAGTGGATAGTTTGGAACTGGAAGATGAAGTCATTCATTTTGGTAAACTTGGTATTTTCTGGGGGAAATTTTCTGAAGAATCTTACTATGCAACTGCCTATCACAAGTACTTACTAAAGATGCCTTTTTATCGCAACATCACTATTCGGAATGCCAAAACCTTTGACAAAATCGGTCAAATGCTAAAAAATAATAAAGGAGACACAGAATGACATTTTTAGATAAAATCAATGAAACAGCTGCCTTCCTGAAAGACAAGGGAATCCAAGCGCCTGAGTTCGGTCTAATCCTTGGATCAGGTCTGGGAGAACTTGCAGAAGAAATCGAAAATCCTGTTGTAGTAGACTATGCAGATATTCCAAACTGGGGCCGTTCGACAGTAGTCGGTCACGCTGGTAAATTGGTATATGGAGAACTTGCAGGTCGAAAAGTCTTGGCTCTTCAAGGTCGTTTCCATTTCTACGAGGGAAATCCTCTGGAAGTTGTGACTTTCCCAGTACGTGTGATGAAAGTTCTCGGATGTGAAGGTGTCATTGTAACCAATGCTGCAGGAGGTATCGGCTACGGTCCTGGTACCTTAATGGCTATCTCAGACCATATCAACATGACAGGACAAAATCCATTGATTGGTGAAAACTTGGATGACTTTGGTCCACGTTTCCCTGATATGTCTAAAGCTTACACGCCAGAATACCGTGCTACTGCCCATGAAGTGGCTAAGAAACTTGGTATTAAGCTTGATGAAGGTGTCTATATCGGTGTAACTGGTCCAACTTATGAAACACCTGCAGAAATTCGTGCCTATAAGACACTGGGAGCAGATGCCGTTGGTATGTCTACGGTTCCTGAAGTTATTGTGGCAGCCCACTCAGGTTTGAAAGTTCTAGGAATTTCATGTATTACTAACCATGCTGCTGGATTCCAAGAAGAACTCAACCACGAAGAGGTTGTAGAAGTGACTGAGCGCGTCAAAGGTGACTTTAAGGGCTTGATTAAAGCTATTCTTGGTGAACTCTAATCCTATGAAAGCACGACTCCAAAGCCTGCCCTACGGACTGAGGCTACTTCTAGCCGCTCTATCATTGGGAATAGGGACGGGTCTGGTCGGAATTGCCTGCCATTATTTACTAGAAAGTGTGCAATGGCTGGCCTTTGGCCAAACTAGTTCGGATTTGCTCCAGCAATTTCAAGAAGCTGGGGGTCTCCGTAGATTCCTCGTTCTGTGTGTGACAGGGGCCTTGGCAGCTGGCTTCTGGTATGTCCTACAAAGGCGCCATAAGATTTTGTCTATTCGTCAGCAAATTATATTAGCTGGAGACAGGGAGCCAGCGTTCTTAGTCCACCTCTTTCATGCAGGTATGCAGGTTGCGATTGTCGGAGTATGCGCATCGGTCGGAAAAGAAGGAGCACCACGCGAGGTTGGGGCCCTTCTAGCTGGTTGCTTGTCAAAGGGGTTCTCTCTAGCCCTTAAAGAACGGAAGGTGTTGGTTGCCTGTGGGGCAGGAGCAGGTCTAGCTTCGGTCTATCAGGTTCCCTTTGCTAGTAGTTTGTTTGTCTTTGAGACCTTAGGACTTACCTATAGTTGGCAGAACTTTTTGCTGGTTTTAGCTAGTACTTATCTGGCAACCTGGGTGGCTCAGCCCATTGTTGGTCAGGATGCTATTTATCACCTATCTGCGGTCTCTTGGTCGTCTAGCAGTTTTTTGCAGGCGATTCTGATTGCTTCAGTGGTTACTCCACTTGCGCTGGGCTTCCGATTTTTGGCTAAACGGGCGGGCCACAAGCGACGGAAGAATGGGACAATTCTTTGGGCTCTTCCTCTAGCCTTTCTCGTGCTGGGGAGCCTGACAGTCTTTTTCCCTATCTTTATGGGAAATGGCCAGGTACTAGCCCAAGCCTTGTTGTCTAGCCAGCCAATTCCCTATCTTCCATTGACTCTTGCAGTAAAGGGGCTTCTAGTTTATCTCCTCTTGCGTAATGGTGCCTATGGGGGAACCTTGACGCCATCATTTGCCTTGGGGATTGGATCTGGCTATTTAGTGACTTTGCTTTTGACAGTAGTTGGCATTCATCTGGATCCAGCTCTAGGAATGCTACTAGGAGCAACAGTCTTTTTAGGAACGACCTTACAAGCTCCTCTGACGGCCATTGCACTGAGCCTTGGATTTACAGGCCAGGATTGGAGTTTGACAATACCGCTTGTACTAGCAGCAGGAATGTCTTACGTGATTCGAAAGAGATGAGAGAAGAAACAATGAAGGTACATTTTGTACTGCATGAAACATTTGAAGTTCCGAGCGCTTATCTAAAATGGGCTCTGGCACGAGGGCATCACATTACATCAACAAAGGTTTACGAAAAAGAACCTCTTCCTGAAACAATTGACGGGATTGATTTTCTGATTGTCATGGGTGGTCCCCAATCTCCTGATGAGGATAAAGAAAACTTCCCATACTATGACCCTAAGGCTGAGCTTACTTTTATGAAAGAAGCGATTGCTGCAGATATCTATATTGTTGGTGTCTGTCTTGGTGCTCAGCTCTTGTCTGTTGCCTATGGTGCGAAGTATGAACATAGTCCAGAGCGTGAAATCGGTATTTTTCCAATAACTCTAACTGAAGCTGGTTTAAAAGACGAGCATGTCAAAAAACTTGGACCAACTCTAATTTCCGGTCACTGGCACGGTGATATGCCAGGACTGATAGATGAGGCTGTCGTCTTGGCGACGAGTCAAGGTTGTCCACGCCAAATTATTCGCTTCAGTCCTAAGCATTATGCATTTCAGGCTCATTTGGAATTTGATTCAGAAGCAGTAGAACTCTTAATTGCTGCGGATGGTGAGGAGCAATTAAGAAAGCAAAGTGAAAAGTTACCTTTTGTTCAAACACCAGAAGAATTACGTGAAAACGATTACTCTGAAATGAATGCAAAACTGTACGCATTTTTAGATTCATTGGTAAATTAGGAACCACAGAAAGGCAGGATTCCAGATTTGGAAGAAAACTTGGAATCACCCTGCTATGAAATCAAAAGGTGTAGTAGGTATTTAATACTAACCCTCTTTAAACTTTATATAAAAAGAAAGGTAGAGCGTGTGTTTTTATTTGAACACGAGCGAAAAACTTTTCATAACAATAAAAGAAAGGATGGGTGAACCGTATTCACTGAACTGAATACGGGCGGAGAACTGTGTAAAAAAGATAAACTGTCTAGCATCTGCAATGTGTCGTCAGTTTCCTATTTTTACTTTGTTCTCTGTCGCTATCCTGAATATAAAAAAAGAAAGGTAGAGTGAGGTGTTCTAATTTGAACACGAGCGGAAAACTTGGAAAATAGATAATCTGACTCAGAAATCAGGATTTCTCGTCAGATTCCTAATTTTCAGTCGTTTTCTTGTCGCTCTTTGTATCATAAATTATGTCTATCCATATTGCTGCTCAGCAGGGTGAAATTGCTGATAAAATTCTTCTTCCTGGGGATCCTCTTCGTGCTAAGTTTATTGCGGAGAACTTCCTTGAAGATGCTGTTTGTTTTAACGAAGTGCGTAACATGTTTGGTTACACTGGTACTTACAAAGGTCACCGTGTATCTGTCATGGGAACTGGGATGGGAATGCCATCCATTTCTATCTATGCGCGTGAGTTAATTGTTGACTACGGTGTGAAAAAATTAATCCGTGTGGGAACTGCGGGTTCTTTGAATGAGGATGTCCATGTCCGTGAATTGGTTTTGGCACAAGCAGCTGCTACCAACTCAAATATCGTCCGTAATGATTGGCCCCAGTATGATTTTCCGCAAATTGCTAGCTTTGATTTGCTGGACAAGGCCTACCATATTGCAAAAGAACACGGTATGACAACCCACGTTGGGAACGTTTTGTCATCTGATGTCTTTTACTCAAACTACTTTGAAAAGAATATCGAGCTTGGTAAATGGGGAGTCAAGGCTGTGGAAATGGAAGCAGCAGCACTTTACTATCTGGCAGCCCAACACCATGTGGATGCACTTGCTATTATGACTATTTCTGATAGCTTGGTCAATCCAGACGAAGACACAACAGCTGAGGAACGCCAAAATACCTTCACCGATATGATGAAGGTTGGTTTGGAAACCTTGATTGCAGAGTAATTAGAGAATAGATTTTCAATTACATTAGTTACAAGAACTGTTGTAAGTGATTTATTTTCAATATCTAAGCAATGATAAAGAAAGAGTTGAAAATCAAACTATTGATTTTCAACTTTTTTAGAACCCAGCTTAAGGAGAGATGTGATGGATAAAATAGAACTATTACAAGATTTGATTGATAAAAGCCACAGAATAGTCTTTTTCGGAGGGGCAGGAGTGTCAACCGAGTCTAATATCCCAGATTTTCGTAGTTCAGATGGTGTTTATAGTCATCAGTTAGGCCGTCATTTTACGGCAGAGCAACTCGTTTCTCGGACCATGTTTGAGCGCTATCCAGAAGATTTTTTTGACTTTTATAAGAAATACCTGATTTATCCAGAAGCCAAGCCTAATGCTGCTCATACTTATCTAGCTGCTTTGGAAAAGACAGGCAAGCTAAAGGCTGTTGTGACACAAAATATTGATAGTCTTCATGAAAGGGCAGGCTCCCAAAAGGTCTTTAAATTGCATGGGAACGCGGACCGAAATTACTGCTTAGGTTGTCAACGTTTCTATAACTTAACTGATTTTCTGGCCCTCGAGGGACCTGTTCCCCACTGCCTAGACTGTGGCAAGGTGGTCAAGCCTGACGTGACCTTGTATGAAGAATCACTTGACATGGATGTCTTTAGCCAAGCTGCACAAGCTATTCGGCAAGCTGACTTGCTGATTATTGGTGGGACTTCCTTAGTTGTTTATCCTGCAGCTAGCCTAGTAAACTATTTTTCTGGGACAAATCTGGTCGTTATCAATAAAACCAGTACTCCACAAGACAGCCAAGCTACATTGGTCATTGAAGGCAAGATAGGAGAAGTATTTTCGAAATTGAGACAATAAAAGAATTTTAGAAGATAGCAACAAAACCTTGTTACTTGAAAGAGAAAACTATCTCATTCATTGACCATAATCTTGCTCTTTAAGAATTACTAAAAACTGGCTGAGAAAATCAAAACACCTTCACCGATATGATGAAGGTTGGTTTGGAAACCTTGATTGCAGAGTAAAATGTAAAAGAAAATCCTGATTTCAAGTGGAATCAGGATTTTTTCATGGATGCGATTTTTTCAGGGTCTGGTGTTACGCGAAGGGTCTTTTGTCCTGTGTAGGTTACAAAACCGGGTTTTCCACCAGTTGGTTTGTTGAGTTTCTTGACTTCAATCATATCTACTTGCACGAGATTTGACAAGCGCCCTTTGGAGAAATAGGCAGCAAGTTCTGCTGCATCTGTCTTGACTTCGTCAGAAGGATTGAGATTGCCTGAGATGACGACATGGCTTCCAGGGATGTCCTTGGCATGGAACCAAAGTTCCTCCTTTCGAGCCATTTTAAAGGTTAGCTCTTCATTTTGCAAGTTGTTTCGTCCGACATAGATGATGGTTTTCCCGTCACTAGCCAGATACTGTTCTGGTTTTTTGCGTTTCTGAATTTTCTCGCGTTGGCGTCTTCTAATAAAGCCTGTTTGAATCAATTCTTCACGGATTTCAGCGATTTCTTCTAGTCCTGCTTGGTTGAGAACTGTTTCCACGCTTTCAAGATAAAGAATAGTAGCCTTGGTTTCTTCGATCAGCTCAGTCAGGTATTTGACAGCTTCTTTGAGTTTCTGATAGCGTTTAAAGTAGCGTTGGGCATTCTGACTGGGAGTCAAAGCCTTATCAAGCGAAATGGTGATGGGCTGGTTGGTGTAGTAATTATCCAGGGTAACCTGGTCTTGGTCATTGGGAACTTGGTGGAGGAAGGTTGTTAGCAATTCTCCTTTTTGGCGAAACTCCTCAGCGTTGTCTGTCGCCAGTAATTCTTTTTCTTGTTTTTTTAGTTTGTGGCGATTTTTCTGAAGTTCATTTTCAACACGTCGAATCAGTTCGCTGGCTTGCTGTTTGACGCGGTCGCGCTCTGCCTTGTCCTTATAGTAGGTATCCAGAAGATCAGAAAGGCTGGCAAAAGACTCTCCTACACTATTTTCGAAGGGAACTGGACTGAAAGAAGTCTCCGTTAGGTAAGGTTTAGTTTCTTGTCCGAAAAAGTGACGGAAAGTGGAGAGTTTATCACGAACCAAGAGCCTTTCCAGTTCGTTTGCGGTATCTCTTCCTAGACCTTGAAAAAGGCTTTGAAGATTTTTTGCAGTTAGTTCTTGGGTTTGCAAGATTTCAAAGAGTTTTTCATCCTTGACAGTAAAAGGATTGAGAGACTCGGTGCCTGGCGGAGCGATATAGGTCGATCCTGGAAGTAAGGTGCGGTAGCTGTTTTGTGAGAAGCCGACGTGTTTGATGACTTCGAGGATTTTATGGCTACTTTTATCCACGAGGAGAATATTGCTGTGTTTGCCCATAATCTCGATAATCAAGGTAGCCTGAATATGGTCCCCAATCTCATTTTTATTGGAAACTGTAATTTCCACAATACGGTCATTTTCGATTTGCTCGATCGATTCAATCAGAGCACCCTGCAAATACTTTCTCAAAACCATGATAAAAGTGGAAGGTTGGGCTGGATTTTCAAAGGTTGTTTGGGTCAGCTGGATGCGACCAAAAACGGGATGAGCAGAGAGGAGCAGGCGATGGCTTTGGCGGTTGCTGCGGATTTGCAAGACCAACTCTTGTTCAAAAGGCTGATTGATTTTTTGGATGCGACCATTGACCAACTCGCTTCGCAATTCCTCAACCATGTGGTGTAAAAAAAATCCGTCAAATGACATCGTTCTCTCCTTGTGATTGTATTCCATAGTATTATATCAAAAAGGTAGAATAAAATCATGGAAATATGGTATAATAAAGCCAAGTAAAGAGAATCGAGAAGTACATGTATATTGAAATGGTAGATGAAACTGGTCAAGTTTCACAAGAAATCTTGCACCAAACCCAAGAAATTTTGGAATTTGCAGCCCAAAAAATAGGAAAAGAAGACAAGGAGATGGCAGTCACTTTTGTGACCAACGAGCGTAGCCACGAACTCAACCTCGAGTACCGTGACACCGATCGTCCGACAGATGTCATCAGCCTTGAGTATAAGCCAGAGTTGGATATTGCCTTTGATGAAGAAGATTTGATTGAAAATCCTGAATTAGCAGAAATGATGTCCGAGTTTGATGCCTATATTGGGGAACTTTTCATCTCTATCGATAAAGCGCATGAGCAGGCCGAGGAATACGGTCATAGCTTTGAGCGTGAGATGGGCTTCTTGGCAGTACACGGCTTTTTACATATCAATGGCTACGATCACTACACTCCGGAAGAAGAAGCGGAGATGTTCGGTTTACAAGAAGAAATTTTGACAGCCTATGGACTCACAAGACAATAAACGAAAATGGAAAAATCGTGACCTGGTATCTAGTTTAGAATTTGCCCTTACAGGAATTCTGACTGCTTTCAAGGAAGAACGCAATATGCGAAAACATGCAGTGACGGCTCTAGTAGTCATCCTTGCAGGTTTTGTTTTTCAGGTGTCACGAATCGAATGGCTCTTTCTCCTAATGAGCATTTTCTTGGTAGTAGCCTTTGAGATTATTAACTCTGCTATTGAAAATGTAGTGGATTTAGCCAGTCACTATCACTTTTCTATGTTGGCAAAGAAAGCCAAGGACATGGCGGCAGGAGCCGTGCTTGTGGTCTCACTTTTTGCCGCTTTGACAGGTGCGCTTATATTTCTCCCACGCATTTGGGATTTACTATTTTAAACAATAAGAGGAAATTATGACATTTAAATCAGGCTTTGTAGCCATTTTAGGACGTCCCAATGTTGGGAAGTCAACCTTTTTAAATCACGTTATGGGGCAAAAGATTGCTATCATGAGTGACAAGGCGCAAACAACGCGCAATAAAATCATGGGGATTTACACCACGGATAAGGAACAAATCGTCTTTATCGACACACCAGGAATTCACAAGCCTAAAACAGCTCTTGGGGATTTCATGGTGGAATCTGCCTACAGTACCCTTCGTGAAGTGGATACTGTTCTATTCATGGTGCCAGCTGATGAGCCACGTGGTAAAGGCGACGACATGATTATCGAGCGTCTGAAAGCAGCCAAGGTTCCAGTGATTTTGGTGGTCAATAAGATTGACAAGGTTCATCCAGACCAACTTCTGACTCAGATTGATGACTTCCGTAACCAGATGGACTTTAAGGAGATTGTGCCTATCTCAGCCCTTCAGGGAAATAATGTTTCTCGTCTAATCGACATTCTTAGTGAAAATCTGGAGGAAGGTTTCCAGTATTTCCCAGCTGATCAAATCACAGATCACCCAGAGCGTTTCTTGGTCTCAGAGATGATTCGTGAGAAAGTTTTGCACCTAACTCGTGAAGAGATTCCTCACTCAGTCGCAGTAGTGGTTGACTCTATGAAACGTGACGAAGAGACCGACAAGGTTCATATTCGGGCGACCATTATGGTTGAGCGCGATAGCCAAAAAGGCATTATCATCGGAAAAGGTGGCGCTATGCTCAAGAAAATTGGGACCATGGCCCGTCGTGATATCGAACTCATGCTAGGGGACAAGGTCTTCCTAGAAACCTGGGTCAAGGTCAAGAAAAACTGGCGTGATAAAAAGCTAGATTTGGCTGACTTTGGCTATAATGAAAAAGAATACTAAGTAGAGGTGGGCTCATGCCTGCTTCTTGTTTTTACAGAAGGAGGACTTATGCCTGAATTACCTGAGGTTGAAACGGTTCGTCGTGGCTTAGAAAAATTGATTTTAGGAAAGAAGATTTCTAATATAGAGATTGCTTATTCTAAGATGATCAAGACAGATTTGGACGAGTTTCAAAAGGGAGTGCCTGGTCAGATTGTTGAGTCCATGGGGCGTCGTGGAAAATATCTACTTTTTTACCTGACTGACAAGGTCTTGATTTCTCATTTGCGAATGGAAGGCAAGTATTTTTACTATCCAGACCAGGTACCTGAACGCAAGCATGCCCATGTTTTCATTCAGTTTGAAGATGGTGGTACACTTGTTTATGAGGATGTACGTAAGTTTGGCACTATGGAACTGCTGGCACCCGACCTATTGGAAGCCTACTTTGTTTCTAAAAAATTAGGGCCTGAACCAAGAGAGCAAGACTTTGATTTGCAGTCCTTTCAAGCTGCCCTAGCCAAATCTAAAAAGCCTATCAAATCCCATCTTTTAGATCAGACCTTGGTAGCTGGCCTGGGAAATATCTATGTGGATGAGGTCCTCTGGCGGGCTCAGGTCCATCCAGCTAGAGCTTCCCAAACTTTGACAGTAGCAGAAGCGACAGCCATTCATGACCAGACCATTGCTGTTTTGGGACAGGCTGTTGAAAAAGGCGGATCAACCATTCGAACCTATACCAATGCCTTTGGCGAAGATGGAACCATGCAGGATTTTCATCAGGTCTATGATAAGGCTGGTCAAGCATGTTCATGCTGTGGCACCATCATTGAGAAATTCCAGCTTGGCGGAAGGGGAACTCATTTTTGTCCCCAGTGTCAAAGGAGGGACTGATGGGAAAAATCATTGGAATCACAGGAGGAATTGCTTCGGGTAAATCAACTGTGACAAATTTTCTGAGACAGCAAGGCTATCAAGTGGTGGATGCCGACGCAGTTGTTCACCAGCTACAGAAACCTGGAGGCCGTCTGTATCAGGTCTTAGTTCAGCACTTTGGACAGGAAATTCTCTTAGAAAATGGAGAACTCAATCGCCCTCTCCTAGCTAGTCTCATCTTTTCAAAAACTGAAGAGCGGGAATGGTCTAAGCAAACACAAGGAGAGATTATTCGTGAGGAACTGGCAGCATTGCGAGATCAGTTAGCTCAGACAGAAGCTATCTTTTTCATGGATATTCCCCTACTTTTTGAGCAAGACTATGCCAACTGGTTTGATGAAATTTGGTTGATCTATGTGGATCGAGATGTTCAGGTGGAACGTTTCATGAAACGGAATCAGCTTTCTAAGGAAGTCGCCGAGTCGCGTCTGGCAATCCAGTGGTCTTTAGAAGAAAAAAAGGGCTTGGCGACTCATGTCCTAGATAACAATGGCAGTCGTGATCAGCTTGTGAGTCAAGTAGTGAAGTTACTTGAAGGAGGCGATAGTTGTGCAAGAGATTAGTTGGAAAGATAATCTTCGTGTCGCCTGGTTTGGTAGTTTTCTAACGGGAACCAGTATATCCTTAGTCGTTCCTTTCATGCCTATCTTTGTAGAGCAGTTGGGAATTGAAAGGGATCAAGTTGCTTTTTATGCTGGTTTAGCCATCTCAGTTTCGGCTGTTTCAGCAGCTTTGATTTCCCCTATCTGGGGTATTCTTGCTGACAAATACGGTCGAAAACCCATGATGATTCGAGCTGGACTTGCTATGACCATCACTATGGGAGGCTTGGCATTTGTTCCAAATATCTATTGGTTAATCTTTCTTAGATTATTAAATGGTGTATTTACAGGTTTTGTACCAAATGCGACGGCTTTAATAGCCAGTCAAGTTCCTAAGGATAAGTCGGGCTATGCTTTGGGGACTTTATCAACTGGGGTAGTAGCTGGAACCCTAACGGGCCCCTTTGTGGGGGGCTTGATTGCTGAAATTTTTGGTATCCGCAATGTTTTTTTATTGATAGGTGGCTTCTTGTTTTTGGCTGCGATCTTAACTATTTTCTTTATCAAGGAAGATTTTCAACCAGTAGCTAAGGAGAAAGCAATACCAACAAAGGAGTTGTTCGGTTCAATCAAGCACTCTCATCTTTTGATTAATTTGTTTTTAACCAGCTTTGTCATTCAATTTTCAGCTCAATCAATTGGCCATATCTTGGCTCTCTATGTGCGGGACTTAGGGCAGACCGAGAATCTCCTCTTTGTATCTGGTTTGATAGTATCCAGTATGGGATTTTCCAGTATGATGAGTGCTGGAGTGATGGGAAAACTAGGAGATAAGGTAGGAAATCATCGCCTGCTACTTGTTGCCCAGTTTTATTCGGCTCTTATTTATCTTCTCTGTGCCAATGCGACTAGCCCTCTGGAGTTAGGATTTTATCGTTTTCTATTTGGTTTGGGAACGGGTGCTCTGATACCAGGTGTTAATGCATTGCTTAGTAAGATGACTCCCAAAGTAGGCATTTCAAGGATTTTTGCATTTAACCAAGTCTTTTTCTACCTTGGAGGTGTTGTTGGTCCCATGACTGGTTCAGCAGTAGCAGGGCAATTTGGCTACCACTCTGTTTTTTATGCGACAGCAGCCTGTGTGGCTCTCAGTTGTTTATTCAATTTAGTGCAATTTAGATCATTATTAAAAGTAAAGGAAATCTAGTGCGAGTAAAAATCAATCTCAAATGCTCCTCTTGTGGCAGCATGAACTATCTAACCAGTAAGAACTCCAAAACCCACCCATACAAGATAGAAGTTTTAAAGTATTGTCCCAAGGAAAGAAAAGTAACCCTACATCTTGAATCTAAATAGAATTTATGGTAAAATAATAGGGATTTTAAGGAGTATGATATGTATAACCTATTATTAACCATTTTATTAGTATTATCTGTTGTGATTGTGATTGCGATCTTTATGCAACCAACTAAAAACCAATCCAGCAATGTATTTGATGCCAGCTCAGGTGATTTGTTTGAACGTAGTAAAGCGCGTGGTTTTGAAGCTGTGATGCAACGTTTGACAGGTATTTTAGTCTTTTTCTGGCTAGCCATTGCCTTAGCATTGACGGTATTATCAAGTAGATAAGAAATGGGCGAGACTAGGTCTTAGCCTATTTTTATTTTGAATAATGTTTACTAAAGTTATCCATCAAAAAAATTATAAAAATCTAGAAAGAAAATATGAAAGATAAAATTAAAGAATATTTAGAAGAGAAGGGGCGAGTGACGGTAAATGACCTGGCTCAGGCTCTCGGAAAGGATGGATCCAAGGATTTCCGTGAGTTGATTAAAACCCTGTCTCTGATGGAAAGAAAGCACCAGATTCGATTTGGAGAAGATGGTAGCCTCACCTTGGACCAGAAGAAGAAACATGAAATCACCCTCAAAGGGATTTTTCATGCCCATAAAAATGGCTTTGGCTTTGTCAGTCTGGAAGGCGAGGAGGACGACCTTTTTGTAGGAAAAAACGATGTCAACTATGCCATTGATGGCGATACCGTTGAGGTGGTCATCAAGAAAGTTGCAGACCGTAATAAAGGAACAGCTGCCGAAGCCAAAATTATCGATATCCTAGAACACAGTTTGACAACCGTTGTCGGCCAAATCGTTCTAGATCAGGAAAAGCCCAAGTATGCGGGTTACATCCGTTCAAAAAATCAAAAAATTAGCCAACCCATCTATGTTAAGAAACCAGCTATCAGGTTGGAAGGAACAGAGGTTCTCAAGGTCTTTATAGACAAATACCCAAGTAAGAAACACGATTTCTTTGTCGCTAGTGTGCTGGACGTGGTGGGCCACTCGACTGATGCGGGGATTGATGTCCTTGAAGTCTTGGAGTCCATGGATATTGTTTCAGAATTTCCAGAAGCTGTTTTAAAGGAAGCGGAAAGTGTGCCTGATGCTCCCACAGAAAAGGATATGGAAGGGCGCCTTGATTTGAGAGGTGAACTTACCTTTACCATTGACGGTGCGGATGCCAAGGACTTAGATGACGCAGTTCACATTAAGCCTTTGAAAAATGGAAATATCGAACTTGGGGTTCACATCGCGGATGTTTCCTACTATGTGACTGAGGGTTCTGCCCTTGACAAGGAAGCTCTTAACCGCGCGACTTCAGTCTATGTAACAGACCGAGTGGTTCCAATGCTTCCAGAGCGTTTGTCAAATGGCATCTGCTCTCTCAATCCTCAAGTAGATCGCTTGACCCAGTCTGCCATTATGGAAATTGATAAACATGGTCGTGTGGTTCATTACACCATTACCCAAACGGTTATCAAGACTAGTTTTCGTATGACTTATAGCGCTGTTAATGATATCCTAGCAGGTGACGAGGAAAAGAGACAAGAGTATAAGAAAATTGTTCCTAGTATCGAGTTAATGGCCAAGCTTCATGAAACTCTAGAAAGCATGCGTGAGAAACGTGGCGCCCTTAATTTTGATACCAGCGAAGCTAAGATTTTGGTGGATAAAAAAGGCAAGCCTGTGGATATCGTCCTTCGTCAGCGTGGCGTTGCTGAGCGGATGATTGAGTCCTTCATGTTGATAGCCAACGAAACTGTTGCCGAGCACTTCAGCAAGCTGGATCTACCTTTTATCTATCGGATTCATGAGGAGCCTAAGGCTGAAAAAGTTCAGAAATTTATTGATTACGCTTCGAGCTTTGGCTTGCGAATTTATGGGACTGCTAGCGAGATTAGTCAGGAGGCCCTCCAAGACATCATGCGTGCTGTTGAGGGAGAGCCTTATGCAGATGTATTGTCCATGATGCTTCTCCGTTCTATGCAACAAGCTCGCTATTCTGAGCACAATCATGGCCACTATGGGTTGGCTGCAGACTACTATACTCACTTTACCAGTCCAATTCGACGTTATCCAGACCTTCTAGTCCATCGGATGATTCGCGACTATGGGCGTTCAAAGGAAATAGCCGAGCATTTTGAACAAGTGATTCCAGAGATTGCGACCCAGTCTTCCAACCGTGAGCGCCGTGCCATCGAGGCTGAGCGTGAAGTCGAAGCCATGAAAAAGGCTGAGTACATGGAAGAATACGTGGGCGAAGAGTACGACGCGGTTGTATCCAGCATCGTCAAGTTTGGTCTCTTTGTCAAATTACCCAATACGGTCGAAGGTTTGATTCACATCACCAATCTGCCTGAATTTTATCATTTCAACGAGCGTGATTTGACTCTTCGTGGAGAGAAATCAGGAATAACCTTCCGTGTAGGGCAACAGATTCGCATTCGCGTAGAAAGAGCGGATAAGATGACAGGTGAGATTGACTTCTCTTATATCCCAAGTGAGTTTGATGTTATTGAAAAAGGCTTGAAACAAGTTGGTCGCAAAGAAAGAGGCCGTGGTTCAAATCGTCGTTCGGATAAGAAGGAAGACAAGAAGAGACAAGGTTGTTTTAATGATAAGCGCAAATCGTCTTCTAAAGACAAAAAGAAAAAGGGTAAGAAACCATTTTACAAAGAAGTAGCTAAGAAAGGAGCCAAACATGGCAAAGGGCGAGGGAAAGGTCGTCGCACAAAATAAAAAAGCGCACCACGACTATACAATCGTAGACACGCTAGAGGCAGGAATGGTCCTGACAGGAACGGAAATCAAGAGTGTACGAGCGGCTAGAATCAATCTCAAGGACGGCTTTGCCCAAGTAAAAAATGGGGAGGTCTGGCTGAGCAATGTTCATATCGCCCCTTACGAAGAGGGCAATATCTGGAACCAGGAACCTGAACGCCGTCGCAAACTCCTACTCCATAAGAAGCAAATTCAAAAATTGGAACAAGAGACCAAAGGTACAGGAATGACCCTGGTTCCCCTCAAGGTCTACATCAAAGATGGCTATGCCAAACTCCTTTTAGGCCTTGCCAAAGGGAAACATGACTATGATAAACGCGAATCCATCAAACGACGTGAACAAAATCGCGACATCGCGCGTGTGATGAAAGCTGTAAACCAGCGATAAAAAGAGGAAAAGAAAATGGAAAAACTAATCGCCTATAAACGCATGCCCTTGTGGAATAAACAAACCATGCCAGAAATTGTCCAGCAGAAGCACAATACTAAGGTAGGGACATGGGGGAAAATCACCGTTTTGAAAGGGACTCTTAAGTTTATTGAGTTGACAGAGGATGGTGAGGTTCTAGCTGAACACCTTTTCCAAGCAGGGGCCGACAATCCCATGGCGCACCCGCAAGCCTGGCATCGAGTAGAGGCAGCCACAGATGATGTAGAATGGTACTTGGAGTTTTATTGTAGACCCGAGGATTACTTTTCTAAGAAGTACCAGACCAATCCAGTCCATTCAGAGGTCCTAGAGGCTATGCAGACGGTAAAACCTGGAAGAGCCTTGGATTTGGGTTGTGGTCAAGGCCGTAACTCTCTCTTCTTAGCCCAGCAAGGTTTTGATGTGACAGCTGTGGATCAAAATGAACTATCCCTTGAAATCTTGCAAAGCATCGTAGAGCAAGAGGATCTAGACATGCCTGTTGGACTTTATGATATCAATTCAGCCAGCATTAGCCAAGTCTATGATTTCATCGTTTCAACAGTTGTTCTCATGTTTCTTCATGAGGATCGCATTCCAGCTATCATCCAAAATATGCAGGAGCAAACTAGTGTTGGGGGCTACAACCTTATCGTCTGTGCCATGGATACGGAGGATTATCCTTGCTCAGTCAACTTCCCATTCACCTTTAAAGAAGGGGAGTTGGCGGACTACTACAAGGATTGGGAATTGGTCAAGTACAATGAAAATCCAGGCCATCTTCACCGTCGCGATGAGAATGGCAATCGCATTCAACTACGCTTTGCGACCATGTTAGCCAAGAAAATCAAGTAAACCAAAATTCTACAAGCGAATAGAACCCACTTTGCAAGGTTTCTATTCTTTTTGTTTGCGTTGAGTGATTGGGACAAGCTTAATTTTATGCTATACTAGAAGTAGTAAATCTGAGCGGTAGAGCTGTATTGCTGACACTCTCAGCGCAAGAAGTTGTAGATGATGGAGGTAATCAGATGACGAGTCTTTTGGTGGAACTGTATGATCGGCATGTATTGGAAAAGAATGTCTACCAAGCCTTTGTCAGTGATTGTGACGAGATTCTTTTTCTATCTTTGACGAAAATAAGCAATAACGATAAACTTTCACTGCGCCATTTTATCCTAGAAGAAGTCCCCCATATCCAACGAGTGACCTTTCGTCAGTTATCCTTAGAACAACTAGCGGACCAGTTAGATTATTGCCTAGCAGGTTACGACCAAGCCCTTCTCGATGTTTTTGGAGGAGATTCGCTACTAGCCTTATCCCTCTATCAATACGGCTTGGATCGCCACCTTCCCATCGTTGCCATGGATGTCGACAGGGGAAAACAATACAAGTGGGTAGCTGGCCAGCTGGAAAAAGAAGATTTGGAAATTCCAACCCTCAGCATCCAACAGTTGATAGCCTTGCGTGGTGGAAAAATGCTTAAATCAAAACGTCCTATCCACTCAGTTGAGCAAATTGCGGCCATTAAAAAACTAGCCAGCTCTGCTATTGCCAATCCCGCCCACTGGTATCAAGTAACCCAATTTTTCTCTCTAGCTAAGACCAATGACCTGCATGCTGAAACCGAAAAGATACTGGAAAACAACGGCAAGTATTATCACTATCCAGAAACCGTCATCCCCTTACTAGTGGAAGCGGGGATGCTTTGTATTGAAAGAGAGGATAAAAAACGAGTAGCTTACCGCTTTCCAAATCAAGAAGCCCAAGTTTTTTGTCGCAACAAGGGGCACATTTTAGAGGTATATCTCTACCTTTTGGCACTCGAATCTCAGCTGTTTGATGAATGCATGATAGGTGGTGAGATTGATTGGAATGGTATCTTTCCAGAGGCAGACAATGTTCAAAATGAGATTGATGTCATTCTGAGAAAGGGGCGCTCGATTACCTTTATCTCCTGCAAGATGACAGATTTATCAGTTGAAGCCATCAATGAACTAGAAGTCTATGCCAATCATTTTGCTGGGGAGACCTGTCTCAAGTTGATTGTTTGTACGGGAAAAATCAATCCAGTTTATGCCAATCGTTGTCAGGAATACGGCGTACTCGTCATTAGAAGCGAGCAGATCCCCAATCTCATTCCCATGCTGAAAAAATACTCTAAGAGACAAAAGAGATAAGAAATAATATCATCAAAGGCTGGAATTCCAGTCTTTTTAAGTTCTTTTTCGAATAAATGAGAAAAGGAGGTAGACCATGTTTGTAGCCAGAGATGCCAAGGGAAATTTGGTAAATGCCCTCGAAAAAGATGTGACCAAGCAGGCTTATACTTGCCCCGCCTGTGGGGGCGGGCTACGATTACGTCAAGGACAGAGCATTCGAACGCATTTTGCTCATGAATCCTTAAGAGATTGTATGGCTATTTTTGAGAATGAAAGTTCAGAACACTTGGGCAACAAAGAGGCCCTCTATCACTGGGCCAAGAAGGACAATCAGGTTGCCGTAGAATATAGTTTGCCCGAGATTCAGCAGGTTGCGGATGTTCTCGTCAATGAGAAACTAGCTCTAGAAGTTCAGTGCAGTCCCTTGTCTAAAAATCTTTTAGGCGATAGAAGTCAAGGATACCGCAGCCGGGGCTATCAGGTTATCTGGCTACTGGGAGAAAAACTCTGGTTAAAAGAGCGATTAACACAATTGCAAAGGGGATTTCTCTATTTTAGTCAAAATATGGGATTCTATGTTTGGGAACTAGATTTCAAAAAGCAAGTTTTGAGACTTAAATACCTTTTACATCAGGATCTACGTGGCAAGCTTCATTTTCAGGTAAAGGAATTTCCCTTTGGTCAAGGAAATCTCTTGGAAATTCTACGCTTTCCTTATCAAAAACAAAAGCTAGCTCGTTTTACAGTGGCTCAAGATCCAACTATCTGTCACTACATTCGCCAACAGTTGTACTACCAAACGCCTTACTGGATGAAAAAACAGGAGGCAGCCTATCAGCAAGGAGGCAATCTATTAAACCGTCAACTGGACGACTGGTATCCTCAAGTTAGACCAATAGAATCAGAAGATTTTTGTCAAATTGATCAAGATTTAAGTAGCTATTATAAAGAATTTTTCGCTTACTATCAAAAAAATCCGAAAAATAATCGCCAAAAGCTCTATCCACCAGCCTTTTATCACTTATATTTTTCAGAAAATGTGATAAAATAGAAAGGATGGAGGAATCTTATGGTATTACAACGACATGAAATAAATGAAAAAGATACATGGGATCTTTCGACAATCTACCCAACAGACCAGGCTTGGGAAGAAGCCTTGAAAGATTTAACTGAAAAAGTACAAACAGCATCCCAGTATGAGGGGCATCTCTTGGACAGCGCAGACAGTTTGCTTGAGATTACAGAATTTTCACTTGACTTGGAACGCCAAGTTGAAAAGCTTTATGTCTATGCGCATATGAAAAATGACCAGGACACGCGTGAGGCCAAGTATCAAGAGTACTATGCTAAGGCAATGACCCTATACAGTCAGTTAGAACAAGCCTTTTCATTCTATGAACCTGAGTTTATGGAGATTAGCCAAGAGCAGTATGCGGCCTTCCTAGAAGCTCAACCAAAACTCCAAGTTTACAAGCACTTTTTTGACAAGCTCTTGCAAAAGAAAGACCATGTTCTTTCGCAACGTGAGGAAGAATTGCTTGCTGGAGCAGGAGAAATCTTTGGCGCTGCTAGTGAAACTTTCGCTATTTTGGACAATGCGGATATTAGCTTCCCATATGTGCTTGATGACGAAGGCAAGGAAGTACAACTCTCACACGGTACTTATATCCGTTTGATGGAATCAAAAAATCGTGAAGTGCGTCGTGGTGCCTATGAAGCCCTCTATGCGACTTATGAGCAATTCCAGCACACTTACGCTAAGACTTTGCAGACAAATGTTAAGGTGCAAAACTACCGAGCGAAAGTTCGCAACTATAAGAGTGCTCGCCATGCAGCCCTCGCAGCAAACTTTGTTCCAGAGAGTGTCTATGACAATCTAGTAGCAGCAGTTCGCAAGCACTTGCCACTCTTGCATCGTTACCTTGAACTCCGCTCTAAAATCTTGGGGATTTCAGATCTCAAGATGTACGATGTCTACACACCACTTTCGTCAGTAGAATATAGCTTTACCTACCAAGAAGCCCTGAAAAAGGCAGAAGAAGCCTTGGCGGTCTTGGGTGACGACTACTTGAGTCGTGTCAAACGTGCCTTTAGCGAGCGTTGGATTGATGTCTATGAAAATCAAGGCAAGCGTTCTGGTGCTTACTCTGGTGGTTCCTATGACACCAATGCTTTCATGCTCCTTAACTGGCAGGATAATCTAGATAATCTCTTTACCCTTGTACATGAGACTGGTCACAGTATGCACTCTAGCTATACTCGTGAAACCCAACCTTATGTTTACGGAGATTACTCGATCTTTTTGGCAGAGATTGCCTCAACGACCAACGAAAATATCTTGACGGAGAAATTACTGGCAGAAGTAGAAGATGATGCAACTCGCTTTGCTATCCTCAATAACTTCTTGGATGGTTTCCGTGGAACGGTCTTCCGTCAAACTCAATTCGCTGAGTTCGAACATGCCATTCACCAAGCAGACCAAAATGGGGAAGTCTTGACAAGTGATTTCCTGAATAAACTCTACGCTGACTTGAACCAAGAGTACTATGGACTCAGCAAAGAAGACAATCCTGAAATTCAGTACGAATGGGCACGCATTCCTCACTTCTACTATAACTACTATGTGTATCAGTATTCAACAGGTTTTGCAGCGGCTTCAGCCTTGGCTGAGAAGATTGTCCATGGTAGTCAGGAAGACCGTGACCGTTATATCGACTACCTCAAGGCAGGTAAGTCAGACTATCCACTCAATGTCATGAGAAAAGCGGGAGTGGATATGGAGAAGGAAGACTATCTCAACGACGCCTTTGCAGTCTTTGAACGCCGCTTGAATGAGTTTGAAGCCTTAGTTGAAAAATTGGGACTGGCTTAAGATGGTAGAGTCTTATAGTAAAAATGCCAATCACAATATGCGTCGTCCCGTCGTCAAGGAAGAAATCGTAGAACTCATGCGCCAGCGTCAAAAGCAGGTGACAGGTTCCTTGAAAGAATTGGAGACCTTCGCTCGCAAGGAAAATATTCCCATCATTCCTCATGAAACGGTTGCTTATTTCCGTTTTCTCATGGAAACCCTGCAGCCCAAGAATATTTTGGAGATTGGGACGGCAATTGGCTTCTCAGCCCTCCTGATGGCGGAACATGCTCCAAATGCCAAGATTACAACGATTGACCGCAATCCAGAAATGATAGGCTTTGCCAAGGAAAACTTTGCCCAGTTTGACAGTCGTAAGCAAATCACTCTTTTAGAGGGGGACGCAGTCGATGTCCTATCAACCTTGACAGAAACCTATGACTTTGTCTTTATGGATTCGGCCAAGTCCAAATACATCGTCTTTCTGCCTGAAATCCTCAAGCACTTGGAAGTCGGTGGAGTAGTAGTTTTGGATGATATTTTCCAAGGAGGCGATGTTGCCAAGGATATCATGGAAGTCCGTCGGGGTCAACGCACAATCTATAAGGGATTACAAAGACTTTTCAAAGCAACTTTGGATAATCCAGATTTAACGGCGACTTTAGTTCCGCTAGGGGACGGCATTCTCATGCTACGAAAGAATGTAGCAGATGTCCAACTTCCTGAGAGTGAATGATTTTTAGAAAAATTTAAGACAATTTAGTAAAATAGAGAAGGTAACTTACCATAAAAGGAGTAAACATGAAGAAAAAACTATTGGCAGGAGCCATTACCTTATTATCAGTAGCGACTTTGGCTGCTTGTTCAAAAAGTTCTGAAGGGGCTGACCTCATCAGCATGAAGGGTGATGTCGTTACTGAGCATCAATTTTATGAACAAGTCAAAAATAACCCAACTGCGCAACAAGTTTTGCTTAATATGGCCATTGAAAAAGTCTTTGAAAAACAATATGGTTCAGAAGTAACTGATAAAGAAGTGGATGATGCTGTTGCTGAAGAGCAGAAGAAATACGGTGATAGTTATCAAAATGTTCTTTCGCGTGCGGGTATGACTCCTGAGACTCGTAAAGCTCAAATTCGCACTAGCAAATTGGTTGAATTGGCAGTTAAGAAAGCAGCAGAAAATGAACTGACTGACGAAGCTTATCAAAAGGCTTTTGAAGCTTATACACCCGATGTGACAGCACAAATCATCCGTATGGATAATGAAGACAAGGCAAAAGAAGTTCTCGAAAAGGCAAAAGCTGAAGGAGCTGATTTTGCTCAGTTGGCAAAAGACAACTCTAACGATGATAAGACAAAAGAAAATGGTGGAGAGATCACTTTTGACTCTGCTTCTACAGAACTTCCAGAACAAGTTAAGAAGGCTGCCTTTGCCTTGGATGTAAATGGTGTCTCTGATGTTATCACAGCGACTGGAACACAAGCTTACAGTACTCAATACTACATTATTAAGCTAACTAAGAAAACAGAAAAATCATCAAACTTAGATGACTACAAAGAAAAATTGAAAACGGTCATCCTGGCTCAGAAACAAAACGATTCATCCTTCGTTCAAAGTGTTATCGGAAAAGAATTCCAAGCTGCAAATATTAAAGTGAAAGATCCTGTTTTCCAAAATATCTTTGCCCAATACGTTGGTGGTGCAGACTCAAACTCAAGCAGTAGTTCATCAGCAGAATAAAAAAAGAAAATACAAACTTTGTTTTGAAGTTTGTATTTTTTACTAATCAGTTTCGACCAAAGAGCAAAATTCGAAGGATTGGAGGATAAGAGTTTTTTTCTTTCTGAAAAAATGGTATAATAGCAATCAAAACTAGAAAATAAAACGGAATTAGGAACAGTTTTCTCTGTTTCTATTAGAGTGGTGACATATGAAAATTAGTAAAAGGCACCTATTGAACTATTCCATTTTGATTCCTTACCTCCTTTTATCGATTTTGGGTCTAATCGTCGTTTACTCAACGACGAGTGCTACCCTGATCCAAGAAGGGAAAAGTGCTCTTCAGCTAGCTCGGAACCAAGGAATGTTTTGGGTAGTTAGTTTGATTTTGATTGCCTTAATCTACAAATTAAAATTAGGTTTCCTGAGAAACGGACGTCTGATCTTCATTGTTATGGGGGTTGAGATGGTTCTCTTAGCTCTGGCGCGTCTGGTCGGTACACCTGTCAATGGAGCTTACGGATGGATTTCTGTAGGACCTGTAACGATTCAGCCTGCGGAGTACCTTAAGATTATCATCATCTGGTATTTGGCGCATCGATTTTCAAAACAGCAGGATGAGATAGCTGTTTATGATTTTCAGGTCTTGACCCAGAATCAGTGGTTGCCTCGGGCTTTTAATGACTGGCGTTTCGTTCTACTGGTTCTGATTGGTAGCTTGGGGATTTTCCCAGACTTGGGAAATGCAACCATCTTGGTTTTGGTGGCTCTCATTATGTATACGGTTAGTGGGATCGCCTATCGTTGGTTCTCGACTATACTGGCCCTCTTAGCAGGAAGTTCCATGTTAGCCTTGTCTGTCATTCGTCTCGTCGGGGTTGAAAAGTTTTCTCAAATTCCGGTATTTGGTTACGTTGCTAAACGTTTCAGTGCCTTCTTTAATCCCTTTAACGACCTAGCAGGTGCTGGACACCAGCTTGCAAATTCCTACTATGCCATGGTTAACGGTGGTTGGTTTGGACTAGGTTTAGGAAATTCCATCGAGAAACGTGGTTATTTGCCAGAAGCCCACACGGATTTTGTCTTTTCGATTGTCATCGAGGAATTTGGATTTGTAGGAGCAAGTATGATTTTGGCCCTCCTCTTCTTCTTGATTTTGAGAATCATCCTGGTCGGTATTCGGGCTAAAGATCCCTTTAACTCAATGGTTGCTATCGGTGTCGGAGGAATGATCCTTGTTCAAGTCTTTGTCAATATCGGTGGGATTTCCGGTTTGATTCCTTCTACAGGGGTAACCTTCCCCTTCCTTTCACAAGGTGGGAATAGTCTCCTAGTCTTATCCGTAGCCATTGCCTTTGTACTAAATATCGATGCTAGTGAAAAACGTGCCAAACTTATCAGAGAATATGAAGGTCAAACTTCTGTTACTCTATAAGGATTGAATGGAAAGGAAAGTTTATGTCACTTCAAAAATTAGAAAACTATAGCAATAAAGCCGTCGTCCAAGAAGAAGTCTTGATTCTGACTGAGCTATTAGAAGACATCACAAAAAATATGCTTGCATCTGAGACTTTTGATAAAATCATGCAGTTGAAGAACTTGTCTACAAGCGAAGACTATCAAGGACTCAATAAATTGGTGACCAGCCTTTCAAACGAAGAGATGATTTATATTTCTCGTTATTTCTCAATCCTTCCACTCTTGATCAATATCTCTGAAGATGTGGATTTGGCTTATGAGATCAATCACCAAAATAATGTGGACCAAGACTATCTAGGGAAACTATCTACAACCATTAAGATGGTGGCTGAAAAAGAAAATGCAGCTGAAATTTTAGAAAAGTTAAATGTCGTTCCTGTCTTGACTGCCCACCCGACTCAAGTACAACGTAAGAGTATGTTGGATTTGACCAATCACATCCATACTCTTTTACGGAAGTACCGTGATGTCAAACTAGGCTTGATCAACAAAGAAAAATGGCACACGGATCTTCGTCGTTATATTGAGATTATCATGCAAACCGACATGATTCGTGAGAAGAAATTGAAGGTAACCAACGAAATCACTAACGTGATGGAGTACTATCAAAGTTCTTTCTTGAATGCTGTTCCGCGTTTGACGGCTGAGTATAAGAAACTAGCTAAGGAACAAGGTATCGAGCTCCAACATCCAAAACCGATTACCATGGGGATGTGGATCGGAGGAGACCGTGACGGGAATCCTTTCGTAACTGCAGAAACCCTCAACAAATCAGCCTTGACCCAGTGTGAAGTCATCATGAATTACTACGATGAGAAGATTTATAACCTCTATCGTGAATTCTCACTTTCAACCAGTATTGTGAATGTCAGTGACAAGGTTCGTGAGATGGCTCTTAAGTCACAGGATAATTCGATTTATCGTGAAAAAGAACTCTATCGTCGTGCCCTTTTTGATATCCAAGCTAAGATGCAGTCAACCAAGACCTATCTTATCGAAGATAAGGATGTTCATCCAAGATATGCTACCGCAGATGAATTTTACCAAGACTTGTTGGCCATCCGAGATTCTCTATTAGAGAACAAAGGTGAATACCTGATTTCAGGAGAATTTGTCGAGCTGATGCAAGCAGTTGAAATCTTTGGATTCTACCTTGCTTCTATCGATATGCGCCAAGATTCTAGTGTTCATGAAGCTTGTGTGGCAGAATTGTTAGCATCCGCAGGTATCAACGACCATTATAGCGATCTGTCTGAAGATGAAAAATGCGCCCTCCTCTTAAAAGAGTTGGAAGAAGACCCTCGTATCCTCTCAGCAACTCATGCTGAAAAATCAGAACTTCTTGAGAAGGAACTGTCTATCTTCAAAGCTGCTCGCAAGTTGAAGGATAAACTAGGTGAAAATGTCATTCGTCAAACCATTATCTCACATGCGACAAGTGTATCTGATATGCTAGAGCTAGCGATTATGCTCAAGGAAGTAGGCTTGGTTGATGCCCAAAAAGCCCGCGTTCAGATTGTTCCTCTCTTTGAAACTATCGAGGACTTGGATCACTCAGAAGAAACCATGAGAAAATACTTCTCTCTTCCTTTGGCTAAAAAATGGATTGCTTCAAAAGATAACTATCAGGAAATCATGCTCGGTTACTCTGACAGTAACAAGGACGGTGGTTACTTGTCCTCATGTTGGACCCTTTACAAGGCGCAGCAACAACTAACTGCTATCGGAGATGAATTTGGCGTTAAGGTTACTTTCTTCCATGGTCGTGGTGGTACTGTGGGTCGTGGTGGTGGTCCAACCTATGAAGCCATTACATCTCAACCACTCAAGTCTATCAAGGACCGTATCCGTTTGACTGAGCAAGGAGAAGTGATTGGGAACAAATACGGAAACAAAGACGCTGCTTATTACAACCTTGAGATGTTGGTTTCTGCAGCCATTAACCGTATGATTACCAAGAAGAAGAGTGATACCAATACGTCAAACCGTTACGAAGCCATTATGGACCAAGTAGTGGATCGCAGCTACGATATCTACCGTGACTTGGTCTTTGGAAATGAACATTTCTATGACTATTTCTTTGAGTCCAGTCCGATTAAGGCTATTTCAAGCTTTAATATCGGTTCTCGTCCAGCCGCTCGTAAGACCATTACAGAAATCGGCGGTTTGCGTGCCATCCCTTGGGTCTTCTCATGGTCACAAAGTCGTGTCATGTTCCCTGGATGGTATGGCGTGGGTTCAAGCTTCAAAGAATTTATTGATCAAGATCCTGATAATATTGAGATCCTTCGTGATATGTACCAAAACTGGCCTTTCTTCCAATCTTTGCTTTCCAATGTAGACATGGTCTTGTCTAAGTCTAACATGAACATTGCCTTCGAATATGCCAAGCT
This sequence comes from Streptococcaceae bacterium AF54-32pH5A, assembly GCA_027682205.1. GTDB lineage: Bacteria > Bacillota > Bacilli > Lactobacillales > Streptococcaceae > Streptococcus. The sequence continues at coordinate 58,546 of JAQDAD010000001.1, forward strand.
CTGTGAAGATGAAGAAGTGCAAGCTATCTACTACACTATTTTAGATGAATGGCAGTTGACTAAGGACGTTATTTTAGCTATTGAAGGTTATGACGAACTCTTGGCAGAAAACTCTTATCTAAAAGACAGTCTAAACTATCGTATGCCTTACTTTAATATCCTTAACTACATCCAGTTGGAGTTGATTAAACGTCAGCGTCGTGGCGAATTGTCAGCAGACGAAGAAAGATTAATTCATACAACCATTAACGGAATTGCAACAGGTTTGCGTAATTCAGGTTGATATTTTCTAAACTTCCTCTTTTTCTAGGGGAAGTTTTTGAATAGTTTAAAAAATTCTAAAAATAGTCTTGACAAGTAATTGAAAAATGATATAATTTAAACATTCAGAAAGTAATCATTGAAATTTTTAAGAGAGTCTGTGGTTGGTGGAAACAGATAAATGAAAGTGATGAAAATTGGGCTGAATGTTATAAAGAATTTGAAATCATAAAAATTCGGTGAGCACACCTTACAGTGCAACTCGTGAATGCGAGAAAGAGAGATAGGGGTATTCCCTATAAATGAGGTGGCACCGCGCATCGACGTCCTCACACAAGTTTTTTGTGTGAGGACTTTTTCTATGGGGAGGAAAGATATTGGAATTTAAACGATGGCATCGCTTGATGATGTGATTTAAAAAGTTAAGATAAAAGAATTAAGGAGAAAGAAAAATGAAAAATAAGCGTTTGATTGGAATTATCGCTGGATTAGCAGTATTGGTAGTGGCTAGCTTGATCTATTCTTCAATGAACAAGCCAGTAGCTAAGGAAGAGCAAAAGGTTGCTAAGGTTGGTGTCCTTCAATTTGTTAGTCACCCATCCTTGGACTTGATTTACCAAGGGATTCAAGACGGACTAGCTGAAGAAGGCTATAAGGATGACCAAGTAAAAATCGACTTTATGAACTCTGAAGGCGATCAGAGCAAGGTTGCAACCATGAGCAAACAATTGGTGGCAAATGGAAATGACCTTGTCGTTGGGATTGCAACACCAGCGGCTCAAGGACTTGCTAGTGCTACAAAAGACCTACCCGTTATCATGGCTGCTATTACAGACCCAATCGGTGCTAACTTGGTCAAAGATTTGAAAAAACCAGGTGGCAACATCACAGGGGTATCAGACCACAACCCTGCTGAACAACAAGTAGAGTTGATAAAAACTCTCACACCAAATGTGAAAACAATCGGAGCTCTTTACTCAAGTAGCGAAGATAACTCAAAATCACAAGTTGAAGAATTCAAGGCATATGCTGAAAAAGCGGGTTTGAAAGTCGAAACCTTTGCCGTTCCTTCCACTAACGAAATTGCTTCAACAGTTAATGTTATGACCAGCAAGGTTGACGCTATCTGGGTTCCAATTGACAACACCATCGCATCAGCCTTCCCAACAGTTGTATCAAGCAACCAAACAGCTAAAAAACCAATCTACCCAAGTGCAACTGCCATGGTAGAAGCGGGAGGTCTGGCATCTGTAGTAGTTGACCAACACGACCTTGGAGTGGCTACTGGTAAGATGATTGCCAAAGTTTTGAAAGGTGAGAAACCAGCTGATACGCCAGTTAATGTCTTTTCAACTGGTAAGTCAGTGATTAACAAAAAACTAGCACAGGAACTTGGTATCACAATTCCTGAGTCTATTCTGAAAGAAGCAGGACAAGTGATTGAATAAAGATAAAGGAGGAGTTGGGGACATCTCCTCCCATTTTTACTAAAGAAATGAGTGAACGATTATGATAGTATCCATTATTTCTCAGGGAATGGTGTGGGCGATTTTAGGTTTGGGAATCTTTATGACCTTCCGAATTTTGAATTTCCCAGATATGACTACTGAGGGCTCTTTTCCTCTAGGAGGAGCAGTAGCTGTTACCCTGATAACACAAGGGTTTAATCCATTTTTAGCGACCTTGGCTGCAGTAGGGGCAGGCTGTCTAGCTGGCATGGTGACAGGTCTCTTATATACCAAAGGAAACATTCCAACTCTCTTATCAGGGATTTTGGTCATGACTTCTTGCCATTCCATCATGCTGATGATTATGGGACGTGCCAATCTGGGACTTCTTGGAACCAAGCAAATTCAAGATGTCCTGCCTTTTGATTCGGACCTCAATCAACTCCTGACTGGATTTATCTTTGTTGCCCTTGTTATTGGTCTCATGCTCTTTTTCCTAGATACCAAACTAGGTCAGGCCTACATCGCTACAGGTGACAATCCCGATATGGCTCGTAGCTTTGGTATCAATACAGGACGAATGGAACTTATGGGCTTGGTTCTCTCAAATGGGATCATCGCACTTGCAGGAGCCTTAATTGCTCAACAAGAAGGATACGCGGATGTTTCTCGAGGAATCGGCGTGATTGTCGTAGGGCTTGCTAGCTTGATTATTGGTGAGGTTTTGTTCAAGGGTTTGACCTTGGCAGAGCGACTCATAACCATCGTTGTAGGGGCTATTGCTTATCAGTTCCTCGTCTGGGGAGTGATTGCTCTTGGCTTTAACACCAGCTATTTAAGACTCTACAGCGCCTTGATTTTGGCAGTTTGCCTTATGATTCCAACCTTCAAAAGCAAATACCTGAAAGGAGTCAAGTTTAGCAAATGACAGCAATTGTAGAATTAAAAAATGCTACCAAAGTCATCACGAATGGCTTTGACGAGGAAAAAATCATTCTTAATGATGTTTCTCTTGAAATTTTTGAACATGATTTCATTACCATCCTAGGAGGGAATGGAGCTGGAAAGTCAACGCTTTTTAACACTATTGCAGGTACCCTACCTTTAACAAGCGGAAGTATCCGTATCATGGGTGAGGATGTGACGCATTTTTCACCTGAAAAGAGGGCTAAGTACTTGTCTCGTGTCTTTCAGGATCCTAAAATGGGTACGGCTCCCCGTATGACGGTAGCGGAAAATCTCTTGATTGCCAAGTTTCGCGGTGAGAAGAGAGGGCTCCTTCCTAGAAGGCTATCAAGCCATAGAGAAGAGTTTCAGGCTACCATTGAAAAAGTGGGGAATGGCCTTGAAAAACATTTGGACACTCCGATTGAGTTTCTATCAGGCGGTCAGCGCCAGGCCTTGAGTCTCTTGATGGCTACCTTGAAGCGACCAGAGTTGCTCTTGTTGGATGAACATACAGCAGCTCTCGACCCAAAGACCAGCGTGGCCTTGATGGAGTTAACAGATGAATTTGTCACAAAAGATAAGCTGACTGCCCTCATGATTACTCACCATATGGAAGACGCTCTCAAGTATGGAAACCGTCTGATAGTCATGAAGGAAGGTCGAATCATCCAAGACCTCAATAAAGAAGAAAAAGCTAAGATGAAGATTTCAGACTACTATCAATTATTTGAGTAAAGTAGAGAATTGTTCATAAAAAATAGTAAAGAAAAACTTAGAAATACGGAAGTGTTTCTGAGTTTTTTTATCTTCCCTTTCTATCCAGAAAAATAAGGTAAAGAGAATTACGGAAAGCGTATGAAATGGTTTACTTTTTTTCAGAAATAAGCTATACTAGTTAACGTGAAACTATGATAAGATGGAGGTATTGTGTATGGTTGACAAGCAAGTCATTGAAGAAATCAAAAACAATGCCAACATTGTGGAAGTCATAGGTGACGTGATTTCTTTACAAAAGGCTGGACGGAACTATTTAGGGCTCTGTCCTTTTCATGGTGAAAAGACCCCCTCTTTCAACGTTGTTGAAGACAAACAGTTTTACCATTGTTTTGGTTGTGGGCGCTCTGGAGATGTTTTTAAGTTCATCGAAGAATACCAAGGCGTGTCCTTTATGGAGGCCGTTCAGCTCTTAGGTGAGCGCGTCGGTATTCAACTAGCTATGCCTATCCAGTCTCGTCCTCAACAGCTTTCTCCTCATCAAGCTCTATATGATATGCATGAAGAAGCTGCACGCTTTTACCATGCAATCCTCATGACGACCAAGATGGGAGAAGAAGCAAGGGCTTATCTCTACAAACGTGGCTTGACGGATGATGTTCTGAAACACTTTCAAATCGGACTGGCTCCATCCGAGAGAAACTATCTTTACCAACGTTTATCTGGCAAGTTTGAGGAAAAGGATTTATTGGATTCGGGCTTGTTTTACCTATCAGACGGTAATCAATTTTATGATACCTTTTTCGAACGGATCATCTTTCCTTTGACCAATGACAAGGGGCAGGTTATTGCATTTTCAGGTCGTATTTGGCAAGAGACAGATAATCAGGCTGCCAAGTATAAAAATAGTCGTTCAACTGCAATTTTTAACAAGAGTTACGAATTGTATCATTTGGACAAGGCAAAAAAGGGAACAGGTAAGATCACAGAACTCTATCTGATGGAAGGTTTCATGGACGTTATCGCGGCCTACCGTGCTGGTATAGAAAATGCTGTGGCTTCTATGGGGACAGCTCTGAGCAAGGAACATGTTGATCACCTCAAACGCTTCACCAAAAAGATAGTTCTCAGCTATGATGGTGACAAGGCAGGACAGGCAGCGACAGCCAAAGCTCTGGAAGAATTAAAAGATTTCTCAGTGGAAGTTGTCCGAGTACCTGATGCCATGGACCCAGATGAGTATTTACAAAAGAATTCTCCTGAAGATCTGGCCTACCTCTTAACCAAGACACGTATCAGTCCCATAGAGTTCTATATTCACCAATTCAAACCTGAGAATAGTGATAACTTGCAGGCGCAAATCGAGTTCATTGAAAAGATTGCGCCCTTAATCGCCAAAGAAAAGTCTATCACTGCCCAGAATTCCTACATCCACATTCTGGCGGATAACCTACCTTCCTTTGATTACCAGCAGGTGGAACAGATTGTAAATGAAAGTCGGATTGTTCAAAGGCAGGAGAGAGTCAAGGAGCAACCTACACCAGTAGCGATTAGTTTGCCTGTAACGCGGCAACTGACAGCAGTTATGAGAGCAGAGGCTCATCTCCTTTATAGGATGGCTGAGAATCCACTTGTTTTAAATGACTACCGATTAAGAGAAGATTTTTTCTTTGATACCCCAGAATTTCAGATTCTTTACGAATTATTAAGTGTAGAGGGAGAAATCGGATCAGAGGAACTGTCTCATCAGACGCCTGAGGTTGAAAATGCCTGGTACCATGTTCTTGGTCTAGATTTGCCAGCAGAGATGTCGCCTGTAGAACTTTCTGAAGTCGAAGCGGCTCGAAACCGTGCCCTCCTCAGCAAGGACAACTTAAGAATTAAAAAGAAAGTGCAGGAAGCTAGTCATGTAGGAGATACAGACACAGCCTTGGAAGAATTGCAACGATTGATTTCCCAAAAGAGAAGAATGGAGTAATAATGGCAACAAAACAAAAAGAAGTAACTACATTTGATGTGCAAGTAGCAGACTTTATCCGTAACCACAAAAAAACAGGAACAGCAACAGACGATGAAATCAACTCAAGTCTGGTGATTCCTTTTACTTTAGATGCAGACGGTATTGAAGACCTTTTGCAACGGATCCAGGATGCTGGAATTTCTATCACGGATAACGAAGGAAATCCAAGTGCGCGTGTCCTTAGTACAGAAGAAGAACCTGAACTCAGTGATGAGGATTTGATTGGCTCTACCTCTGCCAAGGTTAATGACCCTGTCCGTATGTATTTGAAGGAAATTGGGGTTGTTCCTCTCTTGACTAATGAAGAGGAAAAAGAATTGGCCCTAGCTGTTGAAGCTGGTGATATCGAAGCCAAACAGCGTCTTGCAGAAGCCAACCTACGTTTGGTAGTTTCGATTGCTAAGCGATACGTAGGTCGTGGTATGCAGTTTCTTGATTTGATTCAAGAAGGTAACATGGGCTTGATGAAAGCCGTGGACAAATTTGACTATTCAAAAGGCTTTAAGTTTTCTACTTATGCAACTTGGTGGATTCGTCAGGCGATCACTCGTGCCATCGCTGATCAGGCTCGTACCATTCGTATTCCTGTTCACATGGTTGAAACCATTAACAAGCTTGTCCGTGAACAACGTAATCTCCTTCAAGAATTGGGTCAAGATCCAACTCCTGAGCAAATCGCTGAGCGCATGGATATGACACCCGACAAGGTGCGTGAGATCTTGAAAATCGCCCAAGAGCCAGTATCTCTTGAAACACCGATTGGTGAAGAGGACGATAGCCACCTTGGGGACTTTATCGAAGACGAAGTGATTGAAAATCCAGTGGACTACACAACTCGTATCGTTTTGCGTGAGCAGTTGGATGAAGTCTTGGATACTCTCACAGACCGTGAAGAGAACGTTTTGCGCCTTCGTTTCGGTTTGGATGATGGGAAAATGCGCACCCTTGAAGATGTTGGTAAAGTCTTTAACGTAACTCGTGAACGTATCCGTCAGATCGAGGCCAAGGCTTTGAGAAAATTGCGCCAACCAAGTCGCAGCAAACCGCTTCGTGATTTTATTGAAGATTAAGAGTGAGGATGAACATGGCTTATACAGAAGAGCAAATTGAGGCTATTAAAACACGTATTTTAAACGCTTTGGAAGAAGTCATCGATCCTGAGTTGGGGATTGATATTGTCAACCTAGGTTTGATTTATGAAATTCGTTTTGATGGTGAAACTGGTCACACTGAAATTGATATGACCTTGACAACTATGGGTTGCCCACTGGCTGACCTCTTAACAGACCAGATACACGATGCGATAACAGATGTGCCTGAGGTAACCAATACCGAAGTTAAATTGGTCTGGTATCCAGCTTGGACTGTTGAAAAAATGAGTCGCTATGCACGTATCGCCCTAGGAATTAAATAAAGACTAAGAAAAATGTGAGAGACGATTGGAAAATGAGGAAATCTCCTTCTTTTTCCTTTGGTCTCTTCTTTCTTTTGCTGATTTTCTGGAAATAAAATGGTATAATGAATGGTATGGAAAACGAAAAATTGCGTGTTAATATGCTAAGTTCAAGTGAAAAAGTAGCTGGTCAAGGAGTATCAGGCGCCTACCGTGAGTTGGTACGCCTCCTACATCGAGATGCCCAAGATCAGTTAATTGTTACGGAGAATCTTCCTATTGAGGCTGATGTAACCCACTTTCATACCATTGATTTCCCTTATTATTTATCTACATTCCAAAAGAAGCGATCTGGGAGAAAAATTGGCTATGTGCATTTTTTGCCTGATACGCTTGAGGGGAGTTTGAAAATTCCATTTTTCTTAAAGGGAATTATCAAACGCTATGTTTTTTCATTTTACAACCGAATGGAACACTTGGTGGTGGTTAATCCCATGTTTATCGAGGATTTGGTGGCAGCTGGTATTCCACGTGAAAAAGTAACTTATATTCCAAATTTTGTAAATAAGGAAAAATGGCATCCACTGCCAGCTGACCAAGTAGCAAAACTTCGTCAGGAAATGGATTTAGCTGAGGATCAGTTTGTTGTTGTCGGTGCAGGTCAGGTTCAGAAACGTAAAGGAATTGATGACTTTATCCGCCTTGCGGAGGAATTGCCAGAAATTACTTTTATCTGGGCTGGAGGTTTTTCATTTGGCGGGATGACAGATGGTTATGAACGCTATAAAAAAATCATGGACAATCCACCTAAAAATCTAATTTTCCCAGGTATAGTTCCTCCAGAGCGAATGCGAGAGCTCTATGCTTTAGCGGATCTCTTCTTGCTACCAAGTTACAACGAATTATTCCCGATGACCATCTTAGAGGCAGCTAGTTGTGAAGCGCCGATTATGTTGAGGGATTTAGATCTATACAAGGTCATTCTCGAAGGGAATTATCGTGCTACAGGTGATGTTTCCGAGATGAGAGAAGCCATTCTCGAATACAAAAATCATCCTGAAAAGTTGAAAGACCTGAAAGAAAAAGCTAGAGAGATTTCTAAAGAGTATTCAGAAGAGCATTTATTAGAAATCTGGTTGAAGTTCTATCGGGAGCAGGCGGCTCTAGGCAAAAAGTGAGGTAATCTATGCGAATTGGTTTATTTACTGACACCTATTTCCCTCAGGTTTCTGGGGTTGCGACTAGTATTCGAACCTTAAAGACAGAGCTTGAAAAGCAGGGACATGCAGTTTTTATCTTTACAACCACTGATAAAGACGTGAACCGCTACGAGGATTGGCAAATTATCCGAATTCCGAGTGTTCCCTTCTTTGCATTTAAGGATCGACGTTTTGCTTATCGTGGCTTTACAAAGGCACTTGAGATTGCTAAACAGTATCAGCTAGATATCATTCATACGCAAACAGAGTTTTCACTAGGTTTACTAGGGATTTGGATTGCAAGAGAATTGAAGATTCCTGTTATTCATACTTACCACACCCAGTACGAAGACTATGTGCATTATATTGCTAAAGGTATGTTGATTCGGCCAAATATGGTAAAATATCTGGTAAGGGGCTTCCTTCACGATGTGGATGGAGTGATTTGTCCTAGTGAGATTGTTCGGGACCTTCTATCTAAGTACAAGGTTAAGGTTGAAAAGCGTGTTATCCCAACTGGGATTGAGCTCGCTAAGTTTGAACGCCCTGAGATTAAGGAAGAAAATTTAGCTGCCCTTCGACTTAAACTTGGGATTAAAGAAGACGAGAAAATGTTACTGAGTCTTTCTCGTATCTCCTATGAGAAGAATATCCAAGCGGTCCTAGCTGCCTTTGCTCAGGTTTTGAAAGAAGAAAACAAGGTGAAGCTGGTTGTTGCTGGTGACGGTCCTTATCTGGACAGTCTGAAAGAACAAGCCGTCCAGTTGCAAATCCAAGATCAGGTGATTTTTACTGGTATGATCGCCCCAAGTGAAACAGCCTTGTACTATAAGGCGGCAGATTTCTTTATCTCTGCATCTACTAGTGAAACCCAAGGCCTGACTTATCTAGAGAGTCTAGCCAGTGGAACGCCTGTCATTGCTCATGGTAATCCTTATCTGGATAATCTGATCAGTGACAAGATGTTTGGAACTCTCTACTATGGAGAACAGGATCTTGCGGGTGCCATCTTGGAGGCTTTGATTGCCACTCCAGATATGGATGAGCAGAAGTTAGCTGACAAGTTGTATGAGATTTCTGCTGAGAATTTTGGGAAACGAGTCCATGAGTTTTATCTCGATGCCATTATTTCAAATAAATTTGAGCAGGAACTACGTGGCGACGAACCCATGACACAGCGATTCTTAAAAACTATTTTGTACCTACCTCAGCAGGCTGTTTCAGCTCCAGTTAAAGAGTCCAAACGAATATTAAAGGCTTCTAAAAAGCAGTTGTCTAGCATCCGGGATTACTGGAGAGATTAGTAAAAATATAGGAGAATAAAAGATGGCCAAAAAATTTATGAGAAGTGGAAGAGACCAGAAAATTGGCGGTGTTTGCGCAGGAGTAGCCCACTATTTTGATATTGATCCCACCATTGTTCGTGTGATTTGGGGTGTTCTTGCCTTTTGTTATGGGGCAGGGATACTTGCTTACTTGATTTTATGGGTAATTGCACCTGTTTCTAGCGAATATTAAGAGAATCGGAATAGAACAAAGAGAAATAAAAAGGAGTCCAAATGGCTTTTGGAGATAATGGAAAACGTAAAAAAACAATGTTTGAAAAAGTAACGCTTTTTGTCGTGCTAATTATGTTGTTTGTAACCCTTGCTGGTATCTTTGCGACAGCGCTTGGAGCTTTTAGCAGATTCTAAGCAAGTTGCTAAGATAGAAACAATAACTAATGACTGGATTTTCCAGTCCTTTTTAAAGTGAGAAGAAAATATGAGTATGTTTTTAGATACAGCCAAGATTAAGGTCAAGGCTGGTAATGGTGGTGATGGTATGGTTGCTTTTCGCCGTGAAAAATATGTCCCTAATGGCGGGCCTTGGGGTGGTGATGGTGGACGTGGAGGTAACGTTGTTTTTGTTGTAGACGAAGGCTTGCGTACCTTGATGGATTTCCGCTATAACCGTCATTTTAAGGCCGAATCCGGTGAAAAAGGGATGACTAAAGGAATGCATGGGCGTGGTGCAGAAGACCTTCGTGTTCGTGTACCACAAGGAACGACTGTACGTGATGCTGAGACAGGAAAAGTCATTACAGACTTGATTGAGCATGGCCAAGAATTTATCGTGGCACATGGCGGTCGTGGTGGTCGTGGAAATATCCGTTTTGCCACACCAAAAAATCCTGCACCTGAAATCTCTGAGAATGGAGAACCAGGTCAAGAACGTGAGTTGCAACTGGAATTGAAGATTCTAGCGGATGTCGGCTTGGTCGGTTTCCCATCTGTAGGGAAATCAACACTTTTAAGTGTTATCACATCTGCTAAACCCAAAATCGGTGCTTACCACTTTACGACGATTGTCCCTAATCTAGGTATGGTTCGTACGCAGTCAGGTGAATCTTTTGCAGTAGCAGACCTTCCGGGTTTGATTGAAGGAGCTAGTCAGGGTGTCGGATTGGGAACCCAGTTTCTCCGTCATATCGAACGCACACGAGTCATCCTCCATGTCATCGATATGTCTGCTAGTGAAGGTCGTGATCCTTACGAAGATTATCTTGCTATTAATAAAGAATTGGAGTCCTACAACCTTCGTCTTATGGAGCGTCCGCAGATTATTGTAGCCAACAAGATGGACATGCCTGAAAGTCAGGAAAATCTTGAAGCCTTCAAGAAGAAATTGGCAGCAAACTACGACGAGTTTGAAGAACTACCAGCCATCTTCCCTATTTCTGGTTTAACCAAGCAAGGGTTGGCTACTCTTTTGGATGCGACAGCTGAATTGTTGGATAAGACTCCAGAGTTCTTGCTCTATGACGAGTCTGATATGGAGGAAGAAGCTTACTATGGCTTTGATGAGGAAGAAAAAGCATTTGAAATTAGTCGTGATGACGATGCGACATGGGTGCTTTCTGGTGAAAAACTCATGAAACTCTTTAACATGACTAACTTTGACCGTGATGAGTCTGTCATGAAGTTTGCTCGTCAGTTACGTGGTATGGGGGTTGATGAAGCCCTTCGTGCGCGTGGAGCCAAGGATGGAGACTTGGTACGAATTGGTAAATTTGAGTTTGAATTTGTAGACTAGGAGATCGATATGGGAGATAAACCGATATCATTCCGAGATGCAGATGGAAATTTTGTTTCTGCAGCAGATGTATGGAATGAAAAGAAACTAGAAGAATTGTTTAATCGTCTCAATCCCAAACGTGCTATTAGATTAGCACGAGAAAAAAAAGGCAATGAGAAGGCTGATAAAGAAGAAAAATAGCCTATCAACATTGATAAAAGAGAACCCCGTGATCGTATTTATCACGGGGAATTTTTTAGTCATTGAAGAAAAATGGTGGCGCAAATTTTTTAAGAATTTCAAAGCAAGTCTGTGCTTCTTCAGCGTTTTCACAGATAAGAAGGCAGACATCATCACCACATACGGTGGCAATGATTTGTTTAAAATTGAGAGCATCGAGAACAGCTCCAAACGATTGGGCAAGGCCTGGCAAGGTTTTGAGGACAACCTGATGCTGGACAGGGCGTAGCATGACCAAGCCATCCTCCATATAGTTTTCCAAGCGTTTTTCCCACTTGGAGATGGAACCAGTATTTAAAACATAGTAAGAATGTTCTGCCTCGCGAACCTTTGAAAGGTTCATAGTCTTGATATCGCGTGAGAGAGTAGCCTGTGTGACTTGGATGTCGTTTTCAGCTAGTAAGGCTTGCAACTCTGCCTGTGTATGAATCTTATTTTTGGCTACAAGCGCACGGATGAGTTGGTGTCTATGTTCAGATTTATTCATAAAGAGCTGCCTCCTTTTATGAGGGGATAGTGATAGTGGATTGTGATAAATCAACAGTCAAGTGATAGTCTGTATTATCTCGGATTGTGATCTCAAAGTCTGTTGTATAGAGAACCAAACGGAGAGTATCTCCTTCTTTAAGTTTGTAGATAGTTGGTTGAAGCTCTAGCTTGAAGTCCATCCATTCATTGGGTTGGATTTCTTCAATCGTCAAGAGATTGGTTCGATTTTGAAGATTAAGGTAGCCTTTGGTGAGGACACGTTGGGCACTTGGGTTGAATGGTAGTTCACAGAGATTTTCTAACATGTGGTAACGGCCATTATCAATGGTTCTAGCACTTAAAACCGCTGGATAAGGCTGTAGATATTTCTTTTGTCCAAGTTCGAGCAGTTGGGATGATAAGAGCCCCTTGTTTGTACTTGATTTGATACGAAGTTTCAGCTCCACTCGCCCATTTAAATGAATGTCTTGACTTACTGGAAGGTCAATGGTGATCTGATTGGCTTTTCCTTGGTAAAGTTCTGTGTTGAAAGTCTGGTAAGTCTTGCCATAACGCTCAAAATCTTCTTGTTCATAGTGGTTCTGAATCACTTTTTCTTCAGTTCCAAGTGAGAAAGTATGCAATTCATCTTGCTTGCCAAAGTCATCAAGACTCTGCCATGTTTGAGGTTCGGTATTATCCTGCCAGATAACAGTAGGAAGCTGATAGTCTGTTGCAAGTCCTAACAATTTCTTACTTAACAAGGCATTCATGGATTCGCGGAAGTCTATGGACTGCCAGTTATTCATATAAACATGGGCACCATGATGGAAAAAGAGGTGCTTATTGATATGAGCTGGAAGGGCATGAAACATCTGGTAAACATGAAGTGGTTTGACATTCCAGTCCTGGGAACCATGTGTAAAGACGACCTCAGCTTTAACCTTGTGGGCATTTAGTAGATAGTTGCGGTCATGCCAAAACTGATTGTAGTCACCAGTCTTGCGATCTAATTCTTCTTTTACCTTTTCTAAATCTGCTTTGTGGGCTTCATTAGCACGGATATAGTCACCGGCTAAGAGATTGCGAGAGTAGGTCAATTCAGCAAGTGAGTCAAAATCCTCACCTGGATAACCTCCAGGACTGGTTACCAGGCCATTTTCACGATAGTAGTTGTACCAAGAGGAAATACCTGCTTCAGCGATAATCACTTCTAAGCCATCAACACCTGTTGTCGCAAGACCATTGGACATGGTACCTAGATAAGAAAGGCCAGTTGTGGCAACTTTTCCATTGGACCAATCAGCCTTGACCTCACGCTTGCGCGTGTGATCAGTAAAGGCACGACAACGACCATTAAGCCAATCAATGACATTTTTATAAGCTTCAATCTGCTGGTAGTCCCCATTGGTCATGAGACCTTGAGAATCTTTGGTTCCAACACCTGATACATAGAGATTGGCAAATCCACGTGGGAGGAAGTAATCGTTGAGAGTGTAAGAGCTATTGATGTGAGTTAGTTTTTCTTCAGCCTCAGAGACGAGTTCAGCTTGATCAAAAGGTTCAACTAAGTTCAGCTTAGGCTCCTCAAGTTCAATGGTGTGGGCAGGTTTGACCTCAAGCTCTCCTTCCATTTTATAGAGAGCCTTGTCGCTGGCTTTATCATTGGTGCCTTGGTGATAAGGACTTGCAGTCATAACCGCAGGAATCTGTCCATCATAGCGAGGACGAATAATACTAACCTTGACTAAGTCAGGGAGACCATCTTTATCAGTATCCACACGACTCTCTACATAAACAACTTCACGAATAACATCGTGACTAGAGAAGGTTGCCAAACTCTTGCCGTTAAAGTAGTGGTAGTGATTATCTTCTGAAATGAGTCCATCACTAACAAGCTGGTCGATGAGCGTATTTCCCTTTTTGGTTCGAGTGTTGAGCAAATGGTAGAGATTTTCAATCAAATCTCCATAAATAATAGGAAATCCAGTTTCTTTACGGAATTGTTCAGCATCCTCAAAGTCAATAAGAAAGTTGAAGCCTAGAATTTGAAAAACTACAGTATAGAAAATATCAGCAGTCAACTCTTTATCAGACTGAAAGAAGCTCAGTAGATCCGTTTCTCTATCTGCAGCTAGGGTGGATAGAGCATAATCGGTATTGGTATAAGTGAAAAAACTCCAGCGGACAAATTGTTCAAGTTGTTTTTTTGATGATTGTTCTGGTACCAGCTTCAAACCAAGTTGGGATAACTCGCGCAAAACTTGCGAATGAGAAACCGGCAAGTAGCTGAATTGATTAAAACGCATGGCGCTCTCCTTTAGAAATATTCTAAATTTAGTATATCAAAAATAAGGTAAAAAAGATATTGTTGACCTATGATGAAGTCAATTTAAAAAGAAGCCGAAACAGGAATCAAACCATCTTAAAACGTGGTGATTTCAGCACGATAGCATTCATATTGTGAGGTCAGCTTGGTTTTATAGGTGAGAGTGAAAGGAATAGTCTTCTACCTTTTCATTCTAGTTTTTAAAATGGTATAATAGTAATAAAACGAAAGCAAGGAGGAGATGGAATGATTGCACAGCTCGATACCAAGACTGTTTACAGTTTTATGGAAAGTGTGGTTTCTATTGAAAAATATGTACAAACAGCTAAAGAGTATGGCTATTCTCACCTTGCTATCATGGATGTGGATAATCTCTATGGGGCTTATCATTTTTTAGAAGTGACTCGAAAATATGGAATCCAACCTTTAATTGGTCTTGAAATGTCCTTGATCAAAGATGAAAAGAATATTTCTTTCCGTTTTCTAGCTCTATCCACTAAAGGGTATCAAGAGTTGATGAAGTTATCCACTTTAAAAATGACTGGACGGAAAAATTGGTCTGACTTCACCAGCCACCTCGAAGATGTAGCCATTATTGTTCCCTATTTTAATGGGGTCGAACAGCTGGATTTGAGCCATGACTATTATATCGGTGTTAGTCCAGATACTCCTCAAGAAGCCTTTACCAGGCCCATTCTTCCACTCTACCAAGTCAACTCTTTTGATAAAGAAGACCTACAGGTTTTACAAATCTTGTCAGCAGTCAAGGACAATGTCAGCCTAAGAGAAGTAGATGTGCATTCACAACAAGGGATTTTTTTACCTGCCTCAGATTTAGAAGCTCGGTTTAAAAATCGCTTCCCTCAGGCACTTGCCAATCTTCAAGATTTGATAGAGAATGTTAGCTACCAACTTGATCCAAGTTTAAAACTTCCTCGCTTTAATCCTGAAAGACCAGCGGTCGAAGAGCTTCGAGCGAGAGCTGAGAAAGGCTTGAGTGACAAGGGGTTAACTTCAGCTATCTATCATGAGCGGCTGAATAAAGAATTGGCTGTGATTCATGATATGGGCTTTGACGACTATTTCCTTGTAGTTTGGGATTTGCTCCGTTTTGGACGTTCCCAAGGCTACTATATGGGCATGGGGCGTGGTTCTGCTGTGGGTAGTTTGGTGGCCTATTCACTTGACATCACAGGGATTGATCCAGTTGAGAAGAACCTGATTTTCGAGCGATTTTTAAATCGTGAGCGTTACACCATGCCTGATATTGATATTGACATTCCTGACCTATATAGACCAGAGTTTATTCGTTATGTTCGTGATCGGTATGGCAGTCAACACGTAGCGCAGATTGTCACTTATTCGACCTTTGGAGCAAAGCAAGCAATTCGTGATGTTTTCAAACGCTATGGCGTTCCAGAGTACGAATTAACCAATATTACGAAAAAAATCAGCTTCCGAGATACGCTAACGACGGCCTATGAGAAGAATTTGCAATTTAGGCAGGTCATCAATAGTAAAATCGAATACCAAAAAGCTTTTGAGATTGCTCGGAAAATTGAAGGGTATCCTCGTCAGACCTCTATCCATGCGGCAGGGGTAGTTATGAGTGACCAAGACTTGACGGATTATATTCCTCTAAAATATGGTGAGGATATGCTCATCACCCAGTATGATGCTCATGGTGTTGAAGCCAATGGACTTCTAAAAATGGATTTCCTCGGTTTACGTAACCTGACTTTCGTACAGAAAATGCAGGAATTACTGGCAGAGTCAAAAGGTATTCATCTAAAAATCGAAGAGATTGATCTGGAAGACAAAGAAACCTTGGCCCTCTTTGCGTCTGGAAATACGAAAGGTATTTTCCAATTTGAACAACCAGGAGCCATTCGACTCTTGAAACGAGTCAAGCCACAAGTCTTCGAAGAAGTGGTAGCAACAACATCTCTCAACAGACCAGGTGCTAGTGATTATATTGATAACTTTGTGGCTCGTAAGCATGGCAAAGAAAAGGTGACAGTGCTAGATCCTGTCTTGGAGGATATTCTCTCTTCAACCTACGGTATTATGCTCTATCAAGAGCAAGTCATGCAGGTAGCTCAGCGTTTTGGAGGCTTTAGTCTTGGAAAAGCCGACATCCTCAGACGAGCTATGGGTAAGAAAAATGCCAAAGAGATGCATTTGATGAAGGAAGATTTTATCGCTGGTGCAGTTAAACTCGGCCATTCAGAAGAGAAAGCCAACCAAGTTTTTGCAGTGATGGAAAAGTTTGCAGGCTATGGATTTAATCGATCCCACGCTTATGCTTACTCAGCACTGGCATTCCAACTTGCTTATTTCAAGACGCACTATCCTGCTATTTTCTTTCAAGTTATGTTGAATTATTCCAGCAGTGATTACATTGTAGATGCATTGCAAATGGGATTTGAAGTGGCACCTTTAGCCATCAACAGCATTCCCTATCATGATAAGATTACTCAGAAGACAATCTATCTTGGTTTGAAAGCCATTAAGGGGATGCCGAGAGATTTTTCTTATTGGATTATTGAAAACCGTCCTTTCTCAAGCATTGAAGATTTTGTCACACGTCTTCCTAAGAATTACAAGAAACTGTCTCTTTTGTCTCCTTTGGTTGAACTTGGGCTCTTTGATGAATTTGACAAGAACCGCCAGAAAATCCTAGTGAATCTGCCCAATCTATTTGTCTTTGTTGAGGAGTTGGGAGGACTATTTGCAGATGCAAACTATAGTTGGACTGAGGCTGATGATTTTACAGAAGCAGAGAAATTTTACAAGGAGCAGGAACTGATCGGGGTTGGTATCAGTGCCCATCCTTTACAAACACTTGCCAAACAAGCCATTTATCCAACGACCCCGATTGCTAATCTTATTGAAGGAGCTCAAGCTACTCTCCTAGTTGAAGTGCAAAAACTAAAAGTGATTCGAACCAAAAAAGGCGAGAGCATGGCCTTTCTACAGGTTCATGATAGTAAGTCTCGGATGGATGTGACTGTATTTTCGGATCAGTATCGAAAATTCGCCTCTATCCTATCCGAAGGGAAATTTTACTATATCAATGGGAAGGTTCAATCTCGAGATGGTCGTCTGCAAATGATTGCACAAGATTTGAAGGAAGCAGTCGCTGAACGATTCTGGATTCAAGTTAAAAATCACGACTACGATAAAGAGATTTCAACTATCTTGGAACAATATAAAGGCTCAATTCCTGTTATTATCAGGTATGCAGAGGAAGAAAAAACAATTGTTTCCTCCCGTCATTTTGTAAAAAAAGACCCTACTTTAGAGGAAAAATTAGAGGGAATTGCTATGAAAACGATTTATCGCTAAAAATACGAAAAATAGAAGAATTTTCAAATGAAATGTGGTATAATCAATAAGAATGTTAAAAGAAAAAGGAGCAAAACCAAATGAAACGTATTGCTGTTTTGACTAGTGGTGGAGATGCCCCTGGTATGAACGCTGCCATCCGTGCAGTAGTTCGTCAAGCAATCTCAGAAGGAATGGAAGTCTTTGGTATCTATGATGGATACGCAGGGATGGTTGCCGGTGAAATCTATCCACTTGATGCTGCTTCAGTTGGAGACATCATTTCACGTGGTGGTACTTTCCTTCACTCTGCTCGTTACCCTGAGTTTGCACAACTTGAAGGTCAACTTAAAGGGATTGAGCAGTTGAAAAAACATGGAATCGAAGGTGTCGTTGTAATCGGTGGTGACGGTTCTTATCACGGAGCTATGCGCTTGACTGAGCATGGATTCCCTGCTATCGGACTTCCAGGTACAATCGATAACGATATCGTAGGTACTGACTTCACAATCGGATTTGATACTGCAGTTACTACTGCAATGGATGCAATCGATAAGATTCGTGATACATCATCAAGTCACCGTCGTACTTTCGTTGTTGAAGTAATGGGACGTAATGCTGGTGATATCGCTCTTTGGGCAGGTATCGCAACTGGTGCTGATGAAATCATTATCCCTGAAGAAGGCTTCAAGATGGAAGATATCGTAGCTAGTATCAAAGCTGGTTATGAATGCGGTAAAAAACACAACATCATTGTTTTGGCTGAGGGAGTTATGTCTGCCGATGAGTTTGGTAAGAAACTCAAGGAAGCAGGAGATACTAGTGACCTTCGTGTGACTGAGCTTGGTCACATCCAACGTGGTGGTTCACCAACCGCTCGTGACCGTGTATTAGCATCACGCATGGGAGCACACGCTGTTAAACTTCTCAAGCAAGGAATCGGTGGTGTCGCTGTTGGTATTCGTAATGAGAAAATGGTTGAAAACCCAATTCTTGGAACAGCAGAAGAAGGAGCCTTGTTCAGCCTAACAGCTGATGGCAAAATCGTTGTTAACAACCCTCACAAAGCTGACCTTGAACTTGCTAGCTTGAACAAGAGCTTGTCCTAATCAACTTTAACTAATCTGGTAAAATGACCATAAAAGGTCAAATTATATAAAGGAGTCACAAATCATGAATAAACGTGTAAAAATCGTTGCAACTTTGGGTCCTGCGGTAGAAATCCGTGGTGGTAAAAAATTCGGTGATGACGGATACTGGGGAGAAAAACTTGATGTTGAAGCTTCAGCTCAAAATATTGCAAAATTAATTGAAGCAGGAGCGAACACTTTCCGTTTCAACTTCTCACACGGTGACCATCAAGAACAAGGTGAGCGTATGGCAACTGTTAAACTTGCTGAAAAAATTGCAGGTAAAAAAGTTGGTTTCCTTCTTGATACTAAAGGACCTGAAATCCGTACAGAATTGTTTGAAGGTGACGCAAAAGAGTACTCATACAAAACTGGTGAAAAAATCCGTGTTGCAACTAAACAAGGAATCAAATCAACTCGTGAAGTGATTGCTTTAAACGTTGCTGGTGCTCTTGACATCTACGATGATGTTGAAGTTGGTCGTCAAGTGTTAGTTGACGATGGTAAACTTGGTCTTCGTGTTGTTGCTAAAGACGATGCAACTCGTGAATTTGAAGTTGAAGTTGAAAACGACGGGATTATCGCTAAACAAAAAGGTGTAAACATCCCTAACACTAAGATTCCTTTCCCAGCACTTGCTGAACGTGATAACGATGATATCCGTTTCGGTCTCGAACAAGGTATCAACTTCATCGCGATTTCATTCGTACGTACTGCGAAAGATGTTAACGAAGTTCGTGCAATCTGTGAAGAAACTGGTAACGGACATGTTCAATTGTTCGCTAAAATCGAAAACCAACAAGGTATCGACAACTTGGATGAAATCATCGAAGCTGCTGACGGTATCATGATTGCTCGTGGTGACATGGGTATCGAAGTACCATTCGAAATGGTTCCAGTTTACCAAAAAATGATCATCACTAAAGTGAACGCAGCAGGTAAAGTCGCTATCACAGCAACAAACATGCTTGAAACCATGACTGAAAAACCACGTGCAACGCGTTCAGAAGTATCAGACGTGTTTAACGCTGTTATCGACGGTACTGACGCAACAATGCTTTCAGGTGAGTCTGCAAACGGTAAATACCCACTTGAATCTGTTCGTACAATGGCAACAATTGACAAGAATGCTCAAACTCTTTTAAAAGAATACGGTCGCTTGTCATCTGTTAACTTGTCACGTAATTCTAAGACTGAGGTTATGGCTTCAGCTGTTAAGGATGCGACAAACTCTATGAATATCAAGTTGGTGGTTACTCTTACTAAGACAGGTCACACTGCTCGTTTAATTTCTAAATACCGCCCAGATGCTGATATCTTGGCAATCACTTTCGATGAATTGACTCAGCGTGGTTTGATGTTGAACTGGGGAGTTATTCCAGTAACAACTGATCGCCCATCAAACACTGATGATATGTTTGATCTCGCTGAAAGAATTGCAGTTGAGCAAGGTTTGGTAGAATCTGGTGATGATATTGTTATCGTTGCAGGTGTACCGCTTGGAGAAGCTGTCCGTACAAACACAATGCGTATCCGTACAGTACGTTAATCTAAACTTTTAAAAGCCTATCATATCAAGCTTCATGGCTTGTGTGATAGGTCTTTTTTCTATTTTAGAAGATAAAAAGAGAGAGAATTTTATTAAACAGAAATGGGAAAAATAGGAGAACTATGGTATAATAGAATGTAAAGACCTTTTTAGTAAATTTTGAAAGAGTATAACATGAGAAAAATTGTCATCAATGGTGGACATCCATTGCAAGGTGAAATCACTATTAGCGGTGCTAAGAATAGTGTTGTAGCATTAATTCCTGCTATTATACTGGCAGATGATGTTGTCACTTTGGATTGTGTCCCAGATATTTCAGACGTTGCTAGTCTTGTAGAGATTATGGAAATCATGGGAGCGAAAGTAAAACGCTACGATGATGTTTTGGAGATTGATCCTAGAGGTGTTCAGAATATCCCGATGCCTTATGGCAAGATCAATAGCCTTCGTGCATCTTATTATTTCTACGGAAGTCTTTTAGGTCGCTTCGGTGAAGCTACGGTTGGACTTCCTGGCGGATGTGATTTGGGACCTCGTCCGATTGATCTTCATCTCAAAGCTTTCGAAGCTATGGGCGCCAAGGTGAGCTACGAGGGAGACAATATGAATTTGTCTGCCCAAGGTAAGGGACTTCATGGTGCAAGTATCTACATGGATACAGTCAGCGTTGGCGCGACGATTAATACCATGATTGCCGCTGTTAAGGCTAAGGGACGGACTGTTATTGAAAATGCGGCTCGTGAACCAGAAATCATCGATGTGGCTACCCTTTTGAATAACATGGGAGCCCACATTCGTGGTGCAGGGACTGATATTATCATTATTGATGGTGTTGAGAAACTTCATGGAACGCGTCACCAAGTCATTCCAGACCGTATTGAAGCTGGAACCTATATTTCACTTGCAGCAGCGATTGGTAAAGGAATCCGTATTAACAATGTTCTTTACGAACACTTAGAAGGCTTTATCGCCAAACTGGAGGAAATGGGCGTTCGTATGACAGTCTCTGAGGATAGTATCTTCGTTGAAGAACAATCTGATTTGAAGGCTATCAATATCAAAACAGCTCCCTATCCTGGGTTTGCAACAGATTTGCAACAGCCTATCACGCCACTTTTGCTGACAGCTCAAGGTCGTGGTACTATTATTGATACCATTTATGAAAAACGTGTCAACCATGTCTTTGAGTTAGCAAAAATGGATGCGGATATTACAACTACAAATGACCATATTTTCTACACTGGTGGACGTGTTCTACATGGTGCCAAGGTGAAAGCGACAGATCTTCGTGCTGGTGCCGCACTTGTGATTGCTGGATTGATGGCTCAAGGACAGACTGAAATTACAAATATTGAGTTTATCCTTCGTGGCTACTCAGATATTATTGAAAAATTACGCAGTCTTGGAGCGGATATTACACTCGTTGAAGACTAAACCGTTGAGGTGATTATGAATATTTGGACCAAATTAGCAATGTTTTCTTTTTTTGAAACGGAGCGCTTGTATTTGCGTCCTTTCTTTTTTAGTGACAGCAAAGCTTTTTATGAAATTGCTTCTAATCCTGAAAATCTGCAATTTATTTTTCCCTGCCAAGCAAGTTTAGAGGAGAGTCAATATGCTCTTGCCAACTATTTTATGAAGGCTCCTCTAGGTGTCTGGGCAATCTGTAGCCAAGACAATCAGGAAATGATTGGTTCCATCAAGTTTGAAAAAATTGACGAAATCAAAAAAGAAGCTGAGATTGGATATTTCTTAAAAAAGGATTCTTGGTCTCAAGGCTTTATGACAGAGGCCGTTAGCAAACTTTGTCAACTTTCCTTTGAGGAATTTGGTCTTAGACAGCTGTCAATTATCACCCATTTGGAAAATGAGGCTAGCCAAAAAGTGGCTCAAAAAGCAGGCTTTAGTCTCTTCCGACAGTTTAAGGGGAGCGATCGCTATACACGAAAAATGAGGGACTACCTTGAATTTCGATACGTAAAAGGAGAGTTCAGTGAGTAAACACCAAGAAATCTTAAGTTACCTGGAAGAGTTACCAATAGGAAAACGTGTCAGTGTTCGTAGCATTTCCAACCACTTGGGGGTCAGTGATGGGACGGCTTATCGTGCCATTAAAGAAGCTGAAAACCGAGGAATTGTAGAAACTCGACCTCGTAGTGGAACCATTCGTGTCAAATCTCAGAAAGTGGCGATTGAAAAACTGACCTATGCAGAGATTGCAGAAGTAACCTCATCTGAAGTCTTGGCTGGACAAGAAGGTTTGGACAGGGAATTCAGCAAATTTTCCATCGGAGCGATGACCGAGCAGAATATCTTGTCCTATCTAAATGATGGTGGTTTGTTAATCGTCGGAGACCGTACTCGTATTCAACTTTTAGCCTTGGAAAATGAAAATGCCGTTCTGGTGACGGGTGGTTTTCATGTGCATGAGGATGTACTGGAACTTGCCAATCAGAAAGGAATCCCTGTTTTACGAAGCAAGCATGATACCTTTACAGTTGCGACCATGATCAACAGAGCCTTGTCAAATGTGCAGATTAAGACAGACATTTTAACAGTTGAAAAAATCTATCGTCCTAGCCATGAGTATGGCTTTTTGAGGGAAACGGACACAGTGAAAGACTATTTGGACTTGGTACGTAAGAACAGAAGTAGCCGTTTCCCAGTCATTAACCAACACCAAGTGGTTGTCGGAGTTGTTACCATGCGAGATGCAGGGGATAAATCACCTAGCACAACGATTGACAAGGTGATGACGAGAAGTATCTTCGTAACAGGTTTAGCAACGAATATAGCTAATGTCAGTCAACGGATGATTGCAGAAGATTTTGAGATGGTCCCAGTCGTGAGAAGCAATCAAACTTTGCTCGGGGTGATTACAAGACGAGATGTCATGGATAAGATGAGTCGTTCTCAGGTTTCAGCCTTGCCGACTTTTTCAGAGCAAATTGGTCAGAAGTTGTCTTATCATCACGACGAAGTTGTGATTACAGTTGAACCCTTTATGCTTGAGAAGAACGGAGTTTTGGCAAATGGTGTTCTTGCTGAAATTTTAACTCATATGACACAGGATTTGGTGGCAAATAGCAGACGCAATTTAATTATCGAGCAGATGCTAATTTATTTCTTGCAGGCTGTGCAGATAGATGATACTCTGCGGATTCAGGCTCGTATTATTCATCACACAAGACGTTCAGCTATTATTGATTACGATATTTATCATGGTCATCAGATTGTTTCAAAAGCAAATGTTACAGTTAAAATCAATTAGAATCTAGGAGAAAAAATGATAACTTTAAAATCAGCACGTGAAATCGAAGCCATGGACAAGGCAGGTGATTTCCTCGCTAGTATCCATATCGGCTTACGTGATTTGATTAAGCCTGGCGTAGATATGTGGGAAGTAGAAGAGTACGTTCGTCGCCGTTGCAAAGAGGAGAATTTCCTTCCTCTACAGATTGGGGTAGATGGTGCAGTCATGGATTACCCCTATGCCACTTGCTGCTCTCTCAACGACGAAGTAGCTCATGCTTTTCCACGTCATTACATCTTGAAAGATGGCGATTTGCTCAAGGTTGACATGGTTCTAGGTGGTCCGATTGCCAAATCCGACCTCAATGTGTCAAAACTCAACTTTAATAATGTTGAGCAAATGAAAAAATACACCCAAAGTTATACTGGTGGTTTAGCTGACTCATGTTGGGCTTATGCGGTTGGTACACCGTCTGAAAAAGTGAAAAACTTGATGGATGTGACCAAGGAAGCTATGTACAAAGGGATTGAGCAAGCAGTTGTTGGCAATCGTATCGGCGATATTGGTGCAGCAATTCAAGAATATGCTGAAAGTCGCGGTTATGGCGTCGTGCGTGATTTGGTTGGTCACGGAGTTGGTCCGACTATGCACGAGGAGCCAATGGTCCCTAACTACGGTGTTGCAGGTCGTGGTCTTCGTCTCCGTGAAGGAATGGTGCTAACCATTGAACCCATGATCAATACTGGGGATTGGGAAATTGATACAGATATGAAGACTGGCTGGGCTCATAAAACCATCGATGGTGGTCTATCTTGTCAATATGAACACCAGTTCGTAATTACCAAAGACGGTCCTGTAATCTTGACTAGTCAAGGTGAAGAAGGAACTTATTAAAATGAAAGGAGCTTAGCTCCTTTTTTTGTTTCAAGTTTAGATAAAATAGACAAGCGTAGCAAAGTTGTCACAAATTTTTTCTTTTATAGTAAAATAAGATTAGAATTTTGTGAAAGTAGGTAATTCGTTGGAGTCTATTATATTTTTAGTATCAGTTTTTTTAGCCGGCATTCTGTCTTTCTTTTCACCTTGCATTTTCCCTTTGCTACCAGTCTATGCTGGTATTTTACTGGATGATCAGGGAAATTCAAAAAGTTTTCGCTTTTTCGGAAGAGAGGTTGCATGGTCAGGCTTAATTCGGACCTTGTGCTTTATTGCCGGAATCTCCCTTATTTTCTTTATTTTGGGATTTGGAGCTGGATTCCTAGGGCACATGCTCTATGCTGACTGGTTTCGTTATGTTATGGGAGCAGTCATTATCCTTTTGGGCCTTCACCAGATGGAAATCATACATTTCAATAAACTGGAAGTTCAAAAGACAGTCACCTTCAAACAATCAAAGTCGAATCACTATTTATCAGCCTTTTTACTTGGGATAACTTTTAGTTTTGGTTGGACTCCTTGTATCGGACCAGTTTTAAGTTCGGTCTTGGCTCTTGCGGCTTCAGGAGGGAATGGTGCTTGGCAAGGAGCCATACTAACCTTAGTTTACACATTGGGAATGGCCTTACCTTTCATTGTTTTGGCCTTGGCTTCGGGCTGGATCGTGCCCTACTTTAATAAATTAAAACCCCATATGCTTCTACTAAAGAAAATTGGGGGAGCTTTGATTATTTTGATGGGATTGTTATTAATGCTAGGGCAGTTAAATGCCTTGTCAGGAATTCTTGGATAAAAGGAGAAAAAGATGAAAAAAATGATTTTTGCGGGATTGAGTCTCATGTCTCTATTTTTGTTGATTGCCTGTGGCGAAAAAGAAACCAAAAAAACGGAAAGTCCCAAACAACCTACTGTACAACAAATCGCAGTAGGAAAGGATGCGCCGGACTTCACCTTGCAGTCTATGGATGGCAAAGAAGTCAAGTTATCAGACTATAAAGGCAAAAAAGTCTATTTGAAATTCTGGGCCTCTTGGTGTGGTCCTTGTCGAAAGAGTATGCCCGAGTTGATGGAATTAGCTGCAAAACAAGATCGAGACTTTGAAATACTAAGTGTCGTCGCACCAGGACTACAAGGTGAAAAGACAGTCGAAGAGTTTCCAAAATGGTACCAAGAACAAGGTTATAAGGATATACCAGTTCTATATGATACCCAAGCAACTACCTTCCAAGCCTACCAAATTCGTAGTATTCCAACAGAATACTTGATTGACAGTCAAGGAAAAATCGAAAAAATCCAATTTGGTGCTATTAGTAATGCTGACGCGGAAGCAGCTTTTAAAGAAATGGAATAAATTAAAGAATACGAAAAAATCGCGAAGAATCGCGATTTTTTTATAATTTTTCATTGATAAATCGGATAAATTGATTCCACCAAACTTTTAAGAAGAAGGCTTTTTCAACCTTCTTTTCAGAAACCATTTCAAAAGATGGTTTGTCAGAAGTGAGATAGCCTTGGCCGACCAAATCTTGGTCATCATAGGTCAGATGACCAACAACAGTTTCAGCTTCTAGTGGTGCTGTCTCGGCCTTGTTTTTTGGAGTGAACTGCAGGCTTGATGATGTTTGACTTCCCAATCGTTGAATGACAGTGATATCAGATTTAGCAACAGCAGTTACGGTATCTTCCTTCCCATCAAGTACAGAAACTTTGCTATCTTTGTAGGCCTCTCCCTTTTGGACAATTGTTTTGAGAGCATAATTAGATGTTATATAGTCCAAAAGAGAAGAAGTGGCAGTAAAGCGAGCGTAAGGATTACTGTTTTGCTGGTCAGCGTTTAAGACAACAGTGATGATTCGCATCCCTTTTTCGGTAGTTGTTCCAACGAAAGAAGCTCCCGCCTTGTCTGTTGTACCAGTTTTGAGCCCATCAACTCCACCTCGATATGCTGGCATCCCTTCCAACATATAGTTAGTAGAGTGAATTTCCATACCTGCAAATGTTAAAGTTGGTTTTTTGGTGATTTCTAAAACTTGAGGATAATCTCGGATGAGGTTTCGAGCGATGATGGCCACATCGTAAGCACTTAGTTTGTTTTCCTCATCTTTTTTAGAACCAGGATAGATATTATTTCCAAGTGTTTCGTTATTAAGTCCAGTAGTATTGACAATAGTA
This sequence comes from Streptococcaceae bacterium AF54-32pH5A, assembly GCA_027682205.1. Lineage (GTDB taxonomy): Bacteria > Bacillota > Bacilli > Lactobacillales > Streptococcaceae > Streptococcus. The sequence goes on from JAQDAD010000001.1 coordinate 84,990, forward strand.
GCATCTTGGATACCCCATTCAAGAAGTTTCGCTCTCATCTTGTCAACGAAGTCTTTCTCTGAACCAGCAATTTTTTCAGCAAGAGCAATTGCTGCACTATTGGCACTTGATACTAGAGTCGCTTCCAATAATTGTTCTACTGTATACTTACGTGCTTCCATAGGAACATTACTAGCCTCAGAATTGGTTGTGAGTTGGTATGGATAGTCAGAGATATCAACTGGGGTAGATAGGCTAATGGTCCCTTGTTCCAAGGCTTCATAGACTAGGTAAACAGTGAGAATCTTGGTAATAGAGGCAATTTCAACAGGTTGAGTAGCATCTTTCTCGTAGAGAATTTTCCCAGTGTTTGCTTCAACAGCAATGGCATGCTTGGCAGCAACATCAAAATCTTGTGCAGATACAGTAGGAATGGCTGTGCCAAAAATGATAAGAGTTAGTAAGGATAAAATTATTTTCTTCATAGTAATTTTATTCTATCACAAAGCGAAAAAATATTCTCGTTTTTATAGTAAAGCCATCTTATCTTTTTGAAGAATTATGGTAAAATAGAAAGAAGGAGGTAGCTATGTTCCGTAGAAACAAGTTATTTTTTTGGACAGCTGAAATTTTACTACTAACTCTTATTTTATATCTTTGGAGAGAGATGGGAGCGATTGTCACACCTTTTGTGATGGTTGCCAATACTATTATGATTCCATTTTTGCTCGGAGGATTTTTCTATTATCTGACAAATCCCATCGTAACATTTTTAGAAAAGAAATGTAAAATCAATCGTTTGATAGGTGTGCTCATCACTCTTTGTGCCTTGATTGGTACAATAGTAGTAGGGGTAGTCTACTTGCTACCGATTTTGATCAATCAGTTGACAAGCTTGATTATTTCTAGCCAGAATATCTATAGCCGTTTGCAAGATTTGATATATGATTTATCAATGAATCCAATCTTTCAAAATATTGATATTCAAAAAACCATTCAACAGTTGAATTTATCTTACGTCGATATTTTACAAAACATTCTCAACAGTGTGAGCAATAGTTTAGGCAGCGTTCTTTCAGCCTTGTTTAGTACTGTTTTGATTCTCATTATGACACCAGTCTTTTTGATTTATTTCTTGCTTGATGGTCATAAGTTCCTCCCGATGTTGGAACGAACAGTCCTAAAACATGATAAATTAAACTTCTCCAGTCTCTTGAAGAATTTGAACGCTACTGTAGCACGTTATATCAGTGGAATTGCGATTGATGCTGTCATAATCGGATGTTTGGCCTATGTTGGTTACAGTCTTATTGGCTTGAAGTACGCCTTAGTCTTTGCTATTTTTTCTGGCATTGCCAACCTGATTCCCTATGTTGGACCAAGTATCGGTCTGATTCCTATGATTATTGCCAATGTCTTTACTGATCCGCACAGGGTTCTCATTGCAGTAATTTATATGCTGATTATTCAACAGGTGGATGGGAATATCCTCTATCCTCGTATCGTTGGAGGGGTTATGAAGGTTCATCCAATCACCATTCTGGTTCTTCTCTTGCTATCTAGCAATATTTACGGTGTTATCGGAATGATTGTAGCAGTGCCAACTTATTCTATCCTAAAAGAGATTACTAAGTTCTTGGCGAAATTATATGAAAATCATAAAGAAGCAAAAGAAAAAGGACTGGAAAAATCAGAATCAATCTAAAAATCAGGGAGACCTGATTTTTTTGATAAAAAGACTTGAGGTTAGTCTGGTCAAAAGTGTTTAAAATGAATCCGTTGGAAAAGGAAAAGAATGGGAAAGTGTGAGATTTAGAATAATTCACAAAATGTGTGTAAAACACTTGCAATTTAGCTGAAATTTGATAAAATAGTAAGGAAAGTTAGACTGTATTGCCTACTGTCTATCTATAAAATATATTTTATTGGAGGCTTTTACTCAAATGGCAAAAGAAAAATACGATCGTAGTAAACCACACGTTAACATTGGTACTATCGGACACGTTGACCACGGTAAAACTACCCTAACTGCAGCTATCACAACTGTTTTGGCACGTCGCTTGCCTTCAGCAGTTAACCAACCTAAAGACTATGCGTCTATCGATGCTGCTCCAGAAGAACGCGAACGCGGTATCACTATCAACACTGCGCACGTTGAGTACGAAACTGAAAAACGTCACTATGCCCACATCGACGCTCCAGGACACGCGGACTACGTTAAAAACATGATCACTGGTGCCGCTCAAATGGACGGAGCTATCCTTGTAGTAGCTTCAACTGACGGACCAATGCCACAAACTCGTGAGCACATCCTTCTTTCACGTCAGGTTGGTGTTAAACACCTTATCGTCTTCATGAACAAAATTGACTTGGTAGATGACGAAGAATTGCTTGAATTGGTTGAAATGGAAATCCGTGACCTCTTGTCAGAATACGACTTCCCAGGTGACGATCTTCCAGTTATCCAAGGTTCAGCTCTTAAAGCTCTTGAAGGTGACTCTAAGTACGAAGACATCATCATGGAATTGATGAACACTGTTGATGAGTACATCCCAGAACCAGAACGTGATACAGACAAACCATTGCTTCTTCCAGTCGAAGACGTATTCTCAATCACTGGACGTGGTACAGTTGCTTCAGGACGTATCGACCGTGGTACTGTTCGTGTCAACGATGAAATCGAAATCGTTGGTATCAAAGAAGAAACTCAAAAAGCAGTTGTTACTGGTGTTGAAATGTTCCGTAAACAACTTGACGAAGGTCTTGCTGGAGATAACGTAGGTGTCCTTCTTCGTGGTGTTCAACGTGATGAAATCGAACGTGGACAAGTTATCGCTAAACCAGGTTCAATCAACCCACACACTAAATTCAAAGGTGAAGTCTACATCCTTACTAAAGAAGAAGGTGGACGTCACACTCCATTCTTCAACAACTACCGTCCACAATTCTACTTCCGTACTACTGACGTTACAGGTTCAATCGAACTTCCAGCAGGTACTGAAATGGTAATGCCTGGTGATAACGTGACTATCGACGTTGAGTTGATCCACCCAATCGCCGTAGAACAAGGTACTACATTCTCTATCCGTGAGGGTGGACGTACTGTTGGTTCAGGTATGGTTACAGAAATCGAAGCTTAATTCGATTAAGTTCCCAGAAGAACAATTATTTAAGTCAGACACTAAAAGAATCTTGCTTTGCAAGGTTCTTTTTTTATTCTTGCTCTATTTGAGGTGCTTCTACTCTAGCGGTATAATCGTTTTTTTGGTATAATAAAAGTTATGGAAATTGAAAAAACCAATCGCATGAATGCGCTTTTTGAATTTTATGCTGCGCTTTTGACAGACAAACAAATGAACTATATTGAACTCTACTATGCTGATGATTACAGTCTTGCTGAGATTGCTGAAGAGTTCGGTGTCAGTCGTCAGGCTGTCTATGACAATATCAAGCGGACAGAAAAGATTTTAGAAGATTATGAGATGAAATTACACATGTATTCGGACTACATTGTCCGCAGTCAGATTTTTGACCAGATCTTGGAGCGTTATCCTAAGGATGACTTTCTGCAGGAGCAGATAGAAATTTTAACAAGCATTGACAATCAGGAGTAATCATGGACAGTCTAGTTATTTATCAAGGATTACCTTGCAAACTATTAGCCGCAGAGGAACCATTTCCTACTCGACTACAGATTATCTCGCCCAATGATATCTCCAAAGCTATGCAAATAGGTTTTAGCTGTTGGGGATATCCAAATGAAATCATGAAAGAAATCACACCCGAGGAACTTGAGTGTTTGCAACATTTCGGACGATTTCCACTGAATTGAGTAAATAGGAGAAAAAAATGGCATTTGAAAGTTTAACAGAACGTTTACAGAACGTCTTTAAAAATCTACGTAAAAAAGGAAAAATTTCTGAGGCGGATGTTCAAGAAGCAACCAAAGAGATCCGTCTAGCTTTGCTTGAAGCAGACGTTGCCTTGCCCGTTGTAAAAGATTTTATCAAGAAGGTTCGTGAACGTGCAGTCGGACATGAAGTTATTGATACTCTTAATCCTGCACAACAGATTATCAAAATTGTTGATGAGGAATTGACAGCCATTTTAGGTTCTGATACTGCTGAGATTATCAAGTCACCTAAGATTCCGACGATCATCATGATGGTCGGTTTGCAGGGAGCTGGTAAAACAACCTTTGCTGGTAAGCTGGCTAATAAACTCAAGAAGGAAGAAAATGCTCGTCCTTTGATGATTGCGGCGGATATTTATCGTCCAGCTGCCATCGACCAGTTAAAAACACTTGGACAACAGATTGATGTTCCTGTTTTCGCTCTTGGAACAGAAGTACCAGCTGTTGAGATTGTTCGCCAAGGTTTGGAGCAAGCGCAGGCCAATCACAACGACTATGTTTTGATTGATACGGCAGGGCGTTTGCAGATTGATGAGCTCTTGATGAATGAGCTTCGTGATGTTAAGGCCTTGGCTCAACCAAATGAAATCCTGCTCGTCATTGATGCCATGATCGGTCAGGAAGCGGCCAATGTCGCCCGTGAGTTTAATGCTCAGTTAGAAGTGACTGGGGTTATCCTTACCAAGATTGATGGGGATACTCGTGGTGGTGCGGCTCTATCTGTTCGACACATTACTGGAAAACCAATCAAGTTCACTGGTACTGGTGAAAAGATCACGGATATTGAAACATTCCACCCAGATCGTATGTCTAGCCGTATCCTTGGTATGGGAGACATGCTAACTCTGATCGAGAAAGCTTCTCAGGAATACGATGAGCAAAAAGCTCTTGAAATGGCTGAGAAGATGCGCGAAAACACCTTTGATTTCAATGATTTCATTGATCAATTAGATCAGGTGCAAAACATGGGGCCGATGGAAGACTTGCTCAAGATGATTCCAGGTATGGCTAACAATCCAGCCCTTCAAAATATGAAGGTGGATGAGCGCCAGATTGCGCGCAAACGTGCCATCGTATCTTCGATGACACCTGAAGAGCGTGAAAATCCTGATTTGTTAAATCCAAGTCGCCGTCGACGTATCGCTGCAGGTTCTGGGAATACCTTTGTCGAAGTCAATAAATTCATCAAGGACTTTAACCAGGCTAAACAGCTCATGCAAGGTGTCATGTCTGGTGATATGAACAAGATGATGAAGCAGATGGGAATCAATCCAAATAACCTCCCTAAAAATATGCCAAATATGGGAGGAATGGATATGTCTGCCCTTGAAGGAATGATGGGACAAGGCGGCATGCCAGATATGTCTGCTCTTGGAGGAGCTGGAATGCCAGATATGAGCCAGATGTTTGGTGGCGGACTCAAAGGTAAAATCGGTGAATTTGCCATGAAACAGTCTATGAAACGCATGGCTAACAAAATGAAAAAAGCGAAGAAGAAGAGGAAATAAGAAAAAGGAAAGCAGAAGTGCTTTCCTTTTTATATAAAATATGTGCTTTCTATGATTAGGCAATTTTCCTAATCGAAAAATTTACTAAATAGAAAGGGTAATCTCAAATCCTCGCATCCATTCGGATTTTACTGTGATTTCGATTTTTAAAGCCTCTGCTAATTGTTTGACAAGATAGAGACCCATACCTGTTGATTTTTTCCTTGTATCACCTGAATCACCTGTAAAGCCTTTTTCAAAGATATGAGGGAGGTCGCAAGCTTTAACTCCGCAGTCATTATCCCTGATAATCAGAGTGGTGCGCCCCTTGTCCTTTGACATAGAAATATAGAGTTCGGGGTTATCAGAACTATATTTAAGGGCGTTAGCGAGGATTTGAGAGAGGATAAATTCAAAACTGCGTTGATCGGTGTAGTAGCTTCCCTGTATATTTTCTAGATAAATCGTAAAATTCTTTTCTTTGAGCAAGGGACCAAAGTTTTCCAAAAGGTCATGGACACACTCTTCTAGGTCAAGGTCTTCAAATAGAAAATCATTTTTCTCGCTTTTCACCCTGTAGTAGAATAGGATCTGTGATACATTTTCTTGTATTTGATTTCTCACATAGTCCAACTTAAAAGCTGTATCCTCAGGCAACTGGTCGCTTTGATTGTCCAAAAGGAGAGAAAGAAGCGATAGAGGGAGTTTAATCTCATGCGCCCATTTTTCAACATAGTCCTCATACTCGGCTAGTAATGAGTTGAGCTTTCCTATTTCAGCTTGCTTTTGATAAAGTGTATCTGCCATTTTTTCAATGCTTTCTTTCTCTGAGGCACTTGATAAATGCAATAATTCAAGCTCAGTATCCGTCTTGGGATTGGCTATGAAGGCTTTATAGGCAGCGGATCTTTTTCTTTCTTTTTTTATGAGTAGGAATGATAGGATGAAAAAGAGCAGAACTGTAGCTAAAAGATAGAGAAGAATGAGGGCTTGAAACATTCTCACATCTGAAAGCCAAAGCAGGACAGCTGTAAATAGGTCAAATGCTAAGAGAACAAGTAACCAAGGCAGATAAGTAGCTAGATATTTTAGATTAGGTTTCATCTGGACTTACCTCTTCTAGCTTGTAACCAATACCTCTGACGGACTTGACTTGAAGGGCAATACCAGCCTGTTTCATCACCTTTTTCAGCCTTGCAATATTTACTTGTAGGGCATTTTCATCGATGAACTCAGTTGTATTCCACAGTTTCATGCTTAGTTCTTCTTTTGTGACGACAGAATCAGTTGCCACTAATAAGGTTTCTAACAATTTTCCTTGATTTTGGGGGAGTAAAATCGAATGTCCATTTATATAAAGGGTATAGGTGTTTCGATCCAGCAGGAAATTATCTTTTTCAAGTAGATTTTGTCTGCCTTCATAGCGTTTCAAGATATTTTCTATACGTGCCAAAAATCTTTCTTTCTTGAAAGGCTTTGTTAGATACTCATCTGCTCCTAATTTCAGGGCGTAGATCTCATCTTTTAGTTGTTCACGAGAGGTGAGAACCAATATGGGCACAGAGCGTTTTGACTTGAGATTTTTACAAATTTGAAAACCTGTTTCTCCTGGCAAATTCAAATCCAGTATGATTAGATCCGTATCGTATTGCAGCACTTGCTGGCTTGTTTCTTTGAAGTCAGTCAACTTATCAACTTGGTAACCCGCTTTCTCTAACAAGATGGCAATTTCATCTCGAATCAAGGCCTCATCTTCAATAACCAGAATATGCTTCATATCGGTTCCTCCTTTTCTAATTTATGCTACTTTATTCATCTCTTTTGGGTTCCATTAAGGACAACAAATACTTGTTGCTATTTTTCTTTACAATTCTGATATAGATGACTTCAAATCCAGCTAAGAGCAGTACTATCAGCATGGCTGTGATAAATTTCTGCCCCATGGCCATTCTTACACTGGCTGGTACTATTCCTGTGAGGAGGGAGCTCACTCCGAAGCTACTACTGATAAGTGCAAGGGCTATTGGTAGACCGAAATACCAGTTGATTTGCTTTTCTGACGATTTACAAAGAGTTTCATAGTTGGCTCCGAGATGGATTAAGGTTTGGTATCGTCTGTAGGATTGTCTCTGACCCATCAAAAATTGAACGCCGATGATTGTATTTGCGACAACAAGGAAGATGATTGCCAAATAGATGGTGATATAGCTGGCAGAGATGATGTAAAACAATTGGCGCCCCATATTTTGTATATAGCTTTCATAGCCAAGAGAGGTTTGATTCAGCTTTTCATTGGTATCTGAGATAGCTCTCATCAGGCCTTTTTCCTTGACCAGCTCAGGAGCCAAGATACCGCTGACATAGTTCGAATACTGACCATCTGTATAGCTCATAAAGACCTCATCTGGGACTATGAGAGCGACAGAGAGGGTTATTTCACGGTCCGTTACAATCGGTAAAGACTGTACTTCGCCAATCAATTTTACATCATTTCCCATGACTTTGATTTGAGGGGTTGCTTTCAGAACAGAGTTGACGAGATTCTCATCTGGGAGAAAATCTTTCCCCATATACAAGTAGGCTTCCTTGCTAGTTAATTCTAGAGGAGGGAGATTGGCGGCCTTTCTAAGTTCATTGTATTCGGAAACTGGTATGAGGTGGGAAGTAGTCGACTGTTTAAATTTATGGAGCAAAATTTCCTTGTTCTTGCTGTCTTGTTGAGTTTTCAACTCCTTGATGACGTCTTCGAAGGACACGGATTTGTGTTCTTTCGGTTTGCCGACTTTGATTTGCAGAATCTTTGAAAACTGTGATGCTAGTCCTGTAGCTTCAAGCTCTTTTTTAACTGTGTCTATATCAAGATTTTCATCTGTTTCCTGCTTGGTATCTCTAAAAGTATAATCCAATACGTGGGTTTGATTGCCTGAATTGCCGCTTGAAATGGCAACACCTGCTCCAAAGAGGCACAAGGCAGAGAAGATTAAGAGGGAGCAGATAGCCAGTATAGTTGAGCGCTGGATAACTAATTCCTGAATCTGTCTAAAATTATAAGTATGAAGTTTTCGACGGCTACCAAGATTGACCAGAATGTCTATAAATAAACGCATACCAAAGAAGAGTAGGATAGTTCCTAGAGTTCCCAAGAGAACAGTGAAGCTCATGGTTATGACACTTCCCCAAGCTCGTCTACTCATACCCAAGTAATAGGCTGTTCCTAGAAGCAAAATTCCGAGGATGGAAGCAAGAAGGTACACACCCTTGGGGAGTACTTTCTTCATACCGGAAGGAGAATAGGATAGCAGGTTTCCGATTTCTTTATTGGCCGTCTTTGCACTTAAAAGAACAAAGACAGCTAATTTTACGGCTAGGAAGCCGATGACTGTATAGACTAGAGCTGTGGTAGATAGAGAAAATTGATGCTCGATAATCCCTAGTCCCACAATTTTAGCGGTTATTAGACTAATCAGTTCTGAAATCAAGATGGAAATAGGAAGGCCTATTCCAAGAGCAAGGACACTGTTTCTCAAATCCTCGAGTAGGAGTAGCAAGAACAGTTTGCTTCTCCGCATGCCTAGTGTGAGATAGACACCAAATTCATGTTTTCTCCTTTCCATCTGCATACTGCTTGCGAAGTAGACTAGAAAAAAGAGGATAAAGAGAGTTGCCACATAAAGAATGGGAATCATGCTAAAGATTTTATTTACAGCGTCACTCTCTATTTGTTTTAGAAAGATCATCACATCTTGATGGGACAAAGAAAGGATGATGTAAAAGGAGATAATAGAAAGAACCATAGAACTGAAGTACAAGCCATTATTCTTTCGATCTCTCTTGCTATTTCTTGAGACTAATTTAGAAAACATTGCCATCACCTCCAGCCAGTGCAGACATGACCTTTAGTATTCTGTGGTAAAAATCTTCTTGACTTTCTCTTGGATAATCGCGTCGGATTTCATGGAATAGTTTTCCGTCTTGGATAAACAAGATGCGGTTGCAAAAGCTGGCTGCAACTGAATCGTGGGTCACCATGAGAATAGTGGTTTCTTCCACTTGATTCATTTCGGATAATTTTTGCATCAAAATACTTGCATTTTTTGAATCCAAAGCTCCTGTGGGTTCATCCGCAAATACAATCTTAGGGTCTAAAATCAAGGCACGCGCAGCAGCTACCCTTTGCCGTTGACCACCCGATAATTGAGATGGGAACTTATCCAGAAGTTCAGAAATATCCAGATATTGGGAAAGTAATTCTAAGCGAAGCTTGCTTTCGTTGGCATCGACCTTGTGCAAAGACAAGGGGAGTAAAATATTTTCTTTGGCTGTCAGATTGTCTAAAAGCTCAAAATTCTGGAAGAGATAGCCAATTTCCTTGCCACGATAATCAGCTAACTGACTACCTTTTAACTGACCTAAATCCTTTTCTTGCATTTGAATGGAACCGTCAGTTGGCTTGATGATAGTAGCGAGACAGTTAAGAAGGGTTGTTTTCCCAGAACCGCTACTCCCCATAATCCCTAGGAACTCGCCTTTTACAACTTGAAAAGATATGCCGTCCAAGGCTTTTGTGATATTGGGCTCTTTCCCATAATGCTTTGTTAATGATTCTACTCGTAAAATGGTTTCCATGTGAAACACCTCCATCTTTTGTTACTTTCATTATAGTATGAATTAGAGTAGAATAACACTTACGGATGATGTAAGAAATCTTTATCGTTGCCTTTTATAGTCAGATTATTGGACTATACTTACTATATTATAGCATGGTTTCAGGGATTTAAAAAGGGGAGTAGAGAGTCGAGAAATTTTCCTAATATTGAAATTATAAAAAATAATAAAAAATAATACCACTGAAGTTCATGCTCCAGCGGTATTATTTTTTATGATAAATTGCAAGAATAAGTGCAACAAGCCATATCATAACTCGACATTCAAAGTTTGCTGGAGTACATAGAATTAAGACGCACGCCTTGAGACATTCCCATGCGAGCCTTTTGATTTCTCTAGGAGAAAACGCACTTGTTATTCGTGATAGGTTTGGACATGAAGATATAAAGACCACGCTAGGTACTTATGGACATTTATATCCGAATATGAATAGAGAAGTTGCTAATAAGTTGAATAACATATTTAGTAACATCACCAATAAAAAAAATACTAGTACTTTCACAAATAATCAGTATGTCAAAGGAAATTAGAACAGAAAATTTCTTAATCCATGTTATAATAGAAGTATGACTAAAATATTTATTATAATAAAGGGGTTACAATGACTACACTGAAAGAAAAAAATGAAGAATTAGCAAAAAAATATTCTGATAATTTGGATAATAAAGTTAAAGAGAGAGTCCGTGAAATGCAAGATGATGATAAAAGCCATTATCTAATCTATAGAGTTTTAGGAATTTCATTTGAAGAAGGTGAAAATATTGATTTGTATCAAAATAAAGGTCGTTTTTTATACAAATACGCAGGGTCATTTTTAGAAGAAGCAGCTGTACTTTGTTTTATTGAAAAATTTGGCAAAGAAAATGCTAAAAAAGTAAAAGTTCCTAATTCAGAAGGAACGAGACCTAAAACCTTTGAAATTGATTGCCTGATTGAGGAGAAAAACGCATATGAAATCAAGTGGCGTGATGCTACAACAGATGGAGACCATATTACAAAAGAACATACTAGAATAAGAGTTATTCATAGTGAGGGTTATACCCCAATTCGACTAATGTTTTATTATCCAAATAGAGACCAAGCAATAAAAATTCAACAAACTTTAGAAACATTATATAAAGGTATTGGAGGACAATATTATTATGGAGAATCTGCATGGGAACATCTAGAAGATGTAACAGGTATTGATTTACTTGGTATTTTAACAGATATTGCAGATAATAAAAAAGGAGCAACCGCATAATGTCAATACTACAAGGAGATAATTTAGAGGTTTTAAAATCAATAGAATCGTCCAGTGTAGATTTAATCTATATGGACCCTCCTTTCTTTACTCAGAAAACCCAAAAATTATCTAATAACAAAAATATTATGTATTCATTTGAAGACACATGGACTTCAATTGAAGATTACAAGGAATTTTTGTCTGTTAGACTAGCAGAATGCAAAAGAGTACTAAAAAATAGTGGCAGTATTTTCGTTCATTGTGATAAAAGTGCAAATCATCATATTAGATTACTTTTAGATAATGTCTTTGGAGCAGATATGTTCCGAAGCGAAATTATATGGAACTATAAACGGTGGTCTAATTCAAAAAAAGGATTATTGAACAATCATCAAAACATTTATTTTTATTCAAAGACAAAAGATTTTAAATTTAATACAATTTTTACAGAATATTCTTCAACTACAAATATCGACCAAATATTAGTGGAACGAAAACGAGATGGAAACTCTAAAACAACATATAAAGTTGATAATAATGGTAACTATATTCTAGCAAAAGAGAAAAATGGGGTTCCCCTTTCAGATGTTTGGAATATCCCATTTCTTAATCCCAAAGCTAAAGAAAGAGTAGGATATCCCACACAAAAACCTATTTTGTTATTAGAACAAATTATAAAGATTGCTACTGATAAAAACGACTTAGTTTTAGACCCGTTCTGTGGAAGTGGAACTACTTTAATAGCTTCCAAGATTTTGAATAGAAAATATATTGGAATTGATTTGTCTGAGGAAGCTATTAATATAACCCGGAAACGTCTGGAAAATGTTATTAAAACAAGTTCAAATTTATTAAATAAAGGAATTGAAGCATATAGAACCAAAACTGAAGAGGAGGAAAACATTCTTAAATTATTACAGGCAAAAATTGTTCAAAGAAATAAAGGAATTGATGGCTTTTTACCTAAACATTTTCAAAATAAACCGATTCCCATAAAAATTCAAAAGAATAATGAATGCCTGAAAGAGAGTATTTCTCTATTACAAAATGCTATGAAATCCAAAAAACTTGATTTTGGAGTAGTCATAAAAACTCATTCAGATAATTTATTATTTAATTTTGATATGACTCCTGAAAATATAATTGTAATTGACCATTTTGAACTCACTATCGAAAAATGGTTAAGTAAAAATCAGCAGTTACTATAGTTTGCAAATTGTTTGCAGAAATAATCAAAAAAGCTTTGAAACACTGATTTCAAAGCCTTTTTGTTGTATTATAGGTTATTCCCACTCAACAGTTGCTGGTGGTTTACTTGTAATGTCGTAGACGATACGGTTAACATGATCCACTTCGTTAACGATACGAACAGAGATTTTTTGAAGAACTTCCCAAGGAATTTTCGCAAAGTCAGCTGTCATACCGTCGATAGAAGTGATAGCGCGAATGGCAATGGTGTAGTCATAAGTACGACCATCACCCATAACACCGACTGAACGAACTCCTGTGTTGACAGTGAAGTATTGCCAGATATCACGGTCAAGTCCTGCTTTAGCGATTTCTTCACGAAGGATAGCGTCTGATTCACGGACTGTTTCAAGTTTTTCTTCAGTGATTTCACCCATGATGCGGATAGCAAGTCCTGGTCCTGGGAATGGTTGGCGCCATACGATGTGGTCTGGCATACCAAGCTCTGTACCGAGAGCACGAACTTCATCCTTATAAAGAGTATTGAGTGGCTCGATGAGTTCAAACTGCATATCTTCTGGAAGACCACCCACGTTGTGGTGTGACTTGATGGTTTGAGCTGTATCAGTTCCAGACTCAATCACGTCAGTATAAAGTGTTCCTTGGGCAAGGAATTTCACATCTTTGAGCTTGCTTGCTTCGTCATCAAAGACATAAACAAACTCGTTTCCGATGATTTTCCGTTTTTGTTCAGGATCAGAAACACCTGCAAGTTTATCAAGGAAGCGTTTTGCAGCGTCTGCTTTGACGATATTCAAACCAAACTTACCACCAAGCATGTCCATAACTTGGTCAGCCTCTCCCTTACGGAGAAGACCGTGGTCTACAAAGATACAGATTAATTGATCACCGATCGCTTTTTGGAGAAGAACTCCAACGACAGAAGAGTCAACACCACCTGATAGACCGAGAAGAACACGTTTGTCCCCAACTTTTTCACGGATTTGTTTGATTTGCATCTCGATAAAGTTGTCCATAGTCCAGTCGCCTTTGGCACCACAGATATTCAATGCAAAGTTACGAAGGATATCATAGCCATGAACTGAATGACGAACTTCAGGGTGGAATTGGATACCGTAGATATGTTTGTCTGGATTTTCAATAGCAGCGTAAGGACAGTCAGCAGAAGTTCCAGTACGAACAAAGTTAGCAGGAATCTCAGTAACAGCATCACCGTGGCTCATCAAAACAATCTGTTCTTCTGGTGTTCCTTCAAAGAGGGGAGAAGAGGTATGAGTAAGTGGCGATTGACCGTACTCGCGGTTTCCAGCATCACCCGCAGGGACAACTTTTCCTCCAAGTTTGTGGGTAAGAAGTTGCATACCGTAGCAGATTCCCAAAATTGGGATCCCAAGTTCAAAAATTTCTGGGTCAATATCAAACGAACCCTCTTCATAAACAGAGTTTGGTCCACCTGAGAGAATGATCCCTACAGGTTTAATGGCACGAACCTCTGCAGCTGAAATTTTATGGCTTTTTAGCTCTGAAAAAACACCAATTTCACGAATACGGCGTGAAATCAGCTGGTTATATTGGCTACCATAGTCCAGCACGATGATTTTTTCGACATCTTGCAAATCAGTTGAAATGTTGCTCATCTTTTTCCTTTCTCAAAAGAAATATCTTTTTCAATATTCTATCATAAATAGGGGCGAATTACCAACTAAACAAGGCAAAGTTTGACTTTTTCTAATTAAATACGGTACAATAGAGAAAATATAGAAAAGAAGTGAAAAGCATGTTACCAGCTTATATGAAAATACATGACCAGATAAAAAAAGATATAGATGAGCATCGTTGGAAAATCGGAGAAAGACTTCCGAGTGAACGAGACTTGGCTGACCAGTTTCAGGTTAGTCGGATGACCTTGCGACAAGCCATTTCTCTCTTGGTTGAGGAAGGTGTTTTAGAGCGTCGTATAGGAAGTGGGACTTTTGTCTCTAGCACTCGTGTCCAAGAAAAAATGCGGGGAACGACTAGTTTTACGGAGATTGTCAAATCTCAGGGGAAAGTACCTTCTAGCCAACTCATTTCTTACAGAAGAACCATTCCAAATGAGCAAGAGGTCGCTAAGCTGGGGATTACTCCGACAGAGAATATTATCCGTATGGAACGGGTGCGTTATGCTGACCAAGTACCGCTAGTCTATGAAGTCGCATCTATTCCTGAAAAATTTATTAAGGACTTCAAAAAAGAAGAAGTAACTAGTCACTTCTTTCAAACCTTGCAGGAACATGGTTACCGGATTGGCAAATCCCAACAGACCATTTATGCGAGATTAGCGAAGGAAAAAATTGCTCGTTACCTAGAAATCGAAGATGGACATGCGATTCTAGCCTTGACTCAGGTTTCCTATCTCGATGATGGGACGGCTTTTGAATATGTTAAAAGTCAGTATGTGGGTGAACGTTTTGAATTTTATCTTGAAAACAACTAGTCTTCTAAGACTAGTTGTTCTTTTAGAAAAGATTAGAATTGTCAAAACAATCTGCCTAGGCTTGATTTTATTCATTATTTACTATAAAATGAGAAGGAAAAACGTCAAACTTTTATATTGCAAATAGGAGAAAAAATGACAAAAAAATTAAAACGTCCTGAGGTTCTTTCACCCGCTGGAACTTTAGAAAAGCTGAAAGTAGCTGTTCAATACGGTGCGGACGCAGTCTTCATCGGTGGACAGGCCTATGGCCTTCGTAGCCGTGCTGGAAACTTTACCTTTGAACAGATGGAAGAAGGCGTTCAGTTCGCTGCCAAGTACGGTGCCAAGGTTTATGTAGCTGCCAATATGGTCATGCACGAAGGAAATGAAGCCGGTGCTGGAGAATGGTTCCGTAAGTTGCGTGACATCGGGATTGCGGCCGTAATCGTATCAGATCCAGCCTTGATCATGATTGCAGCAACTGAAGCGCCAGGTCTTGAAATCCACCTCTCTACCCAAGCCAGTGCCACTAACTATGAAACTCTTGAGTTCTGGAAAGAACTTGGTCTAACTCGTGTGGTTTTGGCTCGTGAAGTTTCAATGGAAGAATTGGCAGAAATTCGCAAACGTACAGACGTTGAGATTGAAGCCTTTGTCCATGGAGCCATGTGTATTTCTTACTCAGGTCGCTGTACGCTCTCAAACCACATGAGTATGCGTGATGCTAACCGTGGTGGTTGTTCTCAGTCTTGCCGTTGGAAATACGACCTTTACGATATGCCATTTGGTAAAGAACGTAAGAGCCTTAAGGGTGAAATCCCAGAAGAATTTTCAATGTCAGCCGTTGATATGTCTATGATTGACCATATTCCAGATATGATTGAAAATGGTGTAGACAGTCTCAAGATTGAAGGACGCATGAAATCTATTCACTATGTTTCAACAGTAACAAACTGCTACAAGGCGGCTGTGGATGCTTATCTCGAAAGTCCTGAGAAATTTGAAGCCATCAAACAAGACTTGGTGGATGAGATGTGGAAGGTTGCTCAACGTGAATTGGCAACAGGATTCTACTATGGTACGCCGTCTGAGAATGAGCAGTTATTTGGTGCTCGTCGTAAGATTCCTGAGTACAAGTTTGTCGCAGAAGTCGTTTCTTATGATGAAGCAACTCAGACAGCAACCATTCGTCAACGGAACGTAATCAATGAAGGTGACCAAGTTGAGTTTTACGGACCAGGTTTCCGTCATTTTGAAACCTATATTGAGGATCTTCACGATGCCAAGGGAAATAAAATCGATCGTGCTCCAAATCCAATGGAACTCTTGACAATCAAGGTTCCGCAACCTGTACAAGCAGGTGACATGGTTCGCGCACTCAAGGAAGGTCTCATCAATCTCTATAAGGAAGACGGGACAAGTGTCACAGTTCGTGCCTAGATAAGGAGAAGGGAATGATTCAAGCTCAAGGTTTATTGGTTGATGATGAAAGTAGGTGTGTTCACTATCATAGTGAAAAGGATATTGTTTCACTCCAGTGTTATGAATGCAAGAAATATTACGCATGCTATCAATGCCACAATGCTATGGAGATGCATGTATTTTCACCCTATCCCTTGGCGCTTTCTGAGGATCACCCGATTTTATGTGGGGTTTGTAAGAGGACAATGACTTTTCAAGAGTATCAAGAACAGATAGCTTGTCCTTATTGTAGCGCTCCATTTAATCCAGGTTGTAAACAACACTATTCCTACTATTTTAAATAAAATGAATCTATCCAAGTTCTTAACTTGGATTTTTCAGTTTGTTTCAGAAAATATAGTAAAATCAAGAAAAACTCGCAATCTAAAATGGAAAAACTTTCTATAGAATGGGGTAAAAACAGCAAAAATAGAAATAAATCATATGAAACGCTTTCAACGTAAGTAAAAAGTTGACAAATCAAAATTTTAGGACTAAACTAAGTAAGTAAATTTAAATAAAAAGGAGAATTTATCATGAATTTAACATTTTTCGGTCTTTGTCTTGCCTGTATGGGTGTATCCCTTGCAGAAGGTATGTTGTTGAACGGTTTGTTCAAATCAGCAGCTCGCCAACCAGACATCATCCCACAATTACGTAGCTTAATGATCATGGGGATTGCCTTTATCGAAGGAACATTCTTTGTAACTCTCGTATTTTCATTTATCATCAAATAAAGAGAAGTATAAAATGGAAAAGGGAGGATTTTAGATGGAAGAAAGTATTAATCCAACCATCAATATTGGTCCTGTTACCTTTGATTTGACCTTGACAGTATTGACCTTGCTGTCAGTACTCGTTATTTTTGGCTTTATCTATTGGGCAAGTCGGAATATGACTGTGAAACCCAAAGGAAAGCAAAATGTACTGGAGTATCTCTACGACTTCGTAGTCGGATTTACAGAGCCCAATGTAGGTTCTCGGTACATGAAAGATTACTCACTCTTTTACTTGTGTTTATTTCTTTTTATGGTTATCGCAAACAATCTTGGTTTGATGGCTAAACTTCAAACTACAGATGGGATAAACCTTTGGACATCGCCAACTGCCAATCTTCAATTTGACTTGGCCTTGTCATTTGGAATTATCCTGATGACCCATATAGAAGGAATTCGTCGACGTGGTATTAAAAAGTATCTGAAAGGCTTTGTTACCCCAGGTTTTATGACACCGATGAATCTCCTTGAAGAAGTCACAAATTTCCTATCACTTGCTTTGCGGGTATTTGGAAATATCTTTGCCGGAGAAGTGATGGCTAGTCTGCTTATCACACTTTCTCATCAGGCTCTTTATTGGTATCCAGTCGCATTTGTTACCAATCTAGTCTGGACGGCGTTTTCTGTGTTTATTTCCTGTGTTCAGGCCTATGTATTCACAGTCTTGTCTTCTATGTATCTAGGAAATAAAATTAATGATGAAGAGTAGAAAGGAGTAACAGATGCACGTAACAGTAGGTGAATTAATTGGTAACTTTATTTTAATCGCTGGCTCTTTTATCCTTTTGATTGTCTTAGTTAAGAAATATGCGTGGTCAAACTTGACAAGTGTCTTCGAAGAAAGGGCAAATAAAATTGCTGCTGATATTGATGGAGCTGAACAAGCTCGTCAAAAAGCAGAAACTCTTGCCCAAAAACGTGAAGATGAATTGGCTGGTAGTCGCAACGAAGCCAAAACAATCATTGAAAATGCTAAAGAGACTGCCGAGAAGAGTAAAGCAGGTATTCTGGCAGATGCTAAAGTAGAAGCAGGTCGCTTGAAAGAAAAAGCAAATCAAGAAATCGCTCAGAATAAAGCTGAAGCTTTGCAAAGTGTTAAGGGAGAGGTGGCAGATTTGACAATTAGTCTAGCTGGTAAAATCATCTCAAAAAACCTTGACAGTCATGCTCATAAGGAACTCATTGATCAGTATATCGATCAGCTAGGAGAAGCCTAATGGACAAGAAAACAGCAAAGGTAATTGAAAAATACAGCATGCCTTTTGTCCAATTAGTGATCGAAAAAGGAGAAGAAGATCAAATCTTTGCAGACTTGTCTCAAATCAAGCAGGTTGCAGAAGAAACAGACTTGCCTTCTTTTTTAGCTCAAGTGGCGGTAGATGAGTCGGATAAGGAAAAAACAGTTGGTTTCTTCCAAGACTCTGTGTCACCTTTAATGCAAAACTTTATTCAAGTTCTGATTTACAATCACAGAGCAAATCTTTTTTATGATATTATTGTAGATTGTTTGAGTCGACTTGATAAAGAAACGAATCGATTTGAAGTAACGATTTCTTCAGCTCATCCTTTAACAAATGAACAGAAGGAACGTTTGATTCCGGTGATAGAGAAAAAAATGGCTCTGAAAGTACGGAGTATCAAGGAACAATTCGATGAAAGTCTCATTGGAGGTTTTGTCATTTTTGCTAATCACAAGACAATTGATGTGAGTATTAAACAACAACTTAAAGTTGTTAAAGAAAATTTGAAATAGAAAGTGGTGTTCTTTTGGCAATTAACGCACAAGAAATCAGCGCTTTAATTAAGCAACAAATTGAAAATTTCAAACCCAATTTTGATGTGTCTGAAACAGGTGTTGTAACCTATATCGGGGACGGTATTGCTCGTGCTCACGGTCTTGAAAATGCCATGAGTGGAGAGTTGTTGATTTTTGAAAACGGCTCTTATGGTATGGCGCAAAACTTGGAGTCAACAGATGTTGGTATTATCATCCTAGGTGATTTTACAGATATCCGTGAAGGCGATACAATCCGCCGTACAGGTAAAATCATGGAAGTCCCTGTAGGTGAGAGTCTGATTGGTCGTGTTGTGGACCCACTCGGTCGTCCCGTTGACGGTCTTGGAGAAATCCACACTGATAAGACTCGTCCAGTAGAAGCGCCAGCTCCAGGTGTTATGGAGCGTAAGTCTGTATCAGAACCATTGCAAACAGGTTTGAAAGCTATTGACGCCCTTGTACCGATTGGTCGTGGTCAACGTGAGTTGATTATCGGTGACCGTCAAACAGGGAAAACAACTATTGCGATTGATACAATCTTGAACCAAAAAGGTCAAGATATGATCTGTATCTATGTAGCCATTGGTCAAAAAGAGTCAACCGTTCGTACGCAAGTTGAAACACTTCGTCAGTACGGTGCCTTGGACTACACCATCGTTGTGACAGCTTCTGCTTCACAACCCTCTCCATTGCTTTTCCTAGCTCCTTATGCTGGGGTTGCCATGGCGGAAGAATTTATGTACCAAGGCAAGCATGTTTTGATTGTTTATGATGATCTTTCAAAACAAGCGGTCGCTTATCGTGAACTGTCTCTCTTGCTTCGTCGTCCTCCAGGTCGTGAAGCCTTCCCTGGGGATGTTTTCTACCTTCATAGCCGTTTGCTTGAGCGTTCAGCTAAGGTTTCTGATGAACTTGGTGGTGGTTCAATCACAGCTCTACCATTTATCGAGACACAAGCAGGAGATATCTCTGCTTATATCGCAACCAACGTGATTTCAATCACAGATGGTCAAATCTTCCTTGGCGATGGTCTCTTCAATGCGGGTATTCGTCCAGCTATCGATGCGGGTTCATCTGTATCCCGTGTAGGTGGTTCTGCACAAATCAAAGCTATGAAGAAGGTTGCTGGTACACTTCGTATCGACCTTGCTTCATATCGTGAGTTGGAAGCCTTCACTAAGTTTGGTTCTGATTTGGATGCGGCTACTCAAGCTAAGTTAAATCGTGGACGTCGTACCGTTGAAGTTCTGAAACAACCAGTTCATAAACCATTACCTGTTGAGAAACAAGTAACCATTCTTTATGCTTTGACACATGGTTTCTTGGATACGATTCCTGTAGATGACATTGTTCGTTTTGAGGAGGAGTTCCATGCCTTCTTTGACGCTCACTATCCAGAGATTTTGGAAACCATTCGTGAAACAAAAGACTTGCCAGAAGAAGCAGTCTTGGATGCTGCGATTACAGAGTTTCTCAATCAATCCAGCTTCCAATAAGAATAGAGGTGTCAGATGGCAGTATCTCTAAATGATATTAAAACAAAAATCGCCTCAACCAAAAATACGAGTCAAATCACCAATGCTATGCAAATGGTGTCAGCGGCTAAGTTAGGTCGCTCTGAAGAAGCAGCGCGGAACTTCCAAGTCTATGCTCAGAAGGTTCGGAAGCTCTTGACGGATATTTTACATGGCAATGGATCTGGGGGTTCAACTAATCCAATGCTCATCAGTCGTCCGGTTAAGAAAACAGGTTATATCGTTATCACTTCAGACCGGGGCTTGGTCGGGGGTTATAATGCTTCCATCCTTAAAGCCGTGATGGAATTGAAGGAAGAATACCATCCAGATGGTACAGGTTTTGAGATAATCTGTATCGGTGGTATGGGGGCTGATTTCTTTAAGGCTCGTGGCATTCAACCAATTTATGAATTGCGTGGCTTGGCCGACCAACCAAGTTTTGATGAAGTTCGTAAAATTATTTCAAAAACGATTGAGATGTACCAAAACGAACTTTTTGACGAACTCTATGTCTGCTATAATCACCACGTCAATACACTTACCAGCCAAATGCGTGTGGAGCAAATGCTTCCGATTGTTGACTTGGATCCAAATGAAGCTGATGAAGAGTATAGCTTGACATTTGAGTTGGAAACAAGCCGAGATGAGATTCTAGAGCAGTTGTTGCCACAGTATGCTGAAAGTATGATTTACGGGGCTATTATCGATGCCAAGACAGCTGAAAATGCCGCTGGTATGACAGCTATGCAGACAGCGACTGATAATGCCAAGAAAGTCATCAATGATTTGACAATCCAGTATAACCGTGCCAGACAGGCGGCGATTACACAAGAAATTACAGAAATCGTAGCAGGAGCTAGTGCCTTAGAATAAGGCCTTACCCTGCACGTATCAAAATGAACTTAGGCCCTAGGTGAACTAGGAACCGACAGTATCTTATATAGAATAGGAGAAGGAGATGAGTTCAGGTAAAATTGCTCAGGTTATTGGACCCGTTGTAGACGTTTTGTTTGCAGCAGGGGAAACACTTCCTGAGATTAACAATGCACTTGTCGTCTACAAAAATGACGAAAGAAAAACAAAAATCGTCCTTGAAGTAGCCTTGGAGTTGGGTGATGGTATGGTCCGTACGATCGCCATGGAATCAACAGATGGTTTGACTCGTGGAATGGAAGTTTTGGACACAGGTCGTCCAATCTCTGTTCCTGTAGGTAAAGAAACTTTGGGACGTGTCTTCAATGTTTTGGGAGATACGATTGACTTGGATGCTCCTTTCACTGAAGACGCTGAGCGTCAGCCAATTCATAAAAAAGCTCCAACTTTTGATGAATTGTCTACCTCTTCTGAAATCTTGGAAACAGGGATTAAGGTTATCGACCTTCTTGCTCCTTACCTAAAAGGTGGTAAAGTTGGACTCTTCGGTGGTGCCGGAGTTGGTAAAACTGTCTTGATCCAAGAATTGATTCACAATATTGCCCAAGAACATGGTGGTATTTCGGTATTTACTGGTGTTGGGGAACGTACTCGTGAGGGGAACGACCTTTACTGGGAAATGAAAGAATCAGGCGTTATCGAGAAAACAGCCATGGTATTTGGTCAGATGAATGAGCCACCGGGAGCACGTATGCGTGTTGCCCTAACTGGTTTGACAATCGCTGAATACTTCCGTGATGTAGAAGGCCAAGACGTTCTTCTTTTCATCGATAATATTTTCCGTTTCACTCAGGCTGGTTCAGAAGTTTCTGCCCTTTTGGGGCGGATGCCATCAGCCGTTGGTTACCAACCAACACTTGCTACGGAAATGGGGCAATTGCAAGAGCGTATCACGTCAACTAAGAAAGGTTCTGTAACCTCTATCCAGGCTATCTACGTGCCTGCGGATGACTATACTGACCCTGCGCCAGCAACAGCCTTCGCTCACTTGGATTCAACTACTAACTTGGAACGTAAATTGGTTCAATTGGGGATTTATCCAGCCGTTGATCCACTGGCTTCAAGCTCTCGTGCCTTGGCACCTGAGATTGTCGGAGAAGAGCACTATGCTGTAGCTGCGGAAGTCAAACGTGTCCTTCAACGTTACCATGAATTGCAAGATATCATTGCCATCCTTGGTATGGATGAGTTGTCAGATGAAGAAAAAACCTTGGTTGCACGTGCCCGTCGTATCCAGTTCTTCTTGTCACAAAACTTCAACGTTGCCGAACAATTTACTGGCCAACCTGGTTCGTATGTACCAGTAGCGGAAACAGTTCGTGGCTTTAAGGAGATCCTTGAAGGAAAACATGACCATTTACCAGAAGATGCCTTCCGTGGAGTTGGTTCAATCGAAGACGTCATTGCTAAGGCAGAGAAAATGGGATTTTAAGAGGTGACCTATGGCTCAGTTAACTGTCCAGATCGTGACACCAGATGGCCTCGTCTATGATCACCATGCCAGCTTTGTATCGGTTCGAACTCTGGATGGTGAGATGGGGATCTTGCCACGACATGAAAATATGATTGCGGTTTTAGCGGTTGATGAAGTAAAGGTAAAGCGAATCGATGATGATACTCATGTGAACTGGATTGCAGTAAACGGTGGGATTATCGAGATTGCCAATGACATCATTACCATTGTAGCCGACTCGGCAGAGCGTGCTCGTGATATCGATATTAGCCGTGCTGAACGTGCTAAACTTCGCGCCGAACGTGAAATTGAAGAAGCTCAAGATAAGCACTTAATTGACCAAGAACGACGCGCTAAGATTGCTCTTCAACGTGCCATTAACCGTATCAATGTCGGAAATAAACTATAACAAAAAATGAACTTGAGATTCAAGTTCATTTTTTGATTATCTTAGTTTGCAAAGTGGATGCAGACTGCTTCAGGAACCTGAAAATCGTTAGAAAGTTCTGCAAGACGGCCAGTTTCAGGATTGCGCTTAAAGACGGTTGCGTTATCAGAATCTTGATGAACAGCAATGAGAAACTCTTGATCAGGAGTTAGGTCGAAATCGCGTGGATTTTTTCCGTGTGTTGGTACAATCTCTAATAATTCCAAGCTACCATCAGCGAGGATTGTATAGACTGCAATGGAATCATGACCACGGTTGGATGCATAGAGGTATTTGCCATCTTTTGAAAGACGAATAGCAGCAGTAGCATTGAAGTCCTTGTATCCATCTGGTAAGGTTGAAATGACTTGCATGCGTTCAAATTCACCAACCCCATCGTAAATTAGGACTTCAACGGTACTATTGAGTTCGCAGATGAGATAGGCAATCTTATAGTGGTGGTGGAAAACGATGTGGCGAGCACCTGCTCCAGCTTGGCTGTGATAAGTGTGGAGCTTACTTAGTTTTCCTTCTAAACTAACATCATAGGTCGTCACCTCATCCGTACCTAGGTCACATGTGACGAGATACTGGTCAGGTGTTAGATCCGTAAAGTGTACATGTGGAGAAGTTTGATTTTCATGAGGACCTTGTCCGCTATGCTGCTCCAGATCCGTTTGGATGAGGCTACCATCAGCTTGACGCTTATAAACTAGAACTTGACCTTTATGATAGTTGGCACCGTAAACGAGACTACGCTTTTCATCCACTGCTACATAACAATGGGGAGCGCCTTCTTCAACCACATGATTTAACAAAGTACCATTGGTCTTGTATGCAGCGATGCCACCAAAGCCATCCTTGCTCCCTACGGTGTATAAGTGTTGCTGTTGGTCAAAGGCAAGGTAGGTCGGACTTGGTTCAGTAGCAAAAAGCTCAAGATTTGCAAGCTGGCCTGTTTCTGTATCAAAATCTGCCTTGTATATCCCTTTAGATAAGCGACGAGTATAAGTTCCAAAATAAACAGTTTCTTTCATGTCCATACCTCTTAATAATGATAAGTTCATTATACCACAAAATGACAGTCAGGCAGTGTTCGTTTAGTCTATGTAAGCACTTTAATAAGAGTTATTTTAGATTAAAAATGGTATAATGAGAGAATGAAAGAAAGGATGTATTTATGGAACATAAAGAGAAACATTTTAGCCTATCTTGGTTTTTCAAGTGGTTTTTAGATAACAAAGCTATCACCGTATTTTTAGTAACCTTGTTACTGGGGCTAAACATTTTCATTCTAAGTAAGATTAGTTTTATATTTTTACCCGTTTTAGATTTTCTAGGAGTTGTCATGTTGCCGGTTATTCTATCCGGTTTACTTTATTACCTCCTCAATCCGATTGTTGACTGGTTGGAGAAGCACAAGATCAATCGTGTACTTGCCATCAGTATAGTTTTTGTCATTATTGGATTTTTTATCATTTGGGGGCTGGCAGTCGCAATTCCAAATCTCCAACGACAGGTCTTAAATTTTGCAAAGAATGTACCAACATACCTCGAAGATGCTGATAAGGTGATCAATGATCTTGTAACCAAACGCTTGCCAGATGATTTTAGACCGCAGTTGGAGCAAGTTCTTGCCAATGTTTCTAGTGAGGCGACGATGTGGGCCAGCAAAATCTCTTCTCAAGCAGTTAACTGGGTCAGCGCCTTTATCAGTAGCGTTTCTCAGGTCATTGTGGCGATTATCATTGTTCCATTCATGCTCTTTTATCTTTTGAGAGATGGGAAAGGCTTGCGGGATTACCTCACTAAATTCATCCCAAACAAGTTAAAAGAACCTGTCGGACAAGTTTTGTCAGATGTTAATAAACAGTTGTCAAACTACGTTAGAGGACAGGTTACAGTTGCTATTATCGTGGCAATTATGTTTATTATCTTCTTTAAGATTATTGGTCTCAGATATGCTGTGACTCTGGGGATAACAGCTGGTATCCTCAATCTAGTACCTTATCTAGGTAGTTTCCTTGCCATGCTTCCTGCCCTTGTTTTGGGTTTAATCGCAGGCCCTGTCATGCTATTGAAAGTTGTCATTGTCTTTATCGTAGAACAAACGATTGAAGGTCGTTTTGTTTCACCGCTTATTTTAGGTAGTCAGCTCAATATTCATCCCATCAATGTCCTCTTTGTTCTCCTAACTTCAGGTTCTATGTTTGGTATTTGGGGAGTCTTGCTGGGAATTCCTGTCTATGCTTCTGCCAAGGTCGTTATCTCGGCTATCTTTAACTGGTATAAAAAAGTCAGCGGTCTGTATGAAGAAGAAGGGGAGGAAGTCAAGAGTGAACAATAGTCAACGCATGCTCCAGGCTTTGGATGAACAGGATTTAACCAAGGCGGATCAGTATTTTCACAAAGCACTTGAAACTGATTCGACCGAAGTTCTCTACGAACTAGCAAATTATCTTGAGGGAATTGGCTTTTATCCTCAAGCCAAGGAAATCTATCTAAAAATTGTGTCAGAATTTCCAGAAGCGAATCTGAACCTAGCAACCATTGCGAGCGAGGATGGAAATGTTGAGGAAGCCTTTGCCTATCTGGAGGAAATCACACCTGAAAGTGACTGGTATGTATCGGCTTTGGCTTTGAAGGCCGATCTCTATCAGTTGGAAGGATTGACAGATGTAGCGCGTGAAAAGTTACTGGAAGCCTTAAACTACTCAGATGATTCCTTATTAGTTTTTGGTTTGGCTGAGTTGGATAGCGAGTTAGGCAACTATCAGGAAGCCATTCAAGGCTACGCTCAGTTGGATAATCGCTCCATCTATGAACAAACAGGTGTATCAACCTACCAACGAATTGGCTACGCTTATGCCCAGTTGGGTAAGTTTGAAGCTGCAACGGAATTCTTAGAAAAAGCTTTAGAACTAGAATACGATGATCAAACTGCCTTTGAACTGGCTAGTCTTTACTTTGACCAAGAAGAGTATCAAAAATCTGTTCTTTACTTTAAGCAGATTGACACTATTTCACCTGAATTTGAAGGATATGAGTATGGTTATAGTCAAGCCTTGCACAAGGAACATCAGGTGGAAGAGGCTCTTCGTATCGCTAAACAAGGTTTGGAGAAAAATCCATTTGAAACTCGGCTCTTACTAGCTGCCTCCCAGTTCTCGTATGAATTGCATGATGCTAAGGCAGCGGAGGACTTTCTCCTTACTGCCAAAGAAGATGCAGAAGACCTTGAGGAGATTTTCCTTCGCCTTGCAACCATTTATATGGAACAAGAGCGGTATGAGGACATCATTGCTCTCCAAAATCAAGAACCTGAAAACCTCCTGACCAAGTGGATGATTGCACGCTCTTACCAGGAAATCGAGGATTTAGATAGGGCTTACGAACTCTATCAAGAACTGTCGTCTGACCTTAAGGACAACCCAGAGTTTCTGGAGCAATATACTTATTTCTTGCGTGAATTGGGGTATTTCGAAGAAGCTAAGAAGCAAGCCGAAGCATATTTAAAACTGATTCCAGATGATGTTCAAATGCAAGAACTCCTAGAAACACTTTAAAAATATTCTATAAAGCGAAACTGTATCTAGTCATTTTGATGGATACGGTTTTTATTTTTAAAAAGAAATAGAATTTTTTTACAAAAAACTCTTGATAAATTGTTTATTTATGCTATAATAGGAACAATTATTTTTAGGAGGTGTAGTATGTCTTATATATTCGAGATTTTACCAAGTTTATTGAACGGTGCAAGTATGACTCTTCAAGTCTTTGCTTTGGTCTTAATCTTTTCTATTCCTTTAGGGATTGTCGTTGCCTTTGCTTTACAAGTCCACTGGAAACTCCTCCATTATCTGATTAATCTTTATATATGGGTGATGCGAGGAACTCCCTTGCTCTTGCAATTAATCTTTATCTACTATGTGCTCCCTAGCATTGGAATTCGTTTGGATCGCCTTCCTGCGGCTGTTATCGCCTTTGTGCTCAACTATGCTGCCTACTTTGCAGAAATCTTTCGTGGCGGAATTGAAACTATACCACGAGGACAGTACGAAGCTGCAAAAGTGTTAAAATTTAGCCCCTTTGATACAGTTCGTTATATCATTCTTCCTCAGGTGACAAAGATTGTCTTACCAAGTGTCTTTAACGAAATTATGAGTTTGGTAAAGGATACTTCTCTGGTCTATGCCCTTGGGATTTCAGATTTGATTTTAGCTAGTCGGACAGCAGCCAATCGAGATGCCAGTCTCGTTCCTATGTTTTTAGCTGGAGCAATCTATTTGATTATGATTGGTCTTGTAACCATTGTAGCGAAGAAACTTGAGAAGAAGTACAGTTATTACAGATAGGAGGACTGCTATGTTAGAATTACGGAATATCAATAAAGCCTTTGGTGGCAAACAAATCTTAACCAATTTCAGTCTATCTATTCCTGAAAAGCAAATCCTCGCAATCGTAGGTCCATCAGGAGGCGGAAAAACCACTTTATTGCGTATGTTGGCTGGCCTGGAAACCATTGATTCTGGAGAAATCTACTATAATGGTGAATCTCTAGCTATAGATGAATTGGAAAAGCGTAATCTACTAGGATTTGTTTTCCAAGATTTTCAACTCTTTCCACATTTGTCAGTTCTCGAAAACTTAACCTTATCGCCCATAAAAACGATGAACATGGATAAGGAAGCTGCTGAGAAGAAGGCGCGCGGTTTGTTAGAACAACTTGGGTTAGCAGGACATGCTGATGCTTATCCTTTCTCACTATCTGGTGGACAAAAGCAGCGTGTCGCCTTAGCGCGTGCCATGATGATAAACCCAGAAGTTATCGGATATGATGAACCTACATCAGCTTTAGACCCTGAGTTACGATTAGAGGTAGAAAAACTTATCCTTCAAAATAAAGAGCGTGGCATGACGCAGATTGTTGTGACCCACGATCTTCAGTTTGCGGAAAACATTGCTGATCAGATCCTTAAGGTTGATCCAAAGTAGGAGTAGGAGGTGCTTATGAAGAGAAAGAAAATTGCCCTAGTACTTGCTTTGCTCTTTAGCTTCTTCCTGACGGCTTGTACTCAGAAGGCAAGTGATCCGAATCAGGATAATTGGTCCAAATATCAAAAGCAGGGGAGCATTACCATTGGATTTGACAATACCTTTGTTCCCATGGGATTTGAGGAAAAGAATGGCCAGTATGCAGGTTTTGATATAGACCTTTCCCAAGCTGTTTCAGAGAAGCTAGGAATTCAGGTGAACTTTCAACCCATCGACTGGGATATGAAAGAAACGGAACTACAAAATGGTACCATTGATGCCATCTGGAATGGCTATACAGCTACAGATGAACGGAAAGAGAAGGTTGCTTTTACAATTCCTTATATGGAAAATCAGCAAGTTTTAGTTTCTAAAAAATCTCAGAACATCCAGTCAGTTAAAGATATGAATAACAAGGTTTTGGGAGCTCAGGCAGGATCTTCTGGCTATTTGGATTTTGAAGGACAACCAGAATTACTCAAGAATCGAGTGAAAGACCAGAAGGCCAATCAATACCAAAGTTTCAATGAAGCCTTGATTGATTTAAAAAATGATCGGATTGATGCCTTGTTGATTGACCGTGTTTATGCCAATTACTACCTCCAGTCTGAAGGGATATTAAATGACTACAATGTCTTTTCAGCGGGCTTTGAAAGCGAAGCCTTTGCAGTTGGTGTCAGACCTGCTGATAAAACTTTGCTAGATGCTTTGAACCAAGCCTTTGTTGCACTATACAAAGAAGGAAAGTTCCAGGAAATCAGCCAAAAATGGTTTGGGGAAGATGTAGCAACCAGTCAGGTGAAAAATCAAGAATAAGAAAAAGAGATTGGGTTTGAACCTCAGTCTCTTTTAGTATTAAAAATCCTCTGACAAGAGGCAGAGGATAAGAGTTTATTTCATTGTTGGGAAAAGCAATACATCACGGATAGTAGTTGTATCTGTGAGGAGCATGCAGAGGCGGTCAATACCGATTCCCAAACCACCTGTTGGCGGCATGCCGTATTCAAGTGCTTCGATGTAATCATAGTCGATGCCCGTTGCTTCATCGTCCCCAAGTTCTTTGGCTTTAGCTTGAGCTTCAAAACGGCTAAGCTGATCGATTGGGTCGTTCAACTCGGTAAAGGCATTACCATATTCCTTGGTCATAATGAAGAGCTCGAAACGGTCAGTAAAGCGTTCGTCTTCAGGATTTTTCTTAGCGAGCGGTGAGACAGCTACTGGATGTCCATAGACGAAAGTGGGTTGGATCAAGGTTTCTTCAACGTACTCTTCAAAGAATGCATTGATAATGTGACCAACTTCAGTGTAGTGTTTCTCAACTGGAACTTTCTTCTCAGCAGCGATAGCTTTTGCTTCTTCAAAAGTCATGTCTTGCCAGAAATCAACACCAGTAATTTCCTTGATAGCATCCACCATGTGAACACGTTTAAATGGTTCGTTAATCTTAATTTCAGTTCCTTGATAGTTTACTGGGCCATCACCTTTGACTGATTTAGCAGCGTGCTGGATAATACCCTCCGTCAAGTCCATGATATCTTGGAAGTCAGCATAAGCTTGATAAACTTCGATAGAAGTGAACTCAGGGTTATGAGTGGCGTCCATTCCTTCGTTACGGAAGATACGGCCAATCTCGTAAACACGTTCCATACCACCGACGATAAGTCGTTTCAAGTGAAGCTCAGTCGCGATACGAAGCACCATGTCAATGTTTTGAGCATTGTGGTGAGTGATAAATGGACGAGCAGCAGCACCTCCAGCTTCGTTGTGAAGAACAGGTGTTTCAACTTCAAGGAATCCTTTTTGGTCTAGGTAACGACGGATTTCAGAGATGATCTTTGAACGAGTGACAAAACGTTCAAAGCTTTCACGGTTCGAAATCAAATCGAGGTAACGTTTACGGTAGATGGTTTCAACGTCAGTCAAACCGTGGAATTTCTCTGGTAAAGGACGAAGCGCTTTAGACAAATGCGTAATGTGTGTAGCCTTGATAGAGAGTTCTCCCATATCTGTACGCATCACTTCACCTTCGACACCGAGGAAGTCACCAAGGTCTGCTTTTTTGAAGATTTCGTAGTTTTCTTCACCAACTTCGTCTTTACGGACGTAAATCTGGATTTGTCCTTCACGGTCTTGGAGATGGGCAAAGCCGACCTTCCCTTTACCACGTTTGGTTATCAAGCGTCCTGCGATAGTAGCAGTTTCGTTTAATTCGTGTAGTTGTTCTTTATCAAGTTCTGCAAATTTATCTTTAAGTTCTTGAGAGTTAGCAGTACGTTCAAAACGTTTTCCGAAGGGATCGATTCCTTGTTCACGGAGCGCAGCCATCTTTTCACGGCGAACGATCTGCTGGTCATTTAGTTCTTCCATATGTTCTGTAGACATGGGATCCTCCTAGTTTTACTCAAAATTTGATACGATGAGTCATTTTTTGCGATACTCCCATTTTATCATAAATAGCAAAGAAATTCACGGATATTCTTTGAAAACTAAAAAGAACTTGACCGGTGGGATCAAGTTTCATTATTTTTCTTGATAGGAAGTGTCATTCCATCTTTCGAGAGTGAAGGATTCAAAATCCTCAGTGTCCAAAATTGTCAAACTAGCATTGGCCAAGCCTCCATCTTTACGAAGGTGAGCCTCTTTATAGCCTAGAAGAGTACGTAGGCTAGCAGTGAGATTTGCACCATGACCGACGATTAGAATGTTTTCAGCTGGCCTCTCTTTCAGAGATTTGATAAATTGAATAGTACGCTGAGTCGTAGAGTAGAGGGATTCCGCTTCAAACATCCTAGTATCAAACTGAGCTAGATTGGAGCGAAAGGCCTTGATTTGTTGAGGGTAGATGGCATTGAGAGTTGCGATTTTTAAACCTTCAAGTTTCCCAAGTTGCCATTCACGTAGGTCAGGAATTCTCTCTAAAGGACAAGGTGTCTGGAGTTGACTTTGGATAATTTCAGCAGATTTGACTGCTCTGGGTAAATCACTAGAATAAATCGTATCAAAAGGTATTTCCTTGAGATACTGACCAAGTTGTTTTAGAGTGTCAATGGACTCTGGAAGAAGGGGAGAGTCCCCACTAGCACCTTGAAAACGTCCTTCAAGATTCCAGAGGGTGCGACCGTGACGGACAAAATAGAGTTTCATTACTTACTTTCCTCCAATATATCAGCAAAATCTGCTTTTACAAAGCTGGCCAAGTCTCGAGGACGTATGATGATACTATGTCCAACTTCTCCAGCAGAGACGATCATTTGGTCCAAATCCAAAGCAGTCTTATCAATAAAAATTGGATAATTGTGTTTTTGGCGAATGCCGACGGGATTATTTGCCCCATGAATATAGCCTGTCGTTTTTTCTAAGTCTTTCTGTGGAATCATGCTCACTTTTTTATTGCCAGAAACCTTTGCTAATTTTTTCTCAGCGAGGTGTTCTGTTATGGGAACGATTCCGATGATCGGTCCTGTCTTGTCTCCCAAAAGAGCCAAGGTTTTAAAGATCTGTTTTCTGTCGTATTCAGGAGGAAGTTCTCCTTCAAGCGCATTGATTTGAATGCCTGTATGGTCAATACCGGCCTTGGTCAAGATTTGTTCGACCAAGGTTTTTTTAATCTTGACTTTTTTAACCATTATTTATACTTATCCTCCAACTGACTCATCCAGATACCAAGCCAGATACCAAGCGCAAAGAAGAAGGCAACGAGAACATAGCTCACAATGGAAAGCCCAGTGTATTGGATACTTTCAGCATTTCCAGCATTTGGAATCAAAATTAAGAGAGTGCTTGAAAGCACAATCCCAATGATAAAGTGATAAACACGGGAGTGGTAGTTGTTCAAGGCATGATCCATCAATTTTGAAAAAATAATGAGGGTTGCTCCTGCACCAATGCCGATAGGAAGGAAGGTGCCAAATAAATCAAAGGTTTTAAAACCAGTTAACATAGGAGCATACAGTCCCAAAATCAAGAGGAGATTTGACGGACTTAAACCAGGTACCAAGACACCCAGAGCTAAAAGAGCACCCGATAAGATGAAGTTTGCAAAACTTGCGCTGAGTGATCCTACGACAAAATTGAGAGCGTAAAGACCCAACCCAGAAATGATAAAGGTAGCCCAGAACCAGACTAGGTCAATCTTATCACGATCAGACTCCCGAGTAGATTCTTTAAGGAGGCTAGGAATTGTGCCAATGATAGCTCCTGCAAAACTCCATAAAACATAGACTTGGTAATTTTCTAGCAAATATTCGATTGGATAAGAAAACAAACCAATACCTAGCAACATCCCGATAGCTACTGGGATAAAGTAAAGGACATTTGATTTAAAATCCTTAAAAGGATGAGCTAGAAATCCGATCATTCGCTCGTAGATACCTAATATTGCAGCCAGAACTCCTCCAGAAATTCCAGGTAAGATAAATCCTAAGGCAATGACGATTCCTTTAATAACTCGTGCAATCCATGAAAACATAATAAAATCCTCAATTTCGTAAAATTCTTCTCTATGCTATCAATTATAACACAGACGGGAAAAAAATGAAAAAACAAGTGAAAAAGTTTGTTATTTTCACTTGTCTTATGGTCTTAAAAATAGTTTTCTG
Organism: Streptococcaceae bacterium AF54-32pH5A; assembly: GCA_027682205.1. GTDB lineage: Bacteria > Bacillota > Bacilli > Lactobacillales > Streptococcaceae > Streptococcus. Next base: position 117,902 of record JAQDAD010000001.1, read on the forward strand.
AAGGTTTCTTCCTTCTCCTTAGCTGTAGAAATCAAATTGATGTCCAAATGATGTTCAAATCCAGCAATTCTTCCTTTAGATGTGTACTGGTGGAGATCGTAGTCCAGATCAGTATTTGGCTTAGTTTCAAAATAACCAGAGTCAGTTCCATAGGAAGGGATCCAAATAGCAGTGAACTTGTCTGTATTGATACTGTGCTCTTGCATAAAGTAAACTCCAATGTAGATGCCGATGTTTTTAGCGCCTAAAGATTCCAGTTTGGCACGAAAGGCTTCAACACCTTCATTCATATCAGACATTGTTTTTTCTTCAACATCCAACCAGTAGTAGCTAGGATTGTAGGGAGAAGCAGCATTGTAGAAGACTTCAGCAGCCTTTTCCATATCTTCTTTCCTTTTTCCAGCAACGTAAGCATAAACACCCACAGGGACATTGCGTTTTTGAAATTCTGCTATGTGATTTTGATAGGCTTTATCGATACCATTAATAAAGGCAGCATCATTTGTTTCAGTATGCTGAGCCCCATTGTGCACACGAACGATAACACCAGAAATGTTTTGAGATAGGGTGTCGTAGTTGATTTCCTCAGGTCTTTGCCAACCAGAGACGTCGATAATGGGTTTGTCAAGATTATGCAAGGCCTGTGTTTCAACCTGAAGAGCATTTGGTTTTGTCTTGATAGGATGGTCCTCAAAACTTGGTTTGTTGAGGAATAAAATCGCTATGAAAATTCCAAATAAACTAAAAATAATAATTGGATGAATCTGTTTTCTCATATGTATTTAGTCTATCGTAAAAATTTAAAAAAATCAAAGGAAACCACTTAGAAATGTAGACAAGTAGGGAGATTTTCAGGAAAGCACCTGTTTGTTTGTTCTTTAAAAGTAAAAATATGGTATAATATAAGGGAATTTTTACAGAAAAGAGAATAGTATGTCAAATTATGCCATTATCTTAGCAGCGGGTAAGGGTACTCGCATGAAATCAGATCTTCCTAAGGTACTTCATAAAGTAGCAGGAATTTCAATGTTGGAACACGTTTTTCGTAGTGTTGGTGCTATTCAACCTGAAAAGACAGTTACCGTAGTGGGACACAAGGCCGAGTTAGTTGAGCAAGTCTTGGCTGGACAGACAGACTTTGTTACCCAGTCAGAACAGTTGGGAACAGGGCATGCCGTCATGATGGCAGAGCCGATTCTTCAGAATTGCTCTGGTCACACCTTGGTTATCGCGGGGGATACACCTCTAATTACAGGTGAAAGCTTGAAAAATCTCCTGGATTTCCATATCAATCACAAGAATGTTGCGACTATCCTGACAGCTGAAGCGGCAAATCCTTTTGGATATGGTCGTATCGTTCGTAACGATAACGCGGAAGTTCTTCGTATTGTTGAGCAAAAAGATGCCACAGACTTTGAAAAACAAATCAAGGAAATCAATACGGGAACTTACGTTTTTGATAACCAACGTCTTTTTGAAGCTCTTAAAAATATCAATACCAACAATGCTCAAGGTGAATACTATATTACCGATGTGATTGGTATTTTCCGTGAGGCTGGTGAGAAGGTTGGTGCCTATACTCTGAAAGACTTTGATGAAAGTCTTGGGGTAAATGACCGTGTAGCTCTTGCGACTGCGGAAGCAGTGATGCGTCGCCGTATCAATCACGCTCACATGGTTAATGGTGTTAGCTTTGTTAATCCAGAAGCGACTTATATTGACATTGATGTCGAGATTGCTCCTGAAGTCCAAATCGAAGCTAACGTTACCTTGAAAGGTCAAACGAAGATTGAGGCGGAGACTATTTTAACAAATGGGACTTATATCGTGGATAGCACCATTGGAGCTGGTGCTGTGATTACGAATTCCATGATTGAGGAAAGTAGTGTGGCGGACGGAGTGACTGTAGGTCCTTATGCCCATATTCGTCCAGGTTCAAGCCTAGCTTCCCAAGTTCATATTGGAAACTTCGTAGAAGTTAAAGGTTCTTCAATCGGTGAAAATACCAAGGCAGGTCATTTAACCTACATCGGAAACTGCGAAGTGGGTAGCAATGTTAACTTTGGAGCAGGTACGATTACAGTAAACTATGACGGGAAAAATAAGTACAAAACTGTCATTGGCAACAATGCCTTTGTTGGCTCAAATTCAACCATCATCGCCCCTGTAGAACTTGGAGATAATTCTCTCGTTGGAGCTGGTTCAACTATTACCAAGAATGTTCCTGCTGATGCTATTGCTATTGGACGTGGACGACAAGTTAATAAAGATGAGTACGCAACACGCTTACCTCATCATCCTAAGAACCAGTAGGAGTTTGTCATGGAATTTGAAGAAAAAACGCTTAGTCGAAAAGAAATCTATCAAGGTCCTATTTTCAAACTAGTACAAGATCAGGTGGAACTAGCAGAAGGAAAAGGAACTGCTCAACGTGACTTGATTTTTCACAATGGAGGCGTATGTGTTCTAGCTGTGACAGCTGAGGACAAAATCGTCCTCGTTAAGCAATACCGAAAGGCTATCGAGGCTGTCTCTTATGAGATTCCTGCCGGTAAACTTGAAGTTGGTGAAAATGCAGATCCAATGGCAGCGGCTCTTCGGGAATTGGAAGAAGAGGTTGCCTACACAGCTAAGCTAGAACTCTTATACGATTTCTATTCTGCGATTGGATTTTGCAACGAAAAATTGAAACTCTACCTTGCGAGTGATTTAACTAAGGTAGATAATCCTCGTCCGCAAGACGATGATGAAACCTTGGAAGTTCTAGAAGTGAGTCTAGAGGAGGCCAAGAACCTGATCCAGTCAGGTCATATCTGTGATGCCAAGACTATTATGGCGATCCAGTACTGGGAACTACAAAAGAAATAGAGGAGCAACCCATGGGAAAACCTTTATTAACAGATGAAATGATTGAACGTGCCAACCGCGGTGAGAAAATATCAGGGCCACCTCTTCAAGATGATGAGGAAACAAAGATCTTACCAACTGCTTCACAACATTTTGGTAATTCACGTTCTAGAGTCCACGGTTTTAGTCAAGATACCTTAACGATCGAAGTAGAGCCAACGATTCATAAGAGTCGTCGCATTGAGAATACCAAGAGAAATGTTTTTAATTCAAAACTCAATCGCATCTTGTTTGCAGTCATTCTACTCTTAATTTTGTTAATTTTAGCAATGAAACTCTTGTAATTGAAAGGATATGAAATGAAAATTGGAATCATTGCTGCCATGCCAGAAGAGCTCCTACATCTGACTCAGAATTTGGACAAAACCCAAGAAGTCCAAGTCTTGGGAAACACCTACTATACTGGCACTATTGGCAAGACAGAAGTTGTCCTTGTTCAGAGTGGGATTGGGAAGGTCATGTCGGCTATGAGTGTAGCTGTCCTAGCTGACCATTTTCAAGTAGAAGCCATTATCAATACAGGATCAGCAGGTGCTCTTGCAGAAGGGATTGCCGTTGGTGATGTAGTGATTGCGGATAAACTGGTTTATCATGATGTGGATGTGACTGCATTTGGCTATGCTTATGGTCAGATGGCTGGTCAACCCCTCTACTTTGAATCCGATAAGAACTTTATTACTAGGATTCAAACAAATTTATCTCAATTAGACCAGACCTGGCACCTAGGCTTGATTGCTACAGGGGACAGCTTTATAGCTGGGGATGATAAGATTGCTAGTATCAAATCTCACTTTCCTGAAGTTTTAGCAGTGGAGATGGAAGGAGCAGCCATTGCTCAGGCGGCTCAGGCTCTTGACCTACCTTTCCTAGTCATTCGCGCTATGAGTGACAATGCCAATCACGAGGCCTCTATTTCATTTGATGAGTTTATTATAGAAGCAGGACGTCGTTCTGCCCAAGTCTTACTAGCCTTTTTAAAGGCCTTGAATTAAGCGGAAATTTGACAGTTTATCTAGCTTATGATAAGATTTAAATAAAGAAAAGCTAGAAAACGTTTCAGAGGATATTATGAGTATAGAAATGACCGTCAGTGAGATTGCAGAGGTCTTAGGCCTATCTCGTCAGGCAATCAACAATCGTGTCAAAGAACTTCCCGAAGAGGACACGAAAAAAAATGACAAAGGTGTAACAGTAGTTACTCGAAGTGGCTTAATCAAGCTAGAAGAAATCTACAAAAAAACGATTTTTGAAGATGAACCAGTCAGTGATGATGTCAAACAACGTGAACTGATGGAAATCTTGGTCGATGAGAAAAATGCTGAAATTCTTCGATTGTACGAGCAACTCAAGGCCAAGGACCAGCAGCTGGCAGAAAAAGATGAGCAGATGCGCATCAAAGATCGCCAGATTGCTGAAAAGGACAAACAATTGGACCAACAGCAACAATTAACTCTTCAAGCTATGAAGGATCAAGAAAGCTTGAAACTCGAGTTGGACCAAGCAAAAGAAGAAGTCCAAGCAACCAAAAAAGGCTTTTTTGCTCGCCTATTTGGAGGAAAATAAAGAAGCTGTTTGGGTTATTCACTAACCTAATAGCTTCTTTTCTTATTTGTAGTTTAAATCGAGTCGAAATTGAGGTAAAAGATGGAAAAATTAAGAGACTATATCGCCTTTGACTTAGAATTCAATCAACACGAAGGGGTTACTCATTTAATTCAGGTATCAGCAGTTCATTTTCAAGATGGTCATGAAATAGATGCCTTTGATTCTTATGTCCATACCAGCGTACCTTTAAAGAGTTTTATCAATGGTTTGACAGGAATTACAGCTGAAACCTTGAAAGATGCGCCAAAAGTAGAACAAGTTTTACAGGACTTTCAGGCTTTTGTTGGCAACTTACCCATCGTTGGTTACAATGCAGCCAAGAGTGATTTGCCTATTCTCATGGAGCATGGTTTGGACTATCGTGACCAGTATAAGGTTGACCTATATGATGAGGCTTTTGAACGCCGTAGTTCTGACCTACACGGCATTGCCAACCTCAAACTGCAAACTGTTGCGAATTTTTTAGGCTTTAAAGGTCAATCGCATAATAGTTTAGAAGATGCTCGCATGACAGCGCGTGTTTATGAAGCCTTTCTGGAGTCTGACGAAGGAAAACTATTATTAGAAGAACAGAGTAATCTATCCATGAATCTCTTTGGTGGGCTAGACTTATCTCAATTTCTAGACTAGGAGTGCTTATGAAACCTGAAAAACCTAAAAAACTAGGTTTTAGGAAAATTTACCTCAACCTAGATAAAGTTCTCTTCCTCTTTTTCTTAATTTTCATGATGGTGGAATATCTGTGGTTACCTCTCAATTCTTTTCTTGCTGGTCTTTTACTAAGCCAGACGGGCTATTTGTTTATTTCTTACAATAATATTTTTGCCATTATCACGAGTTCTCCTTTAATCAGTCTGGCCTTTCTCGTCTTGATTGTAATCAATTTTTTGGTGGCCTATTTCCAGATTTGCCTCCTCTTTATTGGGGCGCGTCACCTTCTCTACCACGAAAAGAGAACCTTGATTGAGTACAGTCGCAAAGTTTTCCAGCAAAGCTTTCTGTTCATGAAACGCTTGAGCTTCTGTAAGATGGCCTTTGTCTTCTTCTACGTAGCCATGCTCTTTCCTTTCATCAGGAAAATCTTAAAAATTTATTACTTAAATAAAATCGTTATTCCAGACTTTATCGTAACTTATCTGGAAGACAAGTACTGGCTAGTAGGTTTGATGATTTTTGCATCTGCTTGGATTTTGCTCTATGTGTCTGTCCGACTCATGTTTGTCCTTCCAAAGATTCTCTTTGAAAAGAAGACTGTGAGAGAGGGAGTAAAATTTAGTCTGCAAAAGACAAAAAAACAAGTTCTCTTTTATGCTTGGAACTTGCTACTCATTATTATTAAAACCTATCTCTTTTTCTTTCTCCTCTTGACTCCCTTGCTATTGGGACAGATTGTAATTGACAATTTAACACAGAAAGAATCACTGATTCTTGGAGTTATCAACTTTGTCCTGATAAAGAACATCCACTATATGGCGTTGACCTATTTCCTTGTTAAGTTTGTTTCCTTTTTGACAGGCGAAGAACTGGAGATTATGCCAAGAAGAAAAAAAGACCATCTGATGAGATGGGGAGTTATGGGTTGCGCTAGTATCTTTTTTGCGCTAGAAGGTTATATCTATCTGGAAGCTCCTGTGACAAATACCCCTTTAGTCATTTCACATAGGGGCGTTTCAAATAAAAATGGTGTACAAAACACTGTACAGTCTTTGGAAAAAACAGCGCAACTGAAACCAGATTTGATTGAAATGGATGTACAGGAGACCAAAGATGGTCAGTTTGTGATGATGCATGACGCTAATCTTAAGAACTTAGCAGGTATCAATGCCAGTCCTCAAGACTTGACTTTGGAGGAGTTGAAAGGGTTAGATATTTCTGAAAATGGCTATCGAACCAAGATATCTAGTTTTGATGACTATCTCAATCGCGCGAATGAACTTCATCAAAGATTGTTGATTGAAATCAAAACCAGTAAAAAAGACAGTCCGCAAATGATGGAACGTTTTCTAGAGAAGTATGGCCCTATTATCAAGCAGTACGGTCATCAGATGCAATCACTAGACTATCATGTGATTGACCAAGTTTTGAAATATGATTCGACTATTCCAGCTTATTTCATCTTGCCTTATAATAGTATTTTTCCAAAAACCAAGGCAACTGGCTATACCATGGAGTATTCAACATTGGATGAATATTTTGTCACGAAACTTTGGTATACGGAACAAAAGCTTTACGTATGGACCATCAACAACTCTGACGCACTCGATAAATCGTTGCAGTTGTCAGTGGATGGGATGATTACAGATGACATGGAGATGCTACAGGAGACTTTAGCAGCAGCTCAGGAAGATCCAGAATACACCGATCTCCTTTTGAAAAAAGCTACGGAATTCTTTGATTTCTAACAGAGAAAAAAAGGAGAAGTGAACCTTCCTCCTTTTTCTATAGGTGATTAGAATGGTAATTTTCCAGCGAAAGCACCTAGTTTTTTCTTAGTCGTTTCGTCGATTTGTTCTAGAGCGGCGTTAATCGCTTGAACGGTCATATCAGACAAGATTTCTAGGTCTTCTGGATCTACAACTGCTGGACTGAAGTCAATACTAACAACTTTCTTATCTCCAGTTAAGGTCGCTTGGACAAGGTCCTGAGCAGATTTTCCGACAAATTCCATCGCAGCAAGTTCTGCTTGACTTTGTTCCATTTGTTTTTGAAGTTTTTGTGCTTGGCGCATCATGTTTTGCATATTCATCATGGCGGTTTACAATTTCCTTTTCTATTATTCTCCTAACCATTTTATCAATTTTAGGGATAAAAGTCTATTATTAGTTTAAAGCTAAATTTCAAGTTCAAGTTAGCCAGCAAACAGTCTTCTCTGGGAGACTTGTAGTCCAAGCATTTTTTAGGATAGTTGTTGATCCAATTCTCGATGAAAGCGACTTCTTTAGGAGTCGTTTTCTTAGTTCCTTTAGGCAACCATCTACGAATGAGCCTGTTGTGATTCTCATTGGTTCCCCTTTCCCAAGAGGCATAGGGGTGTGCATAGTTGATATGTTCCTTAGAAAACACATCAGACAAGCGGTTGAATTCGGCTCTATTATCTGCCGTGATGGAAAGAATGTGATGTTGTCTTAAGATGAGTTTTAGAGCCTGATTGACGGACTCAGCGCTTTTATTTGGAATTAATCGGATAATTTGATGTCTGCTCCTTTGATCCGTCAAGACAAGCAAGCAGTAGTTTTTCGCTCTTGTCAGTAGAACCGTATCAATCTCATAATGCCCATTCTCCAATCGAAGATTGATAGCCTTGGGACGCTGTTCGATAGATTGACCAGCAGGTTTAAAGTTGAGGCTAGCTTGTTTCTTGACAGTTTTTCCTTTTCTAGGATAAAGGAGACTCTGTTTGGTCAATCCCGATTTTCCATGATGAATCCAGTAGTAGATGGTTGAAATTCCCACTGTAACGCCCTTAGCCTTGACCATCATTTCAGGAGACAACTTTTGATTATGATAGTGGAGAATCTTTACCGAAAAAGACCTACTATCCAGTAGTCAACCTTACTGTACTAGTCCTTTTTCAGCTTATCTATGGTATAATAGAAGGTAGATTTATCAATTGGAGTATGAAGGATTTTATGATTAAACTTGTAGCAACCGATATGGATGGAACCTTTCTGGACGGAGAGGGTCGGTTTGATATGGAACGCCTCAAAAAATTGCTTGTTTCCTACAAGGAAAAGGGAATTTATTTTGCTGTGGCTTCGGGTCGCGGTATCTTGTCCCTTAAAAAGCTATTTGCAGATGTGCGTGATGAAGTGATTTTTATAGCTGAAAATGGGAGTTATGTTGAGTTTCATGGAGAGAATATGTATGAGGCTACTATGTCTCGGGATTTTTACTTGAGCACTTTTGAAGCTTTAAAGAAATCGCCCTATTTTGATGAAAGAAAAATGCTCCTGACTGGGAAAAAAGCTTGTTATGTATTGGATACAGTCGATGAGACTTATCTGATGTTTAGTCGTCACTATAATGAAAACATTCAAAAAGTAGCTAGTCTGGAAGCTATCACGGATGAAATTTTTAAATTCACCACAAACTTCACAGAAGAAACGATAGAAGCTGGTGAGGCCTGGGTCAATGAAAATGTTCCTGGTGTGAAAGCCATGACAACTGGTTTTGAATCTATCGACATTGTCTTAGACTACGTTGATAAGGGTGTGGCTATTGTTGAGCTAGCCAAAAAACTGGGGCTTAGCATGGATCAGGTCATGGCGTTTGGAGATAATCTCAATGACCTTCACATGATGCAGGTTGTTGGACACCCTATCGCTCCAGAAAATGCGCGACCAGAGATATTAGAATTAGCAGAGACAGTGATTGGTCACCACAATGACCAGTCAGTGATGGCTTATATGGAGGGGTTGTAATGGCAGATATTAAATTGATTGCATTGGACTTGGATGGCACCTTGCTGACAACGGATAAAAAGCTGACAGATCGAACTAAGGCAGTGTTAAAAGCTGCGCGTGATCGTGGCATCAAGGTCGTACTGACAACGGGACGTCCTCTGAAAGCTATGGATTTCTTTCTCAAGGAGTTGGGAACAGATGGACAAGAGGATGAGTACACCATCACCTTTAATGGAGGGCTTGTTCAGAAGAATACGGGCGAGATTCTCGATAAAACAGTCTTTTCAATCGACGATGTGGCACGATTGTACGAGGAAACTGAAAAACTATGTCTGCCGTTAGATGCCATTTCAGAAGGAACAGTCTATCAAATCCAGTCGGACCAAGAAAGTCTCTATGCTAAGTTCAACCCAGCTCTGACTTTTGTGCCAGTCGCTTTTGAAGAGTTATCTAGTCAGATAACTTATAATAAATGCGTGACTGCCTTTGCCCAAGAACCCTTGGACGCAGCGATTGAAAAGATTTCTCCAGACTTATTTGACCAATATGAAATCTTCAAATCGCGTGAAATGCTGTTGGAATGGTCGCCGAAAAACGTCCACAAGGCAACAGGTTTAGCGAAATTAATTAAACACTTGGGAATCGACCAAAGCCAAGTCATGGCTTGTGGGGACGAGGCCAATGACCTTTCTATGATTGAGTGGGCAGGTCTGGGAGTTGCTATGAAAAATGCAGTTCCTGCGGTTAGGGCAGTTGCCAATGTCATTACGCCGATGACCAACGACGAAGAAGCCGTTGCCTGGGCTATCGAAGAATACGTGCTAAAGGAGAATTAGAATATGGGATTATTTGACCGTTTATTCGGGAAAAAAGAAGAGCCGAAAATCGAAGATATTGTAAAAGAAGCTCTGGAAAATCTTGATTTATCAGAAGAGGTTGAACCACCCCAAACAGCTGTCGAAGAAACTTCTCAGGAAGAGACTGCAGGGGACAAAGTCGAAGAAACTCTTGCTCAAGAAGAAATTCCTCAGGTGTCTACAGAAGAAGTGATTGAGCCAGAAGCAGTTGAGGAAAGGGCTCAAGAAGAGGTTGAGATAGAAGTTGATGCACCAGAGCAAAGCCAAGAGCCTGAAGAAGTTTTAGAAGAAGAGAGCCAAGAATCTCTAGAAACCAGAGAAGAGCTAGCTTCTGAAGTCGTAGAAGAACTTCCTCAGGTTGAAGAAACCGTTCAGGAAAAATATGACCGCAGTCTCAAGAAAACGCGTACGGGATTTGGTGCTCGTTTGAATGCCTTCTTTGCCAACTTCCGTTCTGTCGATGAAGAATTCTTCGAGGAATTGGAAGAACTGCTCATCATGAGTGACGTTGGTGTGCAGGTGGCTTCAAATCTTACTGAAGAATTGCGTTATGAAGCCAAGCTTGAAAATGCTAAGAAACCTGATGCCCTTCGTCGTGTCATCATTGAAAAATTAGTGGAGCTCTACGAGAAAGATGGACAATACAATGAAAGCATCAACTTCCAAGATGGTTTGACAGTCATGCTCTTTGTAGGTGTCAACGGAGTCGGGAAAACAACTTCTATCGGGAAATTGGCACACCGATACAAACAAGCTGGCAAGAAAGTCATGCTGGTTGCAGCAGATACCTTCCGTGCTGGTGCGGTTGCTCAGTTAGCAGAATGGGGTCGTCGTGTAGATGTTCCTGTTGTAACAGGTCCTGAGAAAGCAGATCCAGCCAGCGTTGTCTTTGATGGGATGGAGCGAGCAGTAGCAGAAGGTATTGATATTTTGATGATTGATACAGCTGGTCGTTTGCAAAACAAAGAAAACTTGATGGCAGAATTGGAAAAAATTGGTCGTATCATCAAACGCGTAGTGCCAGAAGCACCTCATGAAACCTTCCTAGCTTTGGATGCTTCAACAGGACAAAATGCTCTAGTACAAGCTAAAGAGTTTTCAAAAATTACTCCTGTTACAGGAATTGTCTTAACCAAGATTGATGGAACTGCCCGAGGTGGTGTTGTTTTAGCCATCCGTGAAGAACTCAATATTCCTGTTAAGCTGATTGGTTTTGGTGAAAAAATCGATGATATCGGTGAATTCAATTCTGAAAACTTTATGAAGGGCCTTCTAGAAGGTCTGCTATAAAAGAAAATCCTGCAAGAATTCTTGCAGGATTGTTTTTGATTATTCCAATCGACCATCCCCTTACGATAGGCGATATCAGGTTACCGTCGTGGTCGTAAACGTTAGTGAGAAGTTGAATTGTTCAAGAATGAGAAAGACCGTCTGAAAGTTGGCTGCAATTGGTTGGGAATCAGACGGCCTGAGAGGTTATTGGAACAAAAAAACGCATGCATACCTTTCGCACCCAGTACGCAGGTTACGGCTTGTTATTTACTCTAGTTAATTGATTATATTTACGTAATTTGGCTATATCTTTCCCTGTTTTTATCATTTCAATACAATTAAATTGTATTTTATAATCTTCTTCATAATACATATCAAGCTGTTCATAATCTGTTTCGTAATACATAATATCAATTGTTTCAATTACTTTATCACTACAATTTATAATAAAAATTAATTCATTATTATTTACGAAATCATATAGATATGATAATCCTATCATGGCATTTTGTGTAAATATAGCCACGTTATCTGAAAAATCCTCTGTGTCAGGAATAATTTCATTTAATATATTCAACGTTTTTTTAATCTTATCAGGAGAAATTTCTTTGTTTATACTAATATATAAAAACATTCTATCTAGCAACTCAGTACATAAGGAAAAATATGGCTCTTTAGTTACTCTTTTAATATTATTTTCTTCTAAAAACTTATCAAAATCTTCTATAAAATGTAAAATTCTATCGATGCAACATGCTCCAAAAAGTAATCTTTGTGTATTTGTTAAATTGTCTAATTCCTTTTTTACTTTTTCCTCATATTTTTCCATATTAGCACCTTTCTATGTTACGTCTTTTTCCGATAACAATCCGGCCACATTGCGGATGATGTGCGAGCAACCCAGCACGCTCCAGCATTCGCCGAGCAAGCCTATCCCGTATTAGTCGGAATAAAAGCTGCGGCTCCATACTTGCCGAGGAGGAATGCATCAGCGATCTGGCTGGTTTGGTGGCAGTGTGGGAAAGTATGCTTTTGTGGCTGGGCATGACTAGTTTGTCGCCGTTTGTACAGTTGGTTTTGTTTCAGACACTTTAACCAGGATCTCAACTCAATCTCTGCTTGCTGATTGTTTTATTTGAAAACGAATGATACATATAAATTTTGATTATTTTTAAAGTTATCTAGATATTTTCTGGTTTTTATAATACTGTCACTTTGAATATTTCCTTCATAATACCAATTATAATAAGTATGTTCAAATTTATTATTATTTTTTTTATATAAATCTCCTCCTAAAATAAAAAAATTTAAATATTCTAAAATATCTATAATATCATTAGATAATTCTATAGGTATAATTACAGTATTTTCTCCTTGTTCAAATAAACTGACTCCATTATTAATATAAATGCTAATTAATTTATTCATAAATATACTCCAGTGGTTATTTATTAGGTTTAAATAAACGGTGATTAATGTTGCCATTTGACTCTTTTATATATTCAAAAAACCCTTCTTTTCCTTTATATCTTCCAGGTATTTCTAGTTTTTGTCGTGTTATTCCATCATCACCTTTAATTTTTGATACTTTACCATATCTTGAAAAACTATCAACAACCTTAGGGCAACTATGATAATCTCCTGATGAAGCCTGTTTTTAACTTTTTCTGTGTATCTTGTCCCTTTAAAGAAATTTTTTGCTTGACACTTGCCAACACATAATTTTGCAGCTTTGCCTAAAACAGCTCCTGTTATCGCACCGATACCAGCTCCAAGTGCCACACTTCCATAATTAATATCATTCCATTCTTTACCATTAATTATATTAGAAGCAACTTGTATACTTGCATCTGTTGCAGCACCTGAAAGTGTAACCACTCACATCGCAATTAGAATCGGTATAAAAGTTATATTTCCACTGGGATCTATCCAACTTTGAGTATTCGGCGCAAATCAGAAAAAGTTAAATCCACCCCACAACCCAATCGGATTCTGATTCACAAACCGACCCGCATCAGGTTTGTAATACCTGAAGAAATTGTAATGCAGCCCCGTTTCACGGTCGGCATACTGGTTTTGCAGGCGGAAGGGCTGGTAAGCGCTATCCGTTACCTTGGTTTCCTCTTTCAGACGACCCCAGGCGGTGTATTCGCAGTACCACAAGAGATTGCCGTCCTTATCGATCATCTCTCTCGGGATGCCGATTTGGTCGCAGTGGAAGTAGTGGGTTTGTTGGCGGTTTTCGCCGTCTTCGGTTGTCCAATCGCGGACTTGCGCCAGCAGTTCGTAGCTGTCAGGATTGGTGTAGATATAGGTATACCTGCTGTTCAGGTGTACTTCCTGTAGCAAATGGCTGCCGTCCCAAATGAAGTAGGTTGGGGTTTCGAGACCGTCTGAAAAGGTTTAGGATAGTGTTTTCAGACGGCATGGTATTATTTTTGTTAGATTTTCTAAATAATAAATATTTTTTTCAATTGGTTATTCAAAATTTTTTAAATTTCCTCTAGTTTTTCTTTCATCAAGTTTTCCAGCCAGTCTTCAAATTTTTCAAATTCAGTATCCTCTTCCCACTCTTCAGGAGGAATATCAGGAAAAAAAACACCAAAATTTTCATTTTCTTTTGTAAGAAGGAAACCAGCTTGCTCGCCAGTTCTTGGAATGGAAATAGTAATTAAGATATTAGGGAATAAATTACAATCAGTTCCTTCAAAAACTTGTTGTGTAAAATCATAAAGCTCGTTAGGAGCTAAAAAATCGAATCCAGGTAGTAACTCATCTTGAAACAAAGTACAAGATCCTACTGTTAGAAGAAATTCTCTATATATTTTAGGGAATTTGACTTTATATTTTTTTTCAAAATCATTTATCTCATCTAAAGAAACATCATATCTAATTTTAAAAATAAAATTTGATTTTCCATAATTAATTAAGTTTCCATTACTAGATTTGATTAAATCTTGTATATCTACAAGAATTTTTTTGAAATTATCCATAAATTAATATCCTTCATTCAATTTTTATATCTATTATCTAGGAACAATTTGGTTAATTATTCCTGTTGGGGTGCTATATGGAAAATGTGTTCGTAGAGCAGACCCAGTACCGTGTATAGTTCCAGTATGGGGGTGTTTCACAGGAGTTAGATTCCACCATGTATTTGTATTAGAAGTAAAACTATACAAATTGCTCCCACCTAATAGTAAGATAGAATCCTGATTCACAAACCGACCCGCATCAGGCTTATAATACCTGAAGAAGTTGTAATGCAGCCCCGTCTCACGGTCGCAATACTGGTTTTGCAATCTGAACGGCTGATGCACATCTTTATCAAACCGTTCGTCCTTCTTCAGACGCCCCCAGGTGGTGTATTCGCCGTACCATAAGAGATTGCCGTGGATGTCCGTTATCTCCCTCAGGATGCTGATTTGGTCGCAGTGGAAGTAGTGGGTTTGTTGCCGGCTTTCTCCGTCTTCGTTGGTCGAGTTATGTACCTGTGTCAGGGGTTCGTAGCTGTCAGGATTAGTGTAGATATAGGTATACCTGCTGGCCGAATTAATTTCTTGCAAGAGGTGGCTCCCGTCCCAAGCGAAGCGGGTTTGATTTTCGAGGTCGTCTGAAAAACAGAAACTGTGTGCGTACTGCACATACCCTACGTCAGAATTGAAGGTATTTGTGTGGGCTACGGCTTACTAAACGATTTTAGGCTGCTTAGGCTTACATCTGTTTATCTATATTTTTTAAGATCCTGTAAAGTAATTAGATTATTACTTAAATCATCTAAAAATAACAATTGAATTTCATATTCACGTTTTAAATTTTCGTCCTCTATTTTGCCATCTTTGGAGTATGGGAAATTCGCTAAAGCATCTTTCCAGTTAATTACGTTTTCAGCACATGCAGCAAAATAATAACTATCAGATGATTTTTGTTGTATACCTAGTAACATATTTCGAATCGAAGCTAATAATTCTATAGTTCCTTGCGTTTCTACCATGTCATTTAATAGATCATCATCATCCCAATTTATATCCTCTATAGCTTTTTGAGAGATTCCAATATTTATTTGGGAGAAATCATACCAACCAGCTTTAATAATAGCATCACAGAGTTGGTAGTTCTCGTTTAAATTAGTTATTTTAGTCATATTTTCTTTTATCTTTTTCTCAAGAAGTAATGCATTACAGCACCAAGCTGAAAATTTACATTTCTTTTGTAGATCCATTTGATCTAAAAGAGATTGTACTTTTTCAATATGCAATTCTATATTCATAATTTATCCTTTCATTAATCATATACACCGCCAGCACCGTCAACACTTGGTTTACATCTTGAACAAGGTGCATTTCTTTGTTTGCTATCCCAAGAAATTCCCTTTCGAGTAACTCTTGCATAACAATCGGCTATATTTCTTTCTCTAGCAGTAGTATTTTTATCAGCATATAGTTTTACACCATTTGAGAGTATTTTGTTCATAAATGATGGATTAAATTTTGCATTATGAATCGCCATTAATCAGGCTTCTACCATAAGTGCCATTTTATCGCTTTTTAATTTAACATGGACACAAGCAGTAGGTTTAGACATTGGATTTGATTGTTTAGGCCCAGTTCTATACCTAATTGATCGTCTCATTCGTGATAAAGGACCTTTACCAATATATGATTGGGTCATGTCTGTAAAAAAATAAACACCGCGAAGACCTAAAAAATCTACCCAAGATTGTGTATTAGGAGAAAAAGTATACAAATTCTCCCCACCCCACAACCCAATCAGGTCCTGATTCACAAACCGACCTGTATCAGGCTTGTAATACCTGAAGAAGTTGTAATGCAGCTCGGTTTCTTCATCAGAATACTGATTTTGCAATCTGAACGGCTGATACGCATCCTTATAAATCCTCTCGTCCTTTTTCAGACGAGCCCAAAGAGAAGATTGAGGTCATCTAAACAGCAAAAACCGCGTGCGTGCGTACTGCACACATCCTACGTCAGAACTGAAGGTTTTGTGCGGGCTACGGCTTGCTTTTCACGCTTTTAAATTCCGGTGGTGAATTTTTTGAAACTCATCCGAAATAAAATCTCCAAATTCTGCAAATGATTCAATAGGTAAATTAAAAATTTCTGGTTTATAACGAATAAGCAAACTTAGGATATGATAATGACTTCTTGGTGTTTCACGTAATTCAATTCTCTCGAATATTCTTTGTTTACCTTCCTCTTCATCTATTTTTTGTGCAATGGAAAAATCTGCATTGTGAGCCACTCCTAAAGCAGGATTAATGGAAGTAATTTCACTTGGGGTTGGCTCTTGGTAATCGGGATCTTGAGCAATTATCCGCCAGTCTGACTCTAGCTTTGATTCAAATAAGGTATGACAGTCTAAAACGGTTTTGAATAAAATTGGGTAATTTCCAGCATTTTTATAATCGAATAGCTCAACTGGGCTTGAAGTAAACAAATCAAAAATTCCTACAGTGGCACCAAGCTTATTTTTAGCGATTATTCTACCGTAACCGAATAATTTATCAGCTATTTTAAAACAAAATAAATCACCATTCTTAAGATATCTATATAAAGTTCTGTTTTTTTCCCAATTAAAGATTTTCATAATACTTTTCCTTTTCTGTAGCATAGAATGTTAAATTATTGGAAGATTTTTACAACCATTTTTGAGAATATGGTCTCTTCATTAACAAGCCGACCCGCCTCAGGCTCGTAATAACTGAAGAAGTTGTAATGCAGCCCCGTCTCGAGGTCGGCATATTGATTCTGCAACCTCAACGGCTGGTGTGCCGTTTCCGTTACGTTCGTCTCCCCTTTCAGATGGCACAAGCCGGTATAGTCACCAAACCAAATCAGATTGCCGTCCTTATCAGTCATCTCTCTTGGAATGCCGATTTGGTCGCAGTGGAAGTAGTGGGTTTGCTGGTGGTTTTCTCCGTCTTCAGTTGTCCAATCGCGGACTTGCGCTAGCGGTTCGTAGGAATCCGGGTCGTCAGACCGTCCTGACCGTATTCTTGGGCGGTTTTGGCCTAGATTGTTAAAGAACAAATATTTCAGACGACTTCGAAAAAGGATTTAGGTCGTCTGAAAACAGAAACTACGTTTGTACCGCACACACTCCACGTCAGGACTTAAGGTTTTGTGTGGGCTACGGCTTGCTTTATACAGGGGATAGATTACTAATATAATTTTTCAAGCAATTCTAAAAAATTTTCTGCAATCACTCCGATCTCTTCATCAATAGAGTCGATATTATGATTAAAAAAACGAATTTTTCCATCTGAAGACAAAATGATACTATCACCAGAAGGAGTTTCTGCAATAGGCAATCCATATTGTTGAAAATCGGAATATATATCAATTATAGAGTTAAGTTTATAATCAGACTTAAAAGACAAAAAATGGTCAATAACTATTTTATTTCCTTTTACTCTAACTTTAGATGGAATTCCTCCATTATTTTTAAGCAAAAAATCAACATAATCTGTATCAATCTTAAAACCTAATTTATCTTGAAATTTAATAATATCTTCAATACTAGGGTTGATTGAATTATATGCTTTACTTA
The DNA here is from genome assembly GCA_027682205.1 of Streptococcaceae bacterium AF54-32pH5A. Lineage (GTDB taxonomy): Bacteria > Bacillota > Bacilli > Lactobacillales > Streptococcaceae > Streptococcus. The sequence goes on from JAQDAD010000001.1 coordinate 135,516, forward strand.
AACTTCTTAAAGTCCTCTTATCTGGTAAAATTCCATAATTTTTCATCTGTTGTATGTCATCTGGGCTTAAACCAAATTTTTTAAATTTAATATTCATTTTTAAATTACTCCTAATACTAATTTTACTAAGTTATTTAACACTTTCCTTTTCCTTTTCCCTTCCTTGTTTGATGTTGAGCCGCACTACCTGTATGTTTCACAGACTTATGTATATCTTTAGGAAGTAGCTTCATCATCCCTCCTGTATCATGATGCCAAACAAAACCTGGAGGAGCTTCTGCCCCAAAAGGATTATTTTTTCCAAAAGCCAATATATTTGCCTTCTTAAAATCTTTATAATCACTAACAGGTTTACCAATATTAACGTTTTTCACAGAGTAACGACTAAAATCGGGTAATCCAAACATATTAAATGGTACACCATGAGGATATTTTCCTCCTAGTTTCCCACTTACATGATATGTAGGGACTGAAAGTTTCATACCGGCTAGGGCTTGCTTAATAAGTTTATTGAATATTCTAATTAAAAATACTTAAATGGGTAAACATTAAACAAATTATTACTTATACTATTTACTGAATTTATAAACTCAGCTTTTACATTATCCGTAAGTGTCTCTCCTTCATCTAATAGGTGTTCTAAATCTCGGTATAAGAAAGCCAACTGGATAAATTGTGAGAAATCTATCTCTAAATTTGTAAATCCAGATTTGGTATATTCTCCAGTATCATGATTATAATGAAAAATGGTATTATCTATTTTATTTAAAAACCATCCATCTCCTTGTCCCGCTTGTCCAATACTCCAAAAACACCTTGATATTTCGGGATAATGACTCTCTAAGTATCTATTTTCATTTAAAGCCTCTTCATAATTAAAAAGACAAATATCAGGTATTATCTCTACCTCCTGATAGTTAGCAATAAATAACAAATAGTTGTTATCCAGTTTAGGAAGTTTATCTAACTTTTTAATTTCTACTTTGCGCTTAATACATAGATTAAAAAATCCTCGGGAAATGATTTTAATTTGAACACAAAAGTATCCTCCATAAATTTTTTGATAGAAGCATATTTCCTTCAATACCATATCGTTAAGATTAGGGGGTTCATGCATGCTATAGCCCACCAAGATTGATTTATAATTTATTTTTTATTTACGTTTTTTAAAATTATTTAATAGTTTTACTATCTTCTCTTTATTTTCGCTGGATGAGTTAATTGCAATTCTAACAGCATTTTCCCCAAATTCATTTTGTATATTTTTATCGGATCCATTATCAAGGAGTAATTTCACCATTTCTATATTTCCAAACATGCATGCATAATGTAGGGGGGTATATCCTAAGTCCCCCTTAAGATCGATCAATGCCCCATTTTGAAGAAATACAAGAGCATCATTTAAAGAATTATTTCTGGCTGCAATATGTAAAACTGTATCATCCATACCACCTACTTGATTTACATCTTCAATAGTGTCACCCAAAAAATCAGGATGCGTTTCATATTTTTTTAAAATACTTAATAATTCTTTTTTCATTAACAATACCTATAGTTCTAAGTTGATAAATTCAATATCTGGATTTTATTTAATACTCGTGACGCAATTTTCTTTATGCTCTTTTTTAGATTGTTTAATCTGTTTTTACGTTCTTGTATTTTTTGAGTATGACCGTCCTGACCGTATTCGTAGACGATTTTGGCTTAGATTGTTAGGGAAGAAATATTTCAGACAACCCCAGCCCGGTGTAGTTGTCGAACCATAAGAGGTTGGCGTCTTTATCGGTTAACTCTTGGGATGCCGATTTGGTCGTAGTGGAAGTAGTGGGCTATGGCTAGCTGCACACATCCTTCTTCAAGATTGAAGGTTTCATGTGAGCTATGGCTTGTTAAACCTACTATATATACGACGCTACGCCAGTTTATCAATCATCAGGATTTTCTTCTAAACAATTTAAAAACTCCTCAAATGATTTCGCAATAATGATTGAATTTTTTTTAAAATTAGCTTCTCTTGATATATTTTCACTCCATACATCCCTTACATAATAAATAATTTGCCAACTATCTTTTTCTAAACAGAGGTAATTTCCTCCCCAATCAAAAGCAAAAGGAATCAGATTTATAGGTAACTCATTAAGTTTCCATTCATTTATAGCTCTTCCTTCCAATGTAAAATCTGGATCATCCTCAAACTGCTTAGAATATTTCATTGGAATGAAGTCGCGAATTTCAATATAGTCATAATCGATATTATCATTGACACAACAAGAAAGATTGGGAGTACCTCCATTCCATTTGAAGTAATGTGACCTGAATGAAGCTGGAAAAGATACTTCTAATTTTTTTTCAACCTCATTGAAATCATTTTCAGATAAATTTTTATCGCAATCATAAAAACTAAGCATAACAACCTCCTTTAACAATTTAACAAGCACCAGTTTTTTTCTTCTCCCTTCACTTTTGGAGCGGTTTTCTTATCTCAACGTTATTTTTATAAATTTTGATCAGATTTCCCATCTCATCATATTCATAAACAAAATCTATTACTTTATTATCATTACTATATTTCTCAAATTTAACTAAGTTTCCATCATTATAAAACCCAATGTAATAAGATATAGTCTCTTTGCTTTTTCGGATATTATCTACCTTATCTAAATTGATTTCATCATACAATTTTGCAGGATGGTTATACTTAGGAAAAGTCATTCCTAAATAGTATCTAACAGTCAAATCATTATATTGAGTATTTTTTTTAAGTGGTTGTGACATTTTTAAAGCTCCTGTCAAAAGCAAAATAGTTCCAATCATTCCAATCAGTAACTTTTTCATTTTACTTGCTCCAATTTTAAACCGTATTTTACAAAGATATGCTCTATAGTGTTTAAATCTTTATTAAATCAACGTTTCTAAAGGGGATATAGCTGTAAAACATTATATATATATACCGTATTGTTAAACTAAGACGGTGCTAAAAAGGTACCAAAAATTAAGGTTTCGGATCTTATAAAATTAAGAAAGTTGTCTCAAGTATTTGGGCTTTTTCTATTGTCTTTTTGTAACAAAGTGACATAGTCACTTTTAGTATGGAATAGTTGAGATAAAAAAACAGTGTTTCGTTTTTGGTCGATGAAGTAAAGCAAAACATATTGGTCTATAATTTTTCCTCGTGTGGGATACTTGCTGTTAATCTTTACTCCGATTTTCTCATCAGCGTCAAAGCCTGCTTCAGGAAAAATCTCTAAACTTTTTAAGCTATCTAAGATTTTAGACACAGTATTTTTGGCAGATTGAGGGGATAGAAGTACCGTAGCTATATAGTTGTGTATATTATCGATAGCTTCCTCGACCTCTTTTGAAGCAATCACTTTATAAGCCATAACGTACCCTCATATCGTCTAGGGAAGTTCCTTCGCCTGCGTCGTATTCTCTCAAGGCACGCTCAGATTGGGCTTGTAATTCTTCAATCAACTGTTCTCTATGTAGATCTTCGGCCGTCTTAATAGGCAAATCTTGCTCCAGGACTATTTGCTCCACAAATAAAGAAATAGCATCTGTCATTGTCATTCCCTTTTCCTTGATAATGCTTCGAGCTTGTTCCATAGTGGCTTCATTCAGTTTAAAATTGTATTGTTTCGATAAAGTTATAGCCATGGTATATCTCCAATCTATACGTTATAGATTGATTATATACGAGATATAGATTTTAATCAAGAAAAAAAGTCCTGTTTGATAACAGAACTTAGTTTTTTCAATAGACGTCGTAGTGCTTTAGTTGACTGAAGTACTGAGCGATCAAGAAAGCGTAATGCAGAAAATACAAGCATCCAACCAAAAAGTGTTTTTCTCATAGCATTACCTCATCACTAAATAGTATACTACAGCTTATTTTTTAGCTGCGATTTCCTCGACGGTCTTCTTTTTGAATTTTCAATCGGAGTCATATTGCGATATGTTTTGATAAAATCACGATAAATCAGATACTTTTTATCAGGATCAATTAAGTCATGAAAGAGGTTAATAACTCCAGTTTTAAAGGCATCAATATCCTCAATTACAAGAAGAATATAAGGAGAATTTTGTATTAGATGGATGTTATAGTTATCCTTGAGACTAATTTTTTATAAGGGCCTCTTGGGATGCGTATCCTTATAACCCTCTCATCTTTTTTCAGACGACCTTAAATTTTGGTTGGCTTCAAACTAACCTACGCTTGTTCGATAGGTTCAATCCATTGATTTTCGATGAGCCATTTTTCCATTTCTAAAAGAAACTTAGGATTAACTTCCTTTAATTCTGGGAACTTTTTTTCATATTTTTTCATTATATCAAAAAAGTAATCTTTGAATTCAGTTCCAATAATTTTTTTTTGGGCATTAATATCTTTCTTAATAGGAATAAAATCCTCCTCATATACGACAATATCAAATCCTAAATCATTATCCTTTTTAGAAAATCTAGACTTTGATTTCCAACCACTATCCTTCTCCAAGCATCTAAAACAAAACCCGATAGAAAATGGTATAGGATATTTTTTAATAATTGGTTCTACTCTATAAAATTCATCACAAATTTTATCTACTTTTGTCCATGATGGATAATCACAGGTTGCAAATAACATATTCTTTCCTTTTATTAGTGTTTACATTTATTACCAGGGGGTAATTTTCCTCTTCGTTTAATATATTTAAGAATTTTTAGACAGCCATTTCTTGAGTTCTTATTTCAAAAATAATAAAATTTAATTTTGAAATCTGTTTTTGAACGTAATGAACTTTTCATATGAATTCAATTGCTCAGCAGAATAATTTTCCATAATTTCAGTATTATCACTATCTGCAATAGAAACAAAAAATATTACATTTTTTGTTTTTTCCTTATCTACACTTGCTATCGCTTTTTTAAATCCTTCTATAATTGAATCATATACTTCTGACTGATATTGCTCAAAATTATCTTCTGTTATTGATTCATTTGCAGTAATAAGAATATTTTGAATCTCATTACTAAATACACTATCTATTTTTTCAGAAACTTCTCCAAGCCCTATTGCAAATTGAGGATAATACCATTTAATAAAAGGATATTCCTCTCTCGGATAGTTTAATTTTTCTTTGTCATAGTGAGAAATAGTATTTGCAGCCCAACCTAGATATGAGCAATAGTCATCAATATATAATGAGTAAGCAAAAACATCATTAGAATTATATCTCTCTAATACATAGTTAAATGTATCTGTAACTCCTTTATATACATTTTGAATTAAATCTTGAATTATAGAATTACTTAAAATATTCATTTTGATTTTCCTTTCATAGACATTTTGACATCAATCATTCTCTATTAATATTTTCTACGTGACCCGTATTTTCCAAAAACCTTACTACCAATTCTAGTTAATTGCTTGCTCATATATCTATCTGCTTGATCTTTGTTCATTAGACGTAATTTCATCCATCTTGTTACCCTCTTATCAGCCTTCTCCAACGGGAGAGGGAGTAGATGTTGGGATGGAAAAAGTTTATCCAACACTTCTTTGATTTATATTAATCCCAATAAAAGTCTGAATTATTTAATTCCTTCCAGTCTTCCAAAGAATAAAGAAAAGGCAAAGAAAAGTTTTCCAATATTTTACCCTTTAAATTTTCTGACACCATGAATGCTCCTGAATAATTATAATTGGTAGACAATAAAATATCTTTATCTGAATTAGTATATGCCTCCAGTGAAAAATTATCTTCATCTAATGCTAAATCTGGGTAAACAATTTCATCCTGAATTTCCCAATCAACTATTCTTACTAAATAATAGACTTCGTTCGTCAATAATTCCCCTTTTGTATTGACAATAATTGCTTTACTCATTCCAAAATCATGATCAAACCCGTATTTTTTAATAAATTCCAAAAAACGCGCTGATATGATAAAGAAATCATTATATGGAAGAAAATCAAAAGTAATACCTCTTGCTTTCTTTAAGCAGACATAAACCTTTTCAGGCATTGGAGGAATTTCTTGTCCCTTTACGAACCAACTCCATGGGAAGTCAAAATCAGGATGCGTTTTTTTAGGGTTGAATTCCTCTGATATCCCTACTTCCCCTAAGGAAACCTTAGGCACTTTTCTTTTCGCTAACTCATCTAAACTTTGTAGGGCATATCCCCATACTAGTAATTTTTTCATAATATCCTCCTAATCTAATCGTTTGGGCGAGTTGGTAGAAGTACATCTTCCAACAGATATGGACTTACTCAAACGTTTTTTTTAAGCTTTCTTGTAAATCTCGTACACGCCGTTGGGCTGGCTGTGTTCGACCATGATATGGTTGCGGTAGGCGAAACTGCGCACACCTAACATAAGAATTGAAGGTTTGTGCGGGACTACGGCTTGCTTACTATCAAGAAAAGTTAATTATTCCACAGGTTCAGCAGCTTCTTTTAACCAAATTTGGATTGATTCAATAGGATTTAATTTTTTCGCACGAATAGTATTTGTATAATCAGGTGGTAATATTTCAACATTAACCATAATTTCTGAACGAGCTTGATTTAAGGAGAATATTCCCTTCATGTCACACCGATGAAGTGCTTCCTCCATCGCATTAATCCGGAAATTAAATTCTTTTTCATATTCTTCTTCTGTTTTTAATGAGTAAATATCAATACGATCTAAGAAAGCTTGGTTTACTTGATGAAAATATTGTGAGCCAAATTCTAAGTAAGGACTATCTATCGAAGACCATTTAAAATCTGCAATATCGTAAGCATCCCAATTTTGAGCAATGCTTTGTTGTTTTAGCGCTTCATATGACCAAGCACTCACAAAAGGAGCCAGTGCCTCTCCTGTGGTACTTAACACGAAGAAGTAAAAAGTTTCATTTGTCGAATTGAACAAATCTATAGCCGCCTGACATGTTGCTTCTTCGATTGTAGCAACTAAGTTTTCAAATATATCATTAGAATAATTCATCTTGCTAAATCCTTAAGTATTACATTTTTTACCAATCTGACTTAGGGCACGTCTCAAAGCACGTCTAATTGCTTTTTTCTACGTCCTCTATTCTTCATAGTTTCTACTACATTTTTTAATTTATCTCATACCTTTTCATGAAATTTTCTATTATGCATTTCATTATGAGGGCGAGGATGACCTGCAGCAATCCTATTGGCAGGATCATTAATATCAATATTATAGTTTCTTAAAATCTGACGAGATTACCATTGCCTAAAGGCTCTTTTTTAGCAAGTCCCAAAACATCTATCCACGCCTGCGAATTCAGTGCAAACTGATACAGATTCTACCAAACCCACAATCCAATCGAATCCTGATTCACAAACTGACCCACATCAGGCTCTTAATACCTGAAGAAGTTGCAGTGTAGCCCCGTCTCACGGTCGGCATATTGTTTTTGCAGGCGGAAGGGTTGGTATTCGCTATCCGTTACCTTGGTTTCTTCTTTCAGATGACCCCAGCCGGTGTAGTTGCCGAAGCGGTCGTAGGAATAGCTGTTGCCGTTATATTTTTAAGACTATTGTCTTGAACTGTAGGGCTATCGTTATCTGACACCCTATGTCGGGATTATAGACGGCTTACTTGATCCTCATCCAGAAGTTATAGGTTTGTAGCGATAATCTGCTCAAACTTATTAATTGATATTTATTAGTAATTTTAATTCTTCTGGTAGTTTGGCACCATTTCTATGTGCCTTATTAGCCCAAAATATGGCTTTTTCTTTATTGCCTTGTGTGAAAAATAAATCAGATAAATTGAATTGGGCAATTGGATGTCCATTTTTTGCCGCGATCTCTAGCCATTTAAATTCCAAATCTTGATCTAAAGATACAAACATATGATATTGATACAATTTAAATGCTGAGTTTTTATCTCCATTAGTGGCCTTCTCTTCGAGAATATGAATTTCTTCATCTGAAATCCAATAAATACTACCTGTTGATATGCAATTAGTCATTTTCTCATTCCTTTCTGGATGTTGTTTACATGATATTAAAGGTGTTGATAACAAAAATAAAATTAAGAAATTTTTCAGTATTTCCATAGTTAGCACGTTCCTTACTTATATTTTACTATGAGAAGTAAGGATCTTCGTGGTACCTGGTTTGCTTGTATCTTGCGAGCGATCAGCCTTCATTCCCATCGGTGTTAATTTCCCGTTACTTGAAAACTAAAGATATTCATTTAGCGCTTTAACTGTAGTATTTAATTCATTAGCAAGTTGTTGTCCAATAGGGTCGTCTGAGAGTTTATTTATACATCTCAATGCTTTGTTGAATACTTATCTAATCTAAGTTTTACTAGGAGGTAAGATACAAAATTACATTTTTTTTATATAGTCTTATGGATTCATCTAAAAATAATCTAAGGAAACGAATAAAATCTTTCTTTAAAAGCATCATATTAGAAAATTCTAAATATATGATTCCATCAGATGTACAAATACTAACTTCATGAATATAGATGTTTATAGGTTCTTTTTCTTCATATTTTAATATGATATCAAATAAATCAATGTCTTTTTCATTTAGTAGTTCTTCTTTTAATAAAATAGAAATGCCTAGTTCATGATTTTTATTTGACTGATTATTTAATTGAAAAAATGATGCTTTGTAAACTTCATTTCTTCGACTTAGTATTTGTGAGTAATTATTCATTAAATCTAAAACATTTTTATTTAAATCTTCCATAGTTTTGTATCCAGTTTACTGATATAGATTATTTATAGTGAATCGATGAGTTGGACTTTGCTTGCAAGTTACACACCCCATTCTGCCACTCCCACGAGATACCAACCGATATGATCTGGAACTAGTATTATTCTGTGGGATTGCTTGTTGTAGTTTCTGAGTATAGATAGATGGATTTGTAGAAGCCTTTTCACGAGTATTAGCCCATTCAACAAGCTTTGATTTATTGGGATCGTAGGACGAATGGAAACGTGTCGTCCATGATCATTGACTGCCTCAAGCCAACTTCCTTGAAGTTTACATACATAAATAGCTTGATATTTATCAGGTTGTTTATCTAAAGATGCAGATAAACCAGTAGTAGTATCTTTAACAGGGCGAGGAGTTAAATTGATATTACTATTTGAACTTGATCGATAAATAACTCCTTTCGTTATTATTTTTTCAAGCCCTAAAAAGTCAACCCAAGTTTGAGTATTTGGCGCAAACGCATATAGATTCTCCCCACCTTCCAACCCAATCGGGTCCTGATTCACAAACCGACCCGCATCAGGCTCATAATACCAGAAGAAGTTGTAATGCAGTCCCGTTTCACGGTTGGCATACTGGTTTTGGAATCGGAAGGGTTGGTGAGCAGTTCAGGATATGTTGGTTTCCTCTTTCAGACGACTTGATAAGTCATTGGAACAAGAGGCCGTGTGTGTGCCTTGAGATATGCACCCTATATGTATGCAGACTACGGCTTGCTGTATAATTTTTTCATTTGAGGATCAAATTTGTTGTGAACCATCAAAATTTGTATCTAACCCATCTATATATTTCTCAAAATCAAGGTGATATAGTTTTTTTAAATTTCTAATCCAGATAACAAATTCAAAGAAAATCTTAATATTTTCATCTGTTATTTCAAATATCCCGTTGTCTTGGTGAGATTCTTGGATAGCTGAGATAATTCTCTTAAATATTTCTTTATTTTCCCTAATTTCATCAATAGGTAATGTTTGCAATCTATCAATAAAAAATAATTCATCCTCAATACTTAAAATAGAGGGTGAGTTTTCCAATTTTTCATTTAGTTTAAAAATAGTATTCATATTATTTTCTGGTTAGTATGTTTTTACCTTTGCCGCCTTCCACCAGGTCGTTGAGAGTGGTGATTTGCTTTTTCAGATAACCTAGGAGATCGAGTTCGTAACGGCTGGTGAGTTTACCTTGTGTGCGGAAGATTTCGCGGCTCATTTGCCATTATTGTTGTTGATGCTCATGAGCATATATACATTTAATTCCTTGTTTTATAGTGGCAATTAAATCATTAATTGTGTTATCAGATTTTATAAATAATGGATTTTGCCAATCACAATTTTCAATCACATAAACTTTGAATTTTCCATTTCTACTGATATGGGGATACCACCCAACATCTAAAATATATTTTTCATTAAAGAACTGTACTTGTAATAAATCTTCTTTAAATTCAAGTTTATTGATTAATTCATTAGTGTTATTGAATAACCAAAATAAATTTTCATAAGTAATAATGCCATCTTTAAAATCAATTTTAGGTTCCATTTCAAATTGCTCCTAATCTTTTCAAGTATTCTTTTTTTGTAATTGGATGTCCATGTATTACTCCTTGAGAGCATTCAACTCGTATGTATGGTGTGTCTATCCCTTCTGATGCACCAACAATTTTTCCAGCATCATATACTTTATAATGTATGTTTTTACCAAATGATGAAACTGGAGTTCCTTTTGTCTAAGCTGTTCTTTCTATTGATTCAATATGAATTTCGGGTTTATATTTTGCAGGTTCACCATTTTTTGTAGCTTTTCGAATTTTGGACCAGGATGAATTTTTAGGTGGAACATGTTTTCCTCCATGAGAAGTCCAATCTAAGGGATCATTATCACATGGATTATTACAGGTACCTGGAGCATTAGATAATCCGAGCGGATCAACCCACTCCTGCGTATTCAGCGCAAACTGATATAGATTCTCCCCACCCAACAACCCAATCAGGTTCTAATTCACAAACCGACCGACCTTTTTCAGACGACCCCATGCGGTGTATTCGTCTAACCACAAGAAGTTGCCATCCTTATCGGACATCTCTCTTGGGATGCCGGTTTGGTCGCAGTGGAAGTAGTGGGTTTGTTGACGGTTTACTTTTTTTCATTCAAAAGAAACTTTTAACATTTTTGATAACCGATTTATATAATATAGAATTGCCAAATGTTCATCTTGGTAACAATATTCTTCGGTTCTCAATCCTCTTTCAGAATAGAATATATGCCATTTTTTATTTTCTTCAATAATACATAATGATTCATCATTTACTTCATTGATCGAGTAACTATCTTCTGGTACTCCTTTACTTTTAAGATATGAATTCAATTCATTAATTTTTAGCATTTTCCTATTTTCACCTCTTCTAGATGCCCAGCTTCTATATATGATTTAACAGATTTTGACAATTCATACTGTGTCCCTAATTCAATCTCTCCGAACCAAGGCATAATTTTACATGCAGCTACATTATCAATTGGTTTCAGTATCCTAGATATATGATATAAATCTTTTGATTAGAACCAGGAGGTAAGGCTCTCATAGGGTATGGTGTTCCTACTGGAGACACAAAAGTTCCTCCTGAATAACCATACCTATCAACAAGAGTGCCAACCGGAAGTGTAATGCTCCTCACTTAACCTAAAGCGCCTCTATTAGGAGGCCAAAATGGTGCGGGTAGATTTTTATTTAAACCTAGGACATCAAGCCACTTATTTGTATTAAGCGCAAACGCACACAGATTCCCTCCACCCAACGTTTCATACAGGCTACGGCTTGCTAAGTTGAAACTGAAGGTTTCATGTTAATTATTAAGTATTTTGAATAAAGAAAATACCTGCTTGACTTCCAGATAGAAGTTTTTTCTTAACATTTTGGTCATAATAAAAATAACCAATACCATTCTGAAAAATATGTAATTTTTTATCTATATCTTCTTCTAATAATTGCAAGCAAAAATTAAACTTAGGAGAAGGATATATTATATCTTGCTCAAAATAAGGATTGCCAAAAATTTTGGATACATCCAATCCCATCCCATTATCTTCAAAGAATAAATGTTCATCCTCATTGTATTTTGCATCTGCTTCTTTATCAACTTCATCAAGTCTTTCAAAAAATTTTCTTTCCAAAGAAATACTTCCTAAATCTTGCTTATTGATATCTTGTTCCCTTTCATAAAGGACAGCACAACTAAAACCATCATTTAGTAAAATTAAATCATCCTGACAATTAACAGTATATTTGGATGAAATAGAGTCTTTTGCTCCTCCCAGTGCATGCGCCTCTATGGAAATAAAAACAGAGATATAATAATTTCTACGAGGGAATACATTTTCAGGTAAAAAGTCAGAATAAAGAGTAAACAGATGTGTTTGATAGGCATCAGAATTTGGAACTTTAGGCCATAATTCTAACGGAATATGTTCGGCTCCTCCTCCAATATAACCAATACTATGTGGCGTTTTAGAAGAAGTAAAAAGTAATTTTGACATTTAAATTTCCTCAATTGCATTTATTTTTTTTAGCAAATTTTATTGCCCGTTTGCGCATTTGTCTTAGTTGATTTTGTATAATATCTTTTTTATTCTCAACTAAGACCTCCTGCATTGATCTATACATAATTCTAATTTCGTCTTTACCACGTTTTAAATAATCCTTCCTTCCCATTCCTTTTGTAGCCCTTAGCCGAGCTTTTGCATCATGAACCGCTCTATGTAGATCTTTTGTAAGCCCCATTGCCGGATTGCCTTTAGTTCCTTATTGTCGTTAAATGGCTATCATTAAGAAAGGCATTTCTTAATATTTCATGAGCATCAAGATTGTCCCCTACATGTCTTTTTGAACCATAGGGAGCAACACCCCCCCAGTTTAACTAAACCCCATCGATCAACCCAAGTCTGCACATTTGGTGCAAATTGATAAAGGTTTGTTCCACCCAACAGCCCAATCGGATCCTGATTCAGAAACCGCCCGACCTTTTTCAGACGACCCCATGCGGTGTATTCGCCTAACCACAAGAGGTTGCCGTCCTTATCGGTCATCTCTCTTGGGATACCGATTTGGTAGCAGTGGAAGTAGTAGGTTTGTTGACGGCCATGGGGTGCTCCTGTTGAGGAGATAGAGAGTGGGACAGAAATCGGTAATTCGTTAGAATTCGATTTCGTCGTCCCACCTCCGCACAGTTGAGTAGGGCTGTAAAAGCTGATGAAATCAGCGTAGTAGAGCCCACTCAACCACTGCGTCTTGCTCAACAATCCAAAGAAAATTGAGAGGCTAGGACTTTTGTCCCACTCTCTTTTACATTTTACAAGGTTTATTGGAGTTTGATTCCGTCTAGGCTAGTTATACCATATAATTCTCCTTATAGAGCCAAAAGTAACTTTGCTAATATTTTTGCCAATAATAATACTTTTGTCTAATTTCCCAGAATATTTTGATCCTGCTAGTTTCTGAAATAAAATAATATTTAATTCATTGTCATTGTAAATAGTAGTTTCCATACTTGATATTCCCATTGCACTATTACCAAGTAAACCTGTCAAATGAGCTTCTCTGTTTTCTTGAGCCTCAGTAGTAGTAATTTTAAAATTCCAAATGTCATTAATATCAATTTCATCTTTTTCTAGGCAAAGCAGTTGTTGCATTTGCTACTCCTCCATTAGCTTTTATGATAGATTCTTTAAGAGTTGTAGGATTGCTGATGGAGCCTAATCCACCAACTATATTAGAGTTAAGATCTTCTTTAGTCCCTCAACAACCCAATCGGATCCTGATTAACAAACCGTCCTGCATTAGGCTCGTAATACCTGAAGAAGTTGTAATGCAGACCGTCTCGAGGTCGGCATACTGGTTTTCAGACTACTTCAAAGAGGTATCGAGACCGTCTGAAATGGTTTGAGTTTAAATAGTTTACTAAATTCGTTTTTTAAGAATTTTCTCTAAATAATCTGAAAAATTAGCTGCTAAAGTTAGCAATTCATCAGTGTCTTGATTGTAAATCATTACCGTTTTAGATGGGGAAATATAAATAGGATTTCCCCAGCCATCGGTGCCAATTATTAAATTATTTTTGCCATCTTTAAGATAATCGGAAAATTCTTTATTTAAATCAATAATTGTATCTTCCCCAAGAAATTCGGAATTATGTATTCCATATATTTGAGCATCCCTAACGACACACCCACCAAATCTCATTGTAAATTCTTTAAAATCCTCATCTAACTTAACATTAAGTGATTTCTCTACATTGAGGACCTCATCATCAGTTGTTGGCTTTCCTTGAGCGACTGGATTTTTTTGAAAGAAAGCAATTAACTGCTCTAAAACAAATTTATTTAACATAAATACTCCTTATTAAACTAATAAGACTTACCTGCTTTAAGGTCTCTACGTCTTAACTCTTTTCTGGCTCTATATTTCCAATATTCTATACGGCAATTTCAAAAATCATGTCTGACACTGTCATTTCCTAAACTTTACCTTTTTGATTACCAATATGTTAGATAACTTTTACATTTATAGTGTTTTTCCCAGCCGGTGTAGTTGCCGAACTACAACAAATTGCCGTCCTTATCGGTCATTTCGCGTGGGATGCCGATTTGGTAGCAGTGGAAGTAGTGGGTTTGTTGGCGGTTTTCGTAGTCTTCGCTGATGTGGTTTAGACAGGCGAAACCGCCTTCGTGCGTACCACAATGCTCTACGTCAGGATTGGAGATTTCGTGCGGGCTACGGCTACTTTTCTAGAAACCTTGGCTTATGTATTCGATTAACAAAATAATAAGTAGATTAGGAATTATTTATTAATTTTTCGAGATATTCAATACTTCTGAATAAATAATATTCACCTATTTGCTGTATCACATTTGATGAGTCTCCAAATAATATTTTTTCTAAATACTTTTTTAGAATTATAAGCTCATCCTTTTTTAAGAGACTTAAAGCATGAGTGATGTTTTCTGCGGTAGGTATATTTATAATAAATTCTTCTATATTTACTGGAATATCATCATTTCTAATACTATTGCTGATGCCATCAATAATTTTAGGCATTAAATAATTTATTCCTTCTGGTGAAAAAAAGATGAATGGTACTAAATTATGTTCATCAATAATAATTTTCTCTATTGGGGTATATTCGTAATACTTAAATTCATCCTTAAATTCCTCTATTCTATAGATGTTTTCTCGATAAAGATTTTTGAACAATCCTTCTTTAGGAAAACCTCTATAGGGAATATTCATGAAGGGCATATTTATCTCCATTATGTTAGATAACTTTTACATGTATAGTGATTTTTCCATGCGGTGTATTCGCCGAACCACAAGAGGATGCCGTCTTTATCGGTTATCTCTCTTGGGATGCCGATTTTGCCGCAGTGGAAGTAGTGGATTTGTTGGCCGCTTTCGCCTTCTTCGTTGGTCCAGTTGTGTACCTGTGCCAAGGATTCGTGCGTACCGCACACACTTTACGTCGGGATTGGAGGTTTTGTACGGACTACGCGGCTTGCTTGTTAATTATTCCTTGATATTATTGATAAAGAAATCAAATGACGAAGCAATTGTCGTTATAAATCCATCAGGATATAAAACACAAAGAGAGTTATCCTCTGGATTAAAACATAAAAATCCTGAATCTTGTAGACCTATTGCAAACATATTTTTAACTATCTTTTCATTAAAATAATCTGGTTCTTTAAAGTCTATAATTATTTCATTAATAATATTTAATGGAATTTGATAATTTGGGCCATCTGAAAATGTACATTCAAAAAGAGTTTCTTTACTCCATAAGTCATAAAACAATGCTTCATCAAAATTTATATTATCCTCTGAATTATATAATATTTGAGAAAGCCCATTTTTATATTTATCAAGGAATTCTAAATAAGATGTTGGGAGTTTATATTGTTTAAAGATTTCTTTCATAATATAGTCCTTTAGAAAAAAATAATAGAAATTATGCACATTCTTCTTCTGCACATTTCCCTTGTGATTTTAAATAGCTTTCTGCACGTTTCTTCCAGTGTTCTTTGCGAAAGTTCTCATAACTAGCATTTAAATTTGGATTTCTACGAAACGATTGATACCCTGGTTTAACATAAGGGTGTAGTAGGTTATATATACTTTTCCCATTGCTTTGTTTTTTAAAGCTTAAATGTATAGAGGCTAGTATTTCTAACATGGGACCAGGTTCTTTGCCTTCTACATGATGCAACTGTATACTTTTCCCACCAGTACCTTTAGCAGCAGCTCCATCTTTATACATCTTGCATATGTCTGATTTTGCCCAATCAATAATTCTATCGTCTTGATAAACGGTTCTACCATCTACTGGGCTAATTGTTTTATCTTTATTTTTTAGCATGTTGCGAAGCCATCGGCTTCTTAGACCTAATTCGTCCAACCAATTTAGGGGATTCGGTGCAAAAAAATAAAGATTATCCCCGCCCAAAAGCTTGATCGGGTCCTGATTCACAAACCTACCCGCATCAGGCTCATAATACCTGAAGAAGTTGTAATGCAGCCCCGTTTTACGGTCGGCATACTGGTTTTGCAGGCGGAAAGGTTGGTATGCGCTATCCGTTACCTTGGTTTCACTCTTCAGTTTGCCCCAACTGTAATAATCCCCGAACCAAACCAGGTTGCCGTCTTTGTCGGTCATCTCTCTTGGGATGCCGATTTGGTCGCAGTGGAAGTAGTGGGTTTGTTGGCGGTTTTCGTAGTCTTCGCTGATGTGGTTTAGACAGGCGAAACCGCCTGCGTGCGTACCACAATGCTCTACGTCGGTATTGGAGGTTTCGTACGGGCTACGGGATTGCTAATTTTGGTTCGATTCCTGATATTTTGTTATATCAGAAATAGTGATATCTTCATTATTAAACATATCATCCCAAATTTGCTTATAAAGTTCTTTTGCGGTCATTTGTTGAGGTATTTCAAAGGCTGCGTCGGTACTAGGAAATTGATCATGTAGTCGTTCTTCTGTCCAGAAATTTAATCCAAATCTCAAACTTTCTTTAATTCTGAATTGGGTTGATATTGTAAAATTTTGATACTCGGGGTACAGATATTCTTTGACTAATCTCTTTACACTATCTCGATTAACCAAATTCAGACCTGATAAGTCTTCAAGTTTGCTATCTATACCTTCGTGTAATAGTCCAAGAAAAAGTCTGATATATTCAGGACTGACTTTATACTTTTTATTCATTTAAATTTCCCCCGAATTGAAACTAATTGACCAACTTAATTGAATATGGCTTGTACTTGAGATGTTTGGATTAATGGTCCTCTTCGTTGGTCCAGTTGCGTACTTGTGCCAAGGGTTCGTGCGTTCGGCACTTCCCATTGATGATTGGCGATGAGTTGGCTGTTGGCGTTGTAGTCGAATTAATAAAAAATAATGCATATGGGAAAGGCCTTATGAAAATGTATTTTAGACGACCTTAATTATTTTGTTATGTCTTGAGCTAATTTAAGGCTACTAACTTTATTATTTTTTAGATTTAGAAAGAGTGTCTAAAATAAACTTTTCAAATCCCATAAAGTTTAATAAAGGAAGTGTGAATAATTCAGGCTTACACTTAATAAGTAGCTCTAATATATGGTAATGATGACGTGGAAACTCATCTTTCCAAGGGAATTGTTTTATTGTAGAAACTGCCTCTTCTTTTGTAATTTCTATCTTTTTAGAAAAATCAGGATTATGCATAATTTTCATGATAGGGTTAACAGATGTATAAATATCAGTATAAGGATTATCATAATCAGTATCTTTAGCAATGATGCGCCATTCAGTATCTAATTTTTCTTGGAATAAAGAATGTGCATCTAATATTGTTATAAACAGTATAGATGGTTTATCATAATCATAATTTTTAAATAAATCATCCGGATTGGGTTGAAAGATATCAAATATCTCTGCAGATACACCTAATGGATTTTTTGATAAAATACGGCCAAAACCAAATAGGTCTATTTTTATTTGGAATGCAAAAATATCTCCTTCTTTAATATATCTATACAAAGTTTTAGGTTTTTTGTCCCACCCTAAAATTTTTAAGCTATTCATATTGTAATCTCCATTAAAATTAGTGAAAACGTGCGGTCATATTACACAATAAGATACTTTTCTATATATCTGTATTGCTCTTGTGTACATTTAACTGAAAAAAATATTTTTCCACTTATAATACTTTGGGCAGAAAAAATATCTTTCTCATATTTGAATTTTATTTTACTTAACGGGATCATTCCTTTTCCATTTTCTTTCCCACAAAAAAGCTTATATTGTAACTCATTATTACTGATCCTTATATCTCCGCAAGTTTTTTGACTATTATATTCTGATACAACTATATTTAACCAGCCATGTTGAAAATCATAAGAGTAATGTGAAACATAAGGTAAATTAGAAGAAGAGGATACTATTAGAGATAAAATTAAACTTAAAATTGATTTCATAATTTATTTACCATTTAATTTATTAATTTTCTTAGCTAACGAAGTAGGAGTAACCCAACCAGACATTTTCATTTTCCCAGCAACTCATACACTCATCGCAACAGAAAAATAACTTATTAAAGTTAATGTTTTTTTTATAATTAATCTTCCTTGTCCATCACATATAGGACATTCTTTAAACCAAAAATAATCAGTTTTTATCATATTGAGTCTCCTGTAAAAGGTGGCTGCTATCACATAGTCTTAAAATTTCTATTACTCTAGTTATAGCTTGCACAAATTATTGTGCCAAATACCCTGTGTCATAATCTAAATCGTCAGTTTCCACAAACTCATCTAAGAAAATATAGATTTCTTCTATATCTACTTGAATGGGTATGTTTATTGAATAGAAATTGACATTAAATGCTTCAAACTCACATCCAAGATCTTTTAGTTTCGTTAATATTTTATCTTTAAATTTCTGATTTTCATTAAAGAAAACAATCCGCAATGTACTATTTTTACTATGAATTATAGTTTTATCATATAATAAGTAATTTTCTTCCGTTTGTATGACGCTAACAATATCACCAAAAGAGATTTCTTTGCTATAAAAAGGAATATTATTTATTTTAAAATAGCCTTCTTCAGTCACTTCTGCCCAAACGCTTTCCATAGACACTGGAGGATAACCATCAATTACTTCTAGATTTAAAAATAGTTTTATCATTTTAATTACCTTAAATAACCTTGCTACCTACTGTAGGATCTTGATTTAACAATTCGCACTTGCTTCAGTTAAACTTTAGTAATGTTCTTTATAGAATCATACATTTATTCTTCCAAATAACGAATATTTTCATAGCAAATATTTATGTCTTTGTCTTTGAAAAAAGAATATCCTCATGAGTCAGATATATCAACCATTCCTTTTGAATTCACTCGATTTATAAATAACTCTAAACCTATTTTATCATTATCATCGTATATAAGAATATTTTACTTTAAAAGTAGGATGAATACAATTTTTAAACTAGATTTTTTTACATAAATATCTAAATCCGCTTAAGAATTTTATCATTTGAAGCTTGTGTTTCTCTTAATTTTGTAGAATGTTCAATGCGTATTCGATGTAAGTTGATAAAGGCTAAAGCTCCCTAGCGACCTAATCGGATCTTGGTCAGATTCGACAAGGGAGTCTTTTACTGAACTTGTCGTTCAAATGGAACATATCGCCGGTGCGCACGATATAGCGTTTGCGGATTTTAACCGAGGAAGAATGGCGCATCGGCCAGGCCGGTTTGGTGGCGGTACGGCTCTTTACCCCTTTACGGCCCGGAAGGGGAAGCGGGCGGAGGCGGCCAGCAGAAATCGGGTACGGTAAAGACGACCTTGAAGTCACTGCTTTTACGGGCGATTTTTTTTGAATGCCATGGAGAATAATAATAGATAAAAACGCGTGCATGCTGCTGGAACGTACCATACATATTAAACCGGCATGTTATACAGGCTGCAGTTTGCTAAAAAGGTGAAACGCATACAATCAGCACTACACCTTATCTATAAAATGAGTGTTTTAGGCTATAGTTCGTTATAGTATTTAAATGAGTGAATTAAAAAAGAAATATCAGATGCTTCGTACAAATACGTTTGGATTTTATACAAGCAATTTTTATGAGTAAATTTTACTTCTAGACTATCTTCTTTATCTTTAAAAGTGAAAGCACTATCAAATATAACCCATTCAATATCATTAATGAAAATTGATGTTTCTTCTAATGGCTGATATTTATGATGACCATCCACTATATTTTTTATATGAGTGTCAATGTGTGATTCATCATTAATCCAATAAGCTCTGAATATAAAAATTTCACTAGCATCTAGTTTGTGTACTGCAAAAGTTGGTAAAGGTTCGTCTCCTAAAATAATAGTTTGTACGCCTTCTACAGCTAAAACAGATAAATAGTTATGCTGAGAGCAAGCTAAAGAATAATGCTCTTCTGGTTTTAAATCTACACAGCCCTGCCATATATTGGCATCCGATTTTGGTAACATAACTAATGGACCACCATAAGTGTCAATATTATGTGTTTTAAAAAAATTCATTGCAAAACCTTTCTGTATAAAAAATCTAAATTTTAGCTAACTAAAGTTACTTCAAGAAAAAACTATAGTTGATATTAAAAGGCAGCAATCAACATACACTTGGAGGTTCAGAGTTTGCTGCTTCTTCTTGTGCTTTTTTAATAAAGATAAGTAGTGACCTCTAGGATGGATACCTAGCTTTTTAGCTTGCCGCTTAATTTTCCCCACTACCCCTCCTTGTATTTGACTACATTTTAAACATTGAGCATACAGATCTTGAGACTCATTTCCTCGTAGCAAGCCAGTATTAGGTTGGTGTTCTCCTACAAAATTTCAAGTTTTAGCTCCAGGATTGGTGGCGGTGGGGAAAGTATGGCCTTGCGACTGGGAAGTTATAAATAAAGTTGAATCGTATTTGTTATTCTTTTTTGTGTTTCAACACTAATTTCTTGGTTAAAATTTTGGATTAATTTTAAAAAATCAATAATTAAGTTGATTTGACTAGTGTTAAATATCGTACTTTGGTTTCTTAGGGCAATATATAAAAAGTCAACAACGTAACCATATAAATGAAATTTAGATAAATTAGAAAAAATATATTTTAAACAGCAAGGAGTAAAATATAATATAGCCTTATTAGTAAAGGCTTGCCACTCTAGTGATTCAAGTATTGAGAGAAAATCATCGTATGTTATCTCAATCCAAGTTTTAGTAGATAGTTGCATTATAGAATATATATAAGAGTTATCACTATCATCAAAACTTATGATGTTATTTTTATCAACTTTGAAAACTGGAAAAGTAGACTCAATTTTTTCCTCTAGATAATTTCGTTCTTGTATATATTTTACCTCCATAAGAAATTTTTCAAATTCACAATATAGTCCTAAGTCTTTGACAAATTTGGAGATATATTCTAAAAAATCTTGAATTATATTGATTTCATTTTTGGTTAAAGATTGTAGCAAATTAAATAGTTCGCTTACTTCTCCTTGGGATAGGTTAGAATAATAGCTAAATAATTCTATGAAACAATCATTATCTATACTAGGATTTTCTATCGAACTTAGTAAAAGTGTATTTAAATGTAAAGCATTTTCATTTTTTTGTTTATCTGACATTTGATTTTTAATTAATAAAATTAGATTGTTTTTTTTCATGTCTTACTTCCTACATTTTAAGGTATGGCAACATTTGCAGGAACACTTCCCTTAATTAACAATTCTGCATCTGACGCAGTGGCATTTCGTGAAATCTGAAAATTCTTCTTTAGTAATATCTAAAAATTTAGACATTGATTTTCTAGATGTAGGAATCAGTGGTTCAAATGTAAACCTTTGAACTCCACCCATTTTCTCAACTAAACTCTTAATTTTCATTTTCATTACTCCTTTTAGTTATAATTTGTCAAATAATCAACATTTCTTATTAGGTCGTTTATTGCGCATCACACTGGCTGCACCTGTATGTCGAATACCATCATGTAAAGATTCAGGGAACAATTGAGCCGTATTCCTACTAGAATGATGCAAAATCAGATTATTTCATGGAGCGCAATATATAAGGTTGTCTGAAATACAAAACAGTATTCGTGCGTACTGCACACACCCTACGTCAGGACTTAAGGTTTTCTTAGGTACTGTTTTCTCTACATATTTCATTAGGTAATTTGAACAAAAACATTACCTTCTGAACAATTTTCATTACAGAAAAAATAATAAAACTCATCTCCAAAATCTTGCTGGAACATATTATCTATCTCTCCTGCATATATTTGAAATTGAAATGACATATTTGGTTTCTGAATAGGATCTTGTAGCCAGTATGGTAACTCATCACCAGACTCACTGATTGAAAGTTTTTTGCTAGGTTCGATACAGCTTACCTTTTTTACTTTTGAAGAACGAATATCACTTAAAATTACACAAGAACTTTTATTTGGTTCTGGATTTTTATCGCTCAAATCATATAAATGTTGATCATCTTCATGATCGTAAGTAATAAAGATATTACAATACAAGTTAATATCTAGCTTTTTATTAAATAAATTTGCAGGAAGCCCCATAAAAAACAGCATAGGGTTTCCATTATAATCTACAGGCCAACTAACTTCTTTCTCTAAAAGAGCTGGACCAAACATTCGAAAATCAAATTTATCCGCAAATTCATCTATGATTTTTAATTCACCTAACATTTTAGTACCTCCTAAAATGTTATATCCTAAAGATCTCAAATATTGCTGAGCCTGTTTTCATCATTTGATTAACAAAATCTTTATCATTCTGAGTTAATTCAGACTTATTACCACAGTATGCACAAACTATAAACATTATTTCCTCCTAATTTAAACCATCGTACCACACATTCTCTGCGTCAGAATTGGAGGTTTTGTGTAGGCTGTGGCTTACTCTACATCGGAATTGGAAGTTTCATTTGCTACAGTTCGATTAGACCTCGATAAAACATTCAAAAAAATCAAGGTGATTTTTATCAAAAGCAATTAATAATTTACCTTCAGGAATTTTTTTCCCTGTCATACCTCCTATACAAATTCCGAGATTCTTAAAAAGAATATATTTTTTTCCTTCGATAAATTCTGAATCGATGGCTTTAAGGTCTTCGATTGAATTTTTAAAAATATCAATATCTCCTAATATGGGATTAGAATCTTTAAAGCAATACCCATAAACCAATTTATTGTTTTCATAAACTAACTCACAAGCATTCCTATATTCCACCTTATTATTCATAATATTATCTTCAACCATTCTTGCTGGTTTTCCATATTTTTCTTGTATTTCCTCAAGAGAAGTACCAAATACAAAATCACCAATTGATTCAAATGGCTTAATCAAGTAGTTCATATTAACCCTTTCCAATATATTTACATTAATAAAATTAGGAACATTTACCAATAATTCTAGGCAATCTTGTTGCCTGTTTCCTAGAAATTAATCCTTGCCGTTTAGTTGTCGTAGGTGTATTCGATGCCATTGTATTTTTTGAGGCGGTTGCCGCCGGTAAGGTTGTTGCCCTTCCCTTCGGCTGCTTTGTCCGTTTTTGTGGAATACTTTGTGGCTCTGTTTTTCGATCAGCTGGCTGAGTATGTTACGTTTGAAATGGTGGATGTGCTAAGTCTTGGGACGATCTTTCAGAAAATCCCTATATTAACTGCTAATAAAATTGTTAAAGAACAAATGATTCAAAGTTCGTTATATTTTAATGGTAAGCATAAAGATTCCATAAAGCTTTTAGCTTTTTCTGAAACAAAAACTCCTAATTTATCCCCTGTACCATGATAAAAATCCGATTCATTATCAATAGCATAATCCCATTCTTGAGGAGATTTTTTATGAAAACTAATAAAATCATTAGCTTTTATCCACCACAAATTTGGCATTTTGTCTGCAACTGATTGATTGTGCCTGCCTTTCTCAATTACATCATCAATGGAGTAATATTTTTCAAAATAATCTTCTGAAAGATTTTTCCAATCACACTTAATGATTTTATTTTTGACTGCAGGAATTGCAGTAAATCCTGTTAATCCTGAAGTAAATAAAGAATCTTTAATTTTTTGGGAAACTATCAAGCTTCTATTCGATACATAGGCCTCTGGGACATCAGGACCTAGTCGATCAATATATATTTCAGGGCTAGGAACATTTCTAGTTTTTTTAGAGGCATGTCCTTCCTATAAAATATAAGCAAAATCGCCGTAAATATCATTTTTTTCAGAAAGCGAGGAAAGATCGCTATAAACTTCAAATAATTTCATAATTATTACCTTTCACAAAAAATCTATTATTTTTTTCCAATTATAAAGGCAGTTGGCCCATTTCGTTTATATTTCTAACATAATTTCTAGTTGCTCTAGGAATGTTGTGTTGTTTCAACATAACTTGTATTTGATCCATTATGTCAGATAACTTTTACATTTATAGTGATTTTTCCATGCGATGTATTCGCCAAACCACAAGAGGTTGCAGTTCTTATCGGTCATCTCGCGCGGGATGGCGATTTGGTCGCAGTGGAAGTAGTGGATTTGTTGTTGGCTTTCGCCTTCTGCGGTTGTCAAGTCGCGGACTTGTGCCAAGGGTTCGTGTGTACTGTAATGCCCTACGTCAGGATTGGAGGTTTCATGCGGGCTACGGCTTGCTTGCTGTTGGGGGTGGGGTCGTCTGAAAGGTAGAACCCGTGTGTGTGCATACCGCACACCTTACGTCGGGATTGGTAGTTTCATGTGGTCTACTGCTTGCTTATATTTTTTGTTACATTGAGTTAGCATTGGGATTGAAAACAACTAATTTACCTTCAGGGTAGGAGCCCAGCCAGCCACATGGGAAATTCCCTTTTTTATATGCTTTAAAAATGGAATTCCATAGTTTATTTTTAAGTAAATGGGTAATATTTAGATGGCAATTAAACAAATCCATTTCAATATCATTTAAGTATTCTATGTAACCAACCTCTTTTAGCCTTGATTGAATAATGGGAACTATCTCTTTATCCCAAGTGGCTCGCTCCTGAGCATTTGTTAATTTTAGAATTAATGAGTTATTTTCTCTTAAGTCAAGCCAACAAGTATCTACAGTTGTTTGACTGTATAGATAGGTTTCCATTTCTTCAATGTTATTAATAAAATGCCAATCCATATTTTCATTGGTATCAAACGTCAAAAGTTTATTATCAATAACGTTAAATAACTGTTTCATTATTATCTCCTTTAGTAAAAACAATCTTTTTAATAGATTAATCCAATCCTGTGCAGTTACAGGAGCATACATTTCTAATTTCCCTTTTTTCAACGCTTTATGCGCTCTCGCTTGAAGTGATTGTATCTTTCTTGCCTTTTCCTTATCACATTTAGATGATTAATCAATATCATCAATTAGTTGTGCAATTGCATCACTATATGTTCCTGCACTTTTTCAGGTGGCCTGAAGAGGGCGTGGGCAGCATATACCTACCCTGCGTTGGGACTGAAGGTTTTGTTTAGATTACGGCTTGCTTGCTGTTGGGGGTGGGGGCGTCTGAAAGGCAGAACCCGTGTGTGTGCATACCGCACACCTTACGTCAGGATTGGAGGTTTCATGTGGTCTACTGCTTGCTTGGGCTACTTTACAGTTGATAATTAAATTTAGAAAATTATGTCTAATACTCTATTTTTTAAAATAAATTCTTTTTTTAAATGTTCTAAAATATTATCTAACTCTTCCTTGCTTAAAATTTGGTTGGTCTTAGTAAATTTTGCTGTTTTCGCATATAGGGAAAAGTGAAACTCATTATTTGGAAAGAACATTTCTCCTTCAAATGAAATTTCATGCCCATTTAAAGAAACAATTAACATACCTCTTGAAATTTTTTCAATTACGAAATCATCCATAGTAATCACCTTTGAAATATAACAGTTGAAATCTTTGTTTTAGGATCTATTATTACTATTATTGTTATATTAGGAATGTTCTTCAAAGCGGGTAATTCTCTATTTTCCCATATATTTCCTGGTCGCAGATCTTTGCCAATAACGCCTGTTACAGTACCAGAAGCGCATGTTGTATACTCTGATGAAATATCTTCCCATGCTTTAATGCTTGCTTGGTTATTTTGATCCCACGTAGGCATGATAATTTTTCTAGCTTCAATTAACATTTTTAATGTTGTTCCTCCATTAGATTTGGCAATATCGGCAGCAATTGCCCACACAGCGTCGGGATTGGAGGTTTCATGCGGGCTAAAGCTTGCTACCTATAAATTTGAAAATTTATGCAAGCTACGGTTTGCTTGTTATTCCCAATTATTCAAAGAAAAAATTATAGAAGTTTTTTACTTCAATACATAGTTTAGTTGACTGAAAATAAACATTAAGTTCAGCAATAAATTCATCGTCCTCTAGAATAAAATAATCATCATTATTAATATTTTTCGAAAAGAATTTTTCCGACAATGCCATTATTTCAGACAATGTTTGTATAAAATCTCCTAAAGAAGAAGCTATTTTTTTAGGAGATTTTGATCCTAATCGTAAAGAAAAGATTTCAAGGGTTTCCTTTGAAATTAATATAGGTTCGTCATTTTGATTAGCTATATAGAGATAATTCTCTATGTTTATGGCTTCTTGCCATCCTACTAAGCCTTCTTGATTTTCAGATGATGCAAAAATTAAATTAAATGGCTGACCTATATGAATTTGAGGATTTAATGTTATCAAATTGAAAAAATAGTTAATGATAGACGCATTATCTTGTAATATTTTTTCGTCAATTATAATTTCCCCAAAATCGATCTCCTTACGAGAAAGTTGACCATAAATATTAGAAAAATTTTTAACTGCTGTTTTCAAACTAAACATAATAATATACTCCTATCTTGTGCATTTTTTAAGTTGTTGCAACATTGCTCGCCTATCAATTAACCTACCGCGCCCCAAATTGGTCCAGCGGCCTCTATGCCCTTGATTAGAATATAAATGTTCGTCAACTCCTCCAGGCAAGTTTGTCTTTTCTTTCCTTACTCAGTCTTCGTCCGAACGGGTCGTAGGCGTAGGTCCAAATCTCGGTGTTGCAGGCGGGCTTTTTGATCTCGGCTCGGACGAGTTAGTTTTCTATATCGTATTGGTAATAATGGTTTTCACTGTCGGTCAGCTAGCGGTAGATCAGGTTGCCAAGTCCATTTAGCACCGTATTTTTCAAGTAAATCAAAGCTGGCTTGTGGTCCCATGCTACCTGATTTATAATCATGAAGAGGAGCGCCATTATCAGCCCACAACTTCTCGATACGGTCAATCAATTCCCAAGAAGCGCTAACCTCTTCCCAGTGGCTAAAGTTTGTTGAGTTGTTGTTTAAAACATCGTAGATCAGTTTTTCATATGGATCTGGTGAAGCACCTGTAGCAGTCGCATCTGTTCTGTAATCAAGTGAATTAGGTGCAAGTTTAAACTCTTCTCCAACCTCTTTCCCATTAAGGCTAAGTGAAAATCCTTCTGTTGGTTGGATGTAGATTGTCAAAATATTCGGTGCTAGGGGTTCTCCAAAAATGGAATCCATTTGTTTGAAGACAATGTTCACGTGAGTACCTTTTTCAGTTAGACGTTTACCTGTACGGAAGAAGAAAGGTACATCACGGAAGCGGTCAGTATCTACAAAGAAGGCACCTGAAGCAAAGGTTTCTGTCATAGATTCAGGGTTTACATTTGGTTCGCTGCGGTAAGAAATGTATTTCATACCATCAACTTTACCAGAACGATATTGACCACGGATAAAGTATTCTTTCAACTCTTCATCTGAAGGATGGTAAAGGTTCTTGAAGACCTTGATTTTCTCCGCACGAATGTCATCCTTTGTAAAGCTGGCAGGCTTGTCCATAGCAAGGAGTGACAGAAGTTGGAGGGTATGGTTTTGAACCATGTCGCGAAGAGCACCTGATTCATCATAGTAGCCACCACGTTCTTCAACACCTAGACGTTCTGCAAAGGTGATCTGAACATTATCGATATGCTCTCGATTCCAAACATTTTCGAAAATCATATTGGCAAAGCGAATAGCAAAGATGCTTTGAATCATTTCCTTACCAAGATAATGGTCGATACGGAAAATTTGTTCTTCGTCAAATGTTGCTAGGAGTTCTTCGTTTAGTTTGCTTGCAGTAGCATAGTCTGTACCGAAAGGTTTCTCAACAATCAAACGTTCAAAGCCTTTACCATCAACGATTTGCTCTGACTTGAGGTGTTTAGCGATGGTACCAAAAAATTGTGGTGCCATTGAGAGGAAGAAGAGCTTGTTGTGGTCAGCTTGATATTTTTCATTTAACTCAGCCTGAAGCTTGCGTAATTCAATATAGTGCTCTGTGTCATTGACATCGTGACTTTGATAGTAAAAATGACTAGCAAACGCTTGAGCCTCTTCAGCGCTATCTGCCAAGTCTAAAATGGATTCGACTACAACAGACTCAAAATATTCCTTACTCCAAGGTCTACGTGCAGTTCCAATAACAGCAAAATGATCAGACAAATTACCTGATTTGTAAAGTCTAAAAAGTGAAGGGTAGAGCTTGCGTTTAGCTAAATCTCCACTAGCACCGA
This sequence comes from Streptococcaceae bacterium AF54-32pH5A, assembly GCA_027682205.1. Classification (GTDB taxonomy): domain Bacteria; phylum Bacillota; class Bacilli; order Lactobacillales; family Streptococcaceae; genus Streptococcus. The sequence continues at coordinate 163,903 of JAQDAD010000001.1, forward strand.
AAATTGTAATAATAACTTTTGATGACATCCAGCTACCTAATTTCTATTTTGTTTCCTAGTCAAACTAGGCATGAGGAATCCCTCATTTTCATACCCTCTATTTTATCATAATTTTCTAAAAAATCCAAAAATCCAATATAAGCAACAAAAAAGCTGCAAGTGTAACCTTGCAGCTTTTCTAGGCGTTTAGAACCTTGTCTAAAAATTCTTTTAGACGAGGGTGTTGTGGGTTATCAAAGATTTGATCAGGTGTACCATCTTCTAAGAATTCACCGTCTGCCGTAAAGATAACTCGATTAGCAACCTTACGAGCAAACCCCATTTCGTGGGTTACGATAATCATGGTCATGCCTTGTTCAGCCAACTCTTTCATAACGTTGAGAACATCACCGACCATCTCAGGGTCAAGGGCAGAAGTTGGTTCGTCAAAGAGCATAATATCAGGATTCATTGCTAAACCGCGAGCGATAGCCACACGTTGTTTTTGTCCACCGGATAAGCTTTCAGGATTTGCATTAGCTTTATCAGCAAGTCCAACTTTTTCAAGGAGTTCCATTCCTAATTTCTCAGCTTCTTCTTTGGTCATCCGTTTGTGTTCAATAGGAGCAAAAGTGATATTTTCCAATACGGTCATATGTGGGAAGAGATTAAAGTGTTGAAACACCATTCCGATATTTTCACGAACATGATCCACGTTCGTTGCTTTATCCGTCAAATCATAACCATTCACAGTGATGTGACCGCTCGTTACCTCCTCAAGAAGGTTAAGGCTACGGAGGAAAGTGGATTTACCAGAACCAGAAGGACCAATGATACAAACAACATCGCCTTCATAGAATTTAGTTGTGATTCCCTTTAAAACCTCATTTTTTCCATAATACTTATGCAAATCATTTACATCAATTTTTAGTTTTGCCATTAACGAATCCTCTTTTCTAAGCGTTTCGCTAGTCTAGTCAAAAGCGTGATAATTACAAGATAGGAGATAGCAAGGATTGCATACATCTTGAAACTTTGGTAGTTACGGGCGATGATAATCTTACCTGTTTGGAAGAGTTCTACCAGACCGATAGCTGACACGATAGTTGTATCTTTCAACGCAATAACGAACTGGTTGACGAAGTTTGGAAGCATTAGTTTAGTTGCTTGTGGCAAGATAATCTTACGCATGGTTTTTCCATAGGAGATACCAAGACTGCGGCTGGCTTCCATTTGTCCAACTGGAACGGCTTGGATACCACCACGAACGATTTCAGCAATATAAGCAGCTGAATTTAGCGAAAGGGCAATGGTACCAGCAACAAAGTCGTTAATTGGACTTTGTTGGCCTGTGACTGATTCGATAAGGTTTGGAATTCCCCAGAAGATGAAGGCTGCAAGAATCATCAAAGGAATACCACGAATGACATCCACAAAAATCTCTGAAATAACTCTGAGTGATTTGTATGGACTAACGCTGAACATACCAAAGATAATCCCAATCACGATCGCAATCGCAAACGAGATAAGTGCTAAAGCGAGAGTGATTCCAAGCCCGCTAAGGAGTTGCTTGTAGTTGTTTTGAAGCAAACCCCAGATAGTGGTTTCGTCAACTGTATTTGTAGAAGTAGTTGATGCTTCGCTGGCTAGATACTTGTCGAGAATTTTTTGAAATTCTCCGTTTGCTTTGAGGTTGGCAAGCCCCTTATTGAACATTTGGATCAATTCAGGATTACTGCCTTTCTTGACGGCAAAGGCTGTTTCGCCGATTGGAGTTCCAGCGATCGGCGTTTTCAACTTTTGACCTTGGTTAATCGAATATTTGAGAACAGGCTCATCATCCATCACGGCATCGATAGCCCCAGTATTGAGACTGTCATACATTGATGCACCATCTGCAAAAGTTTTAATCTTGTAACCGTATTTGCTTTGGTTCTCAGTAAGGAATGTTTGAGAAGCCGTCCCGTTTTTAACACCAACTGTCTTATCCTTGAGGTCTTCATAAGAAGCGATGGTACTGGATTCTTTTACACCGAGAATGGTATTAGCAGTGTAGTAGGAATCTGAGAAGTCAAACGTTGCTTTACGAGCGTCCGTAACAGACATTCCTGCGATAATACCATCTGCTTGTCCAGCCTGAACGGCGCTAATGGCTGCATCAAATCCTGGGTTAGTAATCTCAATTTCAAAACCTTGATCCTTGGCAATAGCCTTGATCAAGTCCATATCAATACCAGTGTACTCGTTGCTTGAATTTTGAAATACGAAGGGAGCAAAAGATGAATCACTTGCAATAACATACTTAGATTTAACTGTGTCAGCTTTTACTACTCCTAGTGAGAAAATGGGAAATAAAATTAGCAAAAATGCTATGATTTTTTTCTTCATTTTTAGTCTCCTTTCCGAATATTTTTTCATTATATCAGAAAAAGGTAGAAAAAGCAAATTTCAAGGACTTATATGTCAGAAGATATAACATCGAAGCTCTTTATTCCTTTATTGAATTGCCACTACAAAGTGCTATAATAATAGCATATAATAGAAGAAATGAGGGTAGGAACATGAAGAATAAAAGAATATTTAAAGACTTCCAAGCTTCAAAAATGAGTTTAAATATCTACACAAGCCCCTTGTTAGCCTTTGTTTTTGTCTTTATAGGAGAGTTTGTTGCATATACTTTGTATGGTATTAGCTTGTTAGCTCTTATCGGACTTGCTAGAAATTTTGGAGAGGCTGGTCAAAATCTTGCAACCTACTTGCAGACCTTGCAGGAGAGCTTGACGGATAAAACAAGTGACTTTCGTTTAATTTTAGAATTGCTGGCCTTTGGTTTTATACTCAACACTGTATTCAGATGGACTAGAAAAATTGAGAAAAGACCTATTCGAACTTTAGGATTTTATAGAGAGAATTTCTTCAGCAATTTTCTTAAAGGATTTGGCCTAGGTTTGGCACTTTTTCTTCTGACCTTGTTAGGTTTGGTGGGCTTAGGGCAATATCGTTTGGAGTCCATTCACTTGAATCCTTATTCGCTTACTTTTGTTGTCTTTACTATCCCATTTTGGATTTTACAGGGGACAGCAGAAGAAGTGGTGTCCCGTGCTTGGCTCCTACCTCAATTGGCCTCAAGAACAAATCTAAAACTTGCTGTTGTTATATCTAGCATATTTTTTACCCTGCTTCATATGGGGAATTCTGGTTTAACACCTCTATCTCTAGTGAATCTCTTTTTATTCGGGATTGCCATGGCTCTTTACCTTCTCAAAACCGATACAGTTTGGGGTATTGCAGGTATTCATGGGGCTTGGAATTTTGCTCAAGGAAATCTCTTTGGGATTTTAGTTAGTGGACAACCATCAGGAACGTCTCTAATGACCTTTTTACCACAAGGCAATCAAGGATGGTTATCAGGTAGTTCTTTTGGCATAGAAGGTTCTATCATGACAAGTCTGGTATTGCTATTGCTGATTGTCTATCTCGCTTATCAATTAAAGAAAGAAAATGAAAGGATGTGACTTGGGTCCGTCCTTTTCTTCGTGAAAATGCTACAAGTATGCTAAAATAGGAATAGAAAATCGAGAGAGGATTCTTATGATCAATCGAATTACAGACAATCAATTTAAACTAGTATCAAAATACCAACCTTCAGGAGACCAACCCCAAGCTATCGAGCAGTTGGTTGATAATATCGAAGGTGGAGAAAAAGCTCAGATTCTGATGGGGGCGACTGGTACTGGGAAGACTTATACCATGAGTCAGGTCATTTCCAAGGTCAATAAACCAACTTTGGTCATTGCCCATAACAAAACCCTAGCTGGTCAGCTCTATGGAGAATTTAAGGAATTTTTCCCTGAAAATGCTGTTGAGTACTTTGTATCCTACTATGATTATTACCAGCCAGAGGCCTATGTACCTTCTAGCGATACCTACATTGAGAAGGACAGTTCTGTTAATGACGAGATTGACAAGCTCCGCCACTCAGCGACTTCCGCCCTTCTGGAGCGTAATGATGTCATTGTCGTTGCCTCGGTCTCTTGTATCTACGGTCTGGGTTCGCCCAAGGAATATGCTGATAGCGTCGTAAGTCTCCGTCCGGGTCTTGAGATTTCTCGTGACAAACTCTTGAATGACTTGGTCGATATACAGTTTGAGCGTAATGACATTGATTTCCAACGGGGAAGATTTCGTGTGCGTGGGGATGTGGTGGAGATTTTCCCAGCTTCCCGAGATGAACACGCCTTTCGAGTAGAATTCTTTGGAGACGAAATTGACCGTATTCGTGAAGTTGAGGCTCTGACAGGTCAGGTGTTGGGAGAAGTGGATCATCTGGCGATTTTCCCCGCTACTCACTTTGTGACCAATGATGATCACATGGAAGTTGCTATTGCCAAGATTCAGGCGGAGTTGGAGGAGCAGTTAGCTGTCTTTGAAAAGGAAGGCAAACTGCTAGAAGCCCAGCGTTTGAAGCAACGGACAGAGTATGATATCGAGATGTTGCGTGAGATGGGTTATACAAATGGGGTTGAGAACTACTCACGTCACATGGATGGTCGTAGCGAAGGAGAGCCTCCTTATACGCTTCTTGACTTCTTCCCAGATGAGTTCTTAATCATGATTGACGAGAGCCACATGACCATGGGGCAGATCAAGGGAATGTATAATGGAGACCGTTCGCGTAAGGAAATGCTGGTTAATTATGGTTTCCGTCTACCGTCTGCCTTGGACAATCGTCCTCTCCGTCGAGAGGAGTTTGAGAGTCATGTTCACCAGATTATTTATGTTTCAGCGACACCTGGTGACTATGAAAATGAACAGACCGAGACAGTGATTGAACAAATTATTCGTCCAACGGGACTCTTGGATCCAGAGGTGGAAGTCCGTCCAACTATGGGGCAAATTGATGATCTCTTAGGCGAAATAAATGCCCGTGTTGAAAAGAATGAACGAACCTTTATTACCACTTTGACTAAGAAAATGGCAGAAGACTTGACCGACTACTTCAAGGAAATGGGCATCAAGGTCAAGTATATGCACTCGGATATCAAGACCTTGGAACGGACGGAGATTATCCGTGACCTGCGTTTGGGTGTCTTTGATGTCTTGGTCGGAATCAACCTCCTCCGTGAAGGGATTGACGTTCCTGAAGTAAGCTTGGTTGCTATTTTAGACGCTGATAAGGAAGGTTTCCTTCGTAACGAACGTGGCTTAATCCAGACCATTGGACGTGCTGCTCGTAACAGCGAAGGGCATGTCATCATGTATGCGGATACGATGACTCAGTCTATGCAACGTGCTATTGATGAAACGGCCCGCCGTCGGAAAATCCAGATGGCTTATAATGAAGAACATGGTATTGTGCCACAAACTATTAAGAAGGAAATCCGTGACCTAATCGCCGTAACCAAGGCAGTTGCTAAGGAAGAGGACAAGGAAGTTGACATCAACAGCCTCAACAAACAAGAGCGCAAAGAATTAGTCAAGAAACTAGAAAAACAAATGCAGGAAGCCGTCGAAGTGCTTGATTTTGAACTGGCAGCTCAGATCCGTGATATGATGCTAGAAGTCAAGGTGTTGGATTAGAATTTTAAAAGGAAATAAAATGGAAGTGTTAAATTATTTTACAGGTAAATTTAGTGCATCTGAATTAAAGAATCATTTTGACTCGTTGGACGAAAATAAACTGAAATCCGAACTTGAAATCTTTATTAATCAATATTTAGAGTTATCTGAAGAATAACAATTAAAATATGCAGACAAGGTTCTGTATGTTTGTATGAATTTAATAGAAAAAATAGGTAAGATCGCAGCAAAAAATATATTAGTTACACTAAATAAAATATTATTAAATAATGTCCAGTCATTTAATTGGTTTGGAAGTCTTGGATATTTCATGATTTTGTATAGATATTTATTCTTTACAATGGAATATGAAGAATATTCTATATTATTTGAAGATGAAAGTTATTTTTTAAGAATCCTTGAATTAGTGTTAGATGATGGTTTTGAGGAAACTAAATCACTCGTTTTTAGCATACTTATGGTTTTTTATAAATTATTTGAACAAAATAGTTTACCAGAAGAAAGAAGAATCTATTTTAAGAGGAAATATGAATCATTGATCAGATTTATATTTGAAAATAATGGTTTTGAAAATGCTATATATGGGTATTTTCGATTAGATGAGCTTGTTTCAATTTTTCAATTTGAGCACTTAAAGACAATTAATAATTATTATATCAATAACCCTCAATCTGATTCTGTTGGGAAATATTTGGATTTTATGTCAAGACGCTTTGATGTTGTAATTAAAGATTCGATTGATGTTGTTCGAAAGATAGCAGAAGAAAATGATTCGGATATCATCCGCAACCAAGCTATTAAGTTAATTGAGAAGTATGATAATGATTATTTAAATGAGCAAAGTGATTCAGAATTTATCCTGTCATCGGAAGCTAATCAACTTTTAAAACAAGCGGATAAGATTATATACTATATACGTTCTAAATTGACTGTTGATGCAAATGAGTTGAAAGAAATTGGTTCCTTTGGACATTATACTAAGATTGATACTTTAACAAACTACCTCATAAAAGCCGACTGGAAAAATGAAAATAATTCTGAAACTCAACCTCCATTTTTACGACTTACTAATCTAAAACAGTTAAACGACCCGATGGAAGGAAGAGTAATATATGATTATTTGGGTATAGATAATACGTTTTTCCAACAATATCAAACTTCCAATGTTTTTATATCTTCTCTAACCACGGTATCTGATAGTTTACCTATGTGGAAGGAATATGCAGATTCATCTCAGGGAGCATTCCTTGAATATGATCTGTCTTATCTTGAAGATATAGTTGCTCATAAATCGATAGAGTTTGTTAAAGTTCATTACTTAGATTTGAATTCTGGCGCTAAAGATGAATCAGATGTTGGTAAAGCTCTAGATAATCTAAAACAAATTTTTGAAAAAATGCAAGAGTTTGAAGGTGAAACTCCACTAAGTGACTTGGCGGAGAAATTAAAAAAGATTTCTTATCTTTTTAAAGTGAAAGATTACGAATATGAGATGGAGTATCGTATTCTAATTAATCTAGATGATACTTCTGTAAAAACACTTATTGAAAATCATAATAAAAGTTTAGATAAAGATAAGGATTTATTAAATGAAAAGTACCTGAAGAAAGAAGAAATTGGGTTAGAAGTTTTTGATAAAGTTAACTATAACGATTTTAGGAAGTATATCGTATTAAGCCCGAAAGATAATGGTAGATATGATTTATTTGTATACATCAATCTGGCTCCTTTGAAATACTCAAAAGTTATTCTAGGGCCGAAGGTTACGGATGCAGACTATATTGCTCCTTATCTCAAACTTGCCAATCCTGATATAGAGATAGAAAGTTCGAAGATCCCTTATCGTTCAGTATAGAAAAAATTAAAGCTTCAAAGAAATTATAATCTTTTATTAATAAGGAGAAGCAAGTAATGAAAAAATGGTTACTGTTAATTTTCTGTATTATAAATATTGTCCCTTTATTCTTTATTCTACGTTTTGCCTTCCTTATCTTTACAACAACTTATGATATTTTTCCTGAAGCAAATCAAGCGGAAGTAGAGACAGCAGTAAGAAGAACCCTTGATTTGTATGGTTTTAAAGGAGATATGAAGGTTACGAAGTTTTCTAGAGATAAATGGACTTCTGAAAAATACAAAATTGAATACAATTATAGTGAAGAGGTTGATGGAAGTAGAGTCACTGTGAGACATGCCTTGTTTTATCGTCCAAAGTCCTCGAAATACAATCCCCAAAAGACTGATGAAGAACTAGCCTATGATGGGACTACGAAAACCATGTTACAAGAATTTTCAGGCATGGCTCATAAACTACTCAACCAGCATCCTGTCAGTGTTTCTAATAAAGACAAGGTAGAGAGTTTTTTCAAGCAATATGAAAATCCAAATCTAGAATATGTGAATAGTTACTGGAGTGTCGATACTGAATCTGAAAATATCCAAGACTATTATGCTCTCATTGAAAAGAACCGTAAGGAAGGGAAAGCTTTTCAAGGTTTATATGATCTCCCTATTGATGAATTCTTAGAAAAAGAAATGATTAAAGGATACATCATCTATCGCGATATTGTTTTAGAAGAGGGTGAGAAAGATTATTTTGATAGCAAGGGCGGTCTGAAAGAGTTTATCAAGAATGGAGTAGATAATGCAGAGTTGCCAGATGCCCTTTATTCTGTTTCTTACTACTATTCTGGTAAAACTGGTAAAAGTTATCGTTCGGGCCCTAGTGTCCCTTTAAAGGTTCAAAATCATAAGATGCTTTATTATGGAAGTAATTTAAACTAAAAATTTTATATGTAACAATTTGTGTTAAAATAATGGCTGAGATAATTTAAAAGTGATAGATATTAGTCATTAGTTAGTAGTTTGAATTTAAAGGAGAAATAAATAGTGAAAAATTCGAGTACTTTTAACAAGCTTATTTATACTGTCCTATATTCCTTACTGATAGCATTTGTTATTGTTCATGTCCTATTATGGTCATTTGGTTTATCATTTACTCCGATTATTTGGGATATTTGGCTCTTTCTCCTGATTTTAACTTTCTATATTCGCTTTTTGAGGTCCTTTGCAATTCTTGATCTTCTATTTGGGATATTTGGACTGAAATTTATTCCCATAGCGTGGAATACAAAGCTTTTTGTTCCAATTATCCTCTCTATTTCGCATATTTTTATTTACTTTTTAAAGAAGAAATATCGCTTCCTTGAAGGAGTGCGCAGTGCGATTTGTAGTTTTTATATCTGGTTATTTGTAATTGTCGTTTTCGTCTTTATTCCAAATCCTCCTGTTCCAATCACGATTGATTATGAAGTTAGGGAACAAGAAATTGTCATTAAAAAAGGATATTTGCTTCATGATGTATACTATTATCATGAGTTGATTAATCCCTTTATCATGAAATCTGATATTAAGTTCGAAGAAGTCATATAACAAATTAGAAAGTGAGTAAATTTATGTCCCGTGCGCAAGCAACCATTTTAACCAATATCTGTCTGATTGAAGACATTGAAACCAAGCGTGTAGTCATGCAGTATCGTTCGCCCGAAAGCAACCGCTGGTCTGGTTATGCCTTTCCTGGAGGTCATGTAGAAAATGGCGAGGCTTTCGCAGAGTCTGTCATTCGTGAAATCTATGAAGAAACAGGTCTGACGATCCAAAATCCCCAACTGGTCGGTATTAAAAATTGGCCTCTGGATACAGGCGGGCGCTACATTGTCTTTTGTTATAAGGCGACCAAGTTTACTGGAACTCTTCAATCATCAGAAGAAGGGGAAGTTTCTTGGGTACAAAAAGACCAGATTCCAAACTTGGATCTGGCCTATGATATGTTACCTTTGATGGAAATGATGGAAGCGCCTGATAAGTCGGAGTTTTTCTACCTCCACCGTACTGAAGATGGCTGGGAAAAGAAAATCTTCTAGTCTTTTACTAAATAACCAAGTTGATCCAAGGCCTCCTCGATATAGTGGAGGTCTTGTTGTGCTTCAGCTTCAACAAGGTGGTAATGGATGCCGTCTGTCAATTCAGAAAGTGGTTTAAAGTCAGAATTTTCAACTTGTTCCAGAAAGTGCTGGACATCTCGACGACAGGTAAGTTTGAGCAGAGTTTCAATTTCACCATAAACGGGATGATCAATTAAGATATTTTGAACGCGTCCGCCATTATCTACAATAGCTAGAAGTTCCTGCCCGATTTCTTCCAGTTCATGTTTCACTTTAAAGAGTTTGTGAACGTAGGGGCTGGCATCATTTTCTTTATAGATATAGCCACGATTGGTGGATAGGATAGGAGCACCATCGGCTCTCAAGATGGCAATGTCTTGGACGATAATTTGGCGCGTGACATGAAAGTGTTCAGCCAGAGTTTGACCATTGAGAGCTTTTGGTGACTCTTTTAAAAGTTTGAGAAGAGCTTGTTTGCGATCTTTTGTCATAGCTTTTTCTTTTAGCGACGTTTTCGAAGCACTTTATAGACAGCTAGTGCTAATGTATAGTCTACCATACTATGAACGATTGTGCCAAATCCAACTAGGACAAAGAGAACATAAAACATATTTTCAACGTTAGTCCCTGAAGTGGCATAGAAGATGATACAAGCCAGTACTTCAGCGATAGCATGAACAACACCCAAAACAAAGTTAAAAATCCAAGATGCTTTTGGTTTATCCAAGGTTTCAGGGAATTTTTTTAAGTAAAATGCTCCCAAAATACCAAAAACGATGTGAGAAAAGGCGCGCAGTACGATAACCATAGGGTAGCCTGCCATCAGGAAACCGAGACTAGAAGCGATGATCACAAAACCAGCCATCAAAGGTGAGAGAAACATAGCAATAAAGATGGCGATATGGCTTCCTAAAGTGTAAGAAGCTGGTGGGATGACGATTTTAAAAGGCATAATGATCGGAATCAAAATTGCGATTGCTGTGAGTAGTGCAGTCATGGTCATAAACTGCGTTTTTTTTCGTATATCCATAAGAACCTCCATTTATCTGTATATACACAAGTATAGTACAATAAAAAGATAGACATGTCAAGAATTTATTTTGATTTCATTGGAAATTTTCAAAAGTATGGGTGGTAGATTCAAAGGATTTTCATATATTTTCAAAATTTTGAACGAATGACTCCTTGGTAAATAACCATTTATGGATAGAAGATGAGCCTTTACTGGTGAAAACTAAAATTCCACCTTCAAGGCTGAAAGTGGAATTATGTTTATTTCTTCAAGGTTTCGAGACGTGGGACAATTGCTGCCGTTAGAACTGCAGAGATGACGAGTTCAGCAATTGAGTTTGTAGAGATAACCGTTGCCAGGAGTTTTTGGATATTACCGTTGAAGACATTTCCAAAAAGAAAGAAGATTCCCCCAAGTACAAAGACGGTGTTGGTAAGGGAACCGAGAGCACCAGCAATGATGAGACCCGTTCTGTTTTTCAATAATTTATAAACTAGGTAAGGAGTCAGACCAATCAAAATGCGAGGTAGGATGGCGATCATTGCGGAATAGATGTTTCCGTTTGGTACAAAAGGTGAGAATAGATAGCTAGTTGGAAGGATTGTAATCGTGTTAACCGTTAAGCTAAGTAGCCCCATCAAGAAACCAAGTGTAACACCAACTCGCGGGCCGTAAATAATACTAGCAATGATTACTGGAATATGAACGATAGTTGGTTTGATTGGAAATGGGAAAAGATTAAATAGGAGAGAGCTCAAAAAGTGGATAACGAGCATGGTCGCAAAAAAGATAGCAATTGGGGCAATGTTAGAGCGTTTGTTCATCGAGGGTTTCCTTTATTCTTTCTAAAATAGTATTCAGGTCAGCTAGGGCACCTTTGCCGTGATCGCCACAGGCTAGTAGAGATTCCTTGGGAGAGATTATCTGATAACCATAGGTCTCTAATGTTTTTAGATTAGCCTGAGTTGCCGGGTGGTCATACATTTTTGTGTTCATGGCTGGTGCGACTAACTTTTTGACATGGTCTGGCAGGGCAAGAGCTGTACTCGTAACCATGTTATCCGCAAAACCATGTGCTAGTTTGGCAATGGTATTAGCGGTAGCAGGGACGACGATAAAAAGGTCGGTTTCTTTGCCTCTTTCGATATGATTGACTTGATCAGGATAGGGTTCCTGCATGACATCAAGGTGAACAGGATTTTGAGAGAGTACCTGTAGTGTCAAAGGTTGGATAAACTCTCTCGTCGCCTCGGTCATTAAGACAGTGACATTATGGCCTTGTTTTTTCAAAGAACTGACGAGATCAGCTGCTTTATAGGATGCAATGGAACCTGTCACTGCGATGAGAATATTTGCCATGGCTTTCCTTTCTAAGAATCGTATGCTTGAATTTTTTCAAGGAGGAGATTTGCAATTTCCTCTTTGGTTTGAACTGTTTGAAGTTGCTCTCTCTCAACAAAGATTGCATGATGCTGATTTGCTGAGATTTGAGTCAGGTCATTAGCAATGATTAAGTCTGCCTGGTTCTTGACAAGACTCTGTCTAGCAATCTCTACGAGATAATCCTCAGTAACATCAACCAGCAGCTTGAAACCAATCAGATGAATAGCAGGATTCCATTCTTTGACTAGAGAGATGATCTTGGGTGTTTTTTTCAAAAACAAAATCTGTACTTCATCATTTGAAGAGATCTTAGCTTGATGATTTTGCTTGCTTAGGAATTCTTCTAGATTGGAACTCTCCTTAACTTCCTCAAGTCCTGTCATATAAACAGGAGTATAGTCAGATACAGCAATCGAATGAATCAAAACCTGATAATCTTGAACACGCTCTTTCATCTCTAAAAGGAGGTCATTCGTATTTTTGATTTCTCGAATGGTTAAATGGGGATGAGGTTCTGGCTTAAGAGCTCTGTTAGTAGTAATCAAACAAACCTCATGACCAGCAGCAAGTAGTGTTTCGGTGATGATTTTCCCCAAGCGACCTGTAGAATGGTTCGTGATAGAGCGGACGCTATCGATAGCTTCACTGGTACCGCCCGACGTAACTAAGATTTTCATAGGACTATTGTACACAAAAATAAACGGTAAGTAAAATGAAAGCATTTAAAAGAAATATATATTATTATTGACATTTATAATGATAAATAAGATAATAAATCTAAGTAGATTAAAAGGAGTGTTATTATGGATTTTTTTAAGTTTGCAGACAACATTGCAAAGGAAGCTGGTAAAGTATTGAATGATGTCGGTTCTGCTACTAGCGAAGCCTTAAATGAAGCGAGTAAATTTACTGGAGAAGTTATTACAGAATCTGCAAAAACTATAGGTGAAGTATCAGGCCAAGTTGGTAATGTTGTCTCAGATGTCTCAGGGAAAGCCGTTGAAGTTGCTGGAGATGTAGCAAATCAGATATCAAATGTGACTTCTCAAACATTTAACGAAGCTGGGAAAATAGCGAATAATACAAAAGAACAAATTGAATCGGTAGACCTTTTTAATTCTAAACTAAGACAAGAAGCTGTTGATGGATATAATGAAGCTATTAGTTGTTATAATGAGGAAGCTGATAACTTGGCTAATAAATCAATAGAGCTTTATCAGGTTAGGGATAAAGCTATCAAAGTTGTAAAAATTGTTGAAGAAAGAATTAACAAACTAGCAAATAAACCAAAGGAGTTTGAAGCGAAATTAGAAAAAATTGACGTTGAAATACAATATTTTGAGGATAAGCAAGAAGCTATTACACAGGCGATTAAAGAAGCTGAATTGGTCAGCGGCAGTACAGTAGCCACAACTTCTTTAAGTGCTTTAGGGGTAACAGTTGCAACTTTAGGACCTACTGTCGCTATGGGTGTTGCAACTACATTTGGTGTTGCATCAACAGGTACTGCAATTTCAAGTTTGACAGGTGCTGCAGCAAATAGCGCCGCCCTGGCTTGGTTAGGTGGTGGAAGTTTAGCAGCTGGTGGCGGTGGAGTGGCAGCAGGTAACGCATTTTTAGCATTAGCTGGTCCTGTCGGTTGGGGAATTGCAGGCGTTATGTTGACCGCTTCTGTAGGCGCTGGTGTAGTAGCTAATAGGAAAAATGAAGAAGTTGCAAAAGAGGCTATAGAGGAACAGAAAAAGGTAGAATTGTTAGCTAGACAACTTAAAGAAAAAGTAATAGAAGTTACGGAATTAATAGAACTAACCGAAAAACAAACAGAAGGAATTTATTTAGCTAATTTATCTTTAACTGGGATGGACTATAGCTTATTTACTGATGACGAAAAATATCAAGCAGGTGCTTTAGTGAATTCAACTCTATCATTGACTGCTATGGTAAATAAGGAAATTAGAATAAATGAGTAACCAGATTTTTAATCAAGCTTTTAACCAAGGTATTGGTGCATATGTCAATTGTTTGAATAATTTAAGGATTCAAGACCTACAAATTGCTATGAAAATCATAGAGGATGAAGCCCGCAGAGTCATCTTAAACAAGGATAATGCCTCAAAAATCTTAAACTACACTAGAGAGAATTTTGAAGATGTTATTCTAAAGAAGCGTGGAGGAGACTACGGTGGTCACGGGTTTATAGCTGAATTTGCAGAAGCAGGAATTGTAAATGCGAGGAGAGCTCTTGAAGGATTAAATTCTATTGTAAAAGTATTGAATGATAATGGACCAGCCGATTTATTAATTGGTAGAAATACTATTCAAATGAAGTTTTATAATAATTTACGTGATGAACTAGCTCAATCGTTTCATTACAGTTCAAAAATGAAAATGATGTTTCCAGAAGTTCACGTTCTAGTATTTGAAAAAATAATGGCTGGGTCCAAGGAAGTTGAATTGAATGGTAAAAGATTGTCTATTAAACAAATTACAGACATACGACAAATAATCAATGATATTACCGAAAGCAAGGGACTTACTTCATATAAATCTTGGATGAAATCATCTGTTCTAAATTATAATGATGCTCAAAAAAATTCAATTCATTCTCTTTTAGATTCCGAAGAGAAGAATATTCGTAAAACAGTCAGACTAAAGCAACAAGAATTAAATAAAAAACGATTAGTAGCACAAAAACATGCATTACCAAAAATAAAAGAAGCAAACAAGATTGCAAGAAACGCAGCTTTTTTACAAGGTGGTTTAGCATTAATGTCGACTGTGTATGGGAAATACAAAGAAGGTAGAACAATTTTTGAATTCACTCAAACAGATTGGCAAGATTGTGGATTAGAAACTATAGAAGGAGCCGTAAAAGGAGCTATATCAGGTTACACGATTTATGGCCTCACTAATGTTTTTAAAATGAGTGCACCAAGTGCAAGTGCAGTTGTGACAGTTACCTACGGAATGATTGATATTATTACAAAGTTTAGAACATCTAGATTAACTGAAGAGGAATTTATAAATCTAGTCACTCTAAGTGCACTAGATGCTTCCTTTGCTACAATTGGTGCTTGTATTGGTCAGTTCATGATTCCAATACCTGTTCTTGGTTCTGTAGTTGGTTCAATATCTACTTCAATAATTTGGGAGATAGGTAAGGGAATATTAAATGAAAGAGAACAAAGGATAATTCAAGATTACAAAGAAAATCTGAATAGTTACATAAAAACTATAGACGAAAATTATCTTGTCATTTACAACGAAATTATAGAAAAGTATAAAAAATTGGGCGAAATACAAGCATATTCGTTTGATTTGTCAATAAATACTAAACTTAGGTTTGAGTACTCTATTGAGATGGCAGAAAGTTTAGAAATTGAAGATAATAAAATTCTCCATGATTTGTCTGAAATTGATAATTTTTTTCTTGACTAGATTATTTTCACATTCTTTATAGTCTAAAACTATAAAGCCATATAAAATTTTTCAAAGGGCCCTAAAAATCTTGAAATTCAGGATATTTACGAACGTTTAGAGAGTTTATGGATGTTAAAAATCTTGTTTTGTGTTATAATGAATTATCATATTAGAGGTTAGAGGAGTTTTGAATGAAAACAGATATTGAAATCGCACAGAGTATTGAGTTGAATCCAATCGTTGATGTTGTTGAGAAACTTGGTATTTCTTACGACGATTTGGAATTGTACGGGAAGTACAAGGCTAAGCTCAGCTTTGATAAAATTCGTGCAGTTGAGAGCAATCCAGTTGGTAAATTGATCTTGGTAACTGCCATTAACCCAACGCCAGCCGGTGAAGGGAAATCAACTATTACCATTGGTCTTGCGGATGCCTTGAACAAGATTGGTAAGAAAACCATGATTGCTATTCGCGAACCGTCTCTTGGCCCAGTAATGGGGATTAAGGGTGGTGCAGCCGGTGGTGGTTATGCCCAAGTGTTGCCAATGGAAGACATCAACCTTCACTTTACGGGGGATATGCATGCCATTACAACAGCCAACAATGCTCTTTCAGCCTTGATTGACAATCACTTGCACCAAGGAAATGAGCTGGGAATCGACCAACGTCGTATTCTCTGGAAACGTGTAGTGGACTTGAACGACCGCGCCCTTCGTCATGTAACCGTTGGACTTGGTGGTCCTCTAAACAGTATTCCTCGTGAGGATGGTTTTGATATTACAGTTGCTTCAGAAATCATGGCCATTCTTTGCTTGGCAACGGACATCGAGGACTTGAAACGTCGTTTGGCGAATATCGTTATTGGCTATCGCTATGACCGTACACCAGTTACTGTTGGTGATTTACAGATTGAGGGAGCATTAGCATTGATTTTGAAAGATGCTATCAAACCGAACTTGGTTCAGACAATTTACGGTACACCTGCCTTTGTACACGGTGGTCCATTTGCCAATATCGCTCATGGATGTAACTCTGTTTTGGCAACAAGCACAGCCCTTCACTTGGCTGATTATACTGTTACTGAAGCTGGTTTTGGTGCGGACCTTGGTGCTGAGAAATTCCTTGACATTAAGACACCAAACTTGCCAGCATCTCCAGATGCTGTTGTCATCGTCGCAACTCTCCGTGCCCTTAAGATGAATGGTGGCGTTGCTAAAGATGCTTTGACAGAAGAAAACGTAGAAGCAGTTCGTGCAGGTTTTGCTAACTTGAAACGCCACGTTGAGAACATCCGTAAGTTCGGTATTCCAGCAGTTGTAGCTATCAATGAATTTGTTTCTGATACAGAGGCTGAAATCGCAGCCTTGAAGGAACTTTGTGCCTCAATCGATGTACCAGTAGAATTGGCTAGTGTCTGGGCTGATGGCGCAGAAGGTGGTGTAACACTTGCCGAAACACTTGTCAAGACAATCTCTGAAAATCCAGCCAACTACACTCGTCTTTATGACAATGACCTTTCTGTCCAAGAAAAGATTGAAAAGATTGTTACTGAAATCTATCGTGGTAGCAAAGTGAACTTTGAGAAGAAAGCTCAAACGCAAATTGCTCAAATCGTTCAGAATGGTTGGGACAAATTGCCAATCTGTATGGCGAAAACTCAGTACAGTTTCTCTGACAACCCAAGTGCACTTGGAGCTCCAGAAAACTTTGAAATTACCATTCGTGAATTGGTACCAAAATTAGGTGCGGGCTTCATCGTTGCCTTAACAGGTGATGTCATGACCATGCCAGGTCTTCCAAAACGACCAGCAGCTCTCAACATGGATGTTGAAAGCGACGGAACTGTTCTAGGTTTGTTCTAGTATATTGTAATTGAATTAAAATGAGTTTGGAAAAGCTTTCCAAGCTCATTTTCTTGTCTAGATATGGGAGTTGTCTTTAGCTGATGAGAGAGGTGTCTTCTACAAGCAATCAGTCTAGGTAAAGATATTTTCCCTGATTTCTGATATAATAGAAATATTGACTTCAAGAGTAAGGAAGAGAAAATGAACGCATTATTGAATGGAATGAATGACCGTCAAGCCGAGGCGGTGCAAACAACAGAAGGTCCATTATTGATCATGGCTGGTGCTGGTTCTGGGAAGACCCGAGTTTTGACCCACCGTATTGCTTATTTGATTGATGAAAAGATGGTCAATCCTTGGAATATCTTGGCCATTACCTTTACCAATAAGGCGGCGCGTGAGATGAAGGAGCGTGCCTATGGCCTCAATCCAGCTACTCAGGACTGTCTGATTGCGACCTTTCACTCCATGTGTGTTCGTATTCTACGTCGTGATGCGGATCATATTGGCTATAACCGAAATTTCACTATTGTAGATCCAGGTGAGCAACGAACTCTCATGAAACGCATTCTCAAGCAGTTGAACTTGGATCCTAAAAAATGGAATGAACGGAGCATTTTAGGGACTATTTCCAATGCTAAGAATGACTTGATTGATGATGTGGCTTATGCTGCCCAGGCTGGTGATATGTATACGCAAATCGTTGCTCAGTGTTATACGGCCTATCAAAAGGAGCTTCGTCAGTCTGAGTCCCTTGACTTTGATGATTTGATTATGCTGACCCTGCGTCTCTTTGATCAAAATCCTGACGTCTTGACCTACTATCAGCAGAAGTTCCAGTACATTCACGTTGATGAGTACCAAGATACCAACCATGCCCAGTACCAACTGGTCAAACTCTTGGCTTCACGCTTTAAAAATATCTGCGTAGTCGGTGATGCTGACCAGTCTATTTACGGTTGGCGTGGGGCTGATATGCAGAATATTTTGGATTTTGAGAAAGATTACCCTAACGCCAAGGTCGTTTTGTTAGAGGAGAATTATCGTTCAACCAAAACTATTCTTCAAGCTGCAAACGACGTCATCAAAAACAATAAAAATCGCCGTCCCAAGAATCTCTGGACCCAGAATGCGGATGGAGAGCAGATTATTTACTATCGCGCAAATGACGAACAAGATGAGGCTGTTTTTGTAGCCAAAACCATCGATGAACTTGGTCGCAGTCAAAACTTCCTTCATAAGGATTTTGCAGTTCTTTATCGGACTAATGCACAATCCCGTACCATTGAGGAAGCCTTGCTCAAGTCCAATATTCCTTATACTATGGTTGGAGGAACCAAGTTCTACAGCCGTAAGGAAATCCGTGATATTATCGCTTATCTTAACCTCATTGCCAATTTGAGTGATAATATCAGTTTTGAGCGCATTATCAACGAGCCTAAACGCGGAATTGGCCCAGGAACCGTTGAGAAAATTCGCGGCTTTGCTAATATGCAAGACATGTCTATGCTGGATGCTTCAGCCAATATCATGTTATCAGGAATCAAGGGGAAGGCAGCACAGTCAATTTGGGACTTTGCCAATATGATTTTGGATTTGCGAGAAAAACTGGATCAATTAACTATCACCGAGCTGGTTGAGGCTGTTCTAGAAAAAACAGGTTATATCGATATTCTCAATGCCCAAGCGACCTTAGAAAGCAAGGCTCGGGTTGAAAATATCGAGGAATTTCTATCTGTTACCAAGAATTTTGACGACAATCCTGATAGTCAAGAAGAGGAAACAGGTTTGGACAAACTCAGTCGTTTCTTGAATGACCTTGCCCTGATTGCGGATACGGACTCTGGTAGTCAGGAAACATCGGAAGTGACCTTGATGACCTTGCACGCAGCTAAGGGACTTGAGTTCCCAGTTGTCTTTATCATTGGGATGGAGGAAAATGTCTTTCCACTTAGCCGTGCAGCTGAGGATCCTGATGAACTGGAAGAAGAACGCCGTTTGGCCTATGTCGGTATTACACGCGCAGAAAAGATCCTTTATCTGACCAATGCTAACTCTCGCTTGCTTTTTGGGCGTACCAACTACAATCGTCCAACTCGTTTTATCAATGAAATTAGTTCGGACTTGATTGAATATCAAGGCTTGGCTCGTCCGGCGAATACTAGCTTTAAGGCATCTTATAGCAGTGGTGGAGTGGCCTTTGGTCAAGGTATGAGCCTAGCTCAGGCCCTTCAAGAACGGAAACGGAATGCTGCACCAAGCTCTATCCAGTCAAGTGGTCTTCCGTTTGGACAGTTAGCAGCCGGAAATAAAAAAGATTCAAGCGATACCAACTGGTCTATTGGGGATATTGCTCTCCACAAGAAGTGGGGAGAGGGAACTGTTCTGGAAGTCTCTGGTAGCGGTGATACTCAGGAGTTGAAAATCAATTTCCCAGAAGTGGGGCTGAAAAAACTCTTAGCCAGTGTAGCTCCAATTGAGAAAAAAATCTAATTTTCCATCCTTCTCACGAATAATAAAGTGAGGAGGATTTTTATGTACAGTATTTCATTCCAAGAAGATTCACTTTTGCCTAGAGAAAGACTGGTTAAAGAAGGAGTAGAGGCACTGAGCAATCAAGAATTGCTAGCAATTCTACTCAGAACCGGAACGCGTACGGCCAATGTTTTTGAAATTTCCCAGAAAGTCTTAAACAGTTTGACTAGTCTAACTGATTTGAAAAAAATGACCCTGCAGGAATTGCAGAGTCTGTCTGGTATTGGACGGATTAAGGCCATTGAACTACAAGCAGTGATTGAACTGGGACATCGCATTCACAAACATGAAACCCTTGAGATGGAAAGTATTCTCAGTAGTCAAAAGCTAGCCAAGAAAATGCAACAGGAACTTGGCGATAAAAAACAAGAGCACCTAGTGGCGCTCTATCTCAATACTCAAAATCAAATCATTCATCAGCAAACTATTTTTATCGGCTCTGCGACACGCAGCATTGCTGAACCGAGGGAAATCCTTCACTATGCCCTCAAGCATATGGCTACCTCAGTGATTCTCGTTCACAATCATCCATCCGGTGCTGTATCTCCTAGTCGAAACGATAACCATGTCACTAAACTAGTCAAGGAAGCCTGCGAACTGATGGGAATTGTTTTCTTGGACCATCTGATTGTCTCGCACTCTGATTACTTTAGTTACCGTGAAAAGACGGATTTGATTTAGAGTTCGTTAACAACATAGTCAAATAGCGTTTTATCTTTGGGGCGATTTTCAAATAGAAATTCTGGATGCCATTGGACACCAAGATAAGGAAAGCCGTCCGTAGTTGTCACAGCCTCAATGATTCCATCTTTAGGATCATGTGCTACAACCTTAAGATTTGAAGCTAGATCTTTAATGCTTTGGTGGTGGAAGGAGTTGATGTGAGAGATTTCTCCATAGATTTCTCGGAGAATCGTATCAGGTTCCGTTACGAGGCGTTGGGTCGTGTATTCGGCTGAACAGTCCTGCCAATGATCCTCGATATCTTGGTGTAGCGTGCCTCCCATAGCAACATTGAAAAGTTGAGTACCCCGACAAACAGAGAAAATTGGTTTCTTTTGCTTAATCGCTTCTTTGATAAGTGCTAGTTCAAAAATATCTCTTTGAAGGTGGTAGTCATCACTATCAATAGCTTTTGGTTCACCATAGTATTTTGGATCAACGTTTTGCCCACCCGTTAAGATGAGCTTATCAATGATACTGATGTAATAGGCAGCCATTTCTTGATCACCAATCGGTAGGATGATTGGAATTCCGCCAGCGTCCTTGACTCCTTCAACGAAGCCCTTTGCTGCATAGCTCATCATGATGTCATCATCTGGATGAGCTTTTTCATTTCCTGTAATCCCAATAACTGGTTTTTTCATAAATGCTTTCGCTTTCTAATCCTCTTTACGCATAAAATAGAGGAGGGTTTGGAGTTCGCTTGTCAAATCGACATACTGAACGACCACATCTTTTGGGAGGTGAAGGTGAACAGGGGAAAAACTGAGAATACCTTTTATACCTGCATCAACCAAAAGATTGGCAACTTCTTGTGATTTAACACTTGGAACAGTTAGGATAGCAGTTTCGACATCTGCTTCTTTGATTTTTTCTTTAATCTGTGAGATACCATAGATTGGAATTCCATCAGGTGTCTGGCTTCCAACTTCTGGATGGTCATCCAGGTCAAAGGCCATGATAATCTTCATCTTGTTGCGCTCGTGGAAGCGGTAGTGGAGAAGGGCATGCCCCATATTACCAATCCCAACCAGCATAACATTTGTAATTGAGTTATCATTTAGGAGGTCAGCAAAAAAATTCATCAATTTTTTGACATCATAACCAAAACCACGACGACCTAGCTCGCCAAAATAGGAAAAATCCCGACGAACGGTCGCAGAGTCGATACCGATAGCCTCTGCAATTTGTTTGGAGTTGGCACGTTCGATTTTTTCTGCATGAAATCTCTTGAAAATTCGATAGTAAAGAGAGAGTCTTTTTGCTGTTGCTTTTGGAATAGCAGACTGTTTATCTTTCACAAAATCACAACCTTTCTATTCTTCTATTTTATAGAAACATTGTGAAAAAATCAACAAAAACAAGAAAAAACTAAGAAATTTCTTAGTTTTTATCTGAAAAATGAGCTTGTGATAGAAAACGGTAGAGATCGCCAACCAATCCTTGATAAATCACCTTATCATTCAGCGTTAAGGAGCTGATTAGGTGAGTATCAGGTAGGGTCACACAGCCTGATAGAGATAACATAAGCTCTTCGTAATCCTTATATTCAAGTGTACGTTCTACGTGATAGTTATCTTGATAGGTAAGTCGATACATAGTCAATTATCTTTCTTCTTTAGTGAAGATACCGCGTTCTACAAGGCTGTCCATGAGGAAGTAGAATTTCTCTTGGTGGATATGATGGTCTTCTGATTTAAAGATATTAACCAAACGAAGGCCAGATTTATCAGTAATGTTGAGTTTAACACCTGAAAGGTCTTTATTGATGATAATTTTTAGTTTGAAACCTTCACCACTATTAGGTACTTTTTCAAGTAGACGAGTCAGTTCGAAGTTCCCAACTTTTGTTTCAAAGAAAGTATTGTCTTTCAGTGTGAACTTTTTGACAGTTGGACTAAGTGTATAGTCGTAGCGGCAGTTTTGTAGTTTAATGGTTTTTTCGAATGCCATTAGATTAATCTCCAATAATATTTTTTAAGGTTTGTGCGAGTTCTTTTAGTTCTTCCTCAGTGTTAAGAGGAGAAAGACTGATACGGACAGATTCTTTCAAACGAGGCGAATCTGGTCCATAAAATGCTTCAAGCACATGACTGGTTTGCACGACACCAGCAGTACAAGCCGAACCGGTAGAAATTGAAATTCCTTCAAGGTCCAACCGTAGCAAGAGCAAATCATTTTTTTGACCAGGAAAGCCAATGTTGGCAACATAAGGAAGCTGGTGTTGGCTTTCGTTGAGATAGTATTCTAGATCTGCAATCTCATCTAGAAAAGCAGATTTTAATCCCTCTAGTTTTTGGTAATGTTCAGCTTGTTGCTCTAAATCCTCTTTGAGAGCAGCGACCATGCCTACAATGGCAGCGAGGTTTTCTGTTCCAGCCCGTTTCTTTTGTTCTTGGTCTCCACCGTGAAGGTAGGAATCAAAGTTCATAGATGAAGCGTAGAGGAAACCAACTCCTTTTGGACCATGGAACTTGTGAGCAG
This sequence comes from Streptococcaceae bacterium AF54-32pH5A, assembly GCA_027682205.1. GTDB lineage: Bacteria > Bacillota > Bacilli > Lactobacillales > Streptococcaceae > Streptococcus. The sequence continues at coordinate 186,807 of JAQDAD010000001.1, forward strand.
AAGCGCTAAGGAAATCAATTCCTAATTCTTCGGGATGGATAGGAATTTTCCCGATAGCTTGAACAGCATCTACATGATAAGCAGCAGGGTGGTCTTTTAAAATATGTCCAATCTCAGCAATAGGCAAGAGATTCCCAGTTTCATTATTTGCATACATGGTTGAAACGAGGATGGTATCGTCACGTAAAGCTTCTTGAATCTGTTGGGCAGTGATTTCTTGATTTACTGGTTGGATAACTGTCGCTTCAAAGCCAAAATGTTGAACCAGATAATCAATGGTCTCAAGGACAGAATGGTGTTCAATAGCTGTAGTGATGATATGTTTGCCACGTTCCTGATGACGGAGACAATAGCCAATGATAGCTGTATTGTTACTTTCTGTACCACCAGACGTGAAAAAGATATGTTGAGGTTTGGTTCCAAGTAAGTGAGCCAAGTCCTGACGAGCTTGACGGAGAAGTTTACCAGCATGACGACCATGACTGTGAATACTTGAAGGATTACCATGGGTTTCTTGCATAACCTTGGTCATTTCTGCGATAGCTACAGCTGACATAGGCGTAGTTGCAGCATTGTCCAAATAAATCAAAGAATCACCTTATTTCTTTTTGTTGTAGGCAAAGAGTGGGCTGACTGGTTTTCTTTCATGAATACGGATGATAGCATCACCAAGCAATTCGCTAGCAGTAATGTAACATACATTTTTAGGAGTTCTTTCTTTTGTTGCTACAGAGTCCGTTACAAGGATTTCTTTGATGTTAGTAGCATCAAGAAGGTCAGCAGCGCCTTCTACAAAGAGACCATGACTGGATACCGCATAGATTTCAGTTGCACCTTCACGCTCGACGATTTTTGCTGCTTCTGAGAAAGTACGTCCAGTATTTAGGATATCATCAATCAAGATGGCCTTCTTGCCTTCAACATCACCGATGATATAGCCTTGGCTACGCTCTGAATCGTCTTGAGCATAGTCGATGATTGCGATTGGTGCATCTAAATATTCAGCTAAGCTACGGGCACGTTTGACGCCAGAGTTTTTTGGACTAACAACAACGACATCTGATCCCAGCAACCCTTTATCGCTGTAGTGTTTAGCAAAGAGAGGAATTGTATAGAGGTTATCTACTGGAATGTCAAAGAAACCTTGAACCTGAACAGCGTGGAGGTCAAGCGTTAGAACACGACTTACACCAGCCTTGACAAGCATATTGGCAACCAGTTTTGCAGTGAGGGGTTCGCGAGAAGAAGCGATACGATCCTGACGAGCATAACCAAAGTAAGGAAGGACAACGTTGATACTGTGAGCACTTGCACGTACACAAGCATCAACCATGATTAACAGCTCCATCAAGTGGTTGCTAACGGGGTAGCTGGTTGATTGGATGATGTAGACATCATAACCACGAACGCTCTCTTCAATGTTGACCTGGATTTCACCATCAGAAAATTGGCGAGAAGATAATTTTCCGAGAGGTACCCCAACTGTTTCCGCGATTTTTTGTGCAATTTCATGATTGGAATTAAGTGCAAAAAGTTTCATGTTGTTTCTATCTGACATTATGGACCGTCCTCTGTAAACTCTAAATATTTTATCTTCATTATTTTACCAAAAAATGGAGATTATTTCAGCATTTTTTCATGCTTTTAATAAAACGAATTAATTTTGAAGGAGCTTTTTGGTAAGTGATACCATTTTCTGAAAGAAATTGCTGAAAATCGACCTTTCCTTGTTCACAATCAGTGACTTCTAGCTCCAGTTCGTAGTCTGTATGATCAAAGTAGTGACTTTCATCTAGTGCCATTAGACCAATCGACGTTTCCATTTCGTAACGAATAGTTGCAAGACAACCCAGAACAAACCAGTCATGACTTTCAATGCCAATCTCAGCAAGTTTCTCCATAACCATCCCTTGAGGTAGGATCTGTTTTTCTAAATAATGTTCAGCCTCTGGAAGAGTTAGTTTCTGATTGTATTCCATATTTCCTACAGTTTGTGGCACTTTCAAGGTCAACTCCGCCCAATTTGAAAAGGTGCGAATCCGCATGGCAACCTTTTTTTCACGCAATTGGAAATCAGGTGTATCAATGTAGTAGTTTTTCTGTAGGACGGGTTGGATATGGGAAAACTGTTCTTTTAGATGATCATATTCCTCTTTTTTCAGTAGTGTTTTCAGTTCAATTTCTAAATGTTTCATTTTTCTAACCTTTTTTTTATCTTTGAAAGCGATTTATGGTATAATGGACAATGTATTTATTGTATACGAATGTACTGAAAAAATCAAAGATTTTCGACAGGGCAATCAAACATTACAAGGGAGAAAATATGACCATAGAATGGGAAGAATTTTTAGATCCTTACATTCAAGCTGTTGGTGAATTGAAGATTAAGCTTCGTGGAATTCGAAAACAATATCGTAAGCAAAACAAGCACTCTCCGATTGAGTTTGTTACTGGACGGGTGAAGCCGATTGAAAGTATCAAAGAAAAAATGGCTCGTCGAGGAATTACTTATGCAACTCTGGAAAATGACCTGCAAGATATCGCAGGGCTGCGTGTCATGGTTCAATTTGTAGATGATGTTCAGGAGGTTGTTGCAATTTTACGCAAACGCCATGATATGAGAGTCGTTCAGGAACGGGATTATATCACCCATCGGAAGGCTTCGGGCTATCGCTCCTATCATGTGGTGGTAGAGTATACAGTTGACACCATCAGTGGTGTCAAGACGATTCTGGCTGAAATTCAAATCCGGACCTTGGCTATGAATTTCTGGGCTACCATTGAGCATTCGCTCAATTATAAGTATCAGGGGGATTTCCCAGAAGAAATCAAAAAAAGACTAGAAATCACGGCCAAAATTGCTCATCAACTAGATGAAGAAATGGGGAAGATTCGAGATGACATTCAGGAAGCGCAGGCTCTCTTTGATCCTTTGAGTAGAAAACTAAACGACGGTGTAGGAAATAGTGACGATACAGATGAAGAATACAGGTAAGCGAGTTGACCTCATAGCTAATAGAAAGCCGCAGAGTCAGAAAGTTTTACATAAACTGAGGGAAAAACTCAAAAAACAGCATTTTATAATTAATGATACAAATCCCGACATCGTCATTTCGATTGGCGGAGATGGGATGCTTTTGTCTGCCTTTCATAAGTATGAGAATCAGTTAGATAAAGTTCGATTTATTGGCGTACATACTGGACACTTGGGATTTTACACAGATTATCGCGATTTTGAGTTGGATCAGTTGGTTACCAATCTCCAACTGGATACTGGTGCCAAGGTTTCCTATCCTGTTTTGAATGTCAAGGTGACACTTGAAAACGGAGAAGTTAAGACCTTCCGTGCATTAAACGAAGCCAGCATTCGTCGATCGGATCGCACCATGGTTGCGGATATCATTATTAATCACGTTCCATTTGAACGCTTTCGTGGAGATGGTGTGACTGTTTCAACACCTACTGGAAGCACTGCCTATAACAAGTCCTTGGGGGGAGCTGTTTTACACCCTACTATTGAAGCTTTGCAACTGACAGAAATAGCGAGTCTTAATAACCGAGTTTATCGCACTCTGGGATCATCAATCATTATTCCCAAAAAAGATAAGATTGAACTCTTACCGACTCGTAATGACTATCACACGATATCAGTCGATAACAGCGTCTATTCTTTCCGTAACATTGAACGGATTGAGTACCAAATTGATCATCATAAGATTCATTTCGTAGCGACGCCAAGTCACACTAGTTTCTGGAATCGTGTCAAAGATGCCTTCATCGGCGAGGTGGACGAATGAGGTTCGAATTTATCGCAGATGAACATGTCAAGGTTAAAACCTTTCTGAAGAAACACGAGGTTTCTAAAGGACTGTTGGCTAAGATAAAGTTTCGAGGTGGGGCTATCCTAGTCAATGATCAACCTCAGAATGCGACTTATCTCTTAGATGTTGGAGACAGGGTTACCATTGACATTCCGGCAGAGGAAGGCTTTGAAACCCTTGAAGCAATCAACCGTCCTCTAGACATCTTGTATGAGGATGACCACTTTCTGGTTTTGAATAAGCCTTATGGAGTAGCCTCTATTCCTAGTGTTAATCATTCTAATACCATTGCCAATTTTATCAAGGGCTACTATGTTAAACAGGAATATGAAAATCAGCAGGTTCACATTGTAACCAGGCTTGATAGAGATACATCTGGTTTGATGCTCTTTGCCAAGCACGGTTATGCTCATGCACGATTAGACAAGCAACTGCAACGAAAATCTATCGAAAAACGTTATTTCGCTTTGGTAAAGGGAGATGGAATTTTGGAGCCAGAAGGGGAGATTATCGCCCCGATTGCGCGTGATGTGGACTCCATAATCACGAGACGGGTCGCCAAAGGTGGAAAATACGCCCATACATCTTACAAAGTTGTAGCGTCTTATGGAGATATTCACTTGATCGATATTCGATTGCATACTGGGCGAACCCATCAGATTCGAGTTCATTTTTCACATATTGGTTTTCCTTTACTTGGAGATGACCTCTATGGTGGCAGCCTAGAAGATGGTATTCAACGCCAGGCTCTGCATTGCCACTCCTTATCATTTTATCATCCCTTCTTAGGGCGTCAGCTGGAGCTGGAAAGCCCTTTGCCAGATGATTTTAACAATCTTATTATTCAGTTATCAACTAATACTCTTTAAAATCTATTTTGAGTATAATTAATTATCTTAAAGGAGAAACTCATGGAAGTTTTTGAAAGTCTGAAAGCCAGTTTAGTTGGCAAAAATGCTCGTATTGTTCTACCTGAAGGGGAAGAGCCTCGTATCCTTCAAGCGACAAAACGCTTGGTAAAAGAGACAGAAGTTGTTCCTGTTTTACTTGGAAATCCTGCAAAAATTAAAATTTACCTTGAAATCGAAGGGATCATGGATGGTTATGAAGTGATTGACCCACAACAGTATCCTCAATTTGAAGATATGGTGGTTGCACTTGTAGAACGTCGTAAAGGAAAAATGTCAGAAGAAGAAGCGCGTCAGGTCTTACTAGAAGATGTTAACTACTTTGGTGTTATGCTTGTCTATATGGGCTTGGTAGATGGAATGGTATCAGGTGCCATTCATTCAACTGCTGCAACTGTTCGTCCAGCACTTCAAATCATTAAAACACGACCAAATGTTACACGGACATCAGGTGCCTTTCTTATGGTTCGTGGTACAGAACGTTACTTGTTTGGTGACTGTGCCCTCAACATCAATCCAGATGCGGAAGCTTTGGCTGAAATTGCTATCAACTCAGCGATTACCGCAAAAATGTTTGGAATTGAACCCAAAATCGCTATGTTGAGTTATTCTACAAAAGGCTCTGGTTTTGGTGATAGTGTTGACAAGGTGGTTGAAGCAACTAAACTGGCACATGACTTACGTCCTGACCTTGAGATTGATGGAGAATTGCAATTTGACGCAGCCTTTGTCCCAGAAACAGCAGCCCTAAAAGCTCCAGGAAGCAATGTGGCAGGTCAAGCAAATGTCTTCATTTTCCCAGGTATCGAAGCAGGTAATATTGGTTATAAGATAGCTGAACGTCTAGGTGGTTTTGCGGCTATCGGTCCCGTTTTACAAGGATTGAATAAACCAGTCAACGATCTATCACGTGGATGTAACCCAGATGATGTTTACAAATTGACTCTCATCACAGCAGCTCAGGCGATCAATCAATAAAGAAATGGAGTCTCTTCCTCTAGTAGAAGAGGCTTTTTTAGCGCTAAGAAAAGGACAGTTAGAAGCTTCTATGTTATACTAGATATATGTTAGATTTGAAAGAATACGGTGTTGACATGTGGCCGGAGGAGAAGATTTACTCTTTCCGCGAGAAACTCCTCAACTGGTACGATGAAAACAAACGGGATTTACCATGGCGTAGAAGTAAAAATCCTTATCATATCTGGGTTTCTGAAATTATGCTCCAACAGACTAGAGTAGATACAGTTATTCCCTACTATGAACGATTCTTGGACTGGTTTCCAACTGTTAAAAGTTTGGCTAATGCGCCTGAAGAGCGTTTGCTGAAAGCTTGGGAGGGGCTAGGTTATTATTCTAGAGTGCGTAATATGCAGGTTGCGGCTCAGCAGATTATGGCTGACTTTGGTGGTCAATTTCCAAACACCTATGAAGGAATTTCTAGTTTAAAAGGGATTGGTCCCTACACTGCGGGAGCAATTTCCAGTATCGCTTTTAATCTACCCGAGCCAGCAGTTGATGGCAATGTCATGCGAGTTTTGTCTCGCTTGTTTGAAGTCAATCATGATATCGGAGTTCCCAGCAATCGAAAGATCTTCCAAGCTATGATGGAAATCTTGATTGATCCAGAACGACCAGGAGACTTTAATCAAGCCTTGATGGACTTAGGGTCTGATATAGAGGCCCCAGTTAATCCTCGACCAGAAGAAAGTCCTGTTAAGGAATTTAGCGCAGCCTATCAGAATGGAACCATGGATTCTTATCCGATTAAAGAACACAAGAAAAAGCCTCTTCCAATCTATCTCAAGGCTTTGGTTGTGCGCAATGACCGCGGTCAATATCTACTCGAGAAGAATGAAAGTGAGAAACTGCTAGCTGGTTTTTGGCATTTCCCCTTGATAGAAGTAGAGGAGTTTTCACAGGAAGAGGAACAGCTGAATCTGTTTGCTCAGGTCGCTGAAAAAAGCGTTACTTTCGGTCCAACACCCCAAGAAAGTTTTGAGCAGGATTATGATTTAGAAGTTGATTGGTCCCATCAAGTATTTGATCAAGTCAAGCATGTCTTTAGTCATCGGAAATGGCATATTCAAATCCTAGCGGGTCAGGTGACAGAATCAAAACAGTTTTCTGATAGAGAAATTCGTTGGATTTCCCCTCAGGAGTTTTCTGACTACCCACTCGCTAAACCTCAACAAAAGATTTGGCAGGCTTATAAAATAGCTATAGAAGATGAGGGTTGACAGTAGCCATTTGTGCCTTCTTTACATTTTTTTGTTATAATAGATAGAGAAAAGGTGAACATATGAAAAAAATATTAGTTGTAGATGATGAGAAACCAATCTCAGATATTATTAAGTTCAATATGACCAAGGAAGGTTATGAGGTTGTAACAGCCTTTAATGGTCGTGAGGCAATTGAGCTATTTGAAGCGGAGCAACCCGACATTATTATCCTAGACTTGATGCTACCTGAAATCGATGGTTTAGAAGTAGCCAAAGCCATTCGTAAGACGAGTAGTGTGCCTATCATTATGCTCTCGGCTAAGGATAGCGAGTTTGACAAGGTTATCGGTTTAGAGCTAGGAGCAGATGATTATGTGACCAAGCCATTTTCAAACCGTGAGTTGCAGGCGCGTGTCAAGGCTTTACTCCGTCGTACAGATCTCGCTTCAGCTGATAGTCAAGAGTCTGATGAAAATAAATCCCAACCCCTACAGATTGGCGATTTGGAAATTGTGCCGGACGCTTACGTAGCAAAAAAATATGGTGAGGAATTAGAGTTGACTCATCGTGAGTTTGAGCTCTTGTACCACTTGGCTTCCCATATTGGACAAGTTATTACTCGTGAACACTTGCTTGAGACTGTTTGGGGCTATGATTATTTTGGTGATGTTCGTACAGTGGATGTGACCATCCGACGTTTGCGTGAAAAAATCGAAGACACTCCAAGCCGTCCAGAATACATCCTAACACGTCGTGGTGTGGGTTACTATATGAGAAATAATGATTGAAGCAATTAAACAAAGCATTCTGAACAGAGATTTTATCTTTATTTTGATTTTGCTGGGCTTTATCTTGGTGGTTACCTTGCTATTGCTAGAAAATCGCCGTGATAATATTCGGCTAAAGCAGATTAATCAAAAGGTCAAGGATTTGATTGCAGGGGATTATTCTCGAGTTTTGGATATGCAAGGAAGCTCTGAAATCACCAACATCACCAATAATCTTAATGACTTGTCTGAGGTAATTCGTTTAACGCAGGAGAATCTGGAGCAAGAAACAAAAAGGCTGAACAGTATTCTTTCTTATATGACAGATGGAGTGCTTGCAACCAATCGCCGTGGTCAGATTACCATGATTAATGATATGGCTAAGAAACAGCTGGGGATTGTAAAAGAAGAAGCATTGAACAAAAGCATTCTAGAATTGCTTAAGATAGAGGATGAATATGAACTGCGTGACCTCATTACACAGATTCCTGAATTGATGATTGATTCCCAAAATGCTGATGGTGAATATCTTAGCCTTCGTGTGCGTTTTGCACTTATTCGTCGTGAGTCTGGATTCATCTCTGGTTTGGTTGCCGTTTTGCACGATACGACCGAGCAGGAGAAGGAAGAACGTGAACGGAGACTCTTCGTTTCAAACGTGAGTCATGAGTTACGGACTCCTTTGACCAGTGTTAAATCTTATCTTGAAGCCTTGGATGAGGGAGCCTTGTATGATCCTGTAGCCCCTGATTTTATCAAGGTTTCGCTTGATGAAACCAACCGTATGATGCGGATGGTGACAGATCTCTTGCACCTTTCTCGTATTGATAATGCGACCACTAGACTGGATGTGGAATTGATTAACTTTACAGCCTTCATCACCTTTATTCTCAACCGCTTTGATAAGATGAGGAGCCAGGATGAAGAGAAAAAATATGAGTTGGTTAGAGATTATCCTATCAATTCAGTTTGGATCGAGATTGATACCGATAAGATGACCCAAGTGATTGATAATATTCTCAACAATGCCATCAAGTACTCACCAGATGGTGGGAAAATTACTGTCAGCATGAAAACCACTGATGATCAGATGATTTTATCCATCAAAGACCAAGGTCTAGGTATTCCACAACAGGATTTACCGAAAATTTTCGACCGTTTTTACCGTGTGGATCGCGCAAGAAGTCGTGCTCAAGGTGGAACTGGTCTAGGTCTGGCTATTGCTAAGGAAATCATCAAACAACACAATGGCTTTATTTGGGCCAAAAGTGAATACGGTAAGGGATCAACCTTTACCATTGTGCTCCCTTATGATAAGGATGCCGTGAAAGAAGAAGTCTGGGAGGATGAAGTAGAAGACTAGAATGAGTGAAATAGGCTTTAAATACAGTATTTTAGCGTCGGGTTCCAGTGGAAACTCCTTTTATCTGGAAACGCCAAAAAAGAAAATTTTAGTGGATGCAGGCTTGTCGGGTAAGAAAATTACCAGTCTCCTGAGCGAAATCAATCGCAAACCTGAGGATTTGGATGCGATTTTGATTACACATGAGCATTCAGACCATATCCATGGAGTGGGTGTACTGGCTCGCAAATATGGTATGGATCTTTATGCCAATGAAAAGACTTGGCAGGCCATGGAAAATAGCAAGTACCTCGGTAAGGTGAATTCATCGCAGAAGCACATTTTTGAAATGGGAAAAACCAAAACTTTTGGCGATATCGACATCGAGAGTTTTGGGGTTAGTCATGATGCGGTAGCGCCACAGTTTTACCGATTTATGAAAGACGACAAGAGTTTTGTCATGTTGACCGATACAGGTTACGTTAGTGACCGTATGGCAGGAATTGTCGAAAATGCGGATGGATATCTCATCGAGTCCAACCACGACGTGGAAATCTTACGAGCAGGATCTTATGCTTGGCGACTCAAACAGCGAATCCTCTCTGATTTCGGTCACCTCTCTAACGAGGATGGTGCTGAGGCCATGATTCGTGCAATGGGAAATCGAACCAAGAAAATCTACCTCGGGCATTTGTCCAAAGAGAACAATATCAAGGAGCTAGCTCATATGACCATGGTTAACCAGCTAGCACAAGCTGATCTGGGAGTAGGAGTAGACTTTAAAGTTTACGACACCTCCCCAGATACTGCAACACCATTGACAGAGATATAAAAAAGAAGGCGAGTGCCTTCTTTTTTATATTTTTTACAATCCTGCAAATTCTTTGATTTCTTGTGCGGACATTGAAGAGTCACAACGGACATTGATTTGTCCATCAGCGATGTGGACAAAGCCTGGTACGGTTGGGATTCCATAACGTGAGCGGAATTCTTGCAATTCATTGAGTTGGCTTGGTTCTTCACTGTTGATGAAGTAGATGTGCGCTTTGATTTCAGCTACGACACCAGCCAAAGTGCCAGCAAATTTACGGCAGTAAGGGCAAGTTTTACGACCGATGAAGAAGGTTGCAGTTTCTTTCTTATCAAGTGCTTCTTGAGCACGGGCAACAGTTGTGACTTCAAGATCTTTAATATTTTCTAAAAATTGTTCCATGAGTTTACCTCGCTTTCATTGATATGTCTAGTATGCCACAAAGTTTCTAAAATTGCTCGGATTTGATACGAAAAAAAGATGAGATCGGTTGGTCTCATCTTTTCTAGTGTTTTATTTTACAAAAGCATTGATTTCAGCTTCGATGTTGGCGATCTTAGTTTGTGAATCTTCGTTGCTTTCCCCGACAACGGCAATGTAGAACTTGATCTTTGGTTCCGTACCTGAAGGGCGAACGGCAATCCATGAACCGTCAGCAAGTGCGTATTTCAACACATCGCTTGGTGGAGTTGTCAAGTTTGTAACAGTACCATCTGCAGCAGTAGAAGTTTGCGCTTTGAAGTCTTCTACAACAGTGATAGCTGTTTTGTTCCATTCTTTTGGAGCGTTGTTACGGAATTTAGCCATGATTGCTTTGATTTGTTCGGCTCCGTCCACACCTGAGAGAGTTACAGAGATAGTCTTTTCAGCGTAGTAACCATACTCTTTGTAGATCTCTTCGATACCATCCGCAAGTGTCAAACCACGTGAACGGTAGTAGGCAGCAAGTTCAGCCACTACAAGAACGGCTTGGATAGCATCTTTATCACGTACGAATGGTTTGATCAAGTAACCGAAGCTTTCTTCAAATCCCATCATGTAAGTGTGATTGTGTTTTTCTTCAAATTCTTGAATCTTTTCAGCGATAAATTTGAAACCAGTCAAAACGTTGAACATAGTTGCGCCGTAGCTTTCAGCAATCTTTGTTACCAAGTCAGTTGATACGATGGATTTGCAGAGAGCAGCATTTTCAGGAAGAGTTCCAGCGTTTTTGTGGGCTTCCAAGATGTATTTAGCCATGATGGCACCGATTTGGTTACCTGAAAGGTTGAGGTAGCTACCATCTTTTTGAAGGACTTCCACACCAACACGGTCAGCGTCAGGGTCAGTTGCAACAAGAACATCAGCACCTACTTTACGGCCGAGTTCTTCAGCAAGGGCGAAGGCTGCTTGGCTTTCTGGGTTTGGAGACTTAACAGTTGAGAAGTCTGGGTCAGCAGTTGCTTGCGCTTCGACGACTTGTACTGAGTCAAATCCTGCTTGGGCAAGAGCGCGACGAGCCAACATTTCACCAGTACCATGAAGTGGCGTGTAGACAATCTTCATGTCTTTACCAAATTCTTCGATCAAGGCAGGGTTGATGTTTACGTCTTTAACCTCTTTAAGGTATTCTGCATCAACAGCTTCACCGATGACTTCAATCAAGCCAGAGGCTTTTTCAGCTTCCACATCAGCAACTTCAACTGCAAATGGGTTTTCGATAGCACGGATGTAAGTTGTCAAAGCATCTGCATCGTGAGGAGGCATTTGTCCACCGTCTTCACCGTAAACCTTGTAACCGTTAAATGGTGCAGGGTTATGGCTGGCAGTAATCATGATACCTGCGAAACAGTTGAGGTGACGAACTGCAAATGATAGTTCTGGAGTCGGACGAAGGCTTTCAAATACGTAAGATTTGATACCGTGTTTTGCTAGAACTGCAGCGGATTCAAAGGCAAATTCTGGTGAGAAGTGACGGCTATCGTAAGCGATGGCTACACCACGTTCTTTTTCATTTCTACCTTTTGACTCAATCAAACGAGCCAAACCTTCAGTCGCTTGACGGACAACATAGATATTGATACGGTTAGTACCAGCGCCGATCAAACCACGCATACCAGCAGTACCAAATTCTAGATTGGTATAAAAGGCATCTTCCTTTGTTTTTTCGTCCATATTTTCCAAATCTTGACGAAGGTAGTCTGGAAGTTCAGCAAAATCGAGCCATTTTTGATAGTTTTCTTGGTAAGTCATTGAATGTCTCCTTTGTCTATTAGCTTTAATCGCTTTCATTATATCACGATTTATCATTTTAGTAAAACGTTAGCATAACTTTCTGAAAAAGCTTGAAATGAAATGGATTCTATAGTCTTGAACCCCTTAGGGAAACATGCTATACTACCTATATGATTATTTTACAAGCCAATAAAATTGAACGTTCTTTTGCAGGAGAGGTTCTTTTTGATAATATCAATCTGCAGGTAGATGAACGCGATCGGATTGCTCTAGTTGGGAAAAATGGTGCTGGTAAGTCCACCCTTTTGAAGATTTTGGTTGGAGAAGAGGAGCCAACTAGTGGGGAAATCAATAAGAAAAAAGATATTTCTCTCTCTTACCTAGCCCAAGATAGCCGTTTTGAGTCTGAAAATACCATCTACGACGAAATGCTCCATGTCTTTGATGATCTACGGCGTACGGAGACACAATTGCGCCAGATGGAGCTAGAAATGGGTGAAAAGTCTGGTGCTGAGTTGGATAAACTGATGTCAGATTATGACCGTTTGTCAGAAAATTTCCGTCAGGCAGGTGGCTTTACCTACGAAGCAGACATTCGAGCGATTTTAAATGGTTTTAAGTTTGATGAGACTATGTGGCAGATGAAAATTGCTGAGCTTTCAGGTGGTCAAAATACTCGTTTGGCTCTGGCAAAAATGCTCCTTGAAAAGCCAAATCTCTTGGTCTTGGATGAGCCGACCAATCATTTGGATATTGAAACGATAGCTTGGTTGGAGAATTACTTGGTAAACTATAGCGGTGCACTCATTATTGTCAGTCACGACCGTTATTTCTTGGACAAGGTTGCAACAATTACGCTGGATTTGACCAAGCATTCCTTGGATCGTTATGTAGGCAATTACTCTCGTTTTGTTGAACAAAAAGAGCAAAAGCTAGCAACTGAGGCAAAAAACTATGAAAAACAGCAGAAGGAAATCGCTGCTCTGGAAGATTTCGTCAATCGGAATCTAGTACGAGCTTCAACGACCAAACGTGCTCAATCTCGCCGTAAACAACTAGAAAAAATGGAGCGCTTGGATAAGCCTGAATCTGGGAAGAAATCAGCCAATATGACCTTCCAGTCTGAAAAAACGTCTGGGAATGTCGTCCTGACAGTTGAAAATGCGGCTATTGGCTATGATGGGGAAATACTCTCAGAGCCAATCAATCTAGACCTTCGTAAGATGAATGCTGTTGCCATCGTTGGACCAAACGGCATCGGGAAGTCAACCTTTATCAAGTCAATAGTAGACCAGATTCCTTTTATCAAAGGAGAGAAGCGTTTTGGTGCCAATGTTGAGGTTGGTTATTACGATCAAACTCAAAGCAAGTTAACACCTAGTAATAGTGTTCTGGATGAACTCTGGAATGATTTTAAATTGACACCAGAAGTTGAAATCCGTAACCGCCTTGGTGCCTTCCTCTTCTCTGGTGATGATGTTAAGAAATCAGTTGGAATGTTATCTGGTGGTGAACGCGCTCGGTTGCTTCTGGCTAAACTGTCTATGGAAAACAATAATTTTTTGATTTTGGACGAGCCGACCAACCACTTGGATATTGATAGCAAGGAAGTGCTAGAAAATGCCTTGATAGACTTTGATGGAACCCTTCTGTTTGTCAGTCACGACCGTTACTTTATCAACCGTGTCGCCACTCATGTCTTGGAATTGTCTGAGAATGGTTCGACTCTTTACTTGGGAGATTATGACTACTATGTTGATAAAAAGGCTGAAATGGAAGTCAGCCAGACAGAAGAAGTTTCAACTAGCAATCAAGCAAAAGAAGCAAGTCCAGCCAATGATTATCAAGCCCAGAAAGAAAGTCAAAAAGAAGCCCGTAAGCTCATGCGCCAAATAGAGAGTTTAGAGGCTGAAATCGAAGAGTTAGAAAGTCAAAGTCAAGCCATTTCTGAACGAATGCTGGAAACCAACGATGCCGAAAAGCTCATGGAATTGCAGGCTGAACTGGACAAAATCAGCCATCGTCAGGAAGAGGCTATGCTTGAGTGGGAAGAATTATCGGAGCAGATGTAAAGATGGAACATCTTGGAAAGGTATTTCGTGAATTTCGAACAAGTGGGAAGTACTCTTTAAAAGAGGCGGCAGGTGAATCATGTTCAACATCTCAATTATCTCGCTTCGAACTTGGAGAGTCTGATCTAGCAGTTTCTCGTTTCTTTGAAATTTTGGACAATATTCATGTGACTATTGAAAATTTCATGGACAAGGCTAGGGATTTTCAAAATCATGAACATGTTGCCTTGATGGCGCAGATTATTCCGCTTTACTACTCAAATGATATTGCAGGTTTTCAAAAGCTTCAAAATGAACAGCTCAAGAAAGCGAAGAGTTCGACCAATTCCCTCTATTTTGAGCTGAATTGGATTCTGCTACAAGGTCTGATTTGTCAAAGAGATGCTCGTTACACGATGAAGCAGAGTGATTTGGAAAAGGTAGCAGATTATCTTTTTCAAACAGAAGAATGGACTATGTATGAGTTGATTCTTTTCGGGAATCTCTATACTTTCTATAATGTGGACTATGTGGCTCGGATTGGCAGAGAAGTCATGGAGCGAGAAGAGTACTACAAAGAAATTGGTCGCCATCGAAAGCTCGTTTTGATTCTAGCTCTTAACTGTTACCAGCATTGTTTGGAGAACCGTTCCTTTACGGATGCGGACTATTTCGAGGGTTATGTAGAGAAGTTGATTGGAAATGGTATCAAGCTTTATGAGCGAAATATCTTCCATTATATCAAGGGATTTTCCCTCTACCAGCGAGGTCAGAATGAAGAAGGTTGTAGACAGATGCAGGAAGCTATGCATATTTTTGAAGTGCTTGGACTTCCAGAGCAAGTGGCCTATTATCAGGAACATTATGAAAAATTTGTAAAAAATTAAATTTCCCAAATAAGGGAAAAACAAAGTAGCTCCTTCCAATTTTGATACAATAGTTTTAAAATTGAGAGGAGTTTTTATATGAATCGACATGCAATCCAGTTGATTAGTCGTGGGGCTATTAATAAAATAGGAAATATGCTCTATGACTATGGAAATAGTGTTTGGTTAGCCTCAATGGGAACGATAGGACAGACTGTTCTAGGGATTTATCAAATTTTTGAGTTGGTTACATCTATTTTAGTCAATCCCTTTGGCGGAGTGATTTCAGACCGCTTTTCGCGTCGCAAGATTTTGATGACGACAGACTTGATTTGCGGGATTCTCTGTTTAGCTATTTCTTTCATCAGAAATGATAGCTTGATGATTGCTGCCTTGATTTTCGCCAATATTGTTCAGGCGGTTGCCTTTGCATTTTCTCGTACAGCCAATAAAGCCATTATTACTGAGGTTGTAGAGAAAGACGAGATTGTGACCTATAATGCTCGTTTAGAGTTAGTCTTGCAGGTTGTTGCTGTAAGTTCTCCTGTACTCTCCTTCATCGTTTTACAATTCGCCAGCCTCCATATGACACTTATCTTAGATGCTATTAGTTTTTTCATCGCGTTTGGTCTAGTGGCTCTCCTTCCCCAAAAAGAAATCCAAGTACATGAGAAAAAGAGTTTTAGTTGGAAAGACATCTTTGTTGATATGAAAGCTGGACTAGACTATATTTGGCATCAGAAAGAGATTTTTTTTCTTTTATTAGTAGCTTCCAGTGTTAATTTCTTTTTTGCAGCCTTTGAATTTCTCCTTCCCTTTTCAAATCAGCTTTACGGGGTAGAAGGAGCCTATGCAAGCATTTTAACCATGGGGGCAATTGGTTCCATTATTGGAGCTCTTCTAGCCAGTAAGATAAAAGCAAGTGTTCATAGCCTTTTGAACTTATTGGCCTTGACTGGTATTGGAGTTTTTATGATGGGATTACCACTGCCAACTTTTCTTTCTTTTTCCGGAAATTTAGTTTGTGAACTATTTATGACGATTTTTAATATTCATTTTTTTACTCAGGTGCAAACCGAGGTTGAAAGTGAATATTTGGGCAGGGTATTGAGTACCATTTTTACTTTAGCAATTCTATTTATGCCAATTGCAAAAGGCTTTATGACGGTGCTGCCAAGTGTACATCTCTCTTCTTTCCTGATAATCGGAAGTGGACTTGTTATCCTGTCTTGTCTATCCCTTGTTTATGTACGAAGTCGTTTTGAAAAAGACTCATAATTTCACTATCTTTAGAAAAGATTTCAATACTAAGCATTTTTCAGTCCTTCTCTATTGTGAGGAGGACTTCATTTGTGGTAAAATAATATTATGAATGAAAGAATGAATGAGTTAGTTGCCTTACTCAATCGCTATGCAACCGAGTACTATACAAGTGATAATCCCTCGGTTTCAGATAGTGAGTATGATCGCCTCTACCGAGAGTTAGTCGAGTTGGAAGCTGTCTATCCAGATCAAGTTTTAGCAGACAGTCCAACCCATCGTGTTGGTGGTAAGGTTTTAGATGGTTTTGAAAAATACAGTCATCAGTATCCTCTTTATAGTTTGCAGGATGCTTTTTCACGTGAAGAGTTAGAAGCTTTTGATGCGCGTGTTCGCAAGGAACTACCCCAACCCACCTATATCTGTGAATTGAAAATCGATGGTTTGTCTATTTCTCTTACTTATGAAAAGGGGATTTTGGTCGCTGGGGCGACACGTGGTGATGGTTCTATTGGAGAAAATATCACCGAAAACCTCAAGCGTGTCAAGGATATTCCCTTAACATTGCCAGAAAAACTTGATATTACCGTTCGCGGAGAGTGTTACATGCCTCGTGCGTCCTTTGATCTGGTCAACCAAGCTCGCCAAGAAAATGGAGAGCCTGAATTTGCCAATCCTCGTAATGCGGCGGCTGGAACTTTGCGTCAGCTGGATACGGCAGTAGTTGCCAAGCGCAATCTTGCAACTTTCCTCTATCAAGAAGCTAGTCCTTCTACTCGAGATAGTCAAGAAAAAGTCTTGAAGCATCTTGAACAGCTTGGTTTTGTTGTTAATCCTAAGCGAATTCTGGCTGAAAACATAGATGAAATCTGGGATTTTATACAAGAAGTAGGACAAGAACGGGAACATCTGCCTTACGATATTGATGGAGTGGTTATTAAAGTCAATGACTTAGCAGGTCAAGAAGAACTCGGTTTTACAGTTAAAGCACCTAAGTGGGCAGTGGCCTATAAATTTCCTGCTGAGGAAAAAGAAGCCCAGCTCCTTTCAGTTGACTGGACAGTAGGCCGTACTGGTGTTGTGACCCCGACTGCTAATCTAACTCCCGTTCAACTTGCTGGTACAACCGTTAGCCGTGCGACCCTGCACAATGTGGACTATATTGCTGAAAAAGATATCCGCAAGGACGATACAGTTATCGTCTATAAGGCTGGGGACATTATCCCTGCTGTCTTGCGTGTGGTAGAGTCTAAACGGATTTCTGAAGAAAAACTAGATATTCCATCAAATTGCCCAAGTTGTGACAGTCAGTTGCTTCATTTTGAAGATGAAGTGGCCCTCCGTTGTATCAATCCGCGTTGCCCTGCCCAAATCATGGAAGGCTTGATTCACTTTGCCTCTCGAGATGCCATGAATATTACAGGCCTTGGTCCATCTATCGTTGAAAAGCTTTTTGCTGCAAATCTAGTCAAGGATGTAGCGGATATTTACCGTTTGAAAGAAGAAGATTTCCTCCTTTTAGAGGGCGTCAAGGAAAAGTCAGCCTCAAAACTGTATCAGGCTATTCAAGCGTCTAAGGAAAACTCAGCTGAGAAACTCTTGTTTGGTCTGGGAATTCGCCATGTCGGAAGTAAGGCTAGTCAGCTCTTGCTCCAACATTTCCACTCTATTGAAAATCTAGCCCAAGCTGATCCAGAGGAAGTGGCAAGTATAGAAAGCCTGGGTAGTGTAATTGCCCAAAGTCTTCAGACTTATTTTGCTACAGAAGGATCTAAGATTCTCTTAGATGAGTTGAAAGAAGCAGGGGTCAATCTGGACTACAAAGGACAGACGGTAGTAGCAGATGCAGCCTTGTCAGGTTTGACCGTTGTACTGACAGGAAAATTGGAACGTCTCACGCGCTCAGAAGCTAAAAGTAAACTCGAAAGTCTGGGAGCCAAAGTCACAGGCAGTGTATCCAAGAAAACAGATCTAGTCGTAGCAGGAGCAGATGCAGGAAGCAAACTCCAAAAAGCCCAAGAACTTGGTATAGAAATTCGAGATGAAGCCTGGCTGGAAAGTATGTAATGATAGTAGAAAACTAGATGTTAGATAGTCTGAAACCGTCTCTCCTGATGTGTTTTGACATGGTTAAAATCTATTGTTCCATCATGATAAAATGCCAACTGAATCCATCAGCACCACATAAAAAATTAAAATAGAAATTAGAAATTAGGAAAAAACATGTACAATTATCCCGTTCTTCTCCATTTTCATAGAAAAAATGGAGATTATACAGCTTGCTCATTTAGCACAGATCGAGATGAAAATAAAAGCTCTTTAACTTCAGAGACCACTTATTTTGGTCTTCAGTTTTCGTTTACCGTGACCAGTCAGGAGAAGGTGGATAGTTTCACCTTCAAAGCCGAGATAGATGGTGTGTTAAAAGAATACATTGTACGTTTTAACTACTATCCCTTGCTGACAGAAGCATGGATTTTAGAGGGTGACGAGACTGTGTATTATTCTGAAAATCCAGCCATTGCTAGTCCTTATTATAAGGATCAGAATCCATTTGCTTTTGATAAAGCAATCCATAGCGCTAGTTTTGATCACCACTGGGGCTACCAAGGAGAACTAGGTTATAGCCTTTCAGATTATCAGACAAGCTTTAAACTTTGGGCTCCAACAGCTACAGCTGTTCAGGTGGTTGTCTATGAAAACACTAGCAACGACGCTCCGATTTGGAAAACCTTTAATCTAGAGCGTGGTAATAGCTATTCATATAGTCATAAGTACAATACCATTGGTGTTTGGAGTCTAGACTTAGATGAAAATCTTGCTGGTAAGGCTTATCAGTATCAGATTGACTTTCCTCACCATCAGACTTTGACGAGAGATCCTTACACGATTGCCACAAGTCCTGACGGAAAACGTTCTGTTATTCTTTCTCATCAAGACAGACAAGTAGAAGGATTCGAAGTCAGACATGGGACAGAAGCTCCTTGGCGTTTGGAAAATCCATGTAAAGCAGTTATCTGTGAAATGCATATCCGAGATTTAACCAAATCTCCGACATCTGGAGTTCCAGAGCATCTCCGTGGAACCTTCTTGGGTGCTGCTCAGACTGAAACGGTGAACCAATATGGCCAAGCAACCGCCTTTGACTATATCAAAGAGCTTGGTTGTAACTATGTTCAACTTCAACCTATCTTTGATCGCCATAAGGAATATGATGAGGATGGAAATGTAACCTATAACTGGGGCTATGACCCTCAAAACTACAACTCACCAGAAACGAGTTTCTCTAGCAATCCAGATGATCCCGGACAGGTCATTCGTGATCTGAAAACTATGATTCAGGCCTATCATGACGCTGGAATTGGTGTCATTATGGACGTGGTTTATAATCATACCTTCTCAACTGTTGATGCGCCTTTCCAGACAACTGTTCCAGATTATTACTATCGAATGAACCCAGATGGAACTTTTCAAAACGGTACGGGTGTAGGAAATGAAACTGCAAGTGAACACGAGATGTTCCGCAAGTATATGATTGATTCCATCCTTTATTGGGTGAAAGAATACAATATTGACGGTTTCCGTTTCGACTTGATGGGTATTCA
Organism: Streptococcaceae bacterium AF54-32pH5A; assembly: GCA_027682205.1. Classification (GTDB taxonomy): domain Bacteria; phylum Bacillota; class Bacilli; order Lactobacillales; family Streptococcaceae; genus Streptococcus. The sequence goes on from JAQDAD010000001.1 coordinate 206,671, forward strand.
TGATGTTAAAACCATGCAGGCGATTCGTTGGGCGCTGGATGAGGTTGATCCTCGTATTATCACTTATGGAGAAGGCTGGGATATGGGAACAGGTCTTGCTCCTTATGACAAGGCCAAGAAGGACAATGCCTACCAGATGCCAAATATCGGTTTCTTCAACGATAATCAGCGTGATGCGATTAAAGGAGGAGAAGTCTATGGGGCGATCAAGTCAGGATTTGTGAGTGGTGCCGCTACAGAACCAATCGTCGCCAAGGCTATTCTTGGTAGCCGAGAATTGGGTTCTTATCTCAGTCCAAACCAGGTCCTCAACTATGTTGAAGCCCATGATAATTACAATCTTCATGACTTGCTGGCAACCCTTCATCCTGATCAAAGTTCAGACCAGATTATGCGTAAGGTTGAGACAGCGACAGCAATGAACCTCCTCATGCAAGGAATGGCCTTTATAGAACTGGGTCAAGAGTTTGGTCGAACTAAGTTGGTTCCAACTGGTGAACATGGAGAACTAACTCCTGCAGACCGAGAACGTGCCATGAATAGCTATAATGCTCCGGACAGTGTTAACCAAGTCAACTGGGATCTGATCAATGAACGCCAAGACAGCATTGAGTTTATTCGTCAGATTATTCGGCTGAAGACCAAAACTAACGCCTTTTCTTATCCAACATATGAAGAAATTTACCGTCATGTCTTTGTCCACACGGCTGCTGAAAATAGTGGCTGGATTGTTTACGAGATTCATGGTGGATCAGAACATCTATTAGTGGTATTTAATGCTAAAGGAACCTCCTTCTACTTTGAAAATGCAGGTAAGCTTGAAATGTTCCTTACCAACAGTCGTTCAAAACAAGAAAATGTTATTGATGATATTAGTGTCGCAGTTTTAAAAGTGCTCTCATAAATTAATGTAGTAAAAAGGGTTAGATTATCTAATCCCTTTTGTTATTTATGAGTTTTTAATGAAGAGTAGAATTAAGTTTCAAATAATTTGAAGGATCAAGATTGTGAAAAAAATCTCAATTTTTTCACAAAAAGGGTTGTAATTTTCTGAAAATTTGATAAAATAAGTCTTAATCATTTTCAGGAGGAAGAAAATTGGCAAGATATCAAAATTTAGTAAATGGAAATTGGAAATCATCTGAAAAGGAAATTACAATCTATTCACCCATTAATCAGGAAAAGCTGGGGACAGTACCAGCTATGAGTCAAGCTGAAGTAGATGAGGCTATGAAAGCTGCGCGTGCAGCTCTCCCAGCATGGCGTGATTTAGCACCAGTTGAGCGTGCAGCCTATTTGCATAAGACAGCAGACATTTTGGAACGTGATAAAGAAAAAATTGGTACAATTCTTGCCAAAGAGGTCGCTAAAGGGATAAAAGCAGCCATTGGAGAAGTAGTACGTACAGCAGATTTGATTCGTTTTGCTGCAGAAGAAGGTCTCCGTATCACTGGACAAGCAATGGAAGGTGGCGGTTTTGAAGCTTCAAGTAAAAACAAACTAGCCGTTGTCCGTCGTGAGCCAGTTGGTGTCGTTTTAGCTATCGCGCCATTTAACTATCCAGTTAACCTTTCTGGATCTAAGATTGCTCCAGCTTTGATTGCAGGAAATGTCGTCATGTTTAAACCGCCAACACAAGGATCTATCTCAGGTCTGTTATTAGCCAAGGCTTTTGATGAGGCAGGTATTCCAGCAGGAGTATTTAATACGATAACTGGACGTGGTTCTGAAATTGGAGACTACATCATTGAACACAAGGAAGTGAACTTCATTAACTTTACTGGCTCGACTCCAATTGGTGAGCGAATCGGTCGTTTAGCTGGAATGCGTCCTATCATGCTTGAACTTGGTGGGAAAGATGCAGCTATCGTTCTCGAAGATGCAGACTTGGAACACGCAGCTAAACAAATCGTCGGTGGAGCCTTTAGCTATTCAGGACAACGTTGTACTGCTATCAAGCGTGTTTTGGTTGTGGAAAGTGTAGCGGATAAATTGGCTGAATTACTTCAAGCAGAAGTTGCTAAGTTAACCGTTGGTGACCCATTTGACAATGCTGATATCACACCTGTTATTGATAATGCTTCAGCTGATTTTATCTGGGGATTGATTCAAGATGCTCAGGAAAAGGGTGCTAAAGCGCTCAGTCCAATCAAACGTGAGGGCAATCTCATTTGGCCTGGACTTTTTGATTATGTCACAAGAGATATGAAATTAGCATGGGAAGAACCGTTTGGACCTGTTCTCCCAATTATCCGTGTCGCTGATGCGGATGAAGCAGTAGCAATTGCCAACGAATCTGAGTTCGGTCTTCAATCCTCTGTCTTTACAAATGACTTTAAGAAGGCATTTGAAATCGCTGAAAAGCTTGAAGTCGGTACTGTTCATATTAATAACAAAACACAACGTGGACCAGATAATTTCCCATTCCTTGGTGTAAAAGGTTCTGGTGCTGGTGTGCAAGGGATTAAATATAGTATCGAAGCAATGACAAATGTCAAATCCATTGTTTTTGATGTGAAATAATTTATAAAATCAGGAATTTAGCTTCCTGATTTTTATTTTTACTAAAAAATCCAGTTAAAAATTGAAAAATAACGAATGTTTTGGTATTATACTAAGAAAATATATGTAAATCATTTATTTTTCAACGATTAAATGAAAAATTATATAATGTTAAGATATATTTTCTAAAATTTTCAAGATATTTTTTAAGAAATTCCGTAAACTGCTTGAAAGTTCTTTTAAAAGATAGTATAATGGAATTATAGAAAACGCTTACAAAAAGAAAGGGGATTGGATGAATAATCAAGAAGCATTGAGAACCTTCACTACTGGAGAAAATTTTCATCTTCAGCACTATCTAGGAGCACATAAAGAGGAAAAAGACGGAGAAATTGGTTTTACTTTCCGTGTTTGGGCACCTAACGCTCAGGCTGTGCACTTAGTTGGTGATTTTACAAACTGGACAGAGCACCAAATTCCTATGGTACGGAATGAATCGGGTGTTTGGGAAGTCTTCACAAGTCTGGCTCATGAAGGGCAGATTTATAAGTATCATATCACGCGTGCAAATGGGCACCAGATTATGAAAATTGATCCGTTGGCGGTTCGTTTTGAGGCCCGCCCAGAGACTGGAGCCATCCTGACTGATATTCCAGAGAAAAAATGGAAAGATGGTCTTTGGCTAGCTAGGAGAAAACGCTGGGGCTTTTTTGAGAGACCAGTCAATATTTATGAAGCTCACGCTGGATCTTGGAAGAGAAATCCAGATGGTAGTCCATACAGCTTTGCACAACTTAAGGAGGAGCTGATTCCTTATCTTGTTGAGATGAACTACACTCACATCGAGTTTATGCCTTTAATGGCTCACCCGCTTGGATTGAGTTGGGGCTACCAACTTATGGGTTACTTTGCTATGGAGCATTCTTATGGGCGACCAGAGGAATTCCAAGATTTTGTTGAGGAATGTCATTTAAACAATATCGGTGTAATTGTGGACTGGGTTCCAGGTCACTTTACTATCAACGATGATGCTCTTGCTTATTACGATGGAACACCGACTTTTGAATACCAAGACCACAACAAGGCTCATAACTATGGTTGGGGAGCTCTTAACTTTGACCTTGGGAAGAATGAAGTCCAGTCTTTCTTGATTTCAAGTATTAAATTTTGGATTGATTTTTATCATTTAGACGGTATTCGAGTGGATGCAGTTAGCAATATGCTCTACCTAGACTATGATAATGCTCCTTGGACTCCAAACAAAGACGGAGGCAATCTCAACTACGAAGGTTACTATTTCCTTCAACGTTTGAACACTGTTATCAAGTTAGCTCATCCAGATGTGATGATGATTGCAGAAGAAAGCTCATCAGCAACAAAGATTACTGGTATGAGAGAAATGGGCGGCCTTGGCTTTGACTACAAGTGGAATATGGGCTGGATGAATGATATTCTCCGTTTCTACGAGGAGGACCCGATTTATCGCAAGTATGATTTTAACTTGGTAACCTTCAGCTTCATGTATGTTTTTAATGAAAACTACCTCTTACCATTTTCACATGATGAAGTCGTGCATGGTAAGAAAAGCATGATGCACAAGATGTGGGGAGATCGATACAATCAATTTGCAGGTTTGAGAAATCTCTATACTTATCAAATTTGTCATCCAGGTAAGAAACTCTTGTTCATGGGAAGCGAGTATGGTCAGTTCTTAGAGTGGAAGTCGGAGGAACAGCTAGAATGGTCTAACTTGGAAGATCCAATGAATGCTAAGATGAAGTACTTCACTTCTCAACTCAATCAATTCTATAAAGAGCATCGTTGCCTTTGGGAAATTGACACCAGCTACGATGGCATCGAAATTATCGATGCGGATAATAGAGATCAGAGTGTCCTTTCCTTTATTCGTAAGAGTAAAAAGGGTGAAATGTTAGTCTGTGTCTTTAATATGGCGCCTGTTGAACGAAAAGACTTTACAATCGGACTTCCTGTCGCAGGAGTTTATGAAGAAGTTTGGAATACAGAATTGGAACAATGGGGTGGTGTCTGGAAAGAATACAACCAAACGGTTCAAACTCAAGAAGGATTATGGAAGGATTATGAGCAGACCCTGACCTTTACCTTGCCAGCTATGGGAGCAAGTATCTGGAAGATTAAACGTCGCTTGAAACCAACTAAAACTGTCACAAATAAAACCCAAAAAGGAGTAGAAAATGAAGAATGAAATGCTAGCTTTGATCCTTGCCGGTGGGCAAGGAACACGTCTCGGAAAACTCACTCAAAGCATTGCCAAACCAGCAGTGCAATTCGGTGGGCGCTACCGTATCATTGACTTTGCGCTTTCAAACTGTGCTAACTCTGGGATTCACAACGTCGGTGTTATTACGCAGTATCAACCTCTTGCCTTGAACAGCCATATTGGAAATGGTTCGAGCTGGGGTCTGGATGGGATTAACACAGGTGTTTCTATCCTTCAACCCTACTCTGCAAGCGAGGGAAATCGTTGGTTTGAAGGAACTAGCCACGCTATCTACCAAAACATTGACTACATCGACAGTGTCAATCCTGAATATGTTCTGATCCTTTCTGGTGACCACATCTACAAGATGGACTACGATGATATGCTTCAGTCCCATAAGGACAACAACGCCAGTTTGACGGTAGCTGTCCTAGACGTACCTCTCAAAGAAGCTAGCCGTTTTGGTATCATGAATACAGACGCCAATAACCGTATCGTTGAATTCGAAGAAAAACCTGCTCAACCTAAGTCTACAAAGGCTTCTATGGGGATTTATATTTTTGACTGGAAACGTCTCCGTAATATGCTAGTTGCTGCTGAAAAGAGCAAGGTAGATATGTCAGACTTTGGTAAAAACGTTATTCCAAATTACCTTGAGTCTGGAGAAAGCGTCTATGCTTATGAATTCAAAGGCTACTGGAAAGACGTTGGTACTATCGAGTCTCTATGGGAAGCAAATATGGAATACATTGATCCAAACAACGCTTTGGATAGTCGTGATCGTCATTGGAAAATCTACTCACGAAACTTGATTTCACCACCAAACTTTATTGGAAAACACGCTCATGTAGAAGATTCTTTAGTTGTGGATGGCTGTCTCGTGGATGGAACTGTTAAGCATTCCATTCTCTCAACAGAAGCGCAAGTACGTGAGGGTGCTGAAGTAGTAGACTCTGTAATCATGAGTGGTGCCATTATCGGAAAAGGTGCAAAAATTAAACGTGCCATTATTGGTGAAGGTGCTGTTATTTCTGAAGGTGTTGAAATTGATGGAACAGACGAAGTACAAGTAGTAGGATATGATGAAGTAGTGGGGGTAGCAACAGATGAAGATTGATAAATATTCAGCCATTTTAGGAAACACCGTTGGTTTTCACGATATGTCAACTTTGACGGATCATCGTCCAGTAGCCAGCTTGCCATTTGGAGCAAAATATCGTTTGATCGACTTCCCTCTTTCTAGCCTTGCAAATGCTGGTGTCCGTAGTGTCTTTGGGATTTTCCAACAAGATAATATCAGTTCAGTCTTTGATCACATTCGTTCAGGACGTGAGTGGGGCTTGTCTACCCTTCTCAGTCACTACTATCTAGGTATTTATAGTACGCGTGTTGAAAGTAGCACGGTTGGGAAAGAATATTACCAACAGCTTCTCACTTATTTGAAACGTTCAGGGTCAAATCAGACGGTTGCACTTAACTGCGATGTCGTGGTGAATATTGACCTTAATCAAGTATTCCATTTACATACTACTACCGGTCGTCCGATTACAGTTGTTTATAAGAAATTACCTAAAAAAGATATTTCAGATGTCAATGCCATCTTGGAAGTGGATGAAACAGACCGTGTTCTTTCCCATAAACTTTTTGATGCCAAATCAACAGATGAACTTTTCAACATGTCTACAGATATATTCGTCGTTGATACTCCGTGGTTGATTAAGCGTTTGGAAGAAGAAGTTCAAAAAGAATATCCCGAAAAATTACGCTATGTTTTACGTGAGTTGGCAGCTAAAGAAGGGGCTTTTGCTTATGAATACACTGGCTACCTAGCCAATATTCACTCTGTTCAATCCTATTATCAAGCCAATATTGATATGCTGGAGTCTCAAAAATTCTACTCTCTCTTCTCACCTAACCAAAAGATTTATACCAAGGTTAAGAACGAAGAACCGACTTACTACTCAAACACCTCTAAGGTAATCACTTCTCAGTTTGCGTCTGGTAGTATCATTGAAGGTCAAGTAGCTAATTCTGTTCTATCACGTAATATTTACGTTCATAAGGATAGTCTAGTTAAAGACAGTCTTCTCTTCCCACGTGTTGTGATTGGCCAAGGTGCCCAAGTTGAGTATGCAATCTTGGACAAAGGGGTTGAAGTTGCTGATGGCGTGGTGATTCGGGGAACTGCTGAACACCCAGTCGTAGTCAAGAAAGGCGAAAAAGTAACAGAGGATATTCATTCATGAAAATTTTATTCGTAGCAGCAGAGGGTGCGCCCTTTTCAAAAACAGGTGGTTTGGGAGACGTTATTGGCGCTCTTCCCAAATCACTGGTAAAGGCAGGGCATGAAGTTGCTGTTTTCCTACCCTACTATGATATGGTGGAGACTAAGTTTGGTGACCAGATTGAGGATGTTCTTCATTTTGAAGTGAGTGTGGGATGGCGTAGACAGTACTGTGGTATTAAGAAGACCGTCTTAAATGGTGTTACCTTCTACTTCATTGACAATCAGTATTATTTCTTCCGTGGTCATGTTTACGGAGATTTTGACGATGGTGAACGCTTTGCCTTTTTCCAACTGGCTGCTCTAGAAGCAATGGAACGGATTGACTTTATCCCTGACCTTCTCCATGTCCATGACTACCATACGGCCATGATTCCATTTTTGTTAAAAGAAAAATACCATTGGATTCAGGCATATCAAGGAATCAGAACCGTTTTAACTATTCATAATTTGGAATTCCAAGGTCAGTTTTCTGAAGGAATGTTGTGGGATTTGTTTGGAGTTGGTTTTGAACGTTACGCTGATGGGACCCTTCGCTGGAATGATTGCCTCAACTGGATGAAAGCAGGTATTCTCTACGCGGATCGTGTCTCAACCGTATCGCCTAGCTATGCACATGAGATTATGACCAGTCAGTTTGGTTGCGGTTTGGATCAGATTCTTAGAATGGAGTCAGGCAAAGTTTCGGGTATTGTCAATGGTATCGACGCAGACCTTTATAATCCTCAAACAGACCCGCTTTTAGACTATCATTTTGATAAGGATGATTTGTCTGGAAAGGCGCAAAATAAGGCAAAATTGCAGGAGAGAGTTGGTCTACCTGTGCGAGCAGATGTTCCGCTAGTTGGGGTTGTCTCTCGATTGACCCGCCAAAAAGGCTTTGATATTGTCGTAGAAAGTTTGCATCGTTTCTTACAAGAGGATGTTCAAATCGTTCTTTTAGGGACAGGAGATCCTGCTTTTGAACATTCCTTCTCATGGTTTGCTCAAGTCTATCCTGACAAGCTATCAGCAAATATCACGTTTGACGTCAAACTTGCTCAAGAAATCTACGCAGCTTGTGACCTCTTCCTCATGCCGAGTCGCTTTGAACCATGTGGCTTATCTCAAATGATGGCTATGCGCTATGGAACTCTACCATTGGTTCATGAAGTGGGTGGACTAAGAGATACTGTTCAATCCTATAATCCGATCGAAGGAACTGGTACTGGATTTAGCTTTAACAATTTAACACCATATTGGCTTAACTGGAGTTTCCAAACAGCCTTGGATGTTTATAAGAACCAGCCAGATGTTTGGAGAAATCTACAAAAACAAGCTATGGAATGTGATTTCTCATGGGATACAGCTTGCAAGTCTTATCTTGACTTGTACCATAGTCTAGTCAACTAATAGATAAAATCGTATGATTCTTTCATACGATTTTTGGGCTGTTTAGAGAAGAGGAGAAGTGATGACCCAAGTAAAAAGCCTTTGTGTCATGGATGTTGATGGAACCTTAATTGCAGAAGAAGTGATTGATCTTTTAGGAAGAGAAGCAGGTTGCGAAGAGGAAATTTCACAGATTACGAATCAAGCAATGCGGGGAGAACTGGACTTTGAAAGGAGCTTACGAGAAAGAGTCGCTTTGTTAAAAGGTCTTCCAATTTCGGTCTTTGATACAGTTTTCAAATCCATCCATCTTTCCCAAAATGCTCAGGAATTTATCTCCATTCTCCAAAAGAATGGCATTCTAGTTGGTTTAGTGTCTGGTGGCTTTACACCAATCGTTGAGAGATTAGCAAAATCCCTAGGTATTTCCTATTTCTCCGCCAACCAGTTAGAAGTCAAAGACGGCTTTTTAACAGGACGATTAGTTGGTGAAATTGTGACAGGTCAAGTAAAAAAAGCTACTCTTGAGAGATGGAGAATGCAATTTTCACTTCCTAGAGAAAGAACAATTGCCATCGGTGATGGTGCTAATGACCTCTTGATGTTAAAGTCAGCAGGTCACGGTATAGCCTTTTGTGCCAAGGAGGTCGTAAAAGCTGAGATAGCTTGTCATGTAGATACGAGGGATCTTTTAGAAGTTTTGCCCTGGATTGATTTCTTAGAATGAGAGGGAACTATGAAAATTGTAATCGCACCTGATTCTTTTAAAGAAAGTTTGACTGCAGAACAGGTCGCCAAAGCTATAAAAAGAGGCTTCGAGAAAGCGATTCCTAGTGTAGTTTGTTCTCTATGTCCAGTTGGCGATGGAGGCGAAGGAACTGTAGATGCGATTCGACATTCTCTTGAACTCGAAGAAAAATGGAAAGAGGTGACCGGACCTTTTGGTCATAAAGAAGCGATGCGCTATTTTCAAAAAGGACAACTTGCACTCTTTGAAGTTGCTGACTTAATTGGTTTAGGAAAGATTCCGCAGGAGAAACGAAATCCCCTCCACATCCAAACACGTGGTATCGGAGAGTTGATTCGCCACCTCATTGATCTTGGAATGAAAGAAATCTTTATCGGTGTTGGCGGTACCGCAAGTAATGATGGTGGAATTGGCATTGCAGCTGCTTTGGGTTATCGCTTTTATGATAAGAAGGGAGACGAATTGCCAGCTTGCGGTCAGACTTTGCTTGAGTTTGAGTCAATTTCCAAAGATGACCTATACAGGATTGCAGAAGATGTGAAGATTCGCATTTTAGCAGATGTTGAGAGTCCTTTATGTGGTCATCAAGGAGCAACCTATACATTTGGCAGACAAAAAGGCTTGGATCCCAGTTTATTTGAAACTGTAGATTTTGCCATACAAGAGTTTTATGAAAAATTCTCTCCTTCAACCCTATCTCTTAAAGGAGCAGGAGCTGGTGGGGGCATTGCTGCTGGACTCTGCGCCTTTGCACAGGCCAGTATCGTATCTGGGATTAACACTTGTTTAGATTTGGTAGACTTTGACAAGAAAGTTGAAGATGCTGACTTAGTTATCGTTGGAGAAGGTAGACTGGACAGTCAAAGTTTTGCAGGGAAAGCTCCTATCGGTGTAGCAAAAAGAACTCCTGAAGGAGTTCCTGTTATCGCTATTTGCGGTAGTCTTTCTGAGGATTTACCTTCCCTGCCCTTTGAAAATATACAGGCAGCATTCTCTATCCTTGAGAAAAGCGAACCTTTAGAAGACAGTTTGAAAAAAGCAAGCCTCTATTTGGAGCACACGGCAACAAATATTGGTCGTTTATTACAGTTGAGGAAGGATTAGCCGAACCATTTTTTCCAGATGGATTTTTTAACTGGTTCATCCTGCTCAACCTCCCATAGATTTGGAAAAGCCAGCCGGAGATCCTTTTCATCCACTTGAACAGGTTCGTTTGAATGGATAACCAAGCCTAAAGGAGAAGAAGTGTGATCCTCTGATACGATTGTTGCTTGACTATTGGTTTTCTTAGCTTCTTTTAAGTAGAATACTTGTTTATCAAACTCAATATTTGGCGAAATCTTCACAAAAAGTACCTCTGTCTTTTCTTGAAATTTTTCCAAAATCGATAAAAATCCCTTTTGTAGCTGAAGACTATTGGCTGTTTCAACATCCGCATAGCCCAGAACCCTCTCCTCGAAAGTGCCAAGAAAGCGACGTTGCTCATCCGGGTTTAATTTTGGCCCACCATGAGCCTTTTCTAGTAGTTGTTTTGATAAATCTGTCATAAAATTAGTATATCACAAAACTATGCAAAAACAGACGAAAGAAAGCGATTACTTTATAAAGTTAAGGAAAATTTGCACAAAGATAACGTTTTTTCTTGAAAAACGCTTATTTTTAAGGTATCATAGAGGTGTAAAAAATTTAACTCAAAGGAGAGTAAAAAATGTCAATTATTACTGATGTTTACGCTCGCGAAGTCCTAGACTCACGCGGTAACCCAACACTTGAAGTAGAAGTTTATACTGAATCAGGTGCTTTCGGACGTGGTATGGTTCCATCAGGAGCTTCTACTGGTGAACACGAAGCAGTTGAACTTCGCGACGGTGACAAATCTCGTTACGGTGGTCTTGGTACACAAAAAGCTGTTGACAACGTAAACAACATCATCGCTGAAGCTATCATCGGCTACGATGTACGTGACCAACAAGCTATCGACCGTGCTATGATCGCTCTTGACGGTACTCCTAACAAAGGTAAATTGGGTGCAAACGCAATCCTTGGTGTGTCTATCGCTGTAGCTCGTGCTGCTGCTGACTACCTTGAAATCCCACTTTACAGCTACCTTGGTGGATTCAACACTAAAGTTCTTCCAACTCCAATGATGAACATCATCAACGGTGGTTCTCACTCTGACGCTCCAATCGCTTTCCAAGAATTCATGATCGTACCTGCTGGTGCACCATCATTCAAAGAAGCTCTTCGTTGGGGTGCTGAAATCTTCCACGCTCTTAAGAAAATCCTTAAATCTCGTGGTTTGGAAACTGCCGTAGGTGACGAAGGTGGATTCGCTCCTCGTTTCGAAGGAACTGAAGACGGTGTTGAAACTATCCTTGCTGCTATCGAAGCTGCTGGATATGTTCCAGGTAAAGACGTATTTATCGGATTTGACTGTGCATCATCAGAATTCTACGATAAAGAACGTAAAGTTTACGACTACACTAAATTCGAAGGTGAAGGAGCTGCTGTACGTACTGCTGCAGAACAAATCGACTACCTTGAAGAGTTGGTAAACAAATATCCAATCATCACTATCGAAGATGGTATGGACGAAAACGACTGGGACGGTTGGAAAGCTCTTACTGAACGTCTTGGTGGTAAAGTTCAATTGGTTGGTGACGACTTCTTCGTAACAAACACTTCTTACCTTGAAAAAGGTATTGCAGAAGGTGCTGCTAACTCAATCCTTATCAAAGTTAACCAAATCGGTACTCTTACTGAAACATTCGACGCTATCGAAATGGCGAAAGAAGCTGGTTACACTGCTGTAGTATCACACCGTTCAGGTGAAACTGAAGATTCAACAATCGCTGACATCGCAGTTGCAACTAACGCAGGACAAATCAAGACTGGTTCACTTTCACGTACAGACCGTATCGCTAAATATAACCAATTGCTTCGTATCGAAGACCAACTTGGTGAAGTAGCTGAATACCGTGGATTGAAATCATTCTACAACCTTAAGAAATAATCGTTGATTTAACAACGTTTCTAGCCCCTTGGATTTTATCCGAAGGGCTATTTTTATGTTCAGGGGGCAAAAAAGGGACCTTGTTTATGGTATAATAGACAAAAACACTTGTATTAGAAAGCATTTATGTCTAAAGAAATTGATATTGAGTATTACCACCAGTTAGCCTTGCAAAAGCAAAAGGAGCACCGAAAAGTCTTAGCCAATCTAAAGAAAAAACCTCCTAAAAACTTAGATAAGATAGCCCAGCAAATTCACGAAGAAGTTTTTGCTGAGATTGATTGTACGGCTTGTGCCAACTGTTGCAAGACATTGGGCCCCGACTTCAAAGAAGCAGATATTACTCGTATTGCCAAGTATTTTAAGATGAAATTACCAGCCTTTGAAGCAGAGTTTTTACAGGTAGATGAAGATGGGGATAAGGTTTTTAAATCCATGCCCTGTCCCTTTTTAGGAGGAGATAATCTCTGTTCTATCTACGATGTCCGTCCAAAGGCCTGTCGGGAATTTCCCCATACAGACCGTAAAAAAATCCATCAAATCAACCATTTAACGATTAAGAACACCTTGACCTGCCCAGCAGCTTATCTCTTTGTTGAGAAATTAAAGGATAAGTTATAGAAATTTCACCTTTAAATCTTGTACAAAGATTCTAGGGCGGAAGTATCTGATATCTGTTAGACTATAGATAGAATTGAGCACGGCCTAAAAGCTGTGCGAAAAAGACAATTTTTCACTTTACTTTTAACGACCTTTGTATTTCATGGAGGTAAGAAGAAAAAATGATGCATCAATTCAACCAAACCATGGATTATTTGGAGCAGCAACTGACTGGAGAAGTGGATATGAAAAGATTTCAGCAGCTATCGGGCTACTCTTACCCTCTCTTTAGCAGACTCTTTTCCATCCTAGCAGATATGACCTTAGCAGAATACTTGCGCAATCGCAGGCTGTCAGAAGCAGTGATAGACTTGCGAGAAAGCTCTGAGAAAGTCATTGATATAGCACTGAAATACGGCTATGACTCTGCGGATGCCTTCAGTGCAGCCTTCAAGAAATTCCATGGGGCAACTCCTTCAGAGGTTCGAAATGGAAAAGCTTATCGGGTTTTTCCTAGACTTCAATTATCCTTAAAGATTACAGGAGGAAAAAATATGGATATCAAGATTCAAAAGAAACCTGCTTTTACCGTGGCAGGCGTCCTATTGGAAGCTATTAACAATAGCCAGTGCCCGTCTGCATGGGATCAGCTCTATGCAACTCACGGCTTTGAAATCCTAGAAAGTCTAGGCAGTGGCCAATCCTTTGGCGTCTGCTCGGATGTCAAAGAAGGCGAAATCATCAACTATATGGCTGGCTATGATGTGGCGGATAAAGCTAAAGCAGAAGAACTAGAACTATCAATCAAAGAAATCTCCGAAGCCGAGTATGCTATCGTACCAGTCAAGGGGGCTATACCAGCTAGCATCCACCATGCTTGGAAATATGTTTTGGAAGTCTTTTTCCCAGAAACTGGCTATCGCCACTCAGGAGCCCCAGACTTTGAAGTTTATTTCGAAGGAGATATGTCGTCACCAGACTATCAAATGGAACTCTGGATACCAGTGATCAAGGACTAGATCATTTTCTGCTTTTTTTAAAGATGCAAATCCGACTCTGTAGAAAGAACCTCTACAGAGTCTTTTATTGTGAAAATTCATGTTCGTAAAGCAAACATACCCTATTTTTTGTTTTGATTTTATGGGGTATGAGTAACGTTATCTCGGTATAATAGACTCATAGAAGATAAGGAGGCATGAATATGCAGATGTATTTTGGAGATGTGTCACTTTGCTAGAGCTATTCATTGGCAATGGCACTCGACGCCTATGGTTATGACTTTAAAGCAGAGTTTTTAGAGGCAATTATGGTGATGGGAAATGGCGCTAGTATCGTGAAGGAAGATGAGCAGCACCCTCTAGTATTCTTTGATAATGGAATGCCAGATCTTTCCATCTCCCATTCCTTAAAAATACTTGGATTTGACTATGAGGATTTCTATGTAAAAGATGGAGCAGAAGTAGATTTGGAAGAGATTAAAGCAAAGTTGGAATCGTTTCTGTCTAATGGACCTGTCGTACTGGGACCTCTTGATATGGGCCATCTGACCTACAATCCCAATCACACAATCCTTTATAGTGTGGATCACTTCGTAACCGTGTATGGCATTGATGGGCAGTATCTCTATTTGCATGATCCAGCTGGTTTTGCCTGTATGAAGGTTGCTTTTAATGACATCTTAGAAGCTTGGAAGGCGGAAGCTATTGACTATAAGCGTGGAGCATACTCCATGTGGGGAAATTTTAGGAAGGTCAAGAGTCCTAGTCAGACTGAAATCTATCAGGAAACGGCGAGGATTATGAGGGACAGATATCTGGATGGACAAAGTAATGTCTTGGAATGTTATGCAAAAGCAGTTGCTGAACATGGCTTAAATACGGAGCAAAAACAATTGCATCAGTATTTTAGCTTTAAACTTGCTGCTGTTCGAAATCTCTATTTCAGTAAATTCTTAAAAAACCATGAACCCGAAGGGGCAAGATTAAAAGAAGAATTAGCTACTTTATTTGGTCAAGCCCATCTTTCATGTTTAAAAGAAGATTACCAAGAACTAGCCCACTTGCTCTATCAGATAGCTGAAGTGGATAACCGCTTTAGAGATTTATATGTAAAGTAGTGACTATAAGCATAAAATAACTAGTCAGTAAAAGCAGTTTTTCGTAAAATGAAGAGCTGCTTTTTGATTATGGTATAATGAAGTGAGGAAATAGAATATCCAACTTAAAAAAGAAGGGAGAACTCCTATGCCTAGACCAAGAACAAAAGAGGAGCTAGTGTTAGCCTCTAAGGAAAACTATGAAAAGCTTAATCACTTTATATCTAAATTAAGTGAAGAGGAACTACAGACTCCTTTTGATTTTTCAAAAGACCAAAAGAAAAAAGAAGCTCACTGGAAAAGAGATAAAAATCTAAGAGATGTTCTGATCCATCTCTATGAATGGCATCAGTTACTTTTGACCTGGGTACATTCCGATCAAAAGGGTCATGAAAGACCTTTTCTCCCTGAACCTTATAATTGGAAAACTTATGGGGAAATGAATGTCGCTTTTTGGAAGAAGCACCAGAGAACGTCCTTAGAAGAAGCGACCAAACTCCTCAATCAATCGCATAAAGAGGTTTTAGAGTTGATGGAAGGCTTCAGCAATGACGAATTGTTCACAAAAGGTGTCTATAAGTGGACAGGAGGGACAAGTTTAGGTTCCTACTTTGTCAGTAGCACTTCCAGTCACTATGATTGGGCTCTGAAAAAACTCAAAGCTCATCAGCGAAATTGTAAGAATAGCTAGTTGAAGTGAATATGAAGTTTAGAAAAAGGCCTTCTAAGCTTCGAATAGCTTCATTCTCGTGATTTTTGAACAATTCTAGCTTTAGAATCCTTCAAAAATTAAAATTTAAGGTTATCATAGACTTAGAATAACCCTAAAACATTTATTTTATAGTAATTCTAAGTTTAGAATTACAATGATATTAAAGGAATTGGACTGTTCGATTCTTAGAATGCCTTTATTCTGAGAAATGTTGACTAGAAAATGCTTCGAATGGTTTTTTTCTGATATAGGATGATAGATAGATGGGTGAGACGATGCACATACAAAAAGAGAAAGTTAGAAAAGAGTTGATGTCCCTCTGTTTCGGAGAGTTTACAGCCGTTCTATCCATTTGGTTTTGTTTTTTCCTTTTGAAAAATCGGCTTGGTGATGAGAATAGTCTAGTAACCATTCTCTATCCTCTGTCTTTACTGACATTTATTTTGCTTCAAGGTTCAATCTATTGGGCAATTTTGATTAGAAGACTGTCGAATCCTCAGTTCGGAAGTGGAAGTGTCCCCAAACTATATGGTGGTTTCAGAATACTAGACCTTGTTTTACTTATTTTAGGCTTTCCTTTTATAGTCTGGAATACCCAGAGTTTCCAAGTGGCTATCTTAGCAATACTAATACAGCTTTTTGCCCTAATCGAATGGGTTAATTATTTCCTCCTACGCCTATCTTATAGTTTGAACCCACTTGTTTTATGGAAACGAATTACCAAGGGAAAACTTGAAAAAAGCAGAATAGCCAAGGAGTTGGGGTAGGGGAGAATAAAGAGCTTACCCATTCGTTTTGTAATATGCTATAATTAATCTATCAAATTTTTTGAATAACTACTAGAAGTGAGATAGATATGCAAATAAACTACAATAGAAAACAGAAATCAGATATTGTTATTCCTAAACCGTCAGCCGTTGAAGTTGAAAAATACTTAAAATCGTGGAAAAATCTTAAAAATTATAAGTTGCAAGAAGATGCTTTAGATAAATTATTTTTTGAGCTGTTACCAAGTAACGAAGAAATTTCTGATATCTTATTAAAGGTTGCTACATTAAATGTTTTTTATAGCACTAATATTTTTTCAGTTTATCCAGTTGCAGAGCATATACTGAGTCTTAAAATTGATGAGAGATTGAGACAAGGTGATGTAACTTTAGTCAATGAAATTCAAAATGTTACCATTAACGGAGTAACTAGAAAGTTCTATTCTTTTTCTACAAAATACTGTTCTCATCATAATCCTAAAGAATACCCTATTTATGATAGCTATGTAGAAAAGGTATTGAAATATTTTAGAAAAACAGATAAATTTTCCAACTTTAAGAATGCAGATCTAAAAGATTATCAAAAATTTAAAAATATAATTATTGCTTTTAGAGAATACTACGGATTAGACGAATTTAATCTTAAAGAGATTGATCAGTATTTATGGCAGTTGGGAAAAGAATATTTCCCAAATAAATATTAGCGACTTTTTCTCACTCAGAAAGGAAACTCAATGTCCTACAAATTTCTACTCTTCGACCTTGACCACACCTTGCTTGATTTTGATACTGCTGAGGATGTGGCTCTGACACAACTTCTAAAAGAAGAAGGAGTAGCGGATATCCAAGTCTACAAAGACTATTACGTTCCCATGAACAAGGCACTATGGAAGGACTTGGAGCAAAAGAAAATCAGTAAACAAGAGCTGGTTAATACGCGCTTTTCACGTTTGTTTGCTCAATTTGGACTGGAGAAAGACGGTACTTTACTTGCCCAGCGATACCAGCTTTTTCTGGCCCAGCAAGGACAAACTTTTTCGGGTGCTCATGAACTTTTGGACAGTCTCATTGAGCGTGATTATGAGCTGTACGCTGCGACAAATGGCATTACTGTCATTCAAACAGGTCGTTTGGCTCAATCAGGTCTGGCTCCCTATTTCAACCAAGTCTTTATATCTGAACAGTTGCAAACGCAAAAACCTGATGCACTATTCTATGAAAAAATCGGTCAGCAGATTGCTGGATTTAGTAAAGAAAAGACGCTGATTATTGGAGATTCCCTAACAGCTGATATTCAAGGTGGGAATAATGCTGGAATCAACACTATCTGGTTCAATCCCCATCATCTGGAAAATAAGACGCAAGCCCAGCCGGCTTATGAAGTCCATTCTTACCAAGACTTACTAGATTGTTTGGAACTACTTTAATAATGGAATAATAAACTATAGAGGAGTCTATAAATTATGGGAACATGGAATGCAACCATTTTTGGAAATGATACCTCCTTAGATATTAAGGAAGAATTTTTCGAGAGATACAATGGAGGAGAAGAAGCAGATACTATCAAAAATGACTTGACAATGGATTTAGACGATGACGATAGATATAATGTCTTGTTCGCTCTGGCACATTGTATGTGGGAAGTTGGGCAATTAGATGATGGATTCTTACTTGAAATCAAAGAGATTATTGATAAAAAGGAAGATTTGGCTCTTGCCCAAGAATTAGGTGCAGATAGTAAATTTTTAAAACAGAGGAGTGCAAATCTAGAAAAGTTTTTAGAAAAAATTAGTGTCAAAAAAGACAAGCCTAAAAAAAGAATTGCTCCGCTTGTTCCTGTCGAAAGTAAATATAGGAATGGTGCTGTGATGGTGTTTCAATATGAAGACGGTGTATATGGTTCATTGATAGCCGCAGATGGAACCTTTTTTGACAAGGAAACCTATTATGCTTATCTACTGACTGATATTAAAATTCCTAGAAAACCCACCATGAAAGATGTGCGAGAAGCACGAATTATCGATCCAAGTTTTCATAGCCAAGAATACAATTCATTTCGAGACTCGAGGTATTACTATACATTTGTAAATTGTATTTCAGGGTATTTAAAAAGTTCTGCAACGAAAAGATTTGAAAGATATAATGATAGTTTTTTTGAAATTATCGGCTATCTTTCTGATTGGGGGAGTTGCTGTAGCGCGGCTTCAGTAGGATTTGATTATTATAGACAAAAATCGAGTGATGAGTTTAAAATGAGTGTCACAAGGGAATTGAATAAAAGATTTAATGAAAATCTAAATATCCGAACTGAGATGACTATCGATGAGATTGACCAGGAATTTATCCTTTCTAATGCTTCACAAGATAGTAAGTAGTCACTTTCAAATGGAGATTCATTTCAAAAATTCTCGAAATATTTGTAGAAACTAAAAAAGTGGTTTAGATAGCCACTTTTTGCTATAATAGAGGTAGGAAAAATGAAGGAGTTGGCTATATGCAACACTCATCTTGGCATGCTTTGATTAAGGAGCAATTACCTGAAGGGTATTTTGGGAAAATCAATCACTTTATGGAGCAGGTCTATGCGCAAGGAACAGTCTATCCGCCTAAGGAAAAAGTTTTTCAGGCTCTATTGACAACACCTCTAGAGGAGGTTAAGGTGGTGATTCTCGGGCAAGATCCTTATCACGGACCAGGTCAGGCGCAGGGCTTGAGTTTTTCTGTTCCTGACTCTATTCCAGCTCCGCCATCTTTGCAAAATATCTTGAAAGAATTAGCAGATGATATCGGCGTTAAGAAATCCCATGATTTGACAGCTTGGGCTGAGCAAGGAGTCTTGCTTCTCAATGCTTGCTTGACTGTTCCTTCTGGTCAGGCAAATGGTCATGCTGGGCAGATATGGGAGCCTTTTACAGATGCTGTGATTCAAGTTGTCAATCATCTAGACAGACCTGTAGTCTTTGTACTCTGGGGAGCCTATGCACGTAAGAAGAAGGTTCTTGTTACCAATCCTCACCACTTGATTATCGAATCAGCCCATCCCAGTCCTTTATCGGTTTACAGAGGATTTTGGGGCTCCAAGCCTTTTTCTAAGGCCAATGCATTCTTAAGAGAGACAGGACAAGAGCCAATCGATTGGCTTAGATAAGGAGAAAATATGCCTCAGTTAGCGACGATTTGCTACATTGATAACGGAAAAGAACTACTCATGCTCCATCGCAATAAAAAGCCCAATGATGTCCATGCGGGCAAATGGATTGGTGTGGGTGGTAAGCTAGAGAGAGGAGAGACGCCTCAGGAATGCGCAGCGCGTGAAATCCTCGAAGAAACAGGTCTCAAAGCCAAGCCTGTACTAAAAGGCGTTATCACTTTTCCTGAATTTACGCCTGATTTAGACTGGTACACTTATGTGTTTAAAGTGACGGAGTTTGAGGGTGACTTGATTGACTGCAATGAGGGGACCTTAGAATGGGTTCCTTATGATGAAGTCTTAAGTAAGCCGACTTGGGAAGGTGACCACACCTTTGTTGAGTGGCTTTTAGAGGACAAACCCTTCTTTTCAGCAAAGTTTGTTTATGATGGGGATAAATTGTTGGATACCCAAGTTGATTTTTATGAATAAAGGAGAAAGCAGATGCTACTAATCAAAAATGGTCGTGTAATGGATCCTAAGTCTGGTTTGGATCAAGTGTGTGATGTTTTGGTTGAAGATGGAAAGATTATCAAAATTGCTGCTGAAATCAAGGAAGAAGGAGCAGAACTGATTGACGCTACTGGTCTTGTGGTTGCGCCTGGTTTAGTGGATATTCATGTTCATTTCCGTGAACCTGGTCAAACTCATAAAGAAGATATTCATACTGGTGCTCTAGCAGCCGCTGCAGGTGGCTTTACAACAGTTGTCATGATGGCCAACACCAATCCAACCATCTCAGATGTTAAGACTTTGCAGGAAGTTCTCCAGTCCGCTGCCAAGGAAAAGATTAATGTCAAAACGGTTGCCACCATTACCAAGAATTTTAATGGACAAGATTTGACTGACTTTAAGGCGCTTTTAGAAGCTGGAGCTGTTGGTTTTTCAGATGATGGCATTCCGCTTGAAAGTAGCAAGGTTCTCAAAGAAGCCTTGGAAACTGCTAAAAAACTTGGCACCTTTGTTTGTCTACACGAGGAAGATCCCGGTTTGAACGGTATTCTTGGCTTTAACGAAAATATTGCTAAAGAACATTTCCATATTTGCGGTGCGACAGGGGTGGCAGAATACGCTATGATTGCGCGTGATGTTATGATTGCCTACGCATCTAAGGCACATGTTCACATCCAGCATTTATCTAAGGAAGAAAGTGTCAAAGTAGTAGAGTTTGCTCAAGGTTTGGGTGCCCATGTCACCGCAGAAGTAGCTCCGCAACATTTCTCTAAGACAGAGGCCCTCCTCTTGACGCAAGGTAGTAATGCCAAAATGAATCCTCCGCTTCGTTTGGAGTCAGATCGTCGTGCTGTGATTGAAGGTCTCAAGTCAGGTGTTATCTCTGTGATTGCCACAGACCACGCGCCTCACCATGCAGATGAGAAAAATGTAGAGGATATCACTAAAGCGCCATCTGGTATGACTGGTTTGGAAACCTCTCTTTCTCTTGGTTTGACTTATTTGGTGGAAGCTGGTGAACTAAGCTTAATGGAATTGCTAGAAAAAATGACTGTCAATCCAGCTAAGCTTTATAACTTTGAAGCAGGCTACTTAGCTGAAAATGGTCCAGCGGATATCACCATCTTTGATGACAAGGCTAATCGTACTGTTGGTCCAGACTTTGCTTCAAAATCATCCAATTCACCATTTATAGGCGAAACCTTAAAAGGGCAGGTCAAATATACTATCTGTAAGGGACAAATCATCTACCAAAACTAGATGGGACTCTGCTCTATAAACTATAAGAATAGAGAGCGTATATGTATCCAACCCATCAATTTAAAGATAAGTTTGTCTTATTTCTTAAGATATTTTTCCCTATCCTGATTTATCAGTTTGCCAATTATTCTGCCTCTTTTGTAGATACAACCATGACGGGGCAGTACAATACCATGGACTTGGCTGGTGTTTCAACTGCAACGAGTCTCTGGAATCCTTTCTTTACCTTTTTAACAGGGATTGTTTCGGCCATGGTGCCCATCATAGGTCATCATCTAGGAAGAGGTAAAAAGGAAGAAGTAGCATCTGACTTTTACCAATTTATCTATTTGGCTTTTGGACTGTCTTTGGTTTTGCTTGGGATGGTACTATTCTTAGCGCCCCCAGTTTTAAACCATATTGGACTAGAAGAACAAGTGGCAGCAGTTGCAGTTCGCTATCTTTGGTTTTTATCTATCGGAATTATCCCACTGTTGCTTTTTAGCGTTATTCGTTCCTTGCTGGATTCGCTGGGGTTGACCAAACTGTCCATGTACCTCATGCTTTTGTTACTTCCGATCAATAGTGGTTTCAACTATCTTTTGATTTATGGAGCTTTCGGTTTTCCTGAGCTTGGTGGTGCAGGAGCAGGGCTAGGAACTTCGTTAGCTTATTGGGTTTTGTTGGGAATTTCCCTTCTTGTTTTGTTCAAACAGGAAAGACTAAAAGCGTTACATCTTGAAAAACCTATTCCACTCAATATAGATAAAATCAAGGAAGGTGTTCAGTTAGGTCTACCAATCGGGGGAACCGTATTTGCTGAAGTGGCTATTTTCTCCGTGGTGGGGCTAATCATGGCTAAGTTTTCATCGCTCATTATCGCAAGCCACCAGTCAGCTATGAATTTTTCGAGTCTCATGTATGCTTTTCCTATGAGTATTTCCTCT
Organism: Streptococcaceae bacterium AF54-32pH5A; assembly: GCA_027682205.1. GTDB lineage: Bacteria > Bacillota > Bacilli > Lactobacillales > Streptococcaceae > Streptococcus. Next base: position 228,831 of record JAQDAD010000001.1, read on the forward strand.
GCTATGGCGATTGTTGTGTCTTACGAGGTGGGAGCTAAACGTTTTGAGGATGCAAAAATCTATGCTCGTTTGGGGAGAGTAACAGCCCTCGTTTTTGCAGGTCTTACCCTATCTTTTCTCTACATTTTTAGAGATCGTGTAGCAAGTCTATATGGAAATGACTCTCAGTTTATCGAAACAACTGCTGTATTTCTAACCTATAGTCTCTTTTTCCAGTTAGCTGATACCTTTGCAGCTCCGCTCCAGGGGATTCTAAGAGGCTATAAGGACACTATCGTTCCTTTCTATCTTGGCTTAATCGGGTATTGGGGAGTAGCTATACCTTTAGGATATCTACTAGATCAAGCAACTGACTTAGGGGCATTTGCATATTGGATTGGATTGATTGCCAGCTTGGTTGTTTCCGGTTGTTTGTATCAATGGCGTTTGAAATCCATAATGAAATGATTGAGCTAATTTTTGGGAAATATCCTGAAAAACAACTTTGTGAAAAAAATGCTCTAACTCAAGAAAATCCTTGTTAAAACAAGGATTTATTTTTTTATATTGTGAAATTTTATTGGCCATATACTTTGACAGTGTATACTAAAAAAGGTAAAATAGTAAGAGTAAGTACAAAGTTAGAAAGGCAAGATTATGTCAACTTTAGATAAAAATCTTTTGCTAGAGATGTTCCGTAAGATGGAAGAAATCCGTCGCATGGACTTAAAAATAGCTCAGTTAGTGAAAAAGGGAAAAGTTCCTGGTATGACTCACTTTTCTGTCGGAGAGGAAGCTGCTAACGTCGGGGCGATGCTGGCTCTCAACCCAGATGATCTGATTACCTCAAATCACCGTGGACACGGCCAAGCTATTGCTAAGGGGATTGACCTTAACGGAATGATGGCAGAAATCCTTGGGAAATACACTGGAACCTGTAAAGGAAAAGGTGGTTCCATGCACATTGCAGACCTTGATGCAGGTAACCTTGGTGCCAATGGTATCGTAGGTGGAGGTATGGGAATCGCTGTCGGTGCAGCCCTCAGTCAGCAAATGCAGAACACTGGAAAAATCGTCGTTTGTTTCTTTGGAGATGGGGCGACCAACGAAGGTGTTTTCCACGAAGCAGTTAACATGGCTTCTATCTGGAACCTGCCAGTCATTTTCTACTGTATTAACAACGGTTATGGTATCTCTGCGGATATCAAGAAAATGACCAATGTAGAGCATATCCATCAACGTAGTGCTGCTTACGGAATCCCTGGAATGTTTATCGAAGATGGAAACAATGTCATCGACGTTTATGAAGGATTTAAGAAAGCAGTAGACCATGTCCGTGGTGGCAATGGTCCAGTCTTGATTGAAAGTGTAACCTATCGCTGGCTTGGTCACTCATCATCTGACCCTGGTAAATATCGTACGCGTGAAGAAGTGGAATTGTGGAAACAAAAAGATCCAATTGAAAACCTCCGCAATTACCTCATTGAAAACAATATTGCAAGTGCTCAAGAATTGGAAGAAATCCAAACGCAAGTCAAGGAAGCAGTAGAAGCCTCTGTTAAATTTGCAGAAGAAAGTCCATTCCCACCACTAGAATCCGCATTTGAAGATATTTACGCAGACTAAGGAGAAAAAGATAAAAATGGAAACAAAAACAATGTCGTTCCGTGACACCATTATCCTTGCTATGTCTGAGGAAATGCGTCGCGATGAAAATGTGTTCTTGATGGGAGAAGATGTCGGTGTCTTCGGAGGAGACTTCGGAACTTCTGTTGGAATGCTTGAAGAATTTGGTCCAGAACGTGTCCGTGACTGTCCGATTTCTGAAGCTGCTATCTCTGGAGCAGCAGCAGGAGCAGCTATGACGGGACTTCGTCCAATCGTCGATATGACCTTCATGGACTTCTCGGTTATTGCCATGGACAATATCGTCAACCAAGCTGCCAAAACACGTTATATGTTTGGTGGTAAAGGTCAGGTTCCAATGACTGTCCGTTGTGCAGCTGGTAACGGAGTTGGTTCTGCAGCCCAGCACTCACAATCTCTAGAATCTTGGTTTACTCACATCCCAGGACTAAAGGTTGTAGCTCCAGGTACACCTGCGGATATGAAAGGACTTCTCAAGTCTTCTATCCGTGATAACAACCCAGTCATCATTCTTGAGTACAAGTCAGAATTTAACCAAAAAGGGGAAGTTCCAGTTGATCCAGACTACACAATTCCACTTGGGGCTGGGGAAATCAAACGCGTAGGTACAGATGTAACAGTTGTTACTTATGGAAAAATGCTTCGCCGTGTGGTTCAAGCTGCTGATGAATTGGCAGAAGAAGGAATTTCGGTTGAAATTGTCGACCCCCGTACCCTTGTACCGCTGGATAAGGATATCATCATTAACTCAGTTAAGAAGACTGGTAAGGTTGTTCTGGTCAACGACGCCCACAAAACAAGTGGCTATATCGGTGAAATTTCAGCTATCATTTCAGAATCAGAAGCATTTGACTATCTAGATGCACCAATCCGCCGTTGTGCAGGAGAAGATGTACCAATGCCTTACGCACAAAACTTAGAAAATGCAATGATTCCAACGGTTGAAAGAATCAAAGATGCCATCCGTAAAACCTACAATAAAGAATAGAGTTACATAAGATAAATTATGTAAACTATTTGTCGGTTTTAACTTTAGTAACTTGAGATACGTTTCGTACCCAAGTTGTATGAAAAGTTGCGACAAAAGGGAGTCGAATCGATTATATTCGACGAACGACTTAGTATCATGTAATTGAATTCGGACGGAGGTCTGCGAAAAAAAGATAGATTTCCTTGTGTTCATCGAACACATCGTCAATCTCCTATTTTTTCATTGCCCTCTTCGTCCTTAATATCTTAAATTAGAGCACGGGCTAAAAGCTCGGAAAAAAGATAAATCTTCTTGGCTTCATCGAAGTCTACGTAGATTTCCTATTTTTCGGTCGCTTTTAAACGCCCTTAGTATCATAATTAGAATTGGAGAGGTCATGGCTGATGACAAGCTAAGAGCGACTCCTGCGGCTAGAAAGTTAGCGGATGATCTAGGGATCAACCTCTATGACGTTTCTGGCTCAGGTGCAAACGGTCGTGTCCACAAAGAAGACGTGGAAACTTATAAAGACACAAACGTGGTTCGCATTTCGCCACTTGCAAAACGAATTGCCCTCGAACATAATATTGCTTGGCAGGAAATCCAAGGAACTGGTCATCGTGGTAAGATCATGAAGAAGGACGTTTTGGCCTTCCTTCCTGAAAATATCGAAAACGACACCATCAAGTCTCCTGCTCAAATCGAAAAAGTGGAAGAAGTTCCAGATAATATCACACCTTATGGCGAGATTGAGCGTATTCCAATGACACCAATGCGTAAGGTTATCGCCCAACGTATGGTTGAATCCTATCTAACTGCGCCAACCTTCACGCTCAACTACGATGTCGATATGTCTGAAATGCTAGCTCTTCGTAAAAAGGTACTTGAACCAATCATGGAAGCAACTGGTAAGAAAATTACGGTTACTGATCTTCTTTCACTAGCTGTTGTTAAGACATTGATGAAACATCCTTACATCAACGCTTCATTGACAGAAGACGGCAAGACTATTATCACTCATAATTATGTCAACCTTGCTATGGCAGTTGGAATGGATAATGGATTGATGACACCTGTTGTTTACAATGCTGAGAAACTAAGTCTGTCAGAGTTGGTAGTTGCATTTAAAGACGTTATTGGTCGTACCTTGGATGGTAAATTGGCTCCAAGTGAACTTCAAAATTCAACCTTCACAATTAGTAACTTGGGAATGTTTGGCGTTCAGTCCTTTGGTCCGATTATTAACCAACCAAACTCAGCTATCCTAGGTGTAAGTTCGACAATCGAGAAACCAGTTGTTGTCAATGGTGAGATTGTTATCCGACCAATCATGAGTCTAGGATTAACCATTGACCACCGTGTCGTAGATGGTATGGCTGGTGCTAAGTTTATGAAAGACTTGAAAGACTTGATTGAGAACCCAATCTCAATGTTGGTTTAAGTCAGCTATTGTTATTTTAGAGATATAGATAAAGGAAGTAAGACATGGCCTTAGAAGTAATTATGCCAAAAGCCGGCGTAGATATGACAGAAGGACAAATCGTCCAATGGAATAAAAAAGTCGGTGAATTTGTAAAAGAAGGAGAAATCCTTTTGGAAATCATGACTGACAAAGTCAGCATGGAATTGGAAGCCGAAGAAGATGGATACTTGATTGCCATCCTCAAAGGAGATGGTGAAACTGTCCCTGTAACGGAAGTTATCGGTTACCTTGGTGAAGAAGGGGAAAACATCCCAACAGCTGGAGTGGCAGCACCAGAAGCTAGCCCGGCACCTGCAGCTAGTGCCTCAAACGACGATGGTAAGAGCGATGATGCCTTTGATATCGTTGTAATTGGTGGAGGTCCTGCTGGATATGTAGCGGCCATTAAAGCTGCCCAACTCGGTGGGAAGGTTGCCCTTGTTGAGAAATCTGAACTCGGTGGAACCTGCTTGAACCGTGGCTGTATCCCAACCAAAACCTATCTTCACAACGCTGAAATCATCGAAAACATCGGTCATGCAGCAAACCGTGGTATCGTCATCGAAAATCCAAACTTCACTGTTGATATGGACAAACTTTTAGAAACAAAATCTAAAGTTGTTAATACCTTGGTAGGTGGTGTTGCAGGTCTTCTTCGTAGTTACGGAGTTACTGTTCATAAGGGTGTTGGTACTATTACTAAAGACAAGAATGTCTTGGTAAATGGTTCTGAATTGCTTGAAACCAAGAAAATCATCCTTGCCGGTGGTTCAAAAGTCAGCAAGATCAACGTCCCTGGTATGGAATCATCACTCGTGATGACAAGTGATGACATTCTTGAAATGAACGAAGTGCCAGAAAGCCTCGTAATCATCGGTGGTGGTGTTGTCGGTATCGAACTCGGCCAAGCCTTCATGACATTTGGTTCAAAAGTGACTGTTATCGAAATGATGGACCGTATCGTTCCAGCTATGGATGCTGAAGTATCTAAGAATCTTCGCTTGATTTTGGAACGCAAAGGCATGACTATCTTGACAGGTACAAAATTGCAAGAAATCATCGAAGAAAATGGTCAACTTCGTATCAAGGTTGAAGGAAAAGACGATATCATTGCAAATAAAGCTCTTCTTTCAATCGGTCGTGTACCAGATCTTGAAGGAATTGGCGAAGTTGAGTTTGAATTGGATCGTGGACGTATCAAAGTCAACGAATACATGGAAACTTCTGTTCCAGGTATCTACGCACCAGGTGACATCAACGGTACTAAGATGTTGGCTCACGCAGCCTTCCGCATGGGTGAAGTTGCTGCTGAAAATGCCCTTAAAGGAAACCATGCTGTTGCCAAATTGAACTTGACTCCTGCAGCTATCTACACTCTTCCTGAAGTAGCAGCAGTAGGTTTGACTGAAGAACAAGCCCGTGAGAAATACGATGTAGCCATCGGTAAATTCAACTTTGCTGCTAACGGTCGTGCCATTGCATCGGATGCTGCTCAAGGTTTCGTAAAAGTTATTGCTGATAAGAAATACGGAGAAATCCTTGGTGTGCACATCATTGGTCCTGCAGCTGCAGAATTGATCAACGAAGCGTCAAGCATTATCGAAATGGAAATCACTGTTGAAGAAATGCTGAAGACTATCCACGGTCACCCAACCTACTCTGAAGTGATGTACGAAGCATTTGCGGATGTTTTAGGAATGGCCATCCATTCACCTAAGAAAAAATAAATTGAAGATAGATTAGACTGGAAAGGTATTTTCCAGTCTCTATCGTATAAAGGGATATCATGAAATATATTATCAATCATTCAAACGACACTGCCTTTAATATTGCTTTGGAAGAATATGCCTTTAAACACCTTTTGGATGAGGACCAAATCTTCCTTCTTTGGATTAACAAACCATCTATCATTGTCGGGCGTCATCAGAACACTATCGAAGAAATCAATCGTGATTATGTCCGAGAACATGGCATTGAGGTAGTTCGCCGTATCAGTGGTGGTGGAGCTGTTTACCACGATTTAAACAACCTCAACTACACCATCATTTCAAAAGAAGATGAAAACAAGGCCTTTGACTTCAAGAGCTTCTCAACTCCAGTTATCAATACTTTGGCTCAACTTGGTGTTAAAGCTGAGTTCACAGGCCGTAACGACCTTGAGATTGATGGCAAGAAATTCTGTGGAAATGCCCAAGCCTATATCAATGGACGTATCATGCACCACGGTTGCTTGTTATTTGACGTTGATTTATCAGTCCTTGCTAATGCCCTCAAGGTTTCAAAAGATAAATTTGAATCAAAAGGTGTGAAATCCGTCCGTGCCCGTGTAACCAATATTATCGATGAATTACCAGAAAAAATCACAGTTGAAGAATTCCGTGATTTGCTATTGGAATACATGAAAAAAGAGTATCCAGAGATGACTGAATACGTTTTTTCTGAGCAAGAATTGGCTGAAATCAACTGCATCAAGGATACTAAGTTTGGAACTTGGGACTGGAACTACGGTAAATCACCAGAATTTAACGTCCGTCGTGGTACAAAATTCACTAGTGGTAAAGTCGAAATCTTTGCCAATGTTCTCGAATCAAAAATCCAAGATATCAAGATTTATGGTGACTTCTTTGGTATCGAAGACGTTGCAGCTGTAGAAGATGTCCTTCGTGGCGTTAAATACGAACGCGAAGATGTCCTTAAGGCACTAGAAACCATTGACATTACACGCTACTTCGCTGGTATTAGCCGAGAAGAAATCGCTGAAGCGGTAGTAGGATAAATCAAACGAAGTTGGTTGCAGAATCAGCTTCGTTTTTTGGTCATCTTATATATAATAATTTGTATTTTCTTGAAAAAGTGATATAATACAGTTGTAAAGAGTTGCTCTAGAAAGGAGAAAAAAACGGAAACTATATTTTGACCAATTCATAATTTTATTGTTAAATAAAGCTTTTAATTTTAATTATGGAAGTTGAGTTGTAGCTTAGCGTGTCCTGTCTTTGCTGATTGGGTATCTGGTGGTAACTGGAGTTACGGAGGATATCATGATTCAGGCAATTGGGGAGCATTCTCAAGTTATTTCCACGACCATCGTTGGCATTGGTCAAGTGTGGCTCGAGCAAGTGACAGCAAATCTAATGTAGGTTATGCTTCTGCTCATTACACATCAAAATCGTTCATAAATACAAGTTTTGATGAATTTGTATACTTTAATTTAGGATAAACTAGAAAGAGTAGAATTATGAAACGTTTATTTATACTTTTTTCGAACCTTTTTATTCTAATCTTTCTGCTTTGGATTGCCTTTATTTCACCAAATACGGTCATCTACCGAAGCCTCCCTGTGGTAGGAGTTCTTAAACAAGAAAGAAATATCACCAATGAGGAGCTTTCGGCCAACTTAGATCAGTTAGCAAGGAAAAGCAATAGTGTAATCGCTCGTCAGATTCAAAAAACGGATTCTAAAGGGCAAGTTAAGTTTTCGTATGATATCTACGGAGAAGGAGCACTTCCTAACGGCATCAAAAAGGAAGAGAAGGAATTCGCTGCAAAGGAAAGTTTGCTTACCAATTACTATATACTATCTGGGAATTTAACCCTTGAAAAATTAGATCAAAAACTCCACAATCTTGGTTTTTCAAAAAGTTTCATGAATAACCCTAATTCCCTGCAAAATTTTCTCGCATTTTTTGGTTCTGGTGCCCAATCTCTAGCCTTGGTTATTTTTATCATCAGCTTTGGTGCATTGGCCATTATTCAAAAAACACTTGAAATGAGAAGTGCAGGGATTCGTTACATTTCTGGAATAAGACGATACCAGCTCTTTGGACATTCTCTCATGGAAGATGGTAAAGAATTGTTTTTAGGATGTATTGGTGGCAGTGTCCTGGGAGCTATTCTGATTTATTATTTACAATTGACCCCTTTTGCCTATTCCCTCATCATTTCAGCTAGTATTATTTACAATACACTTTTATTTATTTTATCTGCTTTTCTATCCTTTTTCTTTGCATTCAGTATTCAGACAGTACACTTGGTCAGCCTTTTAAAGGGGAAAATTCCATTAAAAAGAGTCTTGTTTTTTCTCTTTACATGTCAATTTCTTGCAATCACTGTCATTGGTCTTTCAGTTCATCGTGTCAGCATTTATGGCTCTATCTGGCAGACTTACCAAGAGGGGAAAGTGGCTTGGTCTAAAGAGACGAATTGGGTTCAAATTGGTGTAAATCGGGAGGATTTTTCACAGGGTACAAACAAAGAGACGCAAATTGAGAACAGAGCCAAATGGTCTAAGCTCATCGAGTCTGGCATCGAAAAAGGTGGTCTCTTGGTCTATCATCAGCTCGCACCTTTTGATTTAAAAGGCTTCATGAATGATCCTAGAACGGGTAGAAAGATTTCAATCACAGATTACGATCCTCTTGCCAATACCCTGTATGTCACACCAAATTACCTTGATATCCAAAGGATCTCAGTTTCCCCCGAGGAAAAAGAGCGTTTGAATCACTTGCAAGCTGGAGAGTTTGGACTCTTGCTCCCTGAAAAGTTGAAAGGACAAGAAGAGGAGTTGAAAAAACGCTATGAAGATTATCTGACTCCTAGTGATGAACAAGGAAAGAGTCAGTTGCCTATGAAAGCACGGGTGACCTATCTTCCTAACAACCAAAAACGATTTATCTATAATAATACACCGATGAGCTATCAGCAATTTCTGACAGATCCGATTTTGGTTGTTGTTCGACCTACAAGCTTTGGTGGCTACGAAAATCCTTATTTCTCTCATCTTAATTCTTATCTATACTTTGATGGTCTGGAAAAAAGCAAGAAACTAGTAGCTGAGAATGGGCTTGAAAAAAACGTTAGTCAATATGACTATGCAGCAGCTGTCTATCAGCAGATGATGCAATCCATTCAATTAGAGAACCTCATGACCATTGCTGGAGGTGTTTTCGGAATGGCGACCTCCATTCTACTCTTTAACACCATGAATTTTCTCTATTTTGAAGAGTTTAGAAGACCGATCTTTCTGAAGAAAATTGCGGGCATGGACTTTTTGAAAATTCACAAAAGCATGCTCGTATCAGAGATTACCATGCTGCTATTAGGTAGCGTCCTGATTTTCTTTCTCACACAGGAGTGGTGGATTGCTCTCGTCACGCTTTTATTATTTACGACCAATGCATGGCTGATTCTCCTTTACCGCTCGCATAAAGAAGAGCATTTCTTGCCCATTATTCTGAAAGGAGCCTAATATGATTAAAATAGAACATCTGGAAAAATCATTTAGAGAACGGACTGTCTTTCAGGATATCAATCTGCAATTTGCAGCAGGAAAGGTCTATGCCCTAATCGGAAATAGTGGTTGTGGCAAAACAACCCTACTCAATATCCTGGCTAAGCTGGAATCTTATGAAAAGGGAAGCATCAGCTATCGAGGGCAAGAACTTAAGCAAATCAAATCTCATCACTTTTTTAAAAATGAATTAGGCTATCTTTTTCAAAACTTTGGTCTTCTTGAAAACGAGATCATAGCTGCAAATTTAGAACTTGGATTGATTGGTCAAAAATGGACTAAACAAGAGAAGAAGAAGCGAGAAGAAGAAGTCTTAGAAAAGGTGGGATTGAATTATCTCACGCTTGATCAAAAAATCTATGAATTATCTGGTGGAGAAGCGCAACGTGTCGCATTGGCTAAAGTCATCCTCAAGGATCCTCCTTTGATTTTAGCAGATGAACTGACTGCAGCACTTGATCCAGAAACCTCACAAGAAGTTATGAACTTGCTTTTATCATTGAAAAAGCCCGACCGCTTGATGATTATTGCAACACATAACCCAGCGATTTGGGAAAAGGCCGATGAAGTGATTCGGTTAAATACTATCTAAGTAAAAATACTCTATGATTAAAAATCGTAGAGTATTTTCTGTATATATCATAATTTTAATTATGTAAATTAAAGCTTATCTAGAGCATTTTTTTGTTCATCATTGACGATATGGGTATAGAGGTCAGTGACTTGCGTGCTGGCATGTCCTAATTGGTGACTGACCAAAACTTGCGATTTAGTTGCATCATAGAGCCTAGTTGCTAAGGTATGGCGTAGTTTATGGGGTGTTACACGGACTTTAAAATCCTCTGAGTATTTAGCAACCATTTTTTCAACGCTAGAAGCATCGATACGATTGGGAACACCTCGATAGAGTGTCAAAAAGAGTGCTGTATCTGTTTTTTCCGTTTTATAGCGTTGATTTCGAATGGCGAGATAATTTTCTAGATAAGGCTTTGCAAAGGCAGCGACATTGACCGAGTCACGTTTCCCACCTTTTCGAGTGACATCGATAACCATTATTTTGAGATTGAGGTCTCTTAGATCCAGATTAACTGCTTCAGATAAGCGAACACCTGACGCCAAAAGAAGGGCAATAATGGCCAAATCGCGTTCTTTATTTTTGTTGAATGATGAGAGAGCTCGATTAGAGAGTTGTTTAGGGTACTCTTGATCGATATAAGTTAGAAAACCTTCTGTTTCATCACCTAAAAAGAGTTTTTGCTTGATGTTTTCAGCTCTGGCAGCAAGGGTTTCTTTCTTTTTCTTAGTTGAAACTTTCTTCATTACATTACGATAGAAATAAGGTTCTCCCTGGTCATTTTCGACTTCCTCGGTCAGATACTTATAAAGACTGGACAATGCTGACAAGGTCCGATTGATAGTTGTCTGAGAGACACCTTGTTTGGTTGTATTGGCGTTCAGCAAAGGACGTTCTCGTAGATAAAGGATAAAGGATTCCATATCTTTCTTTGACATGTTTTCCAAAACCGATAAAGGAATATCGGCCATTTTATCAGCGTTTGAAATCCCAGACTCCAAAACCCAGCTAAAAAATCGGTCATATTCCTTAAGATATTCGTAGAGGGTCGTGAAGCTGTATGGAACAGCCAACTTTGACTGGTAATATTCTAGAACATACCAGGGCATGATTTGTTTTAGTTTGTCGATTCGTTCTAGTAAAATCTCACGTTTCATCTATTTTCTCCATAAATAAGTCTACTAGTAGTATAGCATAGACACATATATTTTTCAAGAAAATTATAGTTTTTCGGAAAGATGATATAGTGCTTTTTAAAAAAACTTAGACCCGAGTAAAACGGATCTAAGTCATTGGATTTTCTATTGTGAATCATTATCTAGTGCTTTTTCTAGTTTCCAAATACTAAACCAGAATGAAATAGTCAGCAAAATAAGGAAAATAAAAAAGAGATCATCAGTAACGAAACTTCTGTTCATTCTACATAACTCAAGAGCTATATAGGGAGCCATGAGATACAAAATACATTGTATAATTGCTATCGTTTTCTTTTTCATGATTTTAATCTTACTGTATAGATTAAATACAGTAAACTCCTTTCTAGCTTTTATGTTTTATCGTTTCTAACTTAATTATAGTCTTATTTTTAACAAAGTTCAATTACTTGTAAGTGAAATATCTTGTAAGTAAAAAATAACCGATCTCATTACTGGGAATCGGTTTTCTATTAGATCTAATTAAGAGATTTATTTTTGCATAATATAAATTATGTAAAAATACTACAACAACAAATCTTTTATTTTGCCAATTTCACTTTTTGGAATGACTAAATGAATCATATCGCCCAGATACATTCTGGTTGAGCCATTAACGGTTTGGCTTTTGCCGTTATGAACTTGGGTAGTGATGAGGACGTTGTGTGGTAAGTTGAGTTCATGGACTTGTTTACCAGCTATTTTATCTGAAACAGGGATTTCGATAAGAGTTACTTCTCCTTCGTCTGTCGCTTCTTCTGGCAACATTTTCTCCAACATGGCCTCGTATACTGGAGCACCCTTTAGTAAATCCATGATAATGTAGGCTACTAAGGTCACAAGTCCGAGGGGCATAAGATTTCGGATGTCTCCTACCATTTCGGTTACAAGGATCATAGCTGTTAGGGGAGCCTTGGATATTGCTCCAAAGTAGCCACTCATTCCTAAAATGATAAATATTGGAAATTGTTCCTGACTGACAGGACCAAGATTCACACAAATGACGCCAACTAGGGCACCAAGTAAGGAACCAAGGGCCAGAATAGGTAGAAAAATACCACCAGGTAATCCACTTCCATAACTTATCATGCTCCAAACAAAGCGAATAAGGAAGTAGGCAAGTAAGACTTGAAAACTAAAATTTTGCTCAGTTAGAGAGAGAACCAGCTGATTTCCACCACCGAGAATTTGTGGCAGAAAAACTCCTACTGGTATGATAAGGATAAAAGCTAAGATTGGATAATAAGCTCTATCTAAATGGATTTTTTGACCAATCCAGTCATAAACCTTGCTGATATTTAGCACAGCTTTCTCATAAAGAAAACCTGATAATCCGAGAAAGATCCCCATGAAAAGATAAATCCAGTACTGATCTAGAGTCATGAGAGGGATATTGTCAGGCATATCCAGTACGGGAGTTAGGCCAAATATGAGTAGAGAAACAAAGTTTGCTACGAGACTAGCTGCTAGAGTGGAAACCCAGAAAAATCTTGAAAAGTGATGATAGACTTCTTCAACTACAAAGAGAAGGCCTGCTATTGGGGCGTTAAAAGCTGCAGCAAGACCAGCAGCTGCTCCACTGGCAATTAAGGAACGTTCCTCAACTGGACTCGATTTGAGCCATTTAGCAATGCCCTTACCACCAACTGCTCCAAGTTGAATACTTGGCCCTTCTCGACCTAGCATGAGTCCACTAGCAATAGCTAGAATACCTAGAATATATTTCCTCCAGAGAACACCCCACCAATTAAGCGACATGAGTCCTTTTAATTCGGCCTCAACTTGTGGGATTCCTGAGCCTTTGATATCTTTCTCTGAGCGAGTTAATTTAGCACTGAGCCAGCAGATGAGTATGTAAAATAGAACAAGGACAACAAGATTGCGCACTAGGTGCGCTTGATCTTGATAGAGGCCTTGTATCAGGTGGAAGCCTTTTTCGATTAAGAAACGAAAGGATCCGACGATTAGCCCGACAACTAGCCCGACGATAATTCCTCGCCCAACTTGGGATAATATGGTACTTGAGGCAAAGGCAAATTCTTTCTTAGACCGGAGTATTTCTGACTGTTTCTCCATAATCATTTCCTCCAACTTAACTTTCTTTATTTGCTGAAACCAGTGATTTTATCGGTTCAAAACTGGTTCGATGAATGGGGGTAACTCCTAGTTTATCAAGACCTTCTAAGTGTTTTGCTGTTCCATATCCGGCATTGGTAGCGAAATCATATCCAGGATACTGCTTGTCGTAATCCTTCATTAAATTATCCCGTGTCACTTTGGCAACTATGGACGCGGCTGCGATAGAGAGCGAGTTCGCATCTCCCTTGATAATTGCTGTTTGGGAAATTGGTAAATCCAGTTGCATGGCATCAATCAAGAGGTGCTCAGGTTGGGGACTGAGCTGAGAGATTGCTTCTTTCATGGCAAGCTTGGTCGCTTCATAAATATTGACTTGGTCAATGACTTGATTATCCATGATTCCAATGCCGATTGACAAGGCTTGGTCTTGAACGGCTTGAAAAATCTCCGCATGTTTCTTTTTGGGGATTTTTTTGCTATCGTTGAGGCCTTTGATTTTACAATTTTTAGGTAAGATAACGGCTGCAGCGACTACAGGTCCTGCAAGAGGACCGCGGCCGACCTCGTCAACGCCTGCTATTAAGGTTGATCCTTGTTCATAAAGCTCTTTTTCATAGGAAAGCATGGATTCCAAGCGAAGGTCTTCATCCAGTTCTGCCTGAATGCTTTTTCTACGCTTGCTGATTTCCTTTTGAACTCCAGTTCGGCTATCTTTTTCCAGTTCAAGAAAAAGGGGATTGTCTAAGTCTTTGACAGTAGCAAGAAGTTCTCTGATTTCTTTAATAGTCGTCATCGATGTCTTCCAATGTATCTAAGGTATAGTTACCGAGCTTTCCATCGCGGACTTCTTTCACGAACAGACTGTAAAAGCGGTCGTAGTCGTCTCGGAAACCAAGAGCACGTGTCATATCCATGATGATAACAGGAGCTTCTTCTTCAATTTTCATTTGTTTGAAGCGTTCAGCTAGTTTTTCTGGATAATGTTCTTTGAAATAATTGAGGCCAAAAATGGTCACTTCATCCATAGGAAGCAACTGGTCCTTAATTGCTCCAGTTAGGGCTAGTTTCAGTGCGACAGTATCATCTTCAAACTTAGGCCAAAGAATCCCTGGTGTGTCTAAGATTTCAAGGTCTTTATTGGTTTTGAGCCATTGTTGCCCTTTGGTAACACCTGGTTTATTGCCGACAACTGCAATCTTTTTCCCAGCCAAACGATTCATGAGAGTTGATTTGCCAGCATTTGGAATTCCGATAATCATGGTACGCAAGGTTTCGATCTGAATACCACGTTCTTTTTGGCGTGCAATCTTATCAGCCATGAGCTTTTTGGCTGCATCAGTCACAACTTTCACAGTAACTTGCTCTTTGGAATTGATGGCCAGTGTTTGAATTCCCTGTGATTCAAAATACTGACGCCATTCTTTTGTCATTGCTGGATCAGCTAGGTCTGCCTTGTTTAAAATCAATAGTTTGGGTTTATCACCCACAATCTTGTTCAACATAGGGTTTTGACTAGATAAAGGCAGGCGAGCATCCACCAAAATCGTCACAAAATCAACAAATTTTAAATTCTCCTGAACTTGTCGCCGAGCCTTAGACATGTGGCCCGGAAACCATTGAATAGTAGCCATAATATTTTCCCCTTCCGACTAAAAAAACGTAATAAAACGTTTTCTTTCTCACCATCTATTCTATCATAAATTAGGTGCTTTTGCACAGGCTTTGACTGAAATAAAATCATACTAAAATACATAACTTTATTTATGTATTTTAGTGTTTACTTGACTTAATGTGCTGTTTGGTATATACTTTGTATATACAGTTTCGTGGAGGTAGATTGATGAATACAGTAAAGACTCGGAAGGTGGGGAATTCTCTCACTGTGACTATTCCTAAGAATTTGGGGATGACTGAAGGTCAAGAAATGGTTGTCTACAAAGGGATTGACGGTGTCATTGTCCTGGCTCCGAAACTAAAAGATCCTTTTGATGGGATTACTGATTTAAGAATGACAAATGATTTTGAAGGAGCAAGGTCACTTGATAGCGAAATCTGAGTATATTCCTGAAAAGCAAGATATCATTTGGCTAGACTTTGATCCATCAGTCGGTCGGGAGATACAGAAACGACGACCTGCCTTGGTTGTTTCTAGGAGAGAATATGCCTTGCAAACTGGTTTTGTGGCCGTCTGTCCTATCACTCATGGCCAACAACGTTTGGCAGAAAAAGGCTTGCTCGTTCCTGTTTCGTCGGATAAGGTAGATGGTGCTGTCAATCCCTTTCAACTGTATACCTTTGATTTTCGGATGCGCAATGCTCAAAAAATAACTAGAATGGATACACAACGTTTTCAGAAAGTGGTTCAACTGTATCAATATATCTTTGAAGATACTTAAATCCTACCATGTATAGACAAGGTAGGATTTTTCTATATGACTAATCTTTCTAAAAATGGTTGAAGACAGTTGGTCAAAATCCCTCTAATCCAAGTTGATTGAGCTGAAGATAGGTGGTCCGCTTCTAGACATTCTTTTAGAAAATTCCTCACCTGATCTGGAGCAATTTCAAACTCAAAGGCCTTCATCTTGTAGAAAAAGTCGATTAAATGCTCAGACATGTAATCCTCTGAAAAGGGAACTTCTCCAGTTTTTCGATATTCTAGTAAGAGTCGGGAGAATCTTGCTTTTTCATCTGGCAAATCACGAAAATAAGAATTGAGAAGCCAAATCTGCTTTTGCTTTCTCTCGAGAGGATCTTGATTCGCAATTCTCTGGTCTTTTTCAAGCTCTTTTTGATTTTGCTTTGCCTTGAGAGCACGTTCTTCTCTATTCTTTCCAAAAAGAATTTTTTCCCATTTTCGTTCTTCTTGGGTTAGGGTTTCTGTAAAACCAAAGTAATCTTGATAGGCGCGTTCAGCTGGCCCCATGGCTAGGATGAGATTATCTGCGTATTGCTTGGCGATTTTATCTCTTTTCTTACGTTCTTTCTCTGCCTGAATCCGTAAATGCTGCTCGTAGTCTATTTTCTCCTTACCTAGCTTAACAAGGTAGAGTTGATCATCGGTCTTACCAAGTAGAAAAGGTTTGATACACTTTTCAAGGACTTCTTCCAGATGCGCCTTCTTTTTTGGCTCAGCCTTGGCCCAACTTCCTCCTTGAAAGACTTCTAGGAAAAGCTGGTAATCTTTCTCAGGTGCAAATTGATTGCCACGATTGGCTTTGAAGACACCTTTTTCCCAAAACCATTTTAGAAGTTTTTCGTCAAAGTCACTTTTATTGACCTTGATTTTTTCCATTTTCTTGACTTTTCTAGTCAGATTTTCAAGCTTTCTGAGTAGTTTTTCTTCCTCTTCTAGTTGCTGGTCTAAACTCAGTCGATGAAAATGGCGAACACAGTCACTGCCGATAGGAAAGAGACGTTGACCTGTGACAGTATTAAAGAGTTCGTAAGCGTATTTAATAGCATTTCCGCAGACACAATTGCTACGACCAATGCCATTAAAAATCAAGGAAACTTCATTCCATTCCTTGGTAGCTTGATCCCAAGTATTTGCTTGAGAAGCTTGTAAAACAGCATCATGTAGGGATTTTCTAACTGGAAGTGGCATGAGGTCTCCTTTCTAGGTTATACTTTTACAACTTGAACTTCATCTTTACCGAGCAAAATCAAGTATTTTTCAATATTTTTAATCGAATAGGCACGAGTTAAAGCCTCTCCGTATAAGGCTAACTGACCACGATAGCGGTCTATGAGTTGACTTGGTTGATCATAGCGGTCTGTTTTGTAGTCGAAAAGAATGATACGATCCTCAAAAAGCAGATATCCGTCTAAGATCCCACGGACAACAAAGTCTTCCTGACTCTTTTGGTCTCGCTTGAGCATAGAAAAAGGTTGCTCTCGATAGAGATAGTTAGTATTAGCGAGAATTTCCTGACCAAGTGGTGTGTCAAAGAAAGCTAGGATTTTAGAAAGATTAATCTTGTTTCTGACAGCTTGACTAGTTTGAACTTGTTGCAGAGTATCTTTCAGGCTAGCAAGTGTTGGTTGCTGACTAAGGTCAATTCTCTGCATGAGTTCGTGGGTTGCACTACCAATCTCCGCTCCAGTTACCTTTTCTTTAGTTGAAAAATCTGGTAAATCAAAGCTGATTTTCTTCTCTGGTGATTGAGTTTGACCAGCAATTTGTACCCCTTCCATATCCATAACAGGTTCATAAAATTTCTTGATTTGGCTTGGAGTTTGAACACTGGGCAGTTCAATAGCTGCGCGGTGCAGAGTATTATAGACTTCCACCTCTTTCAACATTTCAAGGGCTTCTTTGATGATTTCTGACTGACGGTTGCTTGCTTGAGAACTATCTTGTAAAGGACCCTTGTTTTCCAATTGACCAATAGCTTCTCTGGTCAGCTGGTCTTCACCGACAAAGCGATAGCTAAAGTTGAGATGATCTTTGGCAAACACTTTAGTGATAGCCCAAATCCAATCTTGGAAATTCTTGGCTTGAAGTCTAGTATGTTTATCTAGTTTTCCGTTTTCAGCAGCTGGATATTCCTTGGCTTCCAGCTTTTCACGAGAGCCCTTACCGACAAGATAGAGCTTTTTCTCAGCCCGTGTCATGGCAACATACAGCAAACGCATCTGCTCTGAATAGCTAGCCAGTTGCAGTTCTTCTTCATTCTGCGTATAAGTGAGGCTGGGAATGGAAAGTTTAATGGTTTTAGGATAGTGAGCTTCTACTGCTCCTGTTTCCACCTTGGCAATGTATTTGACACCAAGCCCATTCTGCCGACTGAGAATAACATCAGACATTGAGTCTTGCTTATTGAAATCTTGATCCATGTTGAGGATAAAGACATAAGGAAACTCCAGACCTTTACTCTTATGAATGGTCATGAGTTCCACTGCGTCTTTAGGCGGTGCGACGGCTACGCTTACAAGATCATGCTGGGCTTCCAAAACCTGATCAATCATACGAATAAAACGAGACAAGCCTTTGAAATTACTTTTTTCAAACTGGTCTGCTCGCAGAGCTAGGGCGTAGAGATTGGCTTGTCTGGCAGGACCGTTAGGTAAGGCTCCGACATAATCATAGTAAAAACGATCGTTGTAAATCTTCCAAATCAAGTCATAGAGGGAATGGGTTTTGGCATATAAGCGCCAAGAATCCAAAATATCCATGAATTGGCTTAGTTTTTCCGCTAAAGCTGTGTGAATTAACTCTTTCTGCTCAGTTGCTTGTTTTTGAGCGTTAAGTAGTTTCTCATAAAGATTCTCTTGGACTTTATCAGCCACTTTCTGAAGGGACAAACGTGCTAACTCGTCCTCATCAAAGCTAAACATTGGAGACTTCATAAGCGCAACCAAGGCATAGTCTTGCAGAGGATTGTGGATGACACGAAGAGTGTCTAGCATGACTTGCACTTCTAGGGATTGGAGGTAATTATTTTGTTCTCCGTCTGTTTTGACAGGAATCCCATACTCAGACAAAGCGAGGAGGATCTGGTCATTACGACTGCGACTGGAAGTCAAAAGGGCAATTTCCTTAAAGGCTACACCATTCTCTTGATGGAGCTTCAGGATTTCCTTGATGACTAAGCGCATTTCACCTGTTAGTTTTGTTTCTACTTGGCTCTCTTCGTCCTCTTGCCCACTGTCGTCCTTATCGTAGAGAAGAAATTCTGCCTTGTTCTCAGGATTTGGAGTCAGTTTGGTATTGGCAAAAACAAGTTGGTGCATGCTATCGTAGTTGATTTCGCCGACCTCTTGGTCCATGAGACGTTCAAAGACATGGTTGGTTGCTGACAGAACTTCTGAACTACTACGGAAATTTTCCTTGAGGAGAATCAGCTTGCCTTCTTGAGGATTTTGCGCATAGCGTTGGAATTTTTCATTGAAAATCTGTGGATCTGCCTGACGGAAACGGTAGATGGACTGCTTGATATCTCCTACCATAAAGCGATTGTGGCCATTCGACAGCAATTCCAGCATCCGTTCTTGGATGTGGTTGGTATCCTGATACTCATCGACCATGACCTCATGGAAGCGATTCTGATATGCCTCACGGACCTGTGGGAAATTTTCTAAAATTTCAATGGTGTAATGGCTGATATCGGCAAATTCAAAGGCATTTTCCTGGCGTTTACGTTCACGATAAGCCTCCACAAAATCGCTCATAAAGTTTTGGAAAGTTTTAGCTAGCTCCCAGGTGTCTTCATGGTAACGCTCTTGATAGTCGAGAATTGTTATCTGGTCTGCTAGTTGTCCTAGTTTAGCAAACTGAGACTTTCTCTCCTCGTTATAAGCATCTGCAAATGGCTTCAAATCAGCCTTTCGACTAGAGTTAGCCAGCGCTCGACCATTTTTCTCCTTCGAGATGGCGACAACACGAGCAAGCACTTCTTGATAAGTCTGACTATCAGACACGTGATTTAAGGAGCCAATTTCATCCAAAACCTGATGAACAGCTTCTAGGTAAGCAGCTTTGGGGAACCCTTTGGCATCATTATCCAGATGATAACGGAAAAAGCTTTCCAAATCCCAAAGCACCTGCTGGATTTTCTTAGTCAGTTTTCCTTTTTCACTAGAAAAATCGGCTTCTTCAAATCCTTTGAGGAAAGAATTCTGAAGCCATTTCTGAGGATTACTAGTGGATTGAAGGAAATCGTAAATTTTGTAGACTTGCTGGCGCAGACCACGTTCATCCTTACCACGCCCGGCAAAATTCTTCACCAAACGACTAAATTTCTCTTTGTTTTCACCTTGATAATGCTCTTCAAACGCCTGATGAAAAACTTCGTTTTTTAAGATTAACTGTTCACTTTCATTTTGTAGAATACGGAAATTGGGTGCGATATCAATCAAATAGCCATGTTTGCCAAGAAATTTTTGTGTGAAGGAGTCCATGGTTCCGATGGCCGCGTTTGGCAGATCTGCCAACTGTCGTCCCAAGTGTTGTTTGAGATCAATATCATCGGTTTCATGGATTTGCTGGCTGATTTTTTTCTCCAAGCGTTCCTTGAGTTCAGTCGCAGCCTTAACGGTAAAGGTTGAGATAAAGAGTTGACTGATTGCCACACCACGTGCCAATTGGTCCAGAATGCGCTCGGCCATGACAAAGGTTTTTCCGGAACCAGCAGACGCTGAGACAAGGATATTTTGACCAGAAGTGTAGATGGCTTCGATTTGCTCGGCTGTTTTCTTCTGTTCCTTGCTCGAACTCGCTTCTGCTACTTGCAGTTTTTGAATCTCTTCCTCAGTTAAAAAGGAAATAGGCTTCATCGGTTCAACTCCTCTCTTATTTTTTCAAACCAAGCTTGCTTGAGTTTTTCTCCGACCAGACGTTTGCCATCGGCTAGGTCTAACTTTTCTAGGAAACGAGCTTGACCCAAATGGTAATTGGCTTCAAAACCTGTGATAGCTTGATGTTGCTGGACGTATGGGGCAATACTTCTTCCGTTCTCTGTGTATGGATTGATAGCGAACTGGCCTTCTAAAATCCTCTCAGCTGCTTTCTTGTAAAGATGAGCATTATAGTCCAGCAAGAGCTGAAACTCCTCATCTGTCAGCTGGTTGGCCTTGTTTTTGTTGTATAATTCGCCCAAATGACTGCTTTCTTTTTCTAAAAAGAGTCCTTGGTATTTCATAGACTTGCTGGCTTCTACTACCGCACCTGCTAAACTCTTAACGGTCAGCAGAGATTGAACAGGATCAGCCATTTCCAAGTACATGGCGCCGAAAAAGTTCTGCTCCCCTTCTCTTTTTAGAGCAGCAAGATAGGTTGGTAATTGGGAATTAAGGCCATTGAAGAAATGAGGAAACTGGAACTGGGTCAAACTAGACTTGTAGTCTACCACTCCTAGTGCCCCATCAGCTTTCAGGCGGTCAATGCGGTCAACCTTTCCTCGCACATGGACACTGCGACCATTATCCAATTGAATAAAGGCTTGGTCTTTGCCACCAAACGTTGCTTCCTCTTGGATGGTTTCGATGGCTGGATTATGACGTAGGATGTGGCCAGTGGTCCGCGCGACATCGAGAAGAACTTCCTTGGTAAACTGGGCTTCCAAACTTTCTTGATAAATGGCTTCAAATTCCCGTTCATGGCTGGTTTCCTTAATAGCTTGCTCCAGACGTTGGTCGAATGGATTTTCAGCAGGCAGCTTCAAGGCACGTTCAAAAATACGGTGCAAGAAATTCCCGTGACTGCGAGCATCTGGGCGCAGGCGCAATTCTTCCTGCAAGCCTAGAACATAACGGAGGTAATAACTATATTCATTGCGGTAAAACTCCGTCAAACCAGAGGTAGACAGGTAAAACTCTTTGTCAGCAGGATAGAGAGCCTGCAAGGTATCCTTTGCTAATGGCTTGCTGCTTGGGCTGGTTGGGAGGGCAGGATTTGCAAGGCCTTTTTGGTCAAGTTTTTTCCCCATGACACGCGCTAAGACCGTGACAAAGGTCACATCTTGTTCATTTTCACTAGAAGCAGCTTGCTGATGATAAGCAACTAGACTGGACAAGAGACTGTGATAAGAACCCATATCTTCTTTACTAAGATTTTTATGGTTCATCCTCTTTTCTCTTCGGCTAAATCCAAAACTCACCAGTTCATGAAGATAGGCAGATTCCTTGCTCTCGTTTTCATTGAGAAGACTTGGTGCTGACAAAATCAACTGCTTACGGGCAGCATTGACTAAAGAAAGCATGGTATAGCGATTTTTCTTGAGGTTTTCACTGCTGGCAATCAGCAGTTGAGCCCCCTCTTCTGTCGCTTGGTTTAAGGTCTCTCTCTCTTCGTCTGTCAAAAGGCTGGTATTTTGAGCGATTTTTGGTAAATGATCCTGTGTCAGCCCAATGGCATAGACAAAATCAGAAGTCAGCGGTGCAATCAAATCGTAACTCTGCACCAGAACAGTGTCCACTGTCGCTGGAATGGTTCGATACTGAGATAAAGTCATCCCTGAGTGGAGCAAGGCTAGGAAGTCCTCCAGACTAACTTGTGAACCATCAAAAACGGTCGCAAATTGTTCTAAAACATGACAGAAAGCTTTCCAAACTTCGGCTTGTCTTTCCTGTTCTAGAGCTTCCATAGTAGCTGTCAAGTCTTGCATCTGCTTGCTTAAAGCAGTATTTTTTAGAAAAATACTCCACTTTTGCAAGAGATTTTCAGCCTTCTGTTTCCGACTGGTGAACAAGCTTTCAAGAGGAGCCAAAACACGTAAACGAATGGCATTCAAACGCTCCAAATCAAACTTTCTATGGTGGGATTTGGTGAAGGCCTGCTGAAAAGCTGGCAAGCCATTGATGCCAAGATAGAGGAGATATTGCTCAAATGAGTCAATATCAGCCTGACTAAGGTCAGTATACAAGCCTGTTTTGAGGAGGTTAATCAAGTCCTCCTGACGGAAACGGTAGCGTTTTAATCGTAAAATAGACTCCACATACTGGGTCAAGGGATGATGGGCCATGGATTCGCTTTTACCTAGATAGAATGGAATCTGGTACTGGTCAAAAATGGTCTTTAAGGACAATTGATAAGAAGCCACATCTCCTAACAGAATCCGAAAATGCTTGTAACTCAAGTCTGGATTGTTATGTAATTTCTGACGGATGCTACGGGCTACCAACTCCAACTCTTCCTTCTGCGTCAAGCAAGACCAGATTTGCAGATTATCACGGTCCTTCTCATCGACATCCAAGGTGACTTCTGAAAAGTCATAAGAAGACTCCAGCAAACGAGATGCCTTGTCAAAGCTATCCATTTTGTCATGAGTCTGAGAGCGGTCTTGGGCAGGCGTCTGGTATTTGGCACCTAAATGATGAAGAAATTCTACACTGGCTTGGTAGAGATTGCCTTCAGCGAAGGGACTAGTATAAGCCTTCTTACTTGCATAAGCACCGATGATAATCTCTACACCTTTACGATGGAGTAGATCCACTACACGCTCTTCCTCAGCAGAAAAACGGGTAAACCCATCAATGACTAAGGCAATCTGACTGAAATCACTACTTACCTTATCATTCTCAATTGCCTCAATCAAATGGGACAACTGACTTCCCTGAGCCAACTGGTTTTGAGTGAGATAGGCCGTTACTTTCTCGAAAATTAAGAGTAAATCTACTCTCTTGTCCTCATCGGTCAAACTTTCCAAGTCCAAAAAGCTCATCTGAGCAGTTGTCATCTCATGATAAAGTTCAATCAACTGCTGGATAAACTGAGGGTCTTGTTTAATAGCTCCAAAAACTCGTAACTCTTTGGGATCAAGTTCAGCCAGGCATTTATAGAAGGCCATTCCAAGGCCGATGTCATCAAGACTGGT
Organism: Streptococcaceae bacterium AF54-32pH5A; assembly: GCA_027682205.1. GTDB lineage: Bacteria > Bacillota > Bacilli > Lactobacillales > Streptococcaceae > Streptococcus. The sequence goes on from JAQDAD010000001.1 coordinate 252,341, forward strand.
CTTTGTAGGCAAGTCATTTAAAACCAGGTAACGAGCCATTTGAGCAAAGCGCGTGACGGTAATAGCAAAAGAAGCCTGCTGGGACAAGCATTCCAGCACGGCACGTTCCTTTTCAAATGAAAGAGAGTTGGGGGCAATGTAGAAGACCCGTTTGCCAGCAGCAACCAGCTCTTCTGCCTCTCTAGTTAGAATTTCTGTCAAAGAAGTCCGAATATCAGTATAAAGTAATTTCATCTCTGCCTCGTTTGGTTTCTCAAAGTTTCTTCCTCTATTATAGCAAAGTTCGCTTCACAGTCCAAATCCAAAATTCTTGTTGACAATCATTTAACTAGCAAATCAATCAAGCTTCATCATCCACTTTCATATGATGAAAGATATAGAGGAAAAAGTCTTTGGAAACTTCAAAATGCCCATAACGAAGCCTAGAAACATAGTCTTTCCATTCAGGATGTTGTCTGGCTATTTCTATGGAGCAATCTTTGACTGGTAGATAATACTCGACATTTCGTCTAAAGGGAAAGAATCCTTCAAACTGTTCTACTTGATAGGCTTTGTCATCTATAATTTTACCTACGGCCACAAAAGCCTGTAACTTATCTTGACCGTTCATATCGTATTCGGGGCTATAGTATAAAAGATAATCGCCTTTTTTCATACGGTTTAAGGGGCCGCCCTTTCCATGACAGACCTGACAAAAATTCCCCTCAACTCCTCTTAAAACATGATTCTTTGAAACAACTCCGACCCAATATCTAGGCATTTTTATCCTCCAACTCTGCTAACATGCGATTGAAACTTTCTCTATCGTTAGAAAGTTTTTCAAAAAAATCTTCATCAACCCCTTCTACTAAGGGTAAAGCTCGATTGACTTTCTCCACACCAGACTTCGTCACTAAAACCAGTTTGGCTCGACTATCCTTTGGATGTTGATCGCGTCTAATGTAGTCTTTCTTCTCTAGTAACCGGACAATCTGAGAAACCGTCATGACATCCATACCTGTGAAACGAGCAATATCAACTTGTGTTACATATTCCTCTCTATTAGTCAGAAACAAAAGCGAAGTTAAAACAATAAATTGGGGCAAAGTAAGACTAACTGATTTTAAAACTCTTTTCAAGTTGCTTTCCCATTTGTTGTAGACTTTAATGAAAAGAAGACCTGTAGACTCTGTTTCATCATTTTTGTAAATTGAATTAAACTGATAGATTGACATTATTTCTCCTTAAATATTAAGTATACATATTATAAAAGAATTTATTTTATTTTTCAAGAAAAGGAAGCTTGAATGTTACAATTCTGTCAGACATTTTATGTTCTATATGCTATAATAAAAGCAAAACACATAGAAAAGGAAGTCTTATGATTAAACTACTAGCCTTGGATATGGACGGAACCCTCCTCAATGAAGCCAAGGAAATCCCACAAGCCCACATTACTGCTATTCACCAAGCTATCGAAAGAGGGGTCAAATTGGTTCTCTGTACGGGTCGCCCGCTTTTCGGTGTCCTTCCTTACTACAAAAAACTGGGACTGGACCTCCAGAATGAGTATGTCATTGTCAATAACGGGTGCTCAACCCACCAGACCAGTGATTGGAGTCTAGTTGACTGGCAAGAACTCAGTCCAGCTGACATCGAATACCTCTATGACCTAGCTAAAAAGAGCGATGTGCAATTGACTCTTTTTGATGAGGAACACTATTTTGTCCTTGGTGGCAAGCCAAATGAAATCGTTCAAAATGATGCCAAACTAGTCTTTTCAGACCTGACTGAAATTTCCCTTGAGGAAGCCACCAGTGGTAAGTATCGTATGTTCCAAGGAATGTTTTTAGGCACTAAAGAACAAACAGATGATTTTGAAGAGCGTTTTGCTGAGGAGCTCTGCCAACGATTTAGCGGTGTTCGTTCGCAGCCTGTCATTTATGAAGCCATGCCACTTGGAACGACCAAGGCTACTGCTCTTTCACGACTAGCTGAGATTTTGAAGATTGATTCCTCAGAAATTATGGCCATGGGCGATGCTAATAACGATATCGAAATGCTCCAGTTTGCAGGGCTTGGTATTGCAATGGGAAATGCTAGTGACTATGTCAAATCCCTTGCCAATGACGTTACAGCCAGCAACGAAGAAGACGGCGTCGCGCGTGCCATTGAGAAATATATTTTATAGAGAAAATCCCCAGTTAAATCCTTAACTGGGTTTTTGACATTTTAAAAATCTGAAAACTTTAGAAACTCTTTAGAAATACTTGAGCTTTCTTTGATTTCTATAGCTTATACTAAAGTTAGAAAAATAAATCAAAAGGAGAAAATCATGAAAACAGTACTTGAAATTCATGGATTGTCCAAAAACTTTGACAAACAAGCTATTCTTCAAGATCTTAGTCTAACGATAAAAGAGGGAGATATTTATGGTCTAATTGGGAAAAACGGAGCGGGAAAAACTACTCTTATTAAAATCATTACACAACTACTGTTTGCGGATAAAGGGACTGTTTCCCTCTTTTCTAGTCAATCGGAAAATGAGTGGACCAAGGCCTTATCTCGAGTAGGTTCAGTTATCGAATCACCTGTAGCTCATAATCACTTAACAGCCTATCAAAATCTGAAATATTATTGTATGATTCGCCATATTCCAAATGCTGATAAAGTCATTCGAGAAACACTGGATTATGTAGGTTTGTCTGATACAGGTAAGAAAATTTTTCGTGATTTCTCTTTAGGAATGAAACAAAGACTTGGCATTGCCATTGCTCTCCTATCTAAACCCGACTTCCTTATTCTTGATGAACCCATTAACGGTCTCGATCCGATTGGAATCAAAGAATTTCGTCTGATGATCCAGCGGCTCAATCAAGAAAAAGGAATAACCATTCTCATCTCTAGCCATATCTTGTCAGAACTCTATCTCCTAGCTAATCGTTTTGGTATCTTAGATCAAGGTAAGATTATCCGTGAAATCAGCAAAGCTGAATTTGAAACACTAAGTGAGGATTATATTGTGCTTAGAACAAGAGATAAAGAAAGAGCTAGTCAAGTATTGAAAGAACAAATCCAGCTCCAGTTTAAGGTTGTAAATCCAGAAAATGAAATCCATATCTTTGGTAATGAACAAGATGTCAAACAGATTCTTAAGGAATTAACATTAGCAGATGTAGCCATTGAAGAGATTTACTTTGCCCGTCAAAACCTAGAAGAATACTTCACACAATTGGTAGAATAGGAGGAAAATCATGATACATACCATTCAAGCAGATTTTTACCGTCTCTTTCGCTCCAAAGGATTCTGGATTACAGAGTTCATTCTCTTTGCTCTCATGCTAATGGGCGCAACAATAGGAGCTACAGGACATCTAATGTCAGTAAATACTACACGTCAAACAGAATTTCCGACCAAAGGTTGGGACGGGGTCCAAGCTCTTATCAACGCGTCTAGCAATGGTTCAAACCTCGTTTTTCTCTGCATCGTCCTTACATGCCTCGTTCTTGGAGTTGATTTAATCGGCAAACTCTATAAAAATAGTTTGACAGTTGGCGTTTCTCGTACCGAGTTTTTCCTTGCCAAAGGCTTTGTACTTGCTAGTATCGCTTTCTTACAACTTATTGTTAGCCTTGTTATTGCCTTTATTCCAGCAACTATACTAAACGGACTTGGTACGATGCCTGATGGCTTTATCGGCAATCTACTTGTAACCATTTTCCTTCAATTTCTCTGCCTTCTCGCTTGGCTTTCAATTGTTTCCTTCATTCTCTATGTTAGTCATTCTTATCTTGCGGTATTTATTGGTTATTTGGTCAGCTCTATCTTACTTTCTATGCCAATGCTTGTTTTCCCAGACATTGAAATTCTACGATATTTAATTCTAGATTTTGCCTATGCTATGACTAGTAATAGTCAATCTATTCTCTATACCATCACGGTTTGCGTTTCTGTCATACTTTTCTTCTCTCTCAGCAGCCTTACCGTTTTCAAGAAGAAAAGTCTATAAAAAATGACCTCCTCTAGACTACTGAGGAGGTTTCTTCTGTTAAAAATAAATAAAGACCGAAAACCATTCTCCATCAGTGGCTAGTTTCATATCCACTCCAAGAAGATGAACTAATTCCTTGGTAATATAGAGACCTAAACCAGACGATTCTTCAGTATCCGACATATTTTCAGAATAAAAACGATTACTGAGATTGTCTATATTCTTGATAGGTTTTTTGACAAGATTATCGATTTTCAAAACAAGCCCTTTTTCTTCCTTTTTCAAAGAAAGTCGAGCTTGCTCCTTACCGTGCTTGAGAACATTTCCAAGGAGGTTTTGTATAATTCGATCAAGCAAGTCCCCATCAGTCGTCGTTTTCAATCCTGGTTCAACGTTAAAATCAAGATCAATCTGTGAAGATTGAAAAACGTCGTAATAGGCTAAAGTCTTCTTCGTTATAAAGGTTGATAAATCAAGCTCTTCCAGTTTCGGTTTGACTGCTCCTTCCATCAAATGACGATATTCGAGGAGTGCCTCCAAACGTTTGGAAACCAAATCAAGGTGATGGGCTATTTTGTTTAAAGTTTCTGGATTAGGTTCAGGATTTTTTATCAGTTGCTGAGTATATCCAAAAGCGATTGTTAAAGGTGTCCGAATATCATGAGCAATGTTACTGATTGCCATATCTAGGGTGTGTTTTTCACGCTTCATGATTAGCTGATTTTGCTCCACCTCTTGAAATAGATTCTCAATTTGGTTATGTAGACGCAAAATGGTCTTTGAAAAGAAATTTACCCCGATCCTCTTCATGCTACCAGAGCGAATCTTTTCTTCGATTTGTCTGCTTAAATCTTTAACTGCTAGATGATAGCGAATCAAAGAAATCGCCAAAATGATGTTAAGAAGGAGCAATATTGATAGCAAAATATAAATCATTGCTTGTCTCCTTTTAATCGAACACCAACTCCCCAAATGGTTTCGATGTATTCGTGATTTGGATCTAGTTGATGCAGTTTTTTACGGAGATTGCTTAGATGGGTGTTGAGCGTATTGTCTCCAGGCAGGTAACTTTCTTCCCAAATCAATTCATAGAGTTCTTCCTTTGTGAAGATCTTTTTAGGATGATGGAGCAACATTTGAAGAATCTGGCACTCTTTCTTTGCAAGGCGAATAGTTTCAGTAGAATTGCTTATTTCAAAACTATCCGCATCGAACTGGATATTTTTAAAGTTTTTTACGAGGTTATCAATTTCTCTTCGATTTTCTGACTGATGTTCACCACTTTGGCGTAATTGCACAGTGACTCTGGCAAAGACTTCGTCCAAATCAAAAGGTTTTACTATATAATCATTGGCGCCGTCTAGGAGATATTGGCTGATGAGCTTTTTATCACCCAAAGCAGTGAGCATGATGACCGGATTCTGACTAGTTTGTCGAATGGCTTGCAAGACTTGGTCGCCATTTTTCCCAGGGAGCATGATATCTAGCAAAACGAGATCAATGCCACCTTTATCAAATTGCATGATACCTTCCGTACCAGAAAAGGCTTGGATCACCTCGTGTTCTTCAATAAGAAGGGTTTTTAAAATTTCCTGAATTTCATTATTATCTTCAATAACCAATATCTTAGCCATAAACATCGTCCTTTCTAAAACTATTATAACATGTTTTGCTAGGATTTCCAGACACAGAAAAGCTCCTTTCACATTATAAGTAAGAAGGAGCTAATGGAAATTGAATCTACTTAACCAAATAAGCAATCAAGGTTATGATCCATAAATGAGCTGGGTAGAAAATATAAAAGAAATACTTATTCCATATAGTTTGTTCACCACGTTCCCCATTATACAAGGCCATAAAAGGAAAAACAGTGATAAAGAGCCAGTCAGAGTTGTAAAGCATCATTTCCAGTGTTTGATACCATGTGTCATAGATTTGGATAGAAGTCACTAATAGGAAGGCCCAAAGGAGAGTATAGAGGAGATTTAGCAATCCCTTACGATTCCGACAAGAGTAACTAATCAAGAGAAATGGTAGTATAGTAATGCCACCCTCAGTAAAAAGACAACCGAAAATCAAGAGTACAGCAACCCCAATCCGACGCCATAACTTCTCTTTTTGATCCATCTCTTTTCGAGGAAAACCAAGCCAAAGCATGGTGACACCAATGGCCAAAGTTAAGAAAATGTTGTTATTAACCATTACTCCCTTAGAGGCAAACAGGACATTGAGCAGACTATTACCTGCGAACATGATAAGAGCGGAACTCCAGAGACGGATGAGATAGTCTTTCAGATTTCGAGTATGGATGAATCCTTCCATAGCCATATAGGCAAACCAAACTCCCACACAACGGGTCATAGCGTGAAAAATACCTTCCCACAGAGGAGAAACGATTCCTGTGATATGAGGGATATGGTCTAAAATCATTACTGCCGCCATCAGGTACTTCAACTGCGTCGCATTCCATTTTTTCATAATAAACCTCTTTCTTTTTGATCTACATAGAGTATAGCATACATTTCCACGCATAATCGTACACCTATCTTACATTTAAAAAGCCTATCTTACATTTTTGTAAGACAGGCGTGAATATCAAAAATTTATTATGAAATGTATCTTCTAGTCCGTAATTCGTTGGTACATTTCTGGTCTTCTATCTCGAAACAAGCCCCAGTTTAGACGCTCGCTTGCTCCCTTATCAAGGTCATAAGTTGCTAACAGAACAGCTTCTCCTTGTCTTTCGGCTTGCTCTAGAATAGCTCCCGTTTCATCCGTCATAAAGGAGGAACCGTAGAAGTCAAGACTAGAACTCTGTCTACCATTTTCCTCACTTGGAGTGACTTCCTCTAATCCATAACGATTGGCTGCAATGACTGGAACAATATTTGCTGCTGCATGACCTTGCATAGTACGTTGCCAGTGACCACAACTGTCTGTATCCAAAATTGGCTCTGAACCGATAGCTGTTGGATAAAAGAGCAATTCAGCACCATTCAATGCAAGACAGCGCGCTGTTTCAGGAAACCATTGATCCCAACAGATACCGATACCAATCTTAGCATAGCGAGTATCCCAAACCTTGAAACCTGTGTTGCCAGGTGTAAAATAAAACTTTTCTTGGTAATAATGGTCATCTGGTATGTGGGTCTTCCGATAAACTCCTAACACTTCCCCATCTGCGTCAATGACAGCGATAGAGTTATACAAGACATTGCCATCTTTTTCATAAAAACTGATGGGTAAAACGACTTTTAGCTCCTTGGCAATGGTTTTAAAATGCTGAATAGCTGTATTTTCTGTCACGGACTGGGCATACTGGTAGTAATCATACTGGCGTTCCTGACAAAAATAAGGACGTTCAAACAACTCAGGCAAGAGAACGATTTGTGCGCCTTTCTCTGCAGCTTGGCGAACTAAACGTTCAGCTGTTTGGATATTTGTTGCCACATCCTTAGCACATTGCATCTGGATCGCTGCAACTCTTACATTTCTCATCTTTTTCTCCTATTCTGGAATTTGTTGGGTGATACAGTGGATATTGCCACCACCTAAGAGAATATCTCTGGCTGCTATTCCGACAACTTTACGGTCTGGAAAACACTTGCTGAGGATATCTAAGGCCACTTGGTCGTTTACATCCTCAAACTGTGGAACCAAGACAGCCTTATTGGCGATGTAAAAATTTACATAGGAAGCTGCTAGACGTTCCCCAGCATAGCGCTCCTCTTCCCCCTCTTCATAGGTATAGCCTGGTAAATCCTCTTTAGTGACAACCTGACGAATAGCTGGTATAGGAAGCTTATGAATAGTGAAAGGGCGACCTTTCGCATCTGTTTCCTTCTCTAAAAGGGCAAGGTCAGCTGCAGACATGGCATACTGAGGATCGCTTTTGTCGTCTGTCCAAGCTAGAACAAGCTCTGCAGGACCAACAAAGGCAGCAACATTGTCAACGTGTTCATTGGTTTCGTCCTGATAAATACCATAAGGAAGCCAAATAACTTTTTCAGCTCCAAGGCTCTCTAATAAGGTATTCTCGATTTCCTCTTTAGTCAAGTGGGGATTGCGACCAGCGCTTAGTAGGCAACTTTCAGTCACGAGAATGGTTCCTTGACCGTCGCTGTGTATCGCTCCGCCTTCCAGTACAAAAGGTTTAGCCTCGTAAACAGGTATTTCCAAGGCCTCAGCAAAATGACTGGCTACTTGATCATCATCTTCATAGTCTTGGTAGAGACCATCTACAGCTCCACCCCAAGCATTGAAAGACCAATCCACGGCTAATTTCTGGCCTTCATCATTTACAAGAATAGTCGGACCTGTATCACGGGCCCAGGCATCATTGGTGGGAATGTCTAGATAAACAACCGTGTCTCCAAGATATGATTGTGCTTCAGATAGATAGTCCTGCTCCACCAAAAGATAAACCCTTTCCCCTTCTGCTATGGTCTCGATTATCTGACTAAATGCTTTTTTGGCAGCCTTTCCTTGAAAGGGCCATGAACCTGGTCGAGTTGGCCATATCATGAGGGTACCATGATGGAGTTCGTACTCTGCTGGCATACGATAGCCTGATTTTTTCGGAGTTTCTATCATGATAATCTCCCTTTAAAGTCTTGGTAGCCAAAATCTTTGACTAGACCGCACTCACCCTGCTCGTCCATAAGATAGAGACTTGGCAAGCCAATACCGTTAAAGGTATTATTTTTAACAAATGAGTAAATAGCCATGTCTTCGAAATAAAGTCTATCACCGATTTGGACTGGATTTTCAAAGCTATAATCGCCAATCACATCACCCGTCAGACAGGTATTGGAAGAAAGTCTATAGGTGTGGGCTTTTTCCTGAGCCTCAAATCCATTTCTCAAAGGTGGACGATAGGGCATTTCAAGTACATCTGGCATATGGCAGGTCGCGGAGGCATCTAAAACCAAGATCTCCATACCGTTTTCGACAATATCCAATACCTCCGTTGCTAGATAACCCGCATTTAACGCAATGGCCTCACCCGGCTCGATATAGACGTCAAGATTGTAAGTTTTTCGGATACGCTTGATTTCAGAAATCAGCAAATCCACATCGTAGTCGTCTCTTGTGATGTGGTGTCCGCCACCCATATTGAGCCATTTTACCTCATTTAAATAAGGACCAAACTGCGCTTCTACTGCTTTCAAAGTTGTCTCTAAATCCTCTGAACCTTGCTCGCAAAGGGTATGAAAATGAAGTCCGTCCACTAAATCAAACAAATCACTAGGTATCTTGTCTGAAGTCACTCCAAAACGAGAGCCAGGTGCACAAGGGTCATTGAGAGCGTGGTCACCCTGAGTAGAGCATTGAGGATTGATACGGAGACCTACACTGATACCAGCTGCTCGACAACGAGCCCCATGCTTACGCAACTGTCTCTCCGAGTTAAAAACAATATGGTCTGTTATCTCAAGCAATTCATCCAAATCCTCATCCTTAAAGGCTGGCGCGAATACATGGACTTCCCCCGGAAACTCTTCTCTAGCTAGCTTGGCTTCGTAGAGACCACTAGCAGTCGTACCAGATAGATACTGGCTAATCAAGGGATAGGTTTTGTAAAGAGAATAAGCCTTCTGGGCAAGCAAAACCTTGCAACCAGCCTTTTCCTGAACCTCTTGTAAAATGCGGCAGTTGGCTTCTAACTTTGCCAAGTCTATGACGTAAGCTGGTGTTGGTACTTGTTCTAACTTCATTAGTCCACCATTTGTGGATTTTCAACCACAACCCATGGCAAACCATACTCATTCAAAGCTTCCATGAATGGATCTGGATCCAATTCTTCAAGGTTATAAACTCCTGGTTGTTTCCAAGTTCCGTTCATAACCAATTTTGTCCCAATCATGGCTGGAACTCCTGTCGTGTAGGAAATGGCTTGTGAACCAACCTCTGCGTAGCATTCCTGATGGTCGCAAACATTGTAGATGTAGATAGTCTTTTCAACGCCATCTTTGACACCTGTAAAGATACACCCAATATTTGTCTTTCCAACCGTGCGCGAACCAAGGCTGGCTGGATCTGGGAGCAAGGCTTTCAGAAATTGGATTGGCACAATTTCTTGTCCGTTAAAGTTAATAGCATCTGTACGAAGGAGACCAACGTTTTCCAAGCATTTCATGTGAGTTAGATAAGATTGACCAAAGGTCATAAAGAAACGAATCCGTTTAACTCCTGGAATGTTTTTCGCCAATGATTCGATTTCTTCATGGTGAAGGAGATACATGTCTTTTTGTCCAATCTGAGGGAAATCGTACTCACGCTTGATAGACATAGCTTCGACTTCTACCCACTTTCCATCTTCCCAGTAAGAACCTGGTGCAGAAACCTCACGGAGATTGATTTCTGGGTTAAAGTTTGTCGCAAATGGATAACCGTGGTCACCACCATTACAGTCTAAAATATCGATATAGTGGATTTCGTCAAAGTAGTGTTTGAGAGCATAGGCTGAAAAGACACTAGTCACACCTGGGTCAAAACCAGAACCAAGCAGAGCAGTCAAGCCTGCTTCTTTGAATTTATCTTGGTAAGCCCATTGCCATGAGTAGTCAAAGTAGGCTGTAAAACCAAGTTCCTTGCAACGTTTCTCATAAATAGTACGCCACTCAGGGTCTTCAGTATCCTCTGCCTCGTAGTTAGCTGTATCGATATAGTGGACACCTGTTGCCAAACAAGCATCCATAATGGTCAAGTCTTGGTATGGTAAAGCTACGTTCAAAACGGCTTCTGGCTTGTAGCTTTCGATTAAGGCAATCACTTCTTCAACCTTGTCAGCGTCAAGAGTAGCTGTCTCAATCTTTGTACTTGTTTTGCCTTCCAGTTTAGCCTTCAAGTCATCGCATTTTGACTTGGTACGGCTAGCAATCATAATCTCTGTAAAGGTTTCACTATCTTGACAAATCTTTGAAATAGCAACTTGGGCAACGCCCCCACATCCAATAACTAGTAAACGACTCATTTTTTTCCTTCCTCTTCTTCTAAGATATCCTCTACATACTTAGGCAACATAAAGGCTCCCACGTGTAAGTTTGCAGTGTAGTATTCTGTGAAAAGCTGACGTTTTTTCCAGCCTTCCTTGTCAAAATCTTTGATAGGGTGGTATTTTTTCGATGCAAATCCAAACAACCAATAGCCAGCTGGGCTAGTTGGAATATGTGCCTGATAGACCCGGCTGATTGGAAAGGCTTGATTGACCTTGCGGTGCATGCTTCGGCAAGCTGACTCATCCTCGTCAAAGAAGGGACTCCCATGCTGATAGATCATGATGCCGTCTTCTTTCAAGGCTCTGTAACTGTTTCCGTAAAATTCCTTGGTAAAGAGTCCTTCCGTATGTCCAAATGGATCTGTTGCATCGTTGATGATAATATCGTAGTCATCTTCGCAGTTTCGCAAAAAGCGTAGCCCATTTTGGTAGTAAATGGTAACACGAGGATCATCTAGCCCTGCAGCAAAGTCTGGGAAGTATTCTCGACAAACCTCAACCAGCATCTCATCCGGTTCCACAATATCGATTTGCTCCAGTTCTGGATAGAGGGTTAATACTTGGGCAACACCACCGTCACCACCCCCAATAACCAAGACTTTCTTGGGATTGGGATGGACAGCCATGGGAACGTGAACGGTCATTTCGTTGTAGACGAAATCATCCGCATCTGAGAATAAGACATGCCCATTTAAAATCAGTATTTTCCCAAAAGCTGGCGTATCCAAGACTTCGATATCCTGCCATTCACTTTTACCAGCGTAGAGTTGCTTGGCAGTTCTCAGGGACAATTTCACATCTGGAGTATGAACTTCAGAAAACCATAAATCCATCTAGTTCTCCTTTCTCTTAATGACGTTGATGTGATTGACCTCTGGATCTTCCGTCCCTTGGAGGGAGCAACCACGTTCCTTGGCAAATTGGATATAGTCTACAATTTCTCGTGTAATGCGTTCACCAGGAGACAAGATAGGAATGCCTGGAGGGTAACACATGACAAATTCTCCACAGACTTGTCCAACAGATTGGTCCAAGGTCAAACTTTTTCTCTCTGAATAGAAGGCTTCTTGTGGAGACATCACTAACTCGGGCTGAATATATTCTCCAGCTATCAAGTCCTTTCCATCTCGTGAGTAGAGTCTCTTGATGTCAGCCAGAGCACCGACCAAACGCTCGATGTCTTGGATGCGGTCACCAATCGAAATATAGGCTAAGATATTGCCGATATCCCCAAACTCGATCTGAATGTCGTATTCGTCTCGTAGGAGGTCATAAACCTCAATACCTGTTAAGCCAATACCCTGAGTGTAAACTGACAGCTTTGTCACGTCAAAATCACAAACGGACACTCCGTCTATTAACTCTTTTGAGTAGGCATAGTAACCACCGATAGCATTGATTTCACGACGAGCATACTCAGATAACTCAATGACTTTCTCAAACGACTCTTTACCACGAAGGGCTAGATTGCGACGTGAAATATCCAAACTAGACATTAACAAGTAAGAGGCGGATGTTGACTGGGTCAGGTTTATAATCTGACGAACGTACTCAGGATTCATCTGCTCCCCGATAAGTAAAATGGAGCTTTGGGTCAAACTCCCACCAGACTTATGCATAGAGACCGCTGCCATATCAGCGCCAGCATCCATAGCAGATAGCGGCAATTTATCTGTAAAATGCAGATGAGCTCCATGGGCCTCGTCCACTAAAACAAGCATGCCAGCTTCATGAGCCATTTCCGTCAATCCCTTTAGATCTGAACAAATCCCATAATAGGTTGGATTGTTGATTAGGATAGCCTTGGCATCTGGATGTTCCTTTATAGCTTGTGCAACACGGTCATTTTCAAGACCTAATGCGATGCCGATTTTAGGATCTACACTCATCTCGATATAGATGGGAATGGCACCACATAGAACCAATGCATTAATAGCAGATTTGTGGACATTACGCGGCAGAATAATCTTATCTCCAGCCTTGCAGGTAGAAAGGATCATGGTTTGAACAGATGATGTTGTTCCCCCAATCATTAAGAATGCGTGGGCTGCTCCAAAAGCATCAGCTGCTAGCTCCTCTGCATCCCGAATAATCGAAATGGGATGGCCTAAATTATCCAAGGGTTTCATAGAATTGACATCAATGCCAACACATTTTTCTCCCAACAATTCAACAAGTTCTGGATTTCCCCGTCCGCGTTTGTGACCTGGTACATCAAAGGGAACAATCCGTTTCTTTCTTAGCTTAATCAGACCTTCATAAATAGGTGCCTGATTCTGATCTAACTTTTTCAAGATATACTCCTTTACCGTATTTTTAGTTCCTCAAAAAGATGAGGGTAATCAAAGGTTGACTTATGAAAAAAGAGCAGGTTTTCACCTGCTCTGCAATCTTCTGACGTTTTTATTTTGGTTTCTGTTGAGTATGTCTGTTCCTGATGTTTCCTAACTCTCTAGTAGCAAATATTACGTACTTTATTGATCGTTTCACAAGATGACGTGTGCTTTCACCACACTAAAATTTATGAATTAGGACAAGCGTCCTAACATCAACTTATAAAAGTAGGCTTTTAACCCTATCAATAATGTGGCTTTTCAACCACGCTTCGGCATTCAACCCTGCCTGTCCGTAGGCATTTTTTACTCGGGTTTATATTTGCTAGAAAACATCTTCTCATTTTCTAAGCCTTATAACTATATCATGTTTACAAGAGCTTGTAAAGTATTTTGTGAAAGTTTTTTAAAGAATTTCATTTTTTGTTCGCAAAATAGTATTTAACGATAAAAAGAAATCGTTTTAAATTGAAATCAAAAAACAAAAACAGGAACTAAATCGATTAGTTCCTTTGTTGAATCGTAAGTATAGTCAGATATTCAAAATCTTATCTACTTATCTCGTGCTACTTGAACAGCTAGTTCAAAATCAGTCATCATATAATTTTCATCTAGGCGGATGAGACCATAGTACTCATTCCAAAATAGCGAATCACTGTTGCTGGACCACTTTAATCCATACCATAGTTGAGTGACATCACTTGTATTTGATGGTGGAATTGACCATAGATGCTTCTTGAAAGTTTCTTGAACAAGAGAAACATCCAGTCGTGTAGTCAAGTCAAGTTCATTTAATTTGAAAGTAATAGAATGTTTTTTCGCTGCCTCAATACTGTCCTTGTTAAATCGAACCTGAATAACCTTAGAATCTTCTATAGCCACATCATGGTCCTCAGCACCGTAAAAGGAAATACTGCCCAGTACTATGCCATCTTTTACTAGGAGATAGGGAGCGTAAGGAACAGCATTGCTATCAAGCCTGAAGCCTTTTTCGATGGTAACTGTTTTATCTCCAGGATACTTTTGGAAACTGTTACTTGTCAGGAGGTCTTCATAGTCGCTACCACCATCGCCCTGTCTCACATAGATGTCAAATCCAGCGTCCATCAGCTCACTGGATTTAGTTTCAGCTAAAATGATTTTACTTTCATTAATTTGTAAAATCGGTGCTTGAGGTGGCAAACCAATCGTGAGATTAAACATGATTCCTACTAGAAAGACAAGGAAGGTTATAAGGAGGGCAAGCATAGACTTCCCAGTTCGTTTTCTTGCATTGAAAAGGGCCATTAGAGCAGGTAGGAGAATCATTTTGGTTAAAATAGAATTCCCCACACCGCCTCTATTTAAGGTCTGAAAGGCAAAGATCCCTGCGATGACAATCAGTGTCAGGTAGATCAAAATCTCGCCTAGACCCAGTTTTTCTGTTCGAGTTTGTTGATTTACAGGAGTTTCGTACAATGACTGTCCATTCTCTTTCCTCTTTTTTAGAAAAAGATATAAGCCCAGACCTAGCAGCAGATTAAAGATTGCAAAAGCTATTAAAGTACCTATAATCACCGTTCTACCCATGGCTCTCTACTCCTTTATGTTCTATCTCAAATCTTTTCTTTCTCATTAAAAACAAATTCCCGAATAATAAAACGATTATTAAGAAAGGACTACCTTCTATCAGTACAATCGGTATAGCATAAATGGCAATCATTCCCATCTTTTTATCTTTAAGAATATTGCTAATATTTCTAGCTCTGTTTCCCAAGAAAGTGCTATAATGGAGCTAATAAATTGTTCTGTATTCATTGGTGAAAAAAGGGGGATATAGCCATGTTCACTACTGTTGTTTTGATTTTTTATGCTCTTTTCTTTCTATCCTTATCCTTTACCTTTTATCTCTATATTAGACTTGTAGTTGCGGTTAAAAAAGGCAAAGACATTCCCAAATGGATTTATAAACTTGGTCATGCTGTTCAAGGAAGAATTCACGTTGACTATGAAGAAATCACTGATGCTAATGCCCTTAAAGAGATTCATTGGTTCTTGCTAATCTATTTAATCGTAAATCTACTCGTATTGGCTGGCTTCTACTATCATGGCAATAGCTTTCCTCAAGCCATTTATGAATGTTTGAAAAAACAATTTTTTATCGTACTTGTTAGTATGGTTTTAAAAAGTATTGGTAAATTTGTTGTACTAGCTATAAGCAAAAACTTTCATAACAGTCATGTCTATGCATCAACCAACGCTTTTATCGGGACAGCTTTTTTAACGAGTTATGTTTTTATGTTTTGCATCATGATGAGTGGTCTTCCAGCTCAACCTGTTCCAGTCACCATTCAAAATACCACAGTCATTATCGGAGAGACCAAGGCTTCCGAGCTTTTAGAGCAAGGTTTCACCTTCGAAGATAAAGGTGCAAATAGTCCTATCACCAATCCAAAAAAAGACCATTTCTACTACGGCCAGCTTCTCGAAATCAAGCGTGAAGATCAGTCCTATGGTTTTATGACCCTTACTCCTACTGGCAAAGATACTGATCAACTCAAAAACTGTGTCATTACCTACTATAGAACGCCTAAGGATGCCCATCAATTGCAGGGAATTTCTATCAATCATGTCAGTTTAGCAAATCTCAAGCTCCAAGATTTTCAAACAAGAAAATTAATCGATATCTTTGAAGTCAATCCTGCTGATTACAATGTCGCTGAGACTGACTCAAACTACATCCTAACCATTCAAACGGCAGATTACGACCTCTGGAAAAGATACAGGATTGAAGCCAAGTTCAATTCAGATGGTTCCATAGATAGTTATGGTGTTAGAGCTCAACACAGTATGTGGGAATAAGATAGTATCATTTCAATACGAGCAAGTATAAGATTAAGTAAATGATTAAAAACTACTTAATCTTATGCTTGTTCATTTTTTCTTGGAAAATATCTATCAGAATTTGGCGCAATTCTTGGGCTTCCTTTTCATAAAGTTGGCCTTCTTGTTCAGCTACAGCATACAACTCTGGATACTCAAGTGAAATTCTCTTGACTGTACGTGTAATAGCATGTTTTCTAACAAAAAACGGAATCCGTTTAATCATATCTTGAGGAATTAAAGCGATAATCTTATCGACTGTTTCCTTGTCGTTCAGTTTAGAAAAAGTGAGTCCCTTTTTAATCATTTCTTGTTCTTTTTCTGTAAAATCTTGTAATTCCATCTGATTAATCCTCCTATTCTCTCTAAGTTAAATTATATATCAGGTGTAGCAAGACACCAAATAGTCTGTTTGTAAAATGCGTTCTATACTAGAATTTTCCTGTCACTTTTAATCTCTCCTTAGTAAAAAATCACGAAACCTTTAGGCAATATCACCAGTTGCTGGTCCAATTCTTGACAATGACTGGCTAGCGCTACAGAATCACTAACTACAAGATAATTTTCTGCTGATTGGTTAAAAATTGCTCGGACCTTTTGGCCATCATAATCCCATGCCAGAGATAGTACATCCGGCTTGATTTCTTTCAGACTATAAGTTCCATGTTGGATAATGTCTGAAACATTCTTGCGAAGCTGAATCAATTCCTTCATGAAATGAAGCATGTCATTGCTTTCGGAGACACGTTCCCAAGGCATGACACGACGACAATCTGGGTCTGGTCCTCCATCTAATTCTAACTCAGTTCCATAGTAGAAACACGGTGTCCCCCTTTGTAAAAAGAGGCAGGCGAGGGCAGACTTAACAAGCTGGACGTCTCCCTTGGCCATAGCCAAAATGCGCTCCGTATCGTGAGAATCCAGAAGATTGAACATCACTTCCGAAATCTGCTGTCTATAGTACATAGACTGACTATTGATCTCATCGATAAATTGATAAGGCTTCTTAACTCCTCGCAAGAAATAATCCTTGATACTATCAGATAGAGGATAATTCATAACTGCGTGGAATTCATCGCCATTTAACCAAGGCTGGGAGGTGTGCCAGACCTCTCCAAGAATATAAAGGTCGGGCTTTTTAGCCAAGACAGCCTTACGGAAATCTCTCCAAAATTGGTGGTCCACTTCATTTGCCACATCCAGTCGCCAAGCATCGATATCAAACTCTTCAATCCAGTAGGTCGCAACGCTCAACAAATAGTCTCTCACTTGAGGATTTGCCGTATTGAGCTTAGGCATATAGCTCTCAAAGGCAAAGGTGTGGTAGGATAGTTCTCTTTTATTAACAAGATTTTCTTTAACGACTGGAAAGTCTTGAATATGGAACCAGTCTTTATAAATAGAATCTTCACCATGTTTGAGAACATCCTGCCACTGTGGAGCTTGGTCTCCGATATGGTTGAAAACAGCGTCCAGCATGATTTTCATGCCTCTCTGATGGGCTTGATCTACCAATTTACGGAAAGTTTCCTTGTCTCCAAAATGATGGTCAATTTCGAAATAATCCGTCGTATTGTACTTGTGATTGCTTGGGGATTCAAAAATCGGACAGAGATAAAGACCTGTAATCCCTAAGTCTTGCAAGTAATCCAGATGGTCAATAATCCCCTGTAAATCCCCACCAAAGAAATCGCTCGTCTTTGGTTTAATAGACGAATCCCAAGCTAGCGAACCTTCTGGAGAAATCACAGGATTCCCATTAGCAAAGCGTTCTGGGAAAATCTGATACCAAACTGTATCGGCCACCCAGTCAGGAACATGGCAAGCATCAACCTCATGGATATACGGGATTTTAAAGCCGTTTCCTTCGTAATGAAGATTTTCAAGTGTGTTTTCAACACATCCCTTATCGCCATATAAGATACTCTGACCTTGCTTATCCTTGAGTTCAAAGAGATACTGGAGTCGTGCATAGCCAACTGTAATCTCCACTTGCCAGTAATCAAACAAAGCATCGGAGGTAACTTTGATCATCTCCTTGATTGCTTCATAACGATCCTCTATAAAGATAAAAGGATCTCCATAATGTAAGTTGATACTTTCGATATCTCCTCTTTTCGTTCGGATACGAATGTGCATTGTCTTATCTTTATAAAGATAAGCATACTCCGACTCTGGTCTGTGGTAAATGGCTGTTAATTCCATTGTTCTGTCTCCTAGTTTACTTTCATTCATCTTGTTGCGCAAACGTTTTCATAATTGTGATTCTAGTATACTACTTTCGTATTTTATTTGCAAGGCTTGTCCGTAGTTTCAAGTGGTTTGTTTCTATAAATAAAAAAGCAGCCAGTCATACAACTTACTACTTTTCATATGATAATTTACAAATGTCTTTTCAGCCACTCAATTTTTTTAAAATCCTTATTGTTATTGTGCTCATTTCGATAGGAGTCTTGGGAAGAAGCCTTGTAAATACTTAAAAACTGTTTCAAACTTGGAACGCGAAAAGTGATGTTTTCGAGATGAATCAGCTCTATATCCGATTCTGATACCCCTGCAAAATCAGGTAAGGAATCGATACTTCCAAATTCAACGCTCACACCATCCTTTTGGAATTCATGCTCATGAATATCTACTAAAATGTAACCCAATCGATTCATAACTTCCATTATCTTGTCCCAGTCATAAATCCTGAGATGATCAGGCGCTTCCCAACCTCTAGGGTCACCAGGCACATGAATGTCAATGTCAGACGGCCCCCATTCTTCATTTGAACGGTATTCAAACCCCAAAGAGCCCATGAGAGTCGGAGTGATCCCGACTTGGTTTAAATGATAACAAATTGTTCGGAATTCATCAAATAGAGAATTCATTCCTCCTCCAATCGTTGATATAAAATCGATTTCTTTGTGAAAGATAAACTAACTTCTACCTTCTACTCTTTCGGTTTCGAAAATACTTCTACTCGCTGTGCTAGGACTTTAATTTCTACAGGTAGGTTATCGGATTTATCGCCATCAACATCTGACTCCAATTCACTATCTGAAGAGATTTTAATATTCCGCGCTCTGATATACTCAATATTATCATTGCCAACAACATCACCTTTTAGTAAATCAGGAATGACGGATAATTTAGAGAATATTGAAGCATCTTTTAGAATCAAAATATTGGCATAGCCGTCCTTGTTTTCTTCGAAGATTTTCTTATCAGCGAAGTAATTTGTCAAGAGAAGCAAAACATGACTAGCTTCACCAACATAATTTCCATTTTCTGTCTCAACCTTAATGTTAAAGACCTGATCCGTCATGACAGACTTCATGGTATTTACAGCATAGGCTAGAATACCAAATTTTGTCTTATCCTCGATTTCAACATTGTGAATCGCCTCAGGCAGAGAACCGATACTAAAGATATAACCAAAATAGTTGTCATTTGCTTTACCGATATCAATCTTGTTGGTTAAGTTAAAATCGAGTTCATCAATCGCACCATCGATATCTTGATTGATTTCCAAAAGTTTAGTGATGAGGTTACCCGTACCGCCTGGGATAATCCCTAACTTAGGAATATAGTCTCTCTCAGCAATACCCGAAATGACTTCATTGACAGTTCCATCTCCACCGAACACAAGCACTGCATCGTACTGCTCACGTGAAGCTTCCTCAGCAAAATGTGTTGCATCTAACGCTTTTTCGGTAATTTTTGTTTCCACATGCTCAAAATAATCTTTGGCTTTATTCTCCAGCTTGTTCTTATAATCCAAAGCCTTTTCCCCACCAGAGGTAGGGTTGATAATTACCATTGCTTTTTTCATTGATTTTCTCCTTAATTTTTAAATAGAAATATTAGCGTAGCTACATTTATCATTACATATAATGCTATTATATAATGAAAACTCAGAAAAAAGAACTTTGACGTACTGGGCATTAATGTATAATAGCTAGTTTAAAATTCAGATTATCAAAAGCAAGTCACTTCTATTTGACTACCTCGCCATACTCTTTTATTTTATCAGCATATTCAGTCAAAAGATTTTTTGAATAAATTTTTTCATTTTTTGAATTTCTAACTTCTTTCCATAGAATGGAAGCTACTTTTAACTTGTTTAAGTAGTTACGACTATTTTCGTCTGCACAGAAGTCCTTTAAAAATTGGTTCCATTGACAAACCGAATGATCATACTTGGCATAATCTGAATTTCCATAATAAACTTTTAGCATATCTTGGATTGTAAAACTCAAATCATTTTCTCTTTTTACTTTTCTCCAAGCAGTCGCCATATCGGCAGTAAATTTAAATGGTGAAACCTCTGTTAAAGTTGAGAAATATTCTCTAAAGTGTGCATTAAAGGAGAATCCGCACTCAAGTAAGGGCGTATCTAAGGCAACGACTTCTACTTGTTTCTTTTTCCTTTTTATTGATGATTTTTTAATCAAATTATCCTTAAAGTACTGCCCAATAATATGATTGAGTTCTTGTTTGGTGCCTCTATATTCAAGTCCTAATGACTTGCATATCTGCGAAAGTTCATCTCGATACCAATAGTATTTATTGAACTCATCAAACGATGTGATTTTATCAAACACAGGTCTGCTTTCTATCAATATTTTACCTCCTCAAAACCAATTTAGGTTTTCATCTCAAAATAAAGGAGTTTTAGTTCCTTTATTTTGAGGATTAATTCCGTTTCTCTAACAAGCTAGCACACTCGACGTGATGCGTTTGTGGAAACAAATCCACCGGCTGTACTTTCTTCAGTTCATATCCTAACTCTTGGTAGAGTTTGATATCACGCGCCATGGTTGCAACATTGCAGGAGATATAGGCAATACGGTCTGCTCCTGTTTGGGCACTAGCTTTGATGAAGCTCTCGGTCAAGCCCTTGCGTGGTGGGTCTACTAGGATTAGACTTGGTTGAATACCTTCCTTGAGCCACTTCTTCATAGCATTTTCAGCTGTGTCACAGACATAGTGGGCGTTTGAGATATTGTTTAGTTGGGCATTCTTTTTGCTATTCTCAACCGCTTCTGGAATGACTTCAACACCGTAGACTTCCTTGACATGCTTCGCAACAGATAGTCCAATAGTTCCAATTCCTGAGTAGGCATCAATAACAACATCACCTTCTTTTAACTCCGCAAAATCAATGGCTGTTTGATAGAGTTTCTCAGCCATTTGAGTATTAATCTGATAGAAGGCTGGGCCAGATATTTGGAAGTCATTCCCCAACATTTGGTCGGTAATGTAATCTTGACCATAAAGTGTGCGCCAGTCCTTGCCGAAAATAGCATTGGTATTCTGGTCATTGATATTTTGCATGACAGAGACAATCTCTGGGAACTGCTTGATGAGTTGTTCAATCAATTGGTCAACACGGAAAACTTTTGGACGAGTGGTTACCAAAATAACCATGATTTGTCTGGAATGATGCCCGCGACGCACAACGAGGTTCCGAATCAAGCCAGACTGTTCCTTTTCATCATAGGGTTTCAAGTCATAACGACGGAGTAAATCACGTAGGGCTACTACTACCTCATCAATCACAGGATCCTGAATAAAGAAGTCTTCGAGAGGCATGAGGTCGTGCGAATTCTTACGGAAAAATCCTATTTCCAAGACACCATTCACTCGACGAACGGGCACTTGCGCCTTATTTCGATACTTGACTGGATTTTCCATACCTAGTGTTTCAGCGACCTCTACATTCATAATGCCAGCAATCTTGTAGAGACTGTCTTTGACTTGCTTGGTTTTGAACTTGAGCTGCTCTGGATAGGCAAGGTGCCCCAAGTCAGCTATACCTGAACGTAGATAAGCCAAATCTAGGTCTTGGTTACGATGAGGTGACTGAACAAGGTATTCTTCAACCTTCCCAAAGCCAATCTTTTTATTGACTTTAAGGACACGCATGAGGATTTTCTCAGTTGGTAGAGCATTTTCTACAAAGAAAACCAAACCTTCTACCTTAGCAACTCCAGCACCTTCATGGGTCAAATCGACAATTTCAACTTCTACAATATCATTTTTCTTTAACATATTTTTCACTTTCTATCGGCCGACAAAAAAAGACGGCAACATTTCTGTTACCATCTATTATATCATGAAATGACCTAAGCACCAAAACTCTTGAAGAAGTTGACAATGGCTTGCCAAAGGGAGCTAAAGAAATTGCCTCCGTCTTCTAGCGCTTTATTAGCATCAAAGTTGAGGTTGATATTTTTAAAACTATCTCCAGCTTGAGAAACGATGCTTTTCTTGAGGTCATTTAGGGTTTTAGTGAAATCAGCATTATTCAAAATGTCACTCTTTGAGAGGTTGAGAGCAAAATTGATGATGATATTGACCTGGTTTCCTGTTATAACCTGATCAAGTTTGTAGTTTTTCAAGGTGTCTTCAACGATTTTGCGGACTTCTTCCTCTGTCAGACTTCCTTTGGCTTCTTTTGCCTTTGCGATTCCTGACTTGATATCTGTCATAGCTGCATTGAGCTTATTGGCATCGTAACCTGACTTGTCCTTGTTTTCAGCATTGATATCGGATAAGGCTTTTAGCTCCTCTTGAGCCAAGTCTTTATTGGCTTGCGGTACTTTAGCACCATTGGCCTCTAACGAGTAGTAAATCCCTGCTAGGGCGCTTTCTCCTGTAACTGGAATAGGAGCTGCAACTGTGATTTTGGCATGCTCCACTCCAAGAGTCACTGCTGCATTACGGTACATATCTTGCGTTACCTTGGTGATATTTTCAGGCGTTTCAATCTTGACCTCTAGAGGTGATTTATCACCCAGCTTTTGAATCTTAGCAGACGAATAGAGTTGTAGACTAGCATCATTAGCCACATTCATAATCTTCGAATAGATATCAGGTGTCATAGTTTTGATATCTTTGGTGTCTTTTGATGCATTATAGCCAAGTTTGCTAAGAGTTTGATTTTTCTGGTCTTCAGTTAGTGAAGAGCCAAGAACATATTCAGGTTGTACATAGGTTTCATCGATTACTTTTTGAACATCTGTTGCTGCGTGGACACTCGTCATAGCTGTTGCTGCCCACAGAACTGCAGCGCTTGTTAGAAAGAATTTCTTTCTCATAGGGATATTCCCTCCTTTACCTTTCTAGGGTAATAAATCAATCTTAAAGAAAACTTATAGTAAAAAACACCTGGCAAAACCAGATGTTTAAAAGAAATTAAAGAATTTCATAATATAAAGATTGAATCGAACCTGTCTAGAATAATAATAATTCCCACCATTTTCATAAAGTTCTGCTCCGTGGAAGATAGAAATCGGGTTGATATAGGTGTAAGTTTTTCCAGTTGTATTTCCAAGAATGGGAGCCACGGTTTCACGAGAATATTGTTTGGCCAAGGCGAGAGTGTTTTCCTTGCCATTTTGAGCAATAAAATCGATATAAGCAGGACCAAAATTATAGGCTTGCACAGCTGTCCAAACATCAACGCCCTTTTCCTGAGCTAGATAAAGGTTCTCTGTTAGAGTTTGAATCCCTTGTCGAATACTAGAGACATTGTCATTAATAGTATTTGTAGTACCGCTAGCAGACTCGCTAGACTGCATGACATCGCCTTCTTTTCCTTTCGTTTCGGTATAAATCATGGCGAGCACAAGCTCTTCATTGGCTGGAGTGTCTCTTTCACTGAGAACTTCTCGGACCATGGGTTGGTAGGTCATGACTTGCTTCACATCTTGGTGGATATGATAGACTTTATAGACAGCGAAAAGGAAGACTGCTAGCATTAGCACTCTTCGTAGTAATTTAAACATTATTTACTTTGAATATCCTCGATATTTTTGATTAAAATAGAATAGGTTCCATTGTCATTTTGGATAAACTCAACAGACTCCGCATCTTGGTAAACATTATTTGGAACGATGAGTTCGATTCCGTTTGACAAGGAAAGTTTTTGGTTTTCAAATTTCTTGAGCTGACGACTGGCATCAATTTCATCAAACTGAACTGGTTCAGGTACGGCTTCCTTGACTTGATCGATAAAACTTAGACGAGCTGTCAGGTTGTTATCAAAAAGGTCGTTAGCCAATTTTTCAGGCGACAATTCATTGCTTTCTTCTAAATTATTGAAAATCGCTGATTTGACCTTGGATTGGAATTGAAAGTCATCTGTGTTAAAAGACTCTGCAATTCTCTGGGCTGTTTTTTCCAATTCCTTGATGGATTTCTTGGGGGAAATCTTAGGAGCGACAGCTAGGAGATTTTCTGAAAAGTAGTTCAAAAAAGTCCCATTGTACTTGATTCTTTTCTCGATCAGATGGTACTTGCGACTTTGAAGATTGACCACCAAGGCCTCATCCGCCCCCGTACCAAATCCAGGTAGGTTATTCTGAGTTAGCTTGATTGGATTATCAACTTCTCCCCCAAGGTGGGTCAAGGTTTCCCGCAGGGCGATTCGTAAGAAAGCGAAATGCTCTACACCTTCTTTAGAAAACTGGACAAAAACCAAGTCATTGGTCTTGAGATTTTCAGAAATACTGAATTCCTCTTTCCAGAGATTAGCCAGTGTTACCGATGTCTCCAACAAATCGTCTGTGATGTGATTGAAGAAGGGATTTTCTTCCTCGAAAATCCCCGTCTTGGCTTCATCTGAATACACACGTTCGATTTTTTTGCGCAGGTATTCTTCGATTTTTGGAGTGATATTGAGAAACTTATCCGCTAGAAACAACTCAGTATCATCTGGGCTGAACTGATGGATAATGGCTTTCTTAATATAAATGTCCATAAAAGTATTAGTCCTCGTATAGTGGGAAGGCATCTGTCAATTCTTTGACTGCGCTTCTCACTTCTTCTGAGACATCCTCATTTTCTGCATTCTTAAGGGTTTTAATGATGAGTTCAGCCACTTTACGGCTTTCTTCTTCACCAAATCCACGTGCAGTAATGGCTGCAGAACCGATACGAATCCCACTCGTCTTGAATGGTGACAAGGTTTCGTATGGGATTGAGTTTTTATTTAGGGTAATATTGACTTCATCCAGCAAGTTTTGAGCAACTTTTCCGTTTTCAACAACCTTAGTCACATCGACTAGGAAGAGATGGTTTTCAGTCCCGCCAGAAATGATACGGAAATCAGGGTCTTGCAAGAAGACTTCTACCATAGCTTTGCTGTTTTTGATAACATTTGCAGCATATTCCTTGAAAGCTGGATCCAAAACTTCTTTGAAGGAAACAGCCTTAGCAGCGACAACATGCTCTAAAGGACCACCCTGAATACCAGGGAAAATAGCTGAATTGATCTTCTTTGCTAAGTCTTCATCATTGGTCA
Organism: Streptococcaceae bacterium AF54-32pH5A; assembly: GCA_027682205.1. Taxonomy (GTDB): domain Bacteria; phylum Bacillota; class Bacilli; order Lactobacillales; family Streptococcaceae; genus Streptococcus. The sequence continues at coordinate 277,802 of JAQDAD010000001.1, forward strand.
AAATCAAACCACCACGTGGTCCACGAAGGGTTTTGTGGGTCGTTGTTGTTGTGATATGAGCGTATGGCACTGGGCTTGGATGTAGACCAGCTGCAACCAAACCAGCAATGTGAGCCATATCGACCATGAGCTTAGCCCCAACAGCGTCTGCGATTTCACGGAATTTTGAAAAGTCGATAATTTGAGAATAGGCTGAAGCACCTGCTACGATTAGTTTTGGTTTTACTTCTTGGGCTTGTTTCAAGATGGCATCAAAGTCCAAGAGTTCCGTTTCAGGATCCACACTGTAAGAAACAAAGTTGTATGTTTGACCAGAGAAGCTTACAGGAGCCCCGTGGGTCAAGTGTCCACCTGCTGCCAAATCCATCCCCATAACGGTATCACCTGGCTCAATCAAGGCCATATAAGCCGCACAGTTGGCTTGGCTTCCTGAGTGAGGTTGAACATTGGCGAATTTAGCACCGAAAATTTCTTTTGCACGTTCAATAGCTAGAGTTTCTACCACGTCTACTACATCAGTTCCACCATAATAACGGCGTCCGGGGTAACCTTCAGCGTATTTATTCGTCAAGATAGACCCTTGAGCTGCCATAACAGCCTTGGAAACTACGTTTTCCGAAGCAATCAACTCAATGTTGTTTTGTTGGCGTTCTTCTTCTTTGGCAATAGCATTCCAGAGATCAGCATCGTAGGCTTTAAAATCATCTTTGTCAAAAATCATAGGTCTTCTCCTTTATAGTGTGACTGGTCCTTTAGTTTGTTTTTACAAGAAAGAAAATAAACTAAAAGATGCGAATAAACCGTTTTTGCACTTTATCACAAGTATAACCAACTTTTTCATAAAATGCATGAGCTCCCAGACGATGATCAGCAGAGTTTAAGCGGATAAACCCATAACCCCGTCTTTTTGCTTCTTGATCCAACCCTTGCAGTAATCTTTTACCAATACCTTGCCCTTGCGCTTGAGGCGAAACCGCTAAGCCTAAGATATTAAATCCTGCTTTGGAATAGAGGGATTCGTAAACTTCAGCGTGGACATATCCAAGTAAGACATGACTGGTTACATCCTCATAGCCAAGTAGGAAATGATGGGAATCTTGAGATAGTCTAGCTAATTGACTAGCCGTGTCCTCTGGACTAAAAGAATAACCCAAAGTCTCTTGGTTGATGTCACAAATGGCTTTCACATCTGTTTCTTGTATATCTCTTAGCATCTCATTCCTCCTCAAAAGAAATCTCTGGCAACTGAGCAAGAATATCTTCTCGCTTAATGGCCCCTTGGCGTAAGATTTTCACCTTGGCTCCAGACAAATCCAAAATAGTTGAATCCTGTCCAGTTAGAAAAGTATCATCTTCCAGACCCAGAACCTCTTGGTCAAAATCTTTCAGAATTTCCTGAAAGGTTACTCCACTTGCTTGACCAGAAATATTGGCAGATGGCCCAATCAAGGGACCTGTCTCTCGAATCAAATCTAGTGTGATGGGATGACTCGGCATCCGAAATCCAACAGTTGCAAGACCAGAATTGACCCAATAGGGAACTCTGTCATTTGCTTCAAGGATAAGGGTCAAGGGACCTGGTAAAAAAGTCTCCACAAGCTTTTTTAGATAAGTTGGCTGATTCTTAGAAAAGTGCAAGATATCCTCTAGAGAGGCAACATTGAAATTGAGCGCCTTGTCTCTAGGACGACGTTTGAGCTGGTAAACATGGTCAACCGCTTTTTCGTCTAGAGCTTTGGCAAAGAGACCATAAACTGTCTCGGTAGGTAGAACGACAGCTCCTCCCTTTTCCAACTCTAGCCTAATCCTGTTCATCATCAGCTACAACCATCCTATCTTGACCAAACTGGTCCTTGAGTGTTCGTACTCGTTTTTCAGGAAGATGTTCCCTAAAAAGATCGGAAACACTTTGACCTTGCTTGTATCCAATTTCAAGGTAAATCTTACCACCATCTTTGAGATACTCCTTTGCATCTTCCGCAATTCTACGATAAATAGCTAGGCCATCCTCATCTGCAAAGAGAGCTAGATGAGGTTCTGAATGCAAAACATTCAAACCGACCTCTGACTCATCTTTACGAGAGATATAGGGTGGATTGGATACAATTATATCATATTTTTCAGAAATTTCTGTAAAACAATCGGATTTTTTTAAAAATATCTGGATATTCTGAACTTTAGCGTTTTCAGTTGCCAAATCTAGTGCATCCTGTGAAATATCAACTGCTGTCACTGACCAATCTGGACGATTTTTTGCTAAAGCAAGGGCTATGGCACCACTTCCAGTACCGATGTCCAAGACCTTGAGATTTTCTTCAGGGTTTTCTGCCAAGATAAGCTCAACCAACTCCTCTGTTTCAGGTCGGGGAATTAAGACTCGCTCATCAACTGTTAACTGCATACCAAAGAAATCTGCATGGCCGATAATGTACTGGGCAGGTCTATGAGCTGCTAACTGCTGGTAAATTTCCTCTACAAATAATTCTTCCTCTTTTGTAACTTCCTGCTGGAGGGTAAAGACAAAGTCTGTAAAGGATTGATTTTTCAGGCTACGATAGACAAAAGAGAGGCTTTCAGCTTCCTCTCCTTGTCTAATCAACTCTTCTTCAAAATCTGAAAATAATTGAGCTAATTTCATTATTTGTTTAATTCTTCTAATTTCTGTGTTTGGTCATAAAGAACCAAGGCATCCACAACTTCATCCAATTTACCAGACAAAATGGTATCTAGTTTTTGGAGAGTCAAGCCAATACGGTGGTCTGTGACACGGTTTTGTGGGAAATTATAAGTGCGAATCCGCTCTGAACGGTCACCAGTACCGATTGTTGATTTACGCTCAGCATCTTGTTCATCTTGTGCAATTTGTGCAAAGTGGTCAGCCACACGCGCACGGATGATTTTCATGGCCTTCTCACGGTTCTTCTGCTGGGTACGTTCTTCCTGCATTTCAACCTTGATATTGGTTGGCAAGTGAACGATACGAACGGCTGTCGCAACCTTATTGACGTTCTGTCCACCAGCACCAGATGCGTGATAGATATCAACACGAAGGTCTTTTGGATCAATATCGTACTCTACTTCTTCCACTTCTGGCATAACAAGAACCGTCGCTGTAGAGGTATGAACACGACCTTGACTTTCTGTCACAGGAACACGTTGCACACGGTGGGCACCTGATTCATACTTGAGTTTAGAGTATACAGATTGACCAGAAACCATGGCTACGACTTCTTTGAAACCACCGACACCGTTCATAGAGGCTTCCATGACTTCAAAGCGCCAGCCTTGGGCTTCAGCATATTTTTGGTACATGGTTAGCAAATCTCCAGCGAAAAGCGCCGCTTCGTCACCACCCGCTGCTCCACGGATTTCAAGGATGATGTTCTTGTCATCGTTTGGATCCTTTGGAAGAAGCAAGATTTTTAGTTTTTCTTCGTATTCTTCTTTTTCGGTCTTGGCATCTTTGAGTTCCTGCTTGGCCATTTCTTCCAAGTCCGCATCTCCGCCTGATTCTTTAATCATCTCTTCAGCATCGACGATATTTTGAAGGACTTGCTTGTATTCACGGTAGGCTGTTACCGTATCTCGAGTAGAAGCCTCTTCTTTTGAAAGCTCCATGAAACGCTTGGTGTCTGAAACCACATCAGGGTCACTGAGCAATTCTCCTAGTTCTTCATAACGGTCTTCTACAGCTTGTAGTTGATCATAGATGTTCATTTTTCTTCATTCTCCTTATTGATTTCAGGGGCAAAATAATGTTTACGGCAAACTGAGATATAGGTTTCATTACCACCAATCTGGATCTGCTCTCCATCATAAACGGGTAGTCCATCCTGTGTACGCAAGACCATGGTCGCCTTTTTCTTACAATACTGGCAAATGGTCTTAATCTCGTCAATCTTATCTGCTAAAAGCAAAAGGTATTTGGAACCTTCGAATAGTTCATTGCGAAAGTCATTTTTCAAACCAAATGCCATTACAGGGATGTCTAACTCATCAACAATACGAGCTAGGTCGTAAACATGATGACGTTTGAGAAACTGGGCCTCATCAACCAGCACACAGTAGGGGTTCTCAGGTAAATCACGGATATAGCCAAAGATATCCGTCGTTTCCTCAATCGCAATGGCTGGGCGTTTCATGCCAATCCGACTCGACACATAGCCAACACCGTCACGCGTATCCAGAGCAGAAGTCATAATCACAACTCCTTTTCCTTGCTCCTCGTAGTTATAGGCCACTTTTAAAATCTCAATCGTCTTACCAGAGTTCATGGTCCCATAACGATAATACAACTGTGCCATGCTTCTATTTCACGTCCATTTCTAAATTTTTGCTACATTCTAGTATATCATAATTTTCTGAAGCTTTAAACGGCAAAATGTGGTAAAATAGAAGAAATACAAAACTAGTGGAGGAAGCTATTATGCCATTTGTACGCATCGATTTATTTGAAGGACGCACACTCGAGCAAAAGAAAGCTCTTGCTAAGGAAGTAACAGAAGCCGTTGTCCGTAATACTGGAGCGCCTCAATCAGCTGTTCATGTCATTATCAACGACATGCCAGAAGGAACTTATTTCCCTCAGGGAGAAATGCGCACCAAATAAGCTAGCTTAAGCAGAATTGCTTAGGCTTTTTCAATCTCCAAGTAGCCTCCATTGAAGAAATAGTTTAAATTTGTTACAATTTGAAAAGATGCTTGGATACATATCCTAAGAAAAGAAATACAAAAGGAATTAGTATGATTACACGTGAATTTGATACCATAGCTGCTATCTCTACTCCACTAGGTGAAGGGGCTATTGGTATTGTCCGTTTGAGCGGAACTGACAGTTTTGCCATTGCGCAAAAGATTTTCAAAGGAAAAGACTTGAGCAAGGTTGCAAGCCATACTCTCAACTACGGTCACATTGTTGATCCTCTAACTGGTAAGGTCATGGACGAGGTTATGGTTGGTGCCATGAAGTCTCCAAAGACCTTCACTCGTGAGGATATTATCGAGATTAACACCCACGGTGGGATTGCGGTGACCAATGAAATTCTCCAATTAGCTATCCGTGAAGGAGCTCGGTTGGCAGAGCCTGGCGAATTTACCAAACGTGCCTTCCTAAATGGACGTGTGGACTTGACGCAGGCTGAGGCGGTGATGGATATCATCCGTGCCAAGACAGACAAAGCCATGAACATTGCCGTCAAACAGCTAGACGGTTCCCTTTCTGAACTGATTAACAATACTCGGCAAGAAATCCTCAGTACGCTTGCCCAAGTTGAGGTCAATATTGACTATCCTGAGTACGACGATGTTGAGGAAGCCACTACTGCTGTTGTCCGTGAGAAGACTAAGGAGTTTGAGCAATTACTAACCAATCTCCTTAGAACAGCCCGTCGCGGTAAAATCCTTCGCGAAGGTATTTCAACAGCTATCATCGGCCGTCCTAATGTTGGAAAATCTAGCCTTCTCAACAACCTCTTGCGTGAAGATAAGGCTATCGTAACTGATATCGCTGGTACTACACGAGATGTCATCGAAGAATACGTCAATATCAACGGTGTTCCTCTTAAATTGATTGATACAGCCGGTATTCGTGACACAGATGATATCGTGGAACAAATCGGTGTTGAACGCTCTAAAAAAGCCCTCAAGGAAGCTGACTTGGTTCTACTGGTGCTAAATGCCAGTGAACCACTGACTGCCCAAGACCGCCAACTCCTAGAAATCAGTCAGGACACTAATCGCATTATTCTACTCAATAAAACTGACCTTCCTGAGGCCATCGAAATCGAAGAACTTCCAGAAGATGTCATTCGTATTTCAGTTCTTAAAAATCAAAACATCGATAAGATTGAAGAGCGTATCAACGACCTCTTCTTTGAGAATGCTGGTTTGGTTGAGCAAGATGCTACTTACTTGTCTAACGCTCGTCACATTTCCTTGATTGAGAAGGCTGTTGAAAGCCTACAAGCTGTAAACGAAGGTCTTGAACTGGGGATGCCAGTTGATTTACTTCAAGTTGACTTGACTCGTACTTGGGAGATCCTTGGAGAAATCACTGGGGATGCGGCTCCTGATGAACTTATCACCCAACTCTTTAGCCAATTCTGTTTAGGAAAATAAGAAAAATCCATGATTGTTCTTTCGGTCATGGATTTTCTATTCATTAATAATCTGGTCTTAAGACACCTGTTACAGTTGCCTTTGTTGCCTCGTAGTCGCCATCTACGACAACCTTGATAATACGTTTGGCATCTTCTTCTGGTGCTGGAACAAGAGGTAAACGAGTTGGGCCAGCTGCAAATCCCATGTAGTTCAGAACTGCCTTAACTGGTGCAGGACTTGGGTAAGAGAAGAGGGCGTTGACCTTAGGAATGAACTTGCGCTGAATAGCCGCTGCTTTCTTCATATCACTTTCTGCAATGGCAGTGAACATCTCGTACATTTCATCCCCATTTGTATGGGAGGCAACAGAAATAACTCCATCTGCACCGAGATTCATGGCATGGAAGGCATCTCCATCCTCACCAGTATAAATCAAGAACTCTTCTGGCTTGTGCTCAATCAAATAAGCCATATTTGCCAAGCTAGTACATTCTTTAACACCGATGATATTAGGATGGTCAGCCAAACGAAGCATGGTTTCTGGAGTCAATTCGACAACCACACGCCCTGGAATGTTATAAATGATAATCGGCAAATCTGAGGCATCAGCAATAGCCTTAAAGTGCTGGTACATACCCTCTTGTGATGGTTTATTGTAGTATGGAACGATAGCGAGCCCAGCAGCAAAACCACCAAATTCTGCTACTTCTTTGACAAACTCGATAGAGTCTCGCGTATCATTGGTACCCACACCCGCAATCAAAGGAACCCGTCCATTGACCACTTTTTGTACAGCAGTAAAAATCTCCAACTCTTCATCGTGAGTCAAAGTCGGACTTTCAGCTGTAGTTCCAGCTAGCAAAATACCATCTGTATAGTGGGCCAACAAATGTTCTATAAGAGCTGGAATAGCATTAAAGTTGATGGAACCGTCCTCGTGGAAAGGAGTGATGAAGGCAGTGATGATTTTACACTCTTTTAAATCTTGATAAGACATGAGAAACACCTCTCTATTTCAAAGAAGGAGTTCATTCGAACTCCTAAACCATTATTTTAATTCAAATTTCAGCTCAGCTGTTGGACGGACCAAACCACGCTCATGAAGCGTTTCTGCGATCTGTACAGAGTTCCAAGCAGCACCTTTGAGGAGGTTATCTGAAACAACCCACATGTGAATTCCTTTTTCGGCATCCAAATCCTTACGGATACGACCAACAAAGGTATCACGTGAACCTACTGCATTGATAGCTTGAGGGTAGATTTGGTGCGCTACGTCATCCTCAAGAACAGCACCTGGAAAGGCTGCGATAGCTGCTTTCACTTCTTCGATTGGAGCTACTTCTTTTGTTTCGATGTAAACAGACTCAGAGTGAGCTGACAAGACTGGAATACGCACACATGTTGCAGACACTGCGATGCTATCATCTTCCATGATTTTCTTAGTTTCCTTGGTCATCTTCATCTCTTCATAAGTGTAATCATTGTCAGTAAAGACATCGATTTGTGGAAGAGCATTAAAGGCGATAGGATAGTGTTTCTTGTCACCGCCTGAAGGCAAGATTTCCGCATGCAAATCACGTGGATTCACACCGTCATTCAAGACTTCACGAAGTTCACGTTGTGTTTCAAGGATCGCTCCCATACCAGCACCTGAGACCGCTTGGTAAGTTGAAACGATGATACGGTCCAAGCCCCATTTTTGACGAACAGGCTCAAGAGCCACCATCATTTGGATTGTTGAACAGTTAGGGCAGGCAATGATTCCGTTGTGGGCATCAAGTGCGTGAGCATTGACCTCTGGGACAACCAATGGTACGTCTGGATTTTGACGGAAATAAGATGTATTATCTACTACTACCGCTCCAGCTTGAACTGCGTATGGTGCATACTTAGCTGATGTCGAACCACCTGCTGAGAAGAGTGCAATATCAACACCCTCAAAAGCGGTCTCAGTCGTTTCTTCAATCGTAATATCTTGGTCTTTAAATTTCAAAGTCTTGCCTGCTGAACGTGCAGAAGCAAGGTAACGAATTTTATCGATTGGAAGTGTTGATTCTTCCAACATTTTTATCATCTGAGCTCCGACAGCACCTGTCGCGCCGACTACAGCAACTGTATATCCCATAAATAACCTCTTTCGGAATTTTCTAAAAATTTCTATAATAGATGTATTATACTACTTTTTCCAGAAATTGAAAAGCATTTTTGGGTTATATTTTCTGAAAATTAAAAATCCCTAGTCATTGACCAGGGACTAAGAGGCATCTTCATGTGATGAGCAGGTTCACACAACTCATCAAGGTCCGCTCCTGCGTTATGACCTCCTTATGCTCAATAGCAGTCCGAAGACTACCTATCGACTCATCGCATCTACTATTCTACTAGATAGAGTCACTTTTGTCAATAGCCAAAACTCTTTGCTTCATTTATACAGGTGCATAAGAAATATCTTTGAAAAATTTGGGGCAGACATAACAAAAACCCTTGTAAATAAGGGTTTTTCTATCTATTTAATGCTAATTGCCGGGATTGAACCGGCGACCTCATCCTTACCATGGATGCGCTCTGCCAACTGAGCTAAATCAGCTTACCTAAAAAGTATACTATAGTTCTATGTTCTTGTCAAGCGCTCTCTTTTAATTTATGGAATGAAAAAAGCTAGATTTATCAAGAATCTAGCTTATAAACTTCTTATTTTGTAAGATCGATTCGCTGTCCCAGTTTATTGATCAAAATCGCACCTACGATAAGTGATGCAAACTCACCAATTCCAGTAGAGAACCATGTGAAGAAGAACGGAGCTTCTGCAACGATATGAAGTTCAGCTGCAATGGTAATCATTGAAATAGAGAATAGGATTGAAAAGAAGAAATGATCTTTTCGAATCAAACCATTGAACAGATAGTCTTTCTTGTACTTGCTAAAGAGCCATACACCTAGACTTAGGAAAACTAGGGTAGAACCTCCACCGACAAAGACATCTATCAGACCAAAGCTAAAGAAATTAGCAATCATACATCCAATCGTCACACCGATGATATATTTAGGGTTATAAAATGCCAAGAAATTCATCATCTCTGAAATACGGAACTGGTAGGCACCGTAGCTAATGGCATTCAGCGGTGGGGTGATGGTCAAAACCACATAGATAGCAGCAACGATAGCAATATCTGCCATGTCACGAACAGTTAGATTTTTCATGTTTTCTCCTTTGGCGGTTTCCCGCGTAAAATATGCTTGGTGAAAGAAGCTAAGCACCAAGGGTTGAGTGAATCAACCTTACTAGTATAGCACAATATATAACTTTATGCTATACTAAAATTATGAAAAATCAAATTAAAGCTTTTTTTGATAATGAAATCCTATCCTACTTATTTTTCGGTGGTGCCACTACTTTAGTGTCTATCCTATCACGTTTAGCTATCTACCATATCGGTCATCAGGAAATCCTAGCAACCATACTCGCAAACATTATCGGTATTCTTTTTGCCTTTATCACAAATGACACTATCGTCTTTAAGCAAAAGAGAAAGAATTGGCCAATTCGCCTAGTTAAATTTTTCTTAGCACGTCTTTCTACACTTGGTCTTGACGTTCTTTTAACTTATATCTTTGTTACATCTTATCCCGATATTATCGGGCAATTTGTCAACGATCAACTAGATCAGGTCAATGCCATCGAAACGCTAATTGCGCAGGTTTTGATTATCATTCTTAACTATATTTTTAGTAAAGTATACGTTTTTTATAAATGAAATAGGTATCAGTAAGCATTAAGGTTGCAATATTTAGGTATTTCAGGTACAATTAAGATTAGTTTTTGAAAGGAAATTATGAAAATGTTAAAGGATCTTAAAGAATTTTTGCTTCGTGGTAATGTCGTTGACCTCGCTGTCGGTGTGATCATTGCCTCTGCTTTTGGTGCTATCGTTACTTCACTTGTAAATGATATCATCACTCCACTTATCTTGAATCCAGCCTTGAAAGCAGCAAATGTTGAGCGTATCGCTGAACTTTCATGGAATGGTGTTGGATATGGTAGCTTCTTGAGCGCTGTCATCAACTTTTTAGTGATTGGTACTGTTCTTTTCTTCGTTATCAAAGCTGTTGAAAAAGCTCAAAACCTTACTAAGAAAGAAGAGCCAGTTGAAGATACACCTGCTGCTCCAACTGAACTAGAAGTTCTTCAAGAAATCAAAGCTCTTCTTGAGAAAAAATAAGACAAATAAAAAGGATCTAGCTTCATGCTAAATCCTTTTTTCTTTAGTCTTTCGGCAACTTACCTGCTTTTTCTAGCATTTTTTTAATTAAGTAAGGCATCTTCACATTTTCACGGCCTTTTTTCTCAATCAGTTTTTTCACAAATTCTGGCATTTGAAGATCGTCTGTTTCCTCCATAATATCCTTAGTGGTTGCTGAAGGAGCTAATTCGTCAAAGGTTTCTTCTTCTGGGAGAAATTCCTTAAATTCTTTTTGTTCATTGGCCCTTATAGTATCAACTAAAGCATCAATTGAACGGAAATCTGTGTTTGGCATTGGTGGGCGATGATAATTTACCCCTAATTCTTGACATAACTCATAACATTCTACATCATTATCAAAAAGAACTTCAATATGTTCACTGATAAAGCTAATTGGTACAAAAATATAATGCTCTGGATGTTGTTTCTGTTCTCTCAAATACTCGAGTACATCTGGCTTGATCCAAGGGATTCCAATGTCACTCTCGCTCTGCCAAGTATTGGTATATTGATCTGCTACTAACCCAAGTTGGTTCGCGATGAGTTTGCTATTATCAAAAATCTGATCGATATATGGATCTCCATAGTCCAAGGCAAAAATTGGAACACTATGGGCTGAAAAGATTACCTTAAAGGACTCCCCTCCCACTTCGTCTCTCAAGATTTTACCAACCTCATCTGTCCAGAAGTCTAGCAAAGACTGTTGCTGATACCACTCTTTAATGACTAAAAAGCGTATTTGCTTGCTCTCCAGAAACTTCTCATATCCCATCACCGAGTAGAAGGAATAATGAGGTTCCAAAATCAAGCAGATACATTCTTCAACGCCATCAGCTTCCATCTGCTTGATCACATCAGGGATAAAGGGGCGAGAAAATTTGTTAGCAAAGTAGATGCCATACTCTTCTCCCAATCGCTCTCTTACTAAAGCAACTTCCTTACGGGTAATCTTCTGAAGCGGTGTTCCACCTATACGGACATAGTTGTCATAGAGGGTCTGAATCTCGTGATCCTGGGGTCTAACCCCACGACGAATATTGGTAAAAAAATCCGCTACACTCTCAAAGGTAATCTCTTCTGGTGAACCGAATGTCATCATTAAAATTGCTTTTTTCATTGATATATCCTTGTGATGTTTTTTTCAATTACCATTGTACCATGAAAGATATAATAAATAAACGTTTTCATTCATTTTATTTTTATTTACTCCTCTTTGTCTTTCTCTCCATTCTATGATACAATGAAAAAAATGATAATAAAGGAGATTTTATGAATTACCCGAACCTTTTAGAACGGTTTTTAACCTATGTCAAGGTCAATACGCGCTCTGACGAACACTCTACTACTACTCCAAGTACGCAAAGCCAGGTGGATTTTGCGACCAACGTTCTTATTCCTGAAATGAAACGTGTTGGTTTGCAAAATGTTTACTATCTGCCAAATGGTTTTGCTATTGGTACCTTACCAGCTAACGATCCAAATCTCACTCGCAAAATTGGCTTCATCTCCCACATGGATACTGCTGATTTTAATGCTGAAGGGGTGAAGCCGCAAGTTATCGAAAACTATGATGGTGGAGCCATCGACTTAGGTACTTCTGGCTTTAAACTAGATCCTGCTGACTTCAAGAGTCTTGAAAAATATCTAGGCCAAACGCTTATCACAACTGATGGAACAACCTTACTGGGTGCGGATGACAAGTCAGGTATCGCTGAGATTATGACCGCTATCGAATACTTGACTGCTCATCCTGAAATCAAGCATTGTGAAATTCGTGTTGGTTTTGGACCTGATGAAGAAATCGGTGTCGGTGCTAACAAGTTTGATGCGGATGACTTTGATGTCGACTTTGCCTACACTGTTGATGGAGGACCACTAGGGGAACTACAGTACGAGACCTTCTCAGCAGCAGCTGCTGAGCTCCATTTCCAAGGGCGTAATGTCCACCCTGGTACCGCCAAAGGCCAGATGGTCAATGCTCTTCAGCTTGCGATTGATTTTCATAATCAACTTCCTGAGAATGACCGACCTGAGTTGACAGATGGTTACCAAGGTTTCTATCATCTTATGGATGTATCAGGTAGTGTCGAGGAGGCGCATTCAAGCTATATCATTCGCGACTTTGAAAAAGATGCCTTTGAAGCACGTAAAGCAGCTATGCAGTCTATTGCTGACAAGATGAATCAAGAGCTTGGGGATGATCGCGTGACCTTGACTCTGACAGACCAGTACTACAATATGAAAGAAGTCATTGAGAAAGACATGACGCCCGTTACCATTGCTAAAGCTGTTATGGAGGATTTAGGTATCACGCCAATCATTGAACCGATTCGTGGTGGAACAGATGGGTCTAAGATTTCCTTTATGGGTATTCCAACTCCGAATATCTTTGCTGGAGGTGAAAACATGCACGGCCGTTTTGAATACGTCAGCCTTCAGACTATGGAGCGCGCTGTAGATACCATCATTGGCATTGTATCTTATAAAGACTAAAAAAGACGAGGTAGCTCAGCTACTTCGCCTTTCTTTTTATTCGTTTGGTTGAGTACTTGAGTCAGACTCACTTTGTTCTTGCTTTTCGCTTGCTCGAGATGTAGCTGTTTCACTGCCTTTCTCAGACTTAGATTGGTTAGCAGTTTCACTTGATTTTGAACGGAGTTCTCGGTTCAAGCTAATAATCTCTTTAGCTAGAGTGAGGAGACCTTCTTTATCACTACTTTTGGCTGCGAGTTGATCAAATAGGGCATCAACACGCTCAAAGTCTGCATCTGAACCTTTGTTATCTTCCAAGTACTTGTGAAGAGAGAGCAAGACATTATAAAGTTTTTGATAGATGATCACCGTTTGTGGATCTTGTTCTGCCTGTTTTTCCTCTCGTTGGATAGTTGTTGCAATGCGGTTCAAAAGTTCCTCAAGCTGTGTTTTGGCTTCATCAAAGTCTGCATTTTCTTTTTCTGTTGCTGCTTTGATATTGGCTGCTTCTTCTGCTAGGGATTGTTTGACACCGTCTTCTTTGACACGCGCTAGGAGTTGGTCAACTTTGGTTAGGAGAGCATCCACTTCTCCCTTTTTGACCTTGCTAACTCGCTCTTCTGGCATAAAATCACCGTAGAGTTCTTTTAGAAATTCATAGATAGCTGTCTTAGCAGTTTGGCTATCCACTTTTTCCGTATCCAGAATGGTTTTGCCAGCTTTTGTAGAAACTGGTTCGTCTTTGAGAGCTTCTTCCACCTCTAGTTTAGTTTGGTAGATGGTTGGGAATAACTTGTTTAAGTCGGTTGCTTTTAGGAAAGATTGCGACTGGTAAAGTTCCCAAGTCAGCTTGGCAACACGGTTCCGAAGTTCTTCTCTAAGACGACCATCAGATACATGCTCGTAGAAGTACTTGATGTACTCTACTGTTGTGACTCCTGTCCGATCATGGAAATCTTGCAAAGCTTGAAGTTTCGCTTCAATCGCATCCAACTCTGTCTCATCTTGTGCTAACTTCGCATCCTGCAAATATAGCAAAAGATCCTTCTTAGGTAAACCATAAGCGTCCGTATCCAGTGTATTGATCTTGTCTACTAGGGCTTGATATTTCTTGTCCAAAGGTGATGTTTCAACTGGAGACACACTTTGATCCACATGGATATATTGCTTATCAAAGAGATCCAAGGCTGCTAGGTAACCAGCAGTTGAGTTGGTCGCCAGTTTTTTCATGTTCTCGGTAAATTGCCCCAAAGCAAGTTCAACCCGTCTCTGCATGATAGGTTGGTCTTTGTAGAGACTTCTGCTATCTGCTAACAGTTGACCAACTTTAGAAAGAACAGTTTGCTCGTCAAAAGCTCCAGGCTGATAGCTTGATTGTAAGGTGGGAATCTTGTTCTTTAAAGCAACCTCATAGCCCTTGGTCTGAACCTTAATGTAGTGATTGTGATCACCATGTGGAATGACAAAACTACCATTTTCAACCTGCAAACTATAAGGAGACACATTGTCGCGTAGGGCAGTAGTATAAAGTTCATTTAAGAAATCAAGTTCAGGATCACCTGTCTGCAGCGGTATACGAACATGTTCTTTTCGTACTGCATAGGGATGGATATGAGTTGGATCATAGGCTTGATCTGGATTTCCAAAGACAAAGAATCCATTTGAAATACGAATCGCTTCTAGCGGTACTCCGTAGGTCTGTGAGATATACTTGATTTTTTCTTCATCGCTCGCATCTCTTGAGAAACTTCCCACAATCTTGACAAGTGGTTGAACAGGCTCAGACTGATGATTTTCTTTCAAGTGGTTTTGGGCAGCTTTGATTTGAGCTTCAGTCAAATCCTTCTTAAAGAAATAATGAGCGTGATCTCCATGAGAAACTACAAAACCTTGCTCATCCTCACTGATAACGCGTTCAGCTGCAAAGCCATGATCATGTTCTTCACTATGATGATGGTCATGATCTTTATGCCTGGTTCCCTGACTTCCATGGTCACCGTCTTGGTCATGATGATGATCTTGCTGAGCAGGATGTTCTACTGGCTTACTTGGACTTTCCAAAGGTGCTGGTTTCCCACTGTCGCTAGCAAGAGGAATCATACGTGCAATCTTTTCTTCCAAGGCAGAAAGCTTTGTATACGGAATGAAATGATAGTGATTACCATGCGGAATCGCTACGCCACTTGGTGTTCTGCTTGAAATCTTAGCTGGGTCAAAAATCAAGCCATCCGATTCTGCATAACGTTGATTACTTGGAAGAGCATAGAGCTTGTCTAATAGACTCTGAAGACTCTCTTTTGGATTCCTAGGTGTTTCAGTTTGTTGACCAGGATTAGTGATTTGACTGGTTCCATTTTGGCTTGGACGATAGTCAGTCACACTCGGTTGTTTTCTAGTTCCAGAAAGATAGGCTTGAGCAGCTGCCAATTCGCTAGCAGACAAAGAACTCTTTGGAATATAGTGGTAATGTCCTCCGTGAGGAACGATATAAGCATCACCAGTATCCTCAATAATATCAGCTGGATTAAAGATGTATCCATCATCGGTAGTATAGCGTCCTTGTGACCGTGCAAGTGTCACTGCACTGTTAGAAGTTGGCGCATCGTGTGTATGACCTTGTTTTTGGCGTTCAATTTCGTCCTTCGTACGAACGTTATCTGCATGTGCCGCATCCTTAAGGTAAACATAATACTTACCATCAACCTTGATAATGTAGCCACCTTTGATTTCGTTGACAATATCAGCGTCATTGAGTTGATAATTCGCATCTTTCATCAAAAGTTCTTCACTGAAAATCGCATCAAAAGGAACTTTACCATTGTAATAATGGAAATGATCACCGTGTGAAGTCACATAACCTTGATCGGTAATTTTCACGACAATTTGTTCTGCCTGAATATCTTCTTTTTTGCTAACTTGATCTGGTGTCTGAGTCTCTGTTTTTTGAGAATCTTGCTTCCCATCGACATAAGACACACGATTGGTATCCTTGTTTCCTTCTACTTGGTATTGATTCAGTGCATATATGCAAAGACTTAGGGAAAGGACTAAAGCCGATCCCGCTGCAAGATACTTTTTCTTAATTTTCATAATCTCCTCATTTTAATTCTTCTGCAAGAACAGTGATATTTTCTTCTAGATTTTCTAAGTAAGTTTTGTCATTTTCGGGGTCTGCTTCCAAAGGATTCAGTGTTTTCAGACTAACTCCTGTTGATTTGACCAAGGTTTCAGCTACTTTAGAAGAAGCATT
Source organism: Streptococcaceae bacterium AF54-32pH5A (assembly GCA_027682205.1). GTDB lineage: Bacteria > Bacillota > Bacilli > Lactobacillales > Streptococcaceae > Streptococcus. Next base: position 293,864 of record JAQDAD010000001.1, read on the forward strand.
GCTCTCAGTAAAGATAGTTTTAACCTTATAGGTTTTGACAAATTCTTGAATTTCTGTCAACTGTCTGGGACTTGGTTCTTGTTCAGGAGAGATACCTGCAATTCCAAGTTGTTTCAATCCAAAGCGTTTAGCCAGGTAGGAAAAAGCTGTGTGTTGCGTAACAAAAGTCTTTTGATTCGCTTTTTCAAAAATAGGCTGGTATTTCTTGCTTAATTCTTGAGCTTTAGCGATAAATTTTTTGGCATTCTTTTGATAGGTTTCCTTGTTTGCACTATCGAGCTCCGAAAGTTTATCCGCAATAATCTGTGCTTCTTCACCTGCTTTTTCAGGATCTAACCAAGTGTGAGGATCATATAGTGTTTTTTCATCAATACCATCACCAGCTTCTACATCTTCCAAACCTGGTACACGCTCCAACGTCATCCCTTCAGAAGCTTCTAAAACTTTAACTTTTGAGTTTTTCAAGTTAGGATCTAGACTTCCCGCCCAAGACTCCAATGTATGCGAGTGATAGACAAAGACATCCGCATCATAGATGGCAGCAATGTCATTCGCTGAAGGTTCATATGAGTGAATTCCACTACTTGACTGAATCATCCGAACATCATTCAAGTCACCTGATACCTCTTTGACCATGGCGTAGATTGGGTAAAAACTTGTGACAATCTTCATCCCTTTTGCTTCTTGTTTTTCTTTTTGACTACATGCTCCTAAGACAAGAGCCAATAAACTGGCCATCAATAATAGGATCGTTCTTTTTTTCATCATTACTCCTTAACTAGTATTTAACCATTTAATTAACTAGTAAATAGTTTATCTTTATTTACTCTATATGTCAAGATATTTTGCACATTTTCATGAAAAAAATGAGAACTAGAACTCTCATTCTGTTCTCATTTTTCGTTTTTCAGTTCTCCTATCCTGTTTTTAGGAGTTAGAAAATGTTGCTACGACTACTTACTCTCCCTTAACAAAGCCAATAGTTTTTCAGCTTCTGCCATAATAGTATTGTTGTCCTGGGCGCCAAATAGTAAATTATTCTTTAATCCTGTGAGAGTTTCTTTGGCATTGGACTTGATAATTGGATCCTGGATTTTTGCAAGTAACTCTTCAGCCTCTCTCAGTTTTTCTTCAATCTTTTCAGTTTCAATCTGAGGTTCTTCTGCTTCCTCTGGTGATTCTTCTTCTGGCTCCTCAGTCGGTTTTGGAGACTCTGGTTTCTCACTTTGCGGCTTCTCTTCGCGAGGTTTTTCTTCCTCTGGATTTTCTGTCCGAGGTTTCTCCTCTGATGGTTTTTCCGTATGATTGTTATCAGCTTGACCATTTTGGTTTCTTTGAACATGGTCACTTGCATTGCCCCATCCGCTATCTGAATGTGGACGTTCGTTTGGATGCTCAACATAGTACTTCACAGTCGCAAAGAGATCCTCTAGAGTATAGCCCTTAGGAGCCTCATAAAGACCTTCGTCAAACCACTCAAATTTGATGTTATGGTAATGGTCATAATGAGGAATAATCAAGCTTCCGTTTTTGACTTCCACAGTATGTTGGAGATTGTAAGGCATACGATCAAGTGGCACCTTCTTAGCTGCTTTTACTCGATTGTAGATAGCTTCTGCTCCTTTAGCCTCACTATTTCCTGAATCCTGATGATCTGTCGAAGGAGACGTCAAACCTTTCTCTTTGGCATAAGCCTGGGCTGCTGCTCTTTCAGCTTCAGACAAACTATCTTTCTTAATCCAATGACTGTGGGTCATATGTGGAGTTACATAGGCATCCCCCTCATCACTGGTGATATCACGGGGATCAAAGATATAGCCATCTTCCGTTGTATACTTGCCTGCCAACTTGGCAACTTGAATTTCATCATCTGTATAAGCTATTTGCGCATTCGGTTTTCCTAAACGTTCTGGATGACGAATCGGTGCTAAGAAGGCAAGGATATCATCCACCAACTTGACTTTATCACTTGAAGCATCATTGAGGCGTTCCAAGAGTTTATCCAAAGCCTCAAATTCAGCTTGACGCCCTTTATTATCAAGTAAATCTTGATGAATACTTGCTAGTAAGTCATAAGCTTTATTATAAAATTCTCGATCACTAGATGGGAGCTCAGTTTTCTTAGCTCCGAGCTTATGAGACAAACTTTCTTGCTTGGCCAATTTGCTATCAATGGCTGCAGCCGTTTCAGCTGAAAGTTCCTTGGCAGCGATATAACGAGAGTTGCCATTCTCCTCAAAGACATACCCGTCAGCTACTTTTCGAACAGCTTCTTTGACCAATTTTTCATCAATTTGATTGCTTGGAGCTGGTTGAGGATTTGGTGCAGGTTGAGGACTCGGACTAGGTTCCGGAGTCGGTTGTGGACTTGGTTCTTCTGGTCTTGAATCCGGCACCCAATGGTTCGAACGATAGCGAAGCGGGATGATGCGAGCGATTCGTTCTTCCAATTCAGACATTTGTTCGTAAGGGATGAAATGGTGATGGTCACCATGAGGTACAGCAACTCCTCTGGCTGTTCGACTTGTGATTTGTGCTGGGTCGAAAACAAGGCCATCAGATTCCACATGTCGTTGACTGAGTGGCAAGGCATAAAGTTGTTTTAGAAGGCTATCAATACCCTCATCACTTTGTCTTGCTTGGTTATCATCGCTACTGTTGTTAGCCGTGTTCGTGTTCGTATAGCCACTGCCTTGATTATTATAGGATGGGGTCCATCTATCTACATTGCTGCTAGCACTATTATTGGTACGGCGATAAGTAGGCTTATTTGATTGGCCACTTCTACCAGATAGGAAGGCTTCTGCAGCAGCCAATTCGCTAGCTGATAACTCATTCTTAGGAATGTAATGGTAATGGTCGCCATGAGGAACGATATAAGCATCACCAGTATCCTCTATAATATCAGAAGCATTAAAGATATAACCATCATCTGTGGTATAACGTCCTTGCGAACGTGCCAGAGCTACAGCACCATCGTTTCTTGGAGTCCCACCTTCACGATGCTGACCATGCTCTTGTTTTTGTCGATTGATTTCTTCTTTCGTACGGACGTTATCCGCATGGGCAGTATCCTTAAGGTAGACATAGTATTTTCCATCTACCTTGATAACATAACCACCCTTGACCTCATTGACAATATCCTCATCTTTTAGCTTATAGTTTGAATCTTTCATGAGGAGTTCTTCACTGAAAATCGCGTCATAAGGAACCTTACCATTGTAATAATGATAGTGGTCGCCATGTGAAGTGACATAGCCTTGATCAGTTATCTTGATAACGATTTGCTCTGCATTGATTCCTTCACGCTTGCTAACCTCATCAGGAGTCAAATTCTCCGTTTTTTGCGTTGCTTGTTTTCCATCTATATAGGAAACACGATTATTTTCCTTAACCGTTCTGGCTTGATAAAGTCCCAACTCGTAAGAACAAACACTTAAAATCAAGGCCGCCGCAGAACTAGCAAGGTATTTCTTATTAATTTTCATCGAAACTCTCTTTCTTTTTGATATTTCTAGTTGCAATTCATTTCTAAACTGCAGAAACTCCTCTCTATTACTTAACTGGTTAATAGTTTACTCCTAAATTTGCAACTTGTCAAGGATTTTTGTGAACTGGTTAAGTATTTTTTATTCTGTCCCACTAGTTTGTCTTCAAAAGGCTTCATATAAGCCGTTTATCTTGATAATTCTTTAAATGCAGTCAAAAAATCCCTGCAACTCAGTTGCAAGGACCTTTCAATTAATCAAAATTAACGTATTCTTTTTGAAGTTCAAGAACTTCTTCCATTGTTGAGCATTCTGTAAGGGCACGGTTTGCGTACTCTTCCATCTTCGCTGTGTCAAGTTTCTTCATCAAGCTACGTGTACGAAGTACAGATGTTGCTGACATAGAGAACTCATCCAAGCCCATTCCGACAAGAAGTGGAACAGCTTGTTGGTCACCAGCCATCTCACCACACATACCAGCCCATTTACCTTCAGCGTGAGCTGCTTTGATAACGTTGTTGATCAAACGTAGGATTGATGGGTTATATGGTTGGTAAAGGTATGAAACTTGCTCGTTCATACGGTCTGCTGCCATGGTGTATTGGATCAAATCGTTTGTACCAATTGAGAAGAAGTCAACTTCTTTGGCAAATTGATCTGCAAGCATAGCTGCTGCAGGAATCTCGATCATGATACCAACTTGGATATTGTCCGCAACTGCAACACCTTCAGCAAGAAGGTTTGCTTTTTCTTCGTCAAAGACTGCTTTAGCTGCACGGAATTCTTTCAAAAGCGCAACCATTGGGAACATGATACGCAATTGACCGTGAACAGACGCACGAAGAAGGGCACGGATTTGTGTGCGGAACATAGCATCTCCAGTCTCAGAGATAGAGATACGAAGGGCACGGAATCCAAGGAATGGGTTCATTTCATGAGGCATATCGAAGTAAGGAAGTTCCTTATCTCCACCGATATCCATTGTACGAACGACAACTGGTTTACCGTTCATTCCTTCAAGAACAGCCTTGTATGCTTCGTACTGCTCGTCTTCTGTTGGGAAGTCTTGAGAATCCATGTACAAGAACTCTGTACGGTAAAGACCAACAGCTTCAGCACCGTTGTCATTGACACCTTCAACGTCTTTTGGAGTACCGATGTTAGCAGCCAATTCGAAGTGTTTGCCATCAGCAGTCACTGTTTTAGCATCTTTCAAAAGTGCCCATTCAGCTTTTTGCTTCGCATAAGCTTCACCAGCAGCCTTGAATTCAGCCGCTTGCTCATCAGTTGGGTTGATAATAACCTCACCTGTGATACCGTTAACAGCAAGGATGTCACCGTCTTTAACGATTTCAGTGATGTTGTTTGTACCCAATACTGCTGCAATTTCAAGTGTACGAGCCATGATAGCTGAGTGGCTTGTACGTCCACCGATGTTGGTTACAAAAGCTTTTACAAAGTTCTTGTCCAATTGAGCTGTATCAGAAGGAGTCAAGTCATGTGCGATGACAATCACTTCTTCATTGATAGAAGCTGGGTTTGGCAATTTTTTACCAAGAAGATTTGCCAATACACGTTTTGTCACGTCGCGGATATCCGCTGCACGTTCTTGCATGTATGGGTTGTCTTCCATACCCTCAAAGATAGTGATAAACATGTCTGTCACTTCTTTCAGACCTGCTTCTGCATTCACTTTCTTAGCACGGATTGTTTCTTTGATTTGACTAATCATTTCTGGATCAGCAAGAACCATTAAGTGAGCGTCAAATACTTGAGCAGCTTCTTCCCCTAGCGTACCTACTGCTTTCTCACGAATAACAGAAAGCTCGTCTTGTGATGCTTTTAGAGCGACATCAAGGCGAGCTTCTTCTGCGTTTGTATCTTCGACTGTAACAGTCTCAAATGACAAATCCGGTTGAACGAGTAGATATGCTTTTGCAACTGCAACACCGTCTGATGCTGCGATTCCTTTAAGCATTTCTGTCATTTCCTTATGCCAATCCTTCTTTTTCCATAGTTTCAGTGATAGCAGCGATTGCATCGTCAGCATCTGCACCTTCAGCTGAAATTGTAACGTCAGCGCCTTGGCCAACACCAAGACTCATAACACCCATGATAGATTTAAGGTTTACTGATTTACCTTTGTACTCAAGAGTGATATCTGAAGCAAATTTGCTAGCTGTTTGTACCAACAATGTTGCTGGACGTGCGTGGATACCTGTTTCTGCCACTACGTGGAAATCTTTAGAAGCCATAGTTTGACTCTCCTTTAAGTGTTTTCTATTTGAGTTATAAGTGATAACCCTTACAATAGTGTATTATATCACCTTCAAGATAATTTTTCAAGTATTTTATGGACTTTCTTCAATTTCCTTTCAGATAACTTGCTGAAAATCTTCTATATAAATTACCAACATACAGGATATAGTTTTGAGTTTTCATCAGTCTTTGACAGGTCAATGAAAACGCAATCTTTATCATTCGCCTCATACTATATATAGTGTTCTGGTTTTAAATATTTTTCTTTAAAACACAATATTTAGTCAAAATTGTTTGACAAAGTTTTTTTTTCTGATATACTAAGATAGTATTAAATTTTGAAGAGGAGTTACAAAAATGGTAACCGTTTATTCTAAAAATAACTGTGTCCAATGTAAGATGACCAAACGTTTCTTGGATAGCAACAATGTAGCCTATCGTGAGATCAATCTCGACGAGCAACCTGAGTACGTTGATCAAGTTAAAGAGCTTGGTTTCAGCGCTGCTCCTGTTATCCAAACACCAACTGAAGTTTTTTCAGGTTTTCAACCAGGAAAACTAAAACAGTTAGCATAATCTTAGTACATCATCCAGAAGAAACTGCTTCTAGGGCTAACTTAGAGGCCTTTCTTTTGTAATTAGATAAGGGAAATTTTATGGGATTAAAACATCTTGAGGACGTGACCTACTTCCGTCTCAATAACGAAATCAACCGTCCTGTTAATGGACAAATCATGCTTCATAAAGATAAAGAAGCCTTGGATGCTTTCTTTAAAGAAAATGTAGTTCCAAACACTATGGTTTTTGATTCAATCACTGATAAAATCAACTACCTCATTGAACACAACTATATCGAAACAGTATTTATCAAGAAATACCGCCCAGAGTTTTTAGAAGAATTGCATCAATTTATCAAGGACCAAAACTTCCAATTCAAGTCATTCATGGCTGCCTATAAATTTTACAATCAGTACGCCTTGAAGACTAACGATGGTGAATATTACCTTGAAAGTATGGAAGACCGCGTCTTCTTTAATGCGCTTTATTTTGCAGACGGGGATGAGGCGATTGCGACTGATATTGCCAATGAAATCATCCACCAACGCTACCAACCAGCTACTCCTTCCTTCTTGAATGCTGGTCGCGCCCGTCGTGGGGAGTTGGTATCTTGTTTCTTGATTCAGGTAACGGATGATATGAACTCTATCGGACGTTCTATCAACTCAGCTCTTCAACTTTCACGTATCGGTGGTGGTGTGGGAATTTCCCTCAGCAACCTTCGTGAAGCTGGAGCTCCTATCAAAGGTTATGAAGGCGCCGCATCTGGTGTCGTTCCCGTTATGAAGCTTTTTGAGGACAGCTTCTCTTACTCAAACCAATTGGGGCAACGTCAAGGAGCTGGTGTAGTCTACCTCAACGTCTTTCACCCAGACATCATCGCTTTCCTTTCCACTAAGAAAGAAAATGCCGATGAAAAAGTTCGTGTAAAGACCCTTTCACTTGGAGTTGTGGTACCAGATAAATTCTACGAATTGGCTCGTAACAATGAAGAAATGTACCTTTTCAGTCCTTACTCTGTAGAGCTTGAATACGGTGTGCCATTTAACTACATCGACATCACAGAGAAATACGATGAACTAGTCGCAAATCCAAACATCCGTAAGACAAAAATCAAGGCCCGTGATTTGGAAACAGAAATCTCTAAATTGCAACAAGAGTCTGGCTATCCTTATGTGGTCAACATCGATACGGCTAACCGTGCTAATCCTGTTGATGGAAAGATTATCATGAGTAACTTGTGTTCTGAGATTCTTCAAGTTCAAGAACCAAGCTTGATCAACGATGCTCAAGAATTCCTTAAAATGGGAACGGACGTTTCATGTAACCTTGGTTCAACCAACGTGGTCAACATGATGACCTCACCTGACTTTGGTCGTTCAATCCGCGCCATGGTTCGTGCTTTGACTTTCGTTACGGATAGTTCGCACATCGTGGCTGTTCCTACTATCGACCACGGAAATAGTTTGGCTCACACCTTTGGTCTTGGTGCCATGGGACTTCATAGTTACCTTGCCCAACAACTCATCGAATATGGATCACCTGAGTCTGTTGAATTCACTAGCATCTACTTTATGCTTATGAACTACTGGACTTTAGTTGAGTCAAACAATATTGCGCGTGAACGTGGTATCACCTTCCACAATTTTGAAAAATCAGACTATGCTAACGGAAGCTACTTTGATAAGTATGTGACAGGCGAATTTGTTCCAAAATCAGACCGTGTTAAAGAACTCTTCAAAGACGTCTTTATCCCAAGTGCTGCTGACTGGGCTGAACTTCGCCAAATGGTTCAAGCAGATGGTCTTTATCACCAAAACCGTCTAGCTGTTGCTCCAAATGGTTCTATCAGCTACATCAACGACGTTTCTGCTTCTATCCACCCAATTACGCAACGTATCGAAGAACGCCAAGAGAAGAAAATCGGTAAAATCTACTACCCAGCTGCAGGCTTGTCTACAGATACTATTCCTTACTACACTTCTGCTTACGATATGGATATGCGTAAGGTGATTGATGTATACGCTGCTGCAACAGAACACGTGGACCAAGGACTTTCACTCACCCTTTTCATGCGTAGTGATATTCCAAAAGGTCTTTACGAATGGAAGAAAGAAAACAAACAAACAACACGTGACCTGTCTATCCTCCGTAACTATGCCTTTAACAAGGGAATCAAGTCTATCTACTACGTCCGTACCTTTACAGACGACGGTGGAGAAGTCGGTGCTAACCAATGTGAAAGCTGTGTGATTTAGTTTTTATCTAAGTCAACCACATTTTCTCAGACTACTGATTAAGTTACCCGTTAGACAAAACTTTATAAGTATCTAAAATACTAGAAAAAATGAAAAGTCGGTCTTCCGACTTTTTGTGCGATACTCTTCTCAGTCTATGATAAAATAGAGATGATTCGATAATCGCATTATTACATACAGAAAGAGATTTCAAATGGAAACTTACTACAAAGCCATTAACTGGAATGCCATCGAAGATGTCATCGACAAATCAACTTGGGAAAAGCTGACGGAACAATTCTGGCTCGACACTCGTATCCCCTTGTCAAATGACCTTGATGACTGGAGGAAACTATCAAACAAGGAAAAAGACTTAGTAGGAAAAGTCTTTGGTGGTTTAACTCTTCTTGATACTATGCAATCTGAAACAGGGGTTCAGGCTCTTCGTTCAGACATCCGTACACCGCATGAGGAAGCTGTTTTCAACAATATCCAATTTATGGAATCTGTCCACGCAAAATCATATTCTTCTATCTTCTCTACCCTGAATACTAAGGCTGAAATTGAAGAAATCTTTGAATGGACCAACACAAATCCCTACCTACAAAGAAAAGCTGAAATTATCAACGAAATCTACCTCAATGGTAGCCCGCTAGAAAAGAAAGTTGCCAGCGTTTTCCTTGAAACCTTCCTCTTCTACTCTGGTTTCTTTACACCACTTTACTATCTTGGTAACAACAAACTGGCCAACGTTGCGGAAATCATCAAACTGATCATTCGTGATGAGTCTGTTCATGGAACTTACATTGGTTACAAATTCCAACTTAGTTTTAATGAATTACCAGAAGAAGAGCAGGAAAAACTCAAAGAATGGATGTACGACTTGCTCTATACCCTCTATGAGAACGAAGAGGGTTATACAGAAAGTCTTTATGATGGTGTTGGTTGGACCGAAGAAGTTAAAACCTTCCTTCGCTACAATGCCAATAAGGCACTTATGAATCTAGGACAAGATCCACTTTTCCCAGATTCAGCGGACGATGTCAACCCAATCGTCATGAACGGTATTTCAACAGGAACTTCTAACCACGACTTCTTCTCTCAAGTCGGAAATGGTTACCTCCTTGGTGAAGTTGAAGCTATGCAAGATGAGGATTACAACTACGGTTTAGACTAATTTGATCAATCGTTCAAAATATCATGGTTTGTTTAAAACAACCATGGTATTTTTGTTTTTGTTTTATTTTGTTTTTTTCTATTTGATTGATTGAGTGTTTTATGGTAAGATAATAATAGTAGAAATCGAGGTGATAAGGATGCTAAAGCAAGAAAAACTAGATAGTATTCTAGAAGCAGTAAACACAAAAGGCACTATTACTGTAAAAGAGATTATGGAGAGTCTTGATGTGTCAGATATGACCGCTCGCCGCTACTTACAAGAATTGGCAGATAAGGATTTGCTGGTACGTGTGCATGGTGGCGCTGAAAAACTTCGTACAGGTTCTCTCTTAAACAACGAACGGTCAAACGTTGAAAAACAAGGCTTGCAGATTGCTGAAAAACAAGAAATCAGTCGTTTTGCTGGTCATTTGATTGACGAAGGAGAAACCATTTTTATCGGCCCAGGAACGACCTTGGAGTGTTTTGCTCGTGAACTTCCTATCGATAATATTCGTGTTGTAACAAACAGTCTTCCTGTTTTTCTTATCCTAAACGAACGAAAACTAACAGATTTGATTCTGATTGGTGGAAACTATCGCTCTATCACTGGTGCTTTTGTAGGGACACTTACCTTACAGAATTTGACCAATCTTCAGTTTTCTAAGGCATTTGTAAGCTGTAATGGCATTAAGGATAAGGCTATTGCCACCTTCAGCGAGGAAGAGGGCGAAGTACAACGAATCGCCTTGAATAATGCCAATAAAAAATACTTACTGGCAGACCACAGTAAGTTTAATAAGTTTGATTTTTATACCTTCTACAATATCTCAGAGATTGATACGATTGTTTCGGATTCTAAACTGAGTCTGGAGACATTTGAAGATCTGTCGAAACAAACAACCATTCTTTTATCAAAACCATAAAAAATTCCCCTGCCTCTTGGTGGGGAATTTTTTTGTAGGAGGAAAACTTATACTCGTTCAGTCCATGAAGTCGCTGTTGTTTGAAGAACCTTGTTGAGTTCGTCAATGTTCTCAAATCCAGTCGTGCGAAGCCATTCACGAGCTGCTGCCTCACCATCTTTGATGTAGGCTTCAACTGAACCAGCCCAGGTTGCACGGCCACAAAGAACGCCGTTGAAGTTTGCGCCTGATTCGTGGGCAAAGACAAGTGTTTCTTGGAAGAGTTTAGCTGACACTCCCGCACTCAAGTAGATGTATGGCAAGTTAGTCGCTTCGTCTTGTGCTTTAAAGAAGGCTGCTGCTTCTTCACGAGTATAAACTACTTCATCATCACCAAATCCTTCAACGTATTTGACGTTGACTGGAACTTCCACTTTCAAAACATCAATGTTAAAGCGTGGGTCTGAGAAGACCTTCATGGCACCGATAACCTTGTGTGGTTTCACTTTAGCGTATTCTGCAGAACCTGCATCAGCGATTTTTTCATCGTAAGCCAAGATTTCAAGGAAGAATGGAATGTCTTCCGCCACACACTCAGAACCAATACGTTCAATGTAGGCTTGTTTTTGTTGGTTGAGTTCATCAGAGCTGTCCACATCATAGTAAAGCAAGAACTTAACAGCGTCTGCGCCTTGTTCCTTGATGCGTTTTGCAGACCAAATATCCAAGCAGTCAGGCAAGCGTTTGGTGCTTGTTGTGTCGTAACCTGTTTTCTCATAAGCAAGGAGAAGACCAGCATTGGCATCAAGCGCTTTTGTAGCTGGAAGACCATACTCAGGGTCAAGGAGCATAGATGAAGCATATTTTGTCAATTCATCAGCTACTAATACTTTAAGTTCTTCCATTTGAGCGACAGTTGGTTCTTCTATTTGGTATTGAGCCATAAGGCGTTTCAAAGCACCACGTTGGTCAAAGGCCAAAGCAGAAATGATGCCGTTCTCGTCGGAGAGTTTTTGCAAGCGTGCACGTTTTTGTTCTGTTAAAACCATTTTATACCTCTTTTACTATTAATTGATCATATAAAGCTTGATAGTTGGCCATATTGACATGACCTGTCATCTTTTCTTGAGCATTGAGCATACCAAGGACATTGGCCTTGATGAGGAGTTCTTGATCAGATTCCTTATGAAGAACTCCTGATGAAATCCCTGCAACAGTAGAATCTCCAGATCCAACAGGGTTGACTACCTGGATTCTAGGAATATCTACCTTGTAGAAAGTATTACCATGTTTGGCAAAGGCACCGTTAGCACCAAGTGAAACGATAATCCACTCAATTCCTGCAAATAGAGGCTCTTGAAGAACTTCTTTTAATTCATCCAAATCCTCAGAAACTTCTTTTCCAAGAAGTTGAGACAATTCCTCATTATTTGGTTTGATTACTGTTGGTTTATGTGGTGATTCAAGAACAGCCTGAAGGGCCACACCTGAGCAATCTAAAACAACTGGTTTCCTTGCTTTATTAGCAAGCTCTACCAAGTTCGCATAGTAGTCAACTGGAAGGCCAGCTGGAAGACTACCTGAGATGGCTACTACTTCTACAGTGTCAAGAAGTTTCTCGAAATGAGCTAAGAAATCTTGCCCTTCTTGTTCCAGAACTTCAGGTCCTTTTTCAAGTATTTCTGTTTGGTTGTCTCCGTGCAAAATAGCGATACAGTTACGAGTTTCCCCTTGAATGGAGAAGAAATCTTTCTTTACTTGATTATCGATATTTTCAACTAAAAACTCACCAAGTTTACCACCGACTAAACCGGTAGCCAGGACAGAATCACCAAATTCTGAAAGAACACGTGTAACATTGAGACCTTTACCACCAGCTGTCTTGGTCACGTCCACCACACGGTTGACAGTATCAATTTTCAATTCATCCAAAGGATAGGAAATATCAATGGACGGATTCATCGTGACTGTTAAAATCATGCGTCACCTCTTAGTCGTGGTATTCACCACGATCCCATTTTTCAAGGAATTCTGTAAAGAAGTTTGCATCTGCTTGATGAGCATTGTGAGTTTCTACATGCTCGATTTTAGCGATCAATTTTTTGTTTTCTTCAGATGGTTTGTATTCAGCATTGATGAAAGCTTCAATGATATCACACATAAGCAATTCACCAGTAATTTTACCACCAAAACCAATAACGTTAGCGTTCAATTGTTCTTTTGCATAAAGTGCTGTTGTCATATCACGAACCAAGGCAGAACGAACTCCTGGAACTTTATTTACAGCATTATTGATACCAACACCAGTACCGCAGATACATACCCCAAGATCAGCTTGGCCGCTAGTTACAGCTTCACCAACTTTTTTACCAAAGATTGGGTAGTGAGTACGTGTATGGTCATATGTACCAAAGTCAATGACTTCATATCCCTTTGATTTCAAAAATTCTGAAACCGCCATTTTTTCATCTGTTACGATGTGGTCACATCCGATTGCAATTCTCATTTTTAACTTACCTTTCTTACTGTAATCTAATTAACACATTTTGTTCAACATGTCGACCCGAATTTGGTGACGACCACCGTCGTATTTACCGTTAACAAAACCTTTAGCAATATTTTTAGCCAATTCATCACCAACAAGTTGTGCACCCATAGTGATCATGCGAGAGTTGTTGTGTCCACGAGTCATGTAAGCTGAACGTTCGTCAGATACTTCTGCAGCAACCATTCCTTTGATTTTTGTTGCGACCATAAATGGACCAGCTCCATAAGCATCAATCACGATACCAAGGTTTTGTTCTTCTTTGTTTACTTCTGCAGCAACAGCAAGAGTCAAATCGACAAAGTCTTGACCTTCAGCTGTAACATCCACAACGTGGAAGTTTTCTTTTTCCAAGAAGTCTTTCACAACTTCTTTCAATCTCAAACCTGCAGCATCTGCACCGATAACAATAGACATATTGTATACTCCTTTTTATTTTTCTAGGCTAGTAAAACCTTTTATAGTTAGTATTATAAGTACAAAAGGCTTTCTAGCAGTTTATTGACAAATTGAATTGAATAAGCTGTTCGACATCTTATCCAAGTCTAGGAAATCAATTTCCCAGAAATAATACTTTCTTAATCAGAAAGAATATAACAAGCAATTGTTTGTTTGTGACAAACATCATTTGTTTCTTACAAACATAATATACTCCTATTTTACGCAAAAGTCAACAGCAAATGTTTGTTTCTGTGTTATATTTTTTAAAATTATAAGATTTCGATCTCAAAACCAATCTGATCGACTTCACCTGATTCTAAGAGACGAACATTCTTTTTATCTTCTAAATGATTTCCTTCTTCAAGTGAGGTTGATAAGCCTGACCAGGGTTCAAAAGCGATGAAAGGACCTTTATTTAGGGTAGACCAAATGATGAGATTAGGAAACTCTTGGAAGTTTACTTTCAATCCCTTATCATGCTTTCGCGAGCGAAGCGCAATTGTTCTAGATTGCAACTCATCGAGTGTCACTGCGTCAACACTGAACAAATCGTAACTAAGATCCACTTCCTTTTGAGAAACCAACCATGGACTTCTATCTTGGAAGTCTAAGAGTCCAATTTCTGGAAAAGGACGGGGAACAGAGCAAGTCTCTTCTTTTTCAAACTCCAAATAGTAATCTTCATAAACTTCATCATCAAGTAGAGGACAATTAAATCCTGGATGTCCTCCTATAAAGAATGGCATTACTTTATTCGTTTCTTTATTAAAGACTTTGTATTGAGTACGAACAGTCTTGCCAGTCACTAGATAAGTGATTTCAAGGCGGAAATGATAAGGATAGTTTTGATAAGTATTCTCATCATCTTCGATAGCAAAAGTTACGCTATTTTCTGTTTGGTCAACTAAATCAAATTCATTCTTACGGACTAGACCATGACGCGGAATGCTTCCTTTTGTTTCCGTTCCATCTGCGTGACTATAGAAGGCTGTATCCTCTCTCAAAGAACCACAGATTGGAAAAAGTACTGGAGCTTGCCCACTCCAATAGGTTGCATCTCCTTGCCACAAGTACTCAATGCCATCTCGGTCCTTAATTGACGACAATGCGCCACCTAAGGTTTTAAACTGGACCGTTAACTGCTCTGATTTTACTTCAATTACCATAATGTTCTCCAACTATTTTTAGATTCAAGATAAAAAACTAGGTTGCCACTCCCAATGTCGGAAATTGACAACCTAGTTTTCACAATTTACATTTTATAGGAGCGAATTATTTAGCATTTGCTGCGTATTCTTCGTTACGTTTGATCATTTGTTTTCTATACCAAGCAAAGATACCTACATAGAATACAAGGAAGGCTGCTGCACCAAGGATTGCTTTAATATCACCTGTTGTAGCATTACCGATTGCCCAACCAAATAGTTTTTCGATTGGTCCTTCAAGAGTTGAGTGAGTGATCAATTGAGTTTGGCTCACACCTTCTGGGAAGGCACCTACACCTTTAGCAAGTTCTGTTGCAAATGGAGCGATAAGAGTACCTGAAAGAAGGAAGAGAGGCAACAAGAGTGTTCCGAAGATAATCATACGGAGCAATTTACCACGTGTAACGACCAAAAGAGCTGGAGTTACACCCATAGCGATGATACCTGCAAGTGGCAAGATACCATTTCCGACGTTTGAAAGAAGCACTGCTTCAATCAACATGATTGGTGCAAGTACGTTGGCACAAGCCCAGATTTCAGCACGACCAGCGATGAAAGGCCAGTCAAGACCGATGTTGAACTTACGTCCTTGAAGACGTTTAGTAGCAACGTTTGTGATACCTTGTGAAAGTGGTTCTACGGCTGCGATGAACCAAGATCCGATAAGTGAGAAGAGCTCCAAGCAGACACCGGCAGTCAAACCAAGGCTCAACCAACCTTTAATAACAAGTTCCCATTTATCAGCTCCTTCTACACCAGCAACTGGGTGTGGAGTTCCCATCAAACCAATAACGATACCAAGGATGAAACCGATGAAGAATTTAGATCCCCAGAAACCGATTTTCTTGTTCAATTTTGCAGCGTCAAAGTCATACTTATCAAGACCTGGCAATACTTTATCGAAGATCTTATCCAAAACCATGATAACTGGGTTCATCATGTAGTTCATGTGAGTTGAAGTCATTGGTGATGAACTTGGTGCGTTAAGAAGGTCATCAAAAGTTGGCTTCATCAAGTCAGAGTTGATAATTTTCAAAACACCTACAAGGACAACCGCAGCAGTCGCGATGAAGAGTGAAACCCCTTGGCTAACTCCATTGTTGTCTGCGTACCATTTGATCAAAAGACCAGTGATTGACAAATGCCAGATATCGAAGATATCGACATCAAGTGTGTCCGTTTTCTTCATTGCAAGCATCACAACGTTGACAATCAACATGACAAGCAAGAAGTAAAGTGTCCATGCAGAACCCCAAGTGATGGTTGCAAGTGGTGCCCAACCAACGTCAGTGATGTTCAACTGGATACCAGTATTTTCAACGAATTTCGCAAGTGATGCTGAGAAAGCTCCGTTGAGCATACCGATGATAGCACCGATACCAGTAAGGGCGATGGCAAGTTTGATACCACCTTCAAGCGCTTTGGAGAATTTCACTCCAAATAGTAAGGCCAATACTGTCAAGATGATCAGCATGATGATAGGACCACCCATTTCCAAGACTGGCTTGAAAATCTTATTGGCTAGTTCGATAATGACATCCATAATAGTTCCTCCCTTTATTTTTATGGAATCTTACAAAATAATAATTAGCTTAGTCCGTGTTCTTTGATAGCTGCCTCAATATTGTCAAATACTGGAGCGCTCATTGCTGGAATACGGAACAAGATTGGTCCAGCTTCGATAACTGGAATACCTGGTTCAAAACCAAGATCTGTTGCAGCGATTGGTGTGAAGATATCATAGCCTTTCATAAGGTCTTCATTCACATCTTTAACCATGACTGCATCACAGTGAACATCGTAACCACGGCTTGAAAGCTCTTCTTCTAGAGCACTTTTAATTTGGTGACTTGAGTTTACACCTGCACCGCAGGCAGCAAGAATTTTAATCATTAGGATTTCCTCCGATTTATTATTTATAATGTACGATTTAAGCTGTTACTTCAGAAATGTAACTGTAGAGAGCTTCTGGTTCGGAAATTTTTGCCAAATCTTCTAGGTGACCATTTCCTGTAAAGAAGTCCATCAACTGAGCAAGAATGTTAGTTTGACTTGAACTTGAGTTGTTAATGATAAAGAAGATTAGCGATACTTCCACTTCCTTATCAGGAGCAATCATATTGTGAAAAGTTACTGGTTTATCTAATCGAACAACCACCACTTTCTCAGCTAGATTATGAACAATATCTGTATGAGGAATCGCTACATTTGGCAAGTCCTTTCCAAGAAATTCCATATCTAAGCCAGTTGGAAATGACTTTTCACGCGTGATCAAGGCTTCACGATAAGTTGGAGTCACTATTTCTCGTTCTTCCAACAGGGTTGCTACCTGATCAAAGAGTTGTTCTTGATTATCCGCTTCTAAGCAAAACACGAGGTCTTTGTCAAAGAAATGATCTAATCCCATAACAGTTTCCCTTCTTTCAATTAACTTTTACGTTATAAGTATAACACTATATGAAATCGTTGTCAATACTTTTTGTTTTATTTTGTTTCTTTTTTTATAAATTCTGTTTTGTTTAATGAATACAATCAATATCAAACAATTCTTGATTTCATCTACAAAAAAAAGAAGGCTCAGCCTTCTTTTTTTGATTGGTTACTTAATAGAAGATAAAATTTCTTCTAGTTTTTGATAGTCTTTAACACTATCGATTTCATAGATGCTATTGCCTTCTAATTCTTCGACATACACATCTAATTCCTTGATATTGTCTTTAACCATGTTATCCCAGTAGAGGTCAACAAATTCGCCGCTTGCATAAGCTTTGTCAATAAAGCCAACAATCTTTTCTGCGGTTGGAGCATCCCAGAATGATACACCACTCAAAATACGGCCAGCTTTGCTATCAACAATGATGTCTTGAACCTTATAGTCATCACCATAGACCAAGAACCATTCATTTTCACAATCTTCACGATACACACTGAAGTAAGTAGAACGGTCGATATCATTGCGGAACATGTTCTTGAAAAGATAATTGTCCGCATCAATGACATAGCTGTTAGCTAAGGCTTCTTTAACAAGATAAAGTGAGTAGAAATTGTTGTAATCGGCATACTTGTCGTTAAAGACTAAACGGACACCATATTTTTCTTTTAGGTAGTCAAATTGTTCTTTGAGGTAGCCAACAACAATGATAATCTCATCGATTCCTCTTTCTTTCAAGAATTCGATTTGGTATTCTACTAAGGGTTTTTGGTTAACCTTAACCAAGGCTTTGGGTGTATTTTCGGTCATAGGACGCAGACGAGTTCCCAACCCCGCTGCCAAGATGATTGCTTTCACGCTATTCTCCTTTATTCTTTAATAATAATATAAACACCAGCCATGACAACAAGAGATGTAATAATGGTCACCATATCGAGTGGTGTACCTAAAAGCATTGCTGAGAACAATACTGTCCAAACGACATAGCTTACGTTCAAACCAGTTGCTTTTGCAGGTTGTAAACGGTTGATAGCAATGTAATAAGCCAAATAAGAAATCATATTACATGCTGCAAAGACTAACATCAAACCGAGCAATTGCCCATCTGCTACTTCTGCAAACGAATGATGAGAAAAGAGGACAATGACAAGGTATGACAAGAATGAGGTTACTTGGCGGATTAATAGTGCTTCAATTTCACTTAATTCACTTTCCATAGCATAGGAACTGAGAACACTTTCGCTTCCCCAGGCGATGGCACAAACTAATGCACAAAGGATTCCGATATAAAAAGAATTAACCTGCTCAACTTTGTAAGTCTGAGCAATAATACCAGCGATAATCAACAAAATACCAAACACTGTATTCTTAGATACCTTGTGTTTCAAAATGAAAAATGCTAGCAAAACAGAAACTGCCGGGTAGATAGCTGATACTGAAGACGCAAGAGAACTACCAATATATTTAACCGCGTAAAGATTGGCCTGCATTCCAATAGGTCCAGCTAGCAAGGCTCCGATAATAACACTGACATTTCGGATATTTAGGAAAATTGAAAAGCGAACTTTTCCTTCTTTTACCAAAAGAAAAGCTAACAAGATAAAGATACTCAAGAAATCATGTGCCGCTGCCACTACAAAAGGTGATAGATTGGTAAAAATCGAAAAGATATAAGAACTGATTGTCAGACCTAGCCCCCAGAAGATACCTGAGAGCAGACCAAAAGAAACACCATTTTTATTCTTCATCCTAACCTCCATAATGGGTCAAACCGTCAACAGCTCTTTGGTAACGACTCACACCATAATCTCCAAAGTCAGCACCTTGAGCTTCTTTGTATACTGTCCACAAACTCCAGATGGTATCTTGCAAAATTTTATAGATTCGAATCTTTTCACGAGATACTGGAGTTTTGTCACTCTCATAGTAGGTTAGGAAATCTTCTTCTTCCTGATTTGTAAATTCAGACTCCAAAAAGAGAGCTGCCAAATCCCACATTGGATCATTCATGGAAGAGTATTCCCAGTCGATCAAATACATGCGTCCTTGGGGTGACTCGATAAAGTTTTCTGGAACCAAATCGATATGACAAGACTTTCTGTCAACACCTAAGTCAGCCAATCTTTTCTCTAACGAAAATACATCTTTTCTCACAGCTTCATAATTGGCGTAAGGGACATTTCCCTCAATCAGGGCTTCGTATTTTTTGATTTCCTCAAAAGGTGCAAATTCCCCTCTTAGTTCTTTACCTGATGCATGAATGGTCTGTAGAATTGGGGCAATCTTTTCAAATTTAGTCTTGATCGAAGTGGAATCAAGCGTTGTTGCAGATTCAATGTACTCATTTACCTTGATTCCTGACTCAATATCAAAAAGAAAATTCTTGACATCAAGATGCAAATCTTTCAACAATTCAAGATTGTATTTTTCATCTTGACGATTGATGAGCTTTTCAGTTCCTTTTCCGAAAAATTTAACGATATAGGGTTTAGATGTTGTTTTAACCAAGTAGTTTTGGTTGGTCATGCCACCCAGTTGTTCAACACTGAGGACTTCCTCTTCTTCAGATAGCAAAGAAGAAATTTTTTCTCTGATGAGTTTCTCCACAATTAGCCTCCATCTCCTACACTTCCCACTTAAACACTGTTTTAAAAGCAGTATTTAGGTCGGTGGCAAAGACACGGTGAATGTCCTTAATTTCTCTCACTGGTTCCTCGATATAAAGGATATTTTTCAGGCGATTCGCAAACTTTTTGACTTCCATCATTTTAATGGCCTTCTCAAAATCAATGCGTCCTGAGCGTGATGAACCAACCAAGAGCAAGCCTTTTTCTAAGGCATCTCGTGTATTGATATTAACCTTGTATTCACTCACTCCCATCATGAGAATCGTTCCCTGTGGACGAATATAGCGAATCAAGTCATTGATAGCTGGGCCTGTTCCATCGCCACCACAACATTCAAATCCATGATCAAAGGTCAGATCCTCGGGAATATTATCCGTGATGTAGCACTCTTTTGCAAAAGAGAAAAGCTCCAATTTTTCCCAATGACGGCCAATCACGATAATCTCTGCTTCTGGTAGAGTGTAATTGATAATATTGGCAACCACAAAGGCCAAACTACCATCTCCGATAACAGCGATACGCTCTCGTTTGCTGTGGGCAAGATTCAAGAAACGATCCATAGCATGCATACCCACACTCACAAACTCGGTAATGGCTGCAACTGTGTCCTCAATGTCATTATAAGAAACAACACGATCTTTTGGAAGAGAGACAAATTCCCTCATAAAGCCATCATAACCACTAGATAAGAAGTAGGTTCCTGTCATGTAGTTCTCGTAGAGCTCCTTATCACTCTGCATAGGCGGTTGATTGGGAATCATAACTACCTTTTGACCAACTTCATAAGTCCCAGTTGGATCCGAAATAACAGTTCCACAAGACTCGTGAATCATAGCCATAGGAAGCTTTTTAGCCAATATCTTTGGATCACGTTTCCCTTGATAGTAACGTTGATCCGCATGACAAACCGCCATATAATTTGGACGAATCAGGATATGATTCTCCTGATCAATGTCCTCTTCTTGGTATTTTACATTGATAAACTTTGGTTTGGTCAGTTGATAAATTTGATTAATCATAGCCTTAGTCTTTCTCAATCATGCTTTTCGCGATTTTCAAGTCTGTCACAGTCGTGATTTTAAGGTTTGAATATTCCCCTTTAGCTAGGGCAACGTCTTTCCCTTTGATAACAAAAATCTTACATGCATCTGTCAGGATTTCCTTTTCTTGATCAGATAAGGAACCATACAAATCCATGAAATCCTTGCATCGGAAGGTTTGAGGTGTTTGACCTTGATAGAGGTGAGCACGATTTGGAATATCAGTGATAAACTGACCATTGGTACTTTCAACAATGGTATCAACAGCTTCTACTACTGTGTCAACTGCATCATGATTTTTAGCAAGTTTGATATTGTCCTGAATCATGCGGAGTGTGATAAATGGGCGAACAGAGTCGTGGGTAATCACGATATCTTCTGGGGTAATTGGACGGTAGGCGTCAATGGCTTCTATAATCTTCTCGATACTAGTATTGCGATCAGCACCGCCCTTGGTAATGATGATACGATCCTTGTGGAGAGAAAGATACTTTTCAACCAAGTCCTCAGCATGAGAGACCCAATCTCCATGAACTCCAACCACAATTTTTTCAATACTTGGTTCTAAAACAAATTTTTCGATTGTGTGGATCAAAATAGGACGATCACCCAACTCCAAGAATTGTTTTGGTAAATTACTGATTCCCATGCGTGTGCCAGTTCCTCCGGCTAGGATTCCTGCATAGATCATATATATTCTCCTTTAGTTTATTCTTAAAAACTCATTATCATCTATTATATCACAATCTGCCTCTATCATGAAGAAAATACAGAGAGTCATTTAGTTGAATTAATTCACTATTTATACTAAAAATGAACATTTTCCAACCAAAACCGAAAATATCATAATAAATTAAGAAATAAATTTAGATTATCCTCTACATTTTCTATTTAACGTTCGGTTAACATAGAGTTCTTTAGAATATAATACGAACCTTAAAAAAAACTTAAAAAGATTTTTTTGAATACAAAAATAAGCTAGGAAACTGTTCAAATTTGTCTACAAAGCTACAGTTCCTAACTTTCTTACTTTTATTTATGATGACGGAATAGTTTACTTTTCCTGATCTTGGTCACCAGCTCCTTTAACTGCCTTTTTAAACTCAGACAGCATTTTACCGATTGATTCACCCAGTTCTGGTAACCGTTTTGGTCCAAAGATTAAGAGTGCACCTAGAACGATGATAATCAATCCTGGAGCACCGATATCACGTAAGATTCCCATTCTTTTCTCCTTTCATTTTTTTCTTTTTTATCCTCCTGCTAATTACAATACTAAGCTCATAGAGCGAGATTAATGGAATTGTCATGGCTAGATCGCTAATAAAATCAGCTGGTGTCAAAATAACAGCGAGTACCAATAAAATAAAATAGGCATAACGTCTATAGGTAACTAAGAGCCCTGGTCCAATCAAGCCGATCGACGTTAAAAAAGCGATGATGACAGGCAATTCAAAGATGAAACCCAAGGGTAGAGTTGTTTGAAAAACAAAGTCTAAGTAGTTCTGCGCTGTTAATTGAGTTTCAAATAATCCTTCCCCAAGTCCTAAAAGCACTTGAAGTAAGGCAGGCGTTACAAAGTAGAATCCAAAGGCTAGTCCAAGTAGAAAGCAAATAAAACTAGCTGGAATATAGGCAAAGATTGCTCTTGCTTCTTCGATTTTCAACCCTGGTTTGATAAAACTCCAAATCTGATAAATTGTAAAAGGTAGCGTAATGGTAAAGGACATCAGACTCGCCAAGCGCAAATAAATCCACAAAATATCATTTGGACCTAATACAATCAACTTTTGATTAAAGGACTGAGTTAGATAGTAGTAAAGCTGATCTGCAAACAATAAAGCTCCACAGAAGACTATAGAAAAGCAGGCTATAACAGCAATGAATCTCTTTCTAAATTCTACCAAATGTTCAATGATTGTCAATTCTTTTGTATCCATCTACTTTTCACCCTGTCTCAATGTGACAACCAAAACAATTATCAAAAAGACTAGCTGACTTCCTAAACCTTCCCAACTTGGATAGATGCCCAAGAGGTCGATAGTGGGGAAACCAGGCAATAAGTGGTTAGGTGCCATATTGGTCAGCTGGAGAGCATGTACGCTAACGCCTAGCATCTTGAAGGCAAGAGCATAAATCATCCACGTCAGTAGGAAGAAAACCTTATGAGGTAGGAAAAATTGACTGGCCTTGTTCATCAGAAATGCAATAATCAGCAAGACTAACAAAGCTAGAGAAATACCTAGAATAAACTCAAAACGAGATATTCTCGGTAAAATTCCTACGTAAAATAGTATGGTCTCTGCCCCTTCACGAAAAACAGCTAGAAAACTAAGAGCAAACATGGAAATGAATGAACCTGTCTTAGTCACCGTTTTCATTTGCGAATCCATAAAGTCATTCCATTTTTTGACCGAGGATTTACTGTGAAGCCAGATACCGATCAAAATCATCATCACTACTGCGAAAATACCAACAACTCCCTCGATGATTTCACGATTAGCCCCCGACGTTACAGCTGGAAAGGCAATTTGGAGTATAAATGCAATCACTAGACTCGCAGCTATTCCTGATAGTGCCCCACCATATACCCACTTGAGTCCTTTGCGCATCTTGGCTGCTTTTAGAGTTGTGACCAAGGCCATGACGATTAAGAGGGCCTCTACTCCTTCTCTTAGGAGAATGAGCATAGCATCAAAAGCATTGTAGCTTGCATTGGTATCAATTTGAGATAAATCCGCAATCAGTTTTTCTAATTTTTCTTGATAATCCTTCTCACTTCCCTTGACCATGATTACAGGACTTTCGCTTTCCACTCGGGTGTAGAGGGAAGGATTGGTCGTACTAACAGAACCTTCAATAGTTGGCCAAATTGTGATAAACTCTTTCATGGTAGCTGCCCCTGCAGTCTGATCTCCAGATTTAAATTCTTCCAAGGCTTTTTTGAGAAGCTCGATGCCATCTTTAAGACTTAGATTAGAGGAAGTTTTCTCCACTTCTTTACCAGCTACGAAGTTATCAATGGCAGTTTTTAAGTCATTAAAAGAAGACTGGATGGCGTTATAATCTGTCGGCTCCGTTTCGATACTACTCCGTAAGAAAGAGATAGCAGTTTCTACTTGACCATAATGACTTGTACTGTTGTCACGGACAACACTCTCATTGATCGTCCATGTTGAATTCATCTTTTTATAGGCTTCTCGAATTTGCTCTATGTCTTTGGAAGAAATTGCCTTATCCAAAGTCTCAAAACGTGGTCTTAAGCGACTGACAAGTTTTTCCTTCTCCGCATTCAGATCTATTGGATTTTGTTCTTTTTCAAAAGCTAGAAGGGCAGAAGAGATTTGTGTCAGATTTTCTTCACTAATCTCCCCTGACAGAGCAAGTTTCTCCTTGACAACCTTTCCAGCGTCCGAATCAGCATGTTCTACTTTTTCAAAATCCGTCGCCATTTCTCTAACCAGGGCCTTAGCTTCTTTCTGATTTCCATTTTTTAAAGCCTGAGAGGCATCCGTAATCTTCACAAAATAAGAACTTAGACTTTCCTTAGCACCAACAGGAGACATAGCTAACAAGAGAAAAGACAAAGTAACAAAACAAATACTAGTCTTCCAATAATTTTTGGCCAATATAGCCTCCTTTCTCTACTCCACCAAAGCAGGCAAAAAGACCGCTACCGATGTGGGTTACATACTCATTCATCTTGTCTGTAGCTCCGAGGTTGGTTTGAACCTTGACAAAATGATCTGGATCCTTTTGGAAAGAGATAAAGAGTAAACCAGTGTCAAATTGTCCAGTCTTATCATCAATGCCATCCGAGTATGAATAAGATCGTCGTAAGAGTGGTTTCTCTACCTCTTTGGCTAATCGAACATGCGAATCATCTGGTAAAAGACTCAAATCCACTTCATCAAACTCATTCTTCTTACCAAAGGGAGCACCACTTTCCTTGTAGCGACCAAAGGTATTTTCTTGCTCTTCAAGATTGGTTCGATCCCAAGTATCGAGAAACATCTGGATGCGACGAACGGCCATATAGGATCCATTTTCCATCCAGTCCTTGCTGTCAGCCCAGACGACACGATCAAAATCCTTTTCTTTGGTCACATTAGCAGTTCCATCCTTGAAACCAAAAAGATTGCGTGGTGTCTCCATACGATCTCCGATAGCAGCAAATCCAGATTGGCTCCAACGAAGGGTCACCGCATTTCTCCCTTTACGGATAAGGTTTCGAATAGCATGAAAAGCAACTTGCTCGTCATCTGCACAAGCTTGGATAACAATATCTCCCCCAGTATATTTTTCACGTAGCTGCTCTTTGGGGAAGGGGGGTAAATCCTTAAAAAGTTTAGGACGTATTTGCTCTAATTTCATCTTTTTCAGGAAACTAGCAGACACACCAAAAGTCAGCGTTAAACGATGAGGATTTAACCCCACGGTTTCTCCAGTGTCACTAGGAGGTAAGAGGGCATTCTGACCATCTTTTTTGACCAATTCTCCTTCTACCAACTTGCTACTATAATCTGTCCAATCCTTGAATAGTTGGATAATCTTATCTTTATCTGTCGTATGCAAATCTAGGACAACAAAATAAATATTCTTCTGCATAGGGGTCGTGATACCCGCTTGGTGTTTCCCATAAAAGTCGATCTTTTCATTACCGTACGAGATTTTTTCCTGTTTGTCTAACCTAGGTGCTAAAAAAGCGGAGGCACCGGAGAGACCGAGTGCTAGCCCAGCACCTCCAATACCCGCTTTTTTTAGAAATTCTCGACGGTCCATTTTTTTCTCAAAAAAATTTTCGTCTTTCTTAGTCATACTGCCTATTCTCCATCAAGAAATTTGCCCATTTGTGATAGAGGTTCACCAAGTTTTGTCACGGCTTCAGCCAATTCTTTGGTGTCTTCTTTTGTTAAATCTGTATAGAGTTTGTAGTGTTCCTTGTCTGTCATATGTTTGTCCAACAAGCTATTAACAGATTTGAAATCAGCTTCTAATTCTTTAACTAAATCAGCATCTGATTTTTCTAGTAAAGGTTTAAAGAGTTGGAATATCTTTTCTGCTCCCTCGATATTAGCGCGGAAGTCGTACAAATCTGTATGAGAGTAGATTTCCTCTTCACCAGTAATCTTACTTGTTGCTACTTCATTGAGCAAGTCAACTGCCCCTGTCAACATAATCTTGTGATCTACTTCAACAGTCGCTACCTTAGCCTTCAACTCTTTGATATCGTTGATAAGCTGATCACCATAACTTTCTGTCCCCTTAGTTGTGTTTTCTTCCCAGAGGATACGCTCGATACGGTGGAAACCAGACCAACCTTCCTCAGTCTTGTTTTCATCAACATAGTCTGCTAGACGAAAGTCAATCTTAACATCTGACTCACCAAAACTCTCAGCGATTGGCTCGGAGCGTTCGTAAGCCATACGAACAAGTGGATAAGCCTTCTTGGCTTCCTCCAATTTTCCGTCTTTCAAAAGCTGGACAAAGCCTTCTGTATCCGTTAACAATTTATCAATTTGTCCTTGAACAAAGGTTTTATAATCAGAGGTTGCCTGATTAAGCAATTTTTGTTTGTCATCTGACAAGGCTGTCACCTTAGATGAATCACTCGTGTTGCTTGGCTTGGTTTGATTATTGGCACAAGCTGTCAATAGCAAAGCAGAAGATAAAAGGACGAAACCTAGTTTTTTCATTATTTACTCCTATTGGTTCAGGAAGCCTGAATTTATTTTTCGTTCCATTATAACATGTCTTCACTCATTTTTCAATAAATTGTCAGAAAATTTAATATTTGAGACTTTAAAGTAGCCTTTTTTGGTAAAGTCAAAAAGGGTTTAAAGATTAGAATTGTAGAACTTTTTTCAGATAGTTTAAAAAGTTTGTATTCCCCTACTCTTTTCTCTATAATGGAGTGAAAGGAGATGACTATGACAGAAAGAAAACATGAAATTGATACAAACTTTGCAGGCCGACTCAATATCCTGCGCGCGGGTGTTCTCGGTGCCAATGATGGAATTATTTCCATCGCTGGGGTGGTTATCGGAGTTGCCAGTGCGACAAGCAATATCTGGATAATCTTTTTATCTGGACTAGCCGCTATCCTCGCTGGTGCTTTTTCAATGGCCGGTGGCGAATATGTCTCTGTATCCACTCAGAAAGACACGGAAGAAGCCGCTGTTGCCAGAGAACAGTTGCTCTTGGATAAAGACATCGAATCAGCAAAACAATCCCTCTACGCTGCTTACCTACAAAATGGTGAGTGTGAAACGTCCGCCCAACTCTTGACCAACAAAGCCTTTTTAAAAAATCCCCCCAAAGCCTTGGTCGAAGAGAAGTATGGAATCGAGTACGAAGAGTTTACCAACCCTTGGCATGCTGCTATCTCTAGCTTTATCGCCTTTGTATTAGGAAGTCTTCCTCCTATGCTTTCGATTACAGTTTTTCCGAGTGACTATCGCATTCCAGCTACTGTTTTTATCGTTGCCCTTTCCCTTCTCATCACCGGCTATACCAGCGCTAAACTAGGCAAAGCTCCTACGAAAACCGCTATGATCCGTAACCTTTGTATTGGACTTCTGACTATGGGTGTAACTTATCTTTTTGGACAACTCTTTAGCATTTAAGATAAAAGAAATACCTCGATAAATATCGAGGTATCTTTTTTTACATTTGCACAATCTTGCGATAGCTTCTTGAGGTAATCATAAAGATCAAAACGTAGACGATGAGGAAGATGGCACAAATGGAAAGTGTAACGGTCAACATCATGGTCGCATCGAGCACCCCAATGACTTTTAGGATAAGACTAAGCATATGATAGGCAAAGGCAAGGTGTAGGAAGGCAAATAGCAATGGGAGGAAGAAAACAGTTAGGACCTGTTTATTAATGGTTTGCTTGATTTGCTTTTGATCGAGACCGACTTTTTGCAAAATGATGAAGCGTTCACGGTCTTCATAGCCTTCAGAGATTTGTTTGTAGTAGATGACAAGAACTGTTCCCACCATAAAGATGATGGAGAGGAAGATACCGATAAAGAAGACCCCACCAAAGAGAGCACTCATCTGCGCACTACTATCTGCTAGATTGCTACCATATACATAACTTCCCTCTTTATTTAGTTCTCTATTAAAGTTATTAAGGAATTTTGCATAGTCGTCGGCAAGTTTGAGCTGTTCTTCCTCGCTAGCCGTTACGTTCATACCACCGTAGTATTGATTAAAAATGGAAGAATTAGGATACTGGTCAAGAAAGGCTTTCAAGTCAGGAACAACCAGATAGTTATAGTCCGAAGTTAGAATATTGTACTGATTTGGGACATGTTCAAGAATAAAATCTTTTTTGATTTCTTCCTTTATTGTATAGGTCTGGCCATTTAGAGTCAGTTCTTTCTGTCCTTGAAGTTCTTTGTTTTTAGTAAACAATCCAACTTCCTTTCCTGAAAGTGCAAGTTTCTGACCCGTCATATTCTCGTAATCTTTTTGGTCAAAGACCATAAAAACGGTTTTCGGTTGAACACGATTTTGACCTTTCTCAAAAATGGTTAATTTCGTACCTTCTTGGTTTGCTACACCAAAGCTACTGTATGTAAGGACTTCTTTCTTTGTAACAGTCAATCCCTTATCACTAGCATACTGGTCTAGGAGTTTATTTATGTCTTCTTTTTCAACATTCTGTCCTGTAATTCCAAAATCATGTGGATTCATGACTTTCTTGAAAATTTCAGAGCCTTTAAAGATACTCGTTGCAGCAGACATAGTCACCAAGACCATGGTTGAAAGAATAGCAATCGTTGCCAGACCAACCGCATTTTTCTTCATACGAAAAATGAGATTGGATACAGAAATCATGTTGTTAGGTTGGTAATAGTAACGCTTGTTTTTCTTCAAGATTTGTAGGAATACTGTAATCCCTGCATTGAACAAGAGGTAGGTACCAAAGATTACCAGTAAGACCGCTACAAAGAAAATCAGCACAGCATTAAGTGGATTTTCAACGGTAACTGCTAGGAAATAGCCAGCTCCCATACTAATCAAACCTAGAATGGTTTGAAGACCTAAGAAACGTCCTTTTTTCTCACCACTGGCTTTTTCACGAGAGAGCTGAAGGGCATTCATGCGTGCAATACGAAAAGCATTGATAAAAATCAAACCCAGGAAGATAGCCCCAAAAACGATGAGAACTAGGATAAAGACAATTGGTTGGAAGGTCGAAACGAGCTCCACTTTCATTTTCATCAGCTTCAGAAGAAGGGCAAAGATTAGCTTATCAAAGAGAGCTCCTAGACCGAGACCAGCTGTCAAGGTTAAGGAACCAAAAATAAGAAGCTCCTTAAAAACCATACTGATCAAATGGCGCTTTTCGAGACCCAGCATACCATATACACCTAGTTCCTTGGAGCGGTTCTTCATAACAAAACTATTGGCATAGAGGACAATAATCCCAGAAGCGATGGTAACAACCACCATACCGAGAGCGAGGGTCATAGAGATAGTTTCTCCCCCTCGGATCTTGCCAATGTTAGGATTAAGTGACAATGAGTAAAAGAGATACGTGATGGTCACTGCTAAGAGAACAGCTAAAGCAAAGGGGTAGTAGAGTTTGCGGTTTTTGATTAAGTTCGAAACCGCTAACTTATTGGTCAATCGAAACATACTAATTCACCTCGCTTGCCATAACTGTCAAGGTATCAGAGATTTCTTGGAACATCTGACGTTCTGTTTTGTCTCCACGGTAGATTTGGTTGTAAAGAATACCGTCCTTGATAAAGAGAACGCGCTTGGCCCTGCTAGCTGCTGCTGTTGAGTGGGTCACCATGAGAATGGTTTGCCCACGCTCATTGATTTCATCAAAAACATCTAGAAGAGCTGCAGATGACTTGGAGTCAAGGGCACCTGTTGGCTCATCAGCAAGGAGAATTTCAGGCTCGGTGATGATAGCGCGTGCTACTGCAACCCGCTGTTTTTGACCACCAGAGATCTCATAAGGATACTTCTCTTGCAATTGGTTGATGCCCAAATTTTCAGCTGTCACTACCAATTTCTTCATCATCTCCGTGATTGGTTTTCGTGATAATACTAGCGGAAGCAAGATATTGTCCTTAACAGACAAGGTATCTAGCAGGTTAAAGTCTTGGAAGACGAAGCCTAACTTCTCACGACGGAAGCTCGAAGCCTGAGAATTTTTAATGGTTGCTGTGTCTGTTCCGTTTAGGTATACCTGCCCGCGAGTTGGTTTGTCAAGCATAGCCAGGATGTTGAGTAGAGTAGACTTCCCTGAGCCAGACTCTCCCATGATAGCAACATAGTCACCCTTTTCCACAGTAAAGTGAATGTCTTTAAGAGCCTCTACTTGGTTACCTTGAAAACGTGTTTTGTAGATTTTTTGAACGTGTTTTACATCTAAAAGTGTCATGATTTTCTCCTTCTTAATATCCCATCAATTGAAACTGTGCTTGCATCATAGCGCATCCTAGTTGAACACGCTCGATATCTTTTTGACTTGGTTTTCTTGTTTTCTTTTGTAAGATTCTTTTCATGGTTTTGCTCCTTTGTTCTTTATGAGTCTAGTTTATCGCAAAAAAAGACCTCTTGCCATAACCTAACCTTACAAAAGAGACTTTAATCTTACATTTTTGTAAGATTGAAAAAAATTTAGAAATTTCACTAAAAGTATTGTATCATAAATGCAAAAAAAGAAGAAAACCCTTGAAGATACAAGGGTTAAGATTCACTTCTTTTTCTAATTCCCTCGAGAAACGAAGAAATTATCTATAAACTATTTCCAAATCCGACTCACCAAAACCAGCCATCATCATCATTTATTGGTTGGGCTTCTTTGATTTTTCGTGGTCCTGTTCCGTACATTTCGGCTTCAATGTCTTCCTTGGTTGGTAGGATAGAGGCAAGGATGATGTAGATTATCACTCCGACTCCAAAATTTGCAACGGTAAAAATGGCGAAGAGAAAGCGGACTAGGGTTACATCAAGTTTCCACTTGTCTGATAGACCAGCTAAAACTCCTGACACCATGCGATTTCGTCTCAATTTATAAAATTTTGTATTCATGATTGTCTCCTCTTTCAGTATTCTTACAAAGAGTATAGCATGAATCAGAACTAAGAACATCAGTCCTTAGGCCGATTTAAGATGACGAGTTTGCCACGGCAGACGCCACAGCGATAGCGTTTGGTATCAATTCTTCGCTTGCGCTGATAACTTTGCTGGCAGGTTTGGCACTGATAGATTAGGTAGGGGATTTGAGTTTGTGTTTTCAAAGGTGGTACAAAGCGCAGTCCATCCACCTCTTTCAAAAGTTCCTTAAAATCTCGGTCCTTGTGGCGATACCCCTTCTTTTGAAAATAAAGGTGATAGTGACAGAGTTCATGGCGCACGATTTTGCGAAAGACTTCCAAACCTAGTTCATTATAAACCTTGGGATTAAAGTCCAAATGCCCATCCTTGGGGAAAAATCGGCCACCTGTCGTTCGCAGACGAGAATTCCACTGGGCTTGGTGTGTGAAAGGTCTACCAAAGTCTTCGAGGGAAACAGATTTAACGTACTCAGTCAGATTCATCTGGAGCTAGGAGCGACAGATTAACTTTTTCACGTTCAGTATCGATTTTCTTAACCCAAACCGTTACCAAATCTCCGACTGACACCACTTGGCTGGGATGTTTGATAAATTTGTGGCTCATATGCGAAATATGAATCAAGCCGTCCTCGTGAATCCCGATATCAACGAAGGCACCGAAGTCAACGACATTACGTACCACACCTTCTAGCTTCTGGCCAACCACAAGATCCTTGATATCCAGTACATCTTGACGGAGTACAGGAGCATCAAAAGAGTCACGGAAATCACGACCTGGTTTGAGAAGGTCAGCAATGATATCTTTGAGGGTTTCTGGTCCAAGTTCTAGTTCTCGCGCCATTTCCTTGACTGA
Source organism: Streptococcaceae bacterium AF54-32pH5A (assembly GCA_027682205.1). GTDB lineage: Bacteria > Bacillota > Bacilli > Lactobacillales > Streptococcaceae > Streptococcus. The sequence continues at coordinate 325,705 of JAQDAD010000001.1, forward strand.
AAGGGACTTAAGCTTATTTTGTGCTTCTTCGTTTAGGTTTTTAATATCTAAACGTTTGAAGAGTTCTTTGACAGCAGCATAGTTCTCTGGGTGAACTCCAGTATTATCAAGAATATTGCTACTTTCAGGGATACGGAGGAAACCTGCAGCCTGCTCAAAGGCTTTGGCACCTAGACGAGGAACCTTCTTGATTTGAGCGCGTGAAGTGATTTTTCCTTCTTCCTCACGGTATTTGACGATATTTTCGGAGATGGTTTTATTTAGACCAGCGACATGAGATAGAAGAGCTGGGCTGGCTGTATTGACATTGACACCGACTTGATTGACCACAGTATCGACGACAAAATCCAGACTCTCAGACAGTTTCTTTTGGCTAACATCGTGCTGGTATTGACCGACACCGATTGACTTAGGATCGATTTTGACCAACTCTGCAAGTGGGTCTTGTAAACGACGGGCGATAGAGATAGCAGAGCGTTTTTCAACGGTTAAGTCTGGAAACTCCTGACGAGCAAGTTCACTGGCAGAGTATACAGAAGCACCACTTTCATTGACAATAACATAGCTGACTTCTGGAAACTCTTTAAGAACTTCCGCCACGAAGGCTTCACTTTCCCGACTGGCAGTTCCGTTTCCGATGGCAATAATTTCCACACCGTATTGACCAATCAGGTCGGCTAAGTCTCTCTTGGCTTCTTCAATCTGACGAGCTGAGGCTGGTTTGACAGGATAGATGACCTGAGTTGTCAGCATTTTTCCTGTCGCATCAACGACTGCTAGCTTGGCACCTGTACGAAAGGCAGGGTCAAAGCCTAGAACCACGCGCCCTTTTAGAGGAGCAACCAAGAGGAGATTGCGCAGATTGTCCGAAAAGAGTTGGATAGCCCCTTCTTCAGCCTTTTCAGTCAATTCTGTCCGAATGCGTCGCTCGATAGCAGGCAAGACTTTTTTCTTAACTGACTGTTGAACAACATCATCAATATAGGCGTTTTTTACCTTGAAACGAGCAGCAAAGAAAGCTAGAATACGATCCGTTGCATGTTCAAAACCAACTTTCAAGATACCTAATTTTTCCCCACGGTTGAGGGCCAGGGTTCGATAGCCCTGCATGTTGCCAACTGTCTCTGAGAAATCGTAATATATCTGAAAAACTTGTTTTTCATCAAGACTTTCATCCTTGACTTGCGAAGTGATTTTAGAGTGTCTCAACACTTCCTGATAGGTCATAGCACGTAGATTGACATCTTCGGATAAGGCTTCTACCAAAATATCAACTGCTCCAGCTAAGGTTTCTTGACCAGTCGCAAATCCTTCACAGACAAACTTCTCAGCCTCTTTCTCTAAGTCAGCTACATTCTGCAAAATCAAGCGTGCGAGAGGAAAGAGTCCAGCTTCACGGGCAATAGTTGCCTTGGTCCGACGCTTTTCCTTGTATGGAAGGTACAGTTCTTCTACATCTGCTAGTTTTTCGGCAGCTAAGATAGCTTCTTCCAATTCCTTTGTTAGCTTTCCTTGTTCTTGAATCTTAGCCAAGACAGCTTCCTTGCGGTCATTGAGATTAGTCAGACTTTTATCCAAGTCGATAATAGCCTTAATCGCCACTTCATCCAGACTACCAGTCATGTCCTTGCGATAACGCGCGATGAAGGGAATAGTCGCCCCTTCAGCTGTCAAACTTAGAACGGTATCGATTTGCTTTAACGTTACACCCAAATCTTGGGAGATTTTTTCATATTTTTTATCCATAAAACTATTATACCACAGCTCAGACAGCAGTCTAATAACTAAACGACCTCTAACCTCAATAAAATAGCGATTTTAAGGATCACTATTTTTCTTTTTAATTTTCGCTAAGTCCATTTGTTTAACAAGATATAATATCGGACATTATAGAACTTAACGAAGATAACCATCAAATACAACTACAAACAAGTAACGTAATTAGCCAAAGTTTTAAATAGCTAATCTTTTATCTGGAGAGAAATTTATATATTTCTATTCTAAATGGTTTAATATTGTTTGAAAAATATATTCATCAATAAATTTATCTATAGCCCTAACGTTCTTAAGGTGATGAGCATATTCCATTAAACGTTCTAACTTTCCAAATTCATCAATTATTCTTCTGTCCGAAGAATCTAAAATATTTACAGTTGTAGCATACCTGTTCTGAATTATTTTTTCTGAAATCTCCTTGGATAGCTCGCTAAACTCAACAACTAAATCAAACCTATTATATATTGGTTCGCCTAGCACCTCTTTGATATGGGCTACAGACAAGAAATTTGAGGTGCAGATAATAAGCCCATTTTCTAAATGAACTTCATAATTTCTATCGGAATAAATTCCCTCATCAAATAGTTGATAAAATGCACTATAGAATAAATTATTTGCTTTATCAAACTCATCTAAAAGAATAACATTACTTTGTCTATCGAGTAAATCTTTAGCAAATGAGCTGGAGGTATGACTAGCACCAAATAAATAATCAGAGAACGAGTTGTTTTGGTACATAGAAAATTGTTTTCTAAACAGCTCTTGCCCAATTATTTCAGCAATGAATTTAGCTGTTTCAGTTTTTCCTACCCCAGTTGGTCCGTAAAATAAAACAGTTAGAGGCTTTTTGTTGTTATAACCTTTAGCAGTTTTATATAAGCCCCTAGATAGAGCATCTTTAACATTTTTTTGACCTAGTATTTTATCATCAAAATGTTTTTTAAATTGTTCTAGATGATTAATATTAAACGCTTTATACTCATATCTTTCTATTTTTAAATTATATTTTTTCGATTCTTTGAATATTTTTAAGATACTTTCGGGTGGATTCTGGGCAAATATATTAGATATCTTCATTGAGCTAAGTATTGATTTGAATCCGTTCAATCCAGATTCACTTAGCCTGAAAAACTCTGCTGAAGATATGCTCATATTCTTTATTTTTCTTATTGACTTAGGTGGAATATCTGATATTTCTCCATTTTGAATAATTTTATGCGTGTGTTGTCGGCTCTCATAGTCTATTTCATCTAGTAACTCAGAAAGAGATATAGATTCTTTAGGAAGTTGAGATATAAAATAATCTTCTGGACAGTAATAAATTTTAATATTAGTTTTCGTCATTACTTACACCTGCCAATAATACATCATAAACATCAACTTCTTCCTCAGAATTAACAGCTCCCTCGCCATTAGCTAATCTTGCGCCGTCTAGAACTTGATTGCTTTGTTCACTTTGAAATGAAAATTCTTGTGCCATACTTAAATGGTTAAGGTTCATTTTCCCAACCTTTACCGCATGATAAGTCAGAGTCATTTTTACTAAATCAGATAAAGAGTATGATGATTAAAAGATTTTAAATTGAAACGAAGAATTTTCTTCGTTTTGTCATTCTCTAATACCATTTCAAAATAGCCACGACCTTGGTTTAGGGCGGAATCCATTTTTTGAACATTCAGCTTAAAATCACCAGCATCAATTAAGCCTTCAGTCATGGTGAGATAGGGCGTCATCAATTTATAGTATGTCATTGAATCTTTAAACGCATAAACTTTTGCTGAGGAAAATTCCTGAATACCAGTTTTTATGGACGCGTCTTTAAAAATACCTAAATAGTCTGTTAAAACAGTATTAGTAACAGCTTGATTCAATAATTTTTCAGAATTATATCCCAAATTTCCACTTATTTCACCTTTTATTCCTAAGTTTAATAGTGAGAGTATTTTAGCCCCAACACCAATCGTTGATTCAGCTTCGGTATTGCCTCTTGCCCTTGTTTCAGATTGTTTTACTAACTTTGCGATTATTTGGCCTTCATTATTCATATAAATTAGATCCGTTGCCGATTCCTCATCAAAGTAAACTACTCTAGTGAATTCGATATTATTTTTCTTTTTTTTAGCCATGGCCGTCTCCTATAAAATTTATGTTTCTATTGTATCACGAATACTTGATAGATGTCTTCTCTCAATAATACATTCATCGTTGATTATCCTTATTCCCCATCTCCAGTCAAGTAGCAGTCAAAATAACTAGCTACTCTAACCCTTTTAGAAACAGCATCTTTACGAGAAGGAACCGAAATGGGCTTCTCGTAAAATTTTGATTAATAAAAAGATGAATAATAACCATTACCTGAGGTTAAAGTATGGGCATTATTCATCTTTTGTATCTTAGAATAGATGGTTACATAATATTGTTTATATTATTTTTGAACATCGCTGGTTATTTAGGTGTGAGTTTTTACTACGCTCATGTCCTTATTGTGCTAGATAAATAGCTCATAAACAGAACATTTATTCTCTGATAGTCATTAAATCATTCCTAATAGCCACCATTATATCACCTATACAATGGTCTTTCTCGCATACACAATAAATCAAGCAGTAACGTCGCCTATTGATTTCACTCCCTTAAATTTATCATTTTAGCAACTCGATATAAGATTTGCTTACTTATCTTGGCTAACCTTTGAGTTATGTGAACTTTTTCTTCGTCCTAAACTACAATGCTTTTTGAAATTAAGAGTCAATTATCTTTAAATTAAGCAATTTATTATATAGCTCATCTGCATTTGCGTTCATCGCATTAACCCAGTGTAAAGCTAAAACAAGTTCATTGGGTGATTCAGCTTGAATATAACCTTGCCATTGACCATTTAAGAATATAGGAATAATTTGCCCATATAATACCTCCAGATACATAAAACTGGCGACACCTGTTCTTTGATACATAGTTAGACAAAGATCATAGGCTGAATTAAAAATACTATCTAGTTCAAACCCTTCTAAACGAATTGCTTCCGCAAATTCTACCAGACTGTGTAACGCATTTATTTCATGTTTACTTAAATAGTAGTAATATATTCTTTCAAAATTTGATACTTGCTGGATATTTTTATTACTAAATTTTAAATTTAACATAAACTCCCCCCATTATGTCTATTTTTCACCAAAACCGCGACACTCTATGCATTTACCACTGCCTGCACACTGTATACATCGACTACCGCCACCAGAATAAACGTTATAGGGACTAGGATGAGGATTATTTCCTCTATCATCTCCAGTTCCGTTGCAAAACTGACAAATTCCAGTCCCTCTACAAATGCTACATTTGGCCATGGGAATATTCCTCCATTTTTGTTTTTATTTTTTCAAAAGATTATGAATCATGCGCTCTGGATCGTCTAGTGTAAGTTTAGTAATCTGATAACTATCGGAATCGCGATAGTTAATTTCCTGAATAGATTCGTTAAAATTATATATTTTTGCGTTAGGTAGTGCTGTAATGATAGGTGAATGTGTAGCTATAATGAATTGTGCTCCACTTTGTGATAACTCATAAATCTTAGCCATAAAAGTAAGCTGATTTTGCGGTGAAAGTGCGGCTTCTGGCTCATCCAGTATATACAATCCATTTGGTTTGAATTTATTTAAAATTAATCCGAGAAACGCTTGGCCATGAGAACGTTCATGGGGAATTCCACCATAATAATCTAATTTATATCCCAAAGCAATTTCTGTCTTATATATATCTTCAAGATATGTTGCTACGTTATAATAACTCTCAGCCCTCAAAAAAAATCCGTCTACTGGCCTTCTAGCTCCTCTTATAATTTGAATATATTCACTTAGATTAGAATGGGTATCTTTCGTGGCGAAATTAAAGTTGACAGTGCCCCCTTCAGCATTAAATCCCAAGTTAACTGCTATACCTTCGAGAAGAGTCGATTTACCACTACCATTTTCTCCCATAAAGAAAGTAATTGGAGAGGATAGATCTAGCGAATCGATAGAATTTATTGACGGGATATTAGCATAGTATTTTCCTTTAGGTATAGGCTTCATTTTTATCTCTTTGACAAAAAAATCCATTGTATCCCCTTTCAGCTTTTGCTTTTATTATACCATTTATTTGTAGAATATAAAAATAAAATCGAGCACTATAGATAGTCTGACACTCAGCAGTCTAAACATAATCTGAGTTCACACATCTTATAGGTAAAACAAAAGACGGTTCAGAATAACCGTCTTTTTAAATGTATTATTATCAAATAAATCCTTATAAGACTATAAACAGATTTTATTTATCTATAATAACCTTTTCAAAACTGTAAACATTAGTGACGTTCGTGTCTTCCTTTATAGCGTTTCTTAGTCAAACCTAAACTAGAAAGGAGTCCTACACCTAGGAATCCTAGGCTAGAAACGGCTTCACCAGTATTTGGGAGTTTGTTTTTAGTAGTTTCATTGGATTTATTAGTTCCAGATTGCTTGGTTGTATCCCCGTTATTATCCCCTTGATTTGAATTATTTTGTTTTTCGCCATTGTCGGATGGAGTTGAATCGTTACCGTTTTTAGCAGGATTTTGATTATCTGTTGGGTTTTCAGACTTACCATTTCCATTGTCGCTAGGTTTGTTATCGCTCGGATTGAGTTTGTTACCTTGGTTGCTGTTATTGCCATTGTCGCTTGGATTTGGCGTTGGCTGCGGAGTTGGCTCAGGCGTTGGTTTAGGGTCTGGAGTTGGTATAGGTGTCGGTGCTGGTTTTTCTGGTTCAGCTGGCTTTTGAGGTTCAGCTGGTCTTTCTGGTTCAGCTGGCTTTTGAGGTTCAGCTGGTTTTTCTGGTTCAGCTGGTTTTTGAGGTTCAGCTGGTTTTTCTGGTTCAGCTGGCTTTTGAGGTTCAGCTGGCTTTTGAGGTTCAGCTGGTTTTTGAGGTTCAGCTGGTTTTTGAGGTTCAGCTGGTTTTTCCGGTTCAGCTTTCTCATACAAGAGTTCTATTTGTTTTAGACCCCCATATCTAAGCTGATGAGGAAGTTGCACTTCAACGCCAACCCCCTCATCATTGGGAGTAATAGCCTTATCGAACTTAAAACCGCTATATTCCTTAGGGTTAACCGTATAGGTATCGCCCTTAGACAATTGAACGTTTTGACGTTCAATCAGCTTTGGTCGGCGCCGAGACATGTCCCAGTGGCTGATTACAACCTCCTGGGTCTCAGCCTGGGTCTGACCTGGATTTTGACCAGGGTTTTCCGAACTGAAGAAGAAGCTTATAGTTTGATCCAAAGCCGCTCCTTTAAGGGTGGCATATTGAACGGTATATTCTGATTGAGTAAACTCTCGAATTCTAATACCGTCAAAGTGTACACCTCCCTTAAATGTATAACCATCTATAGTAGGGGCTTGAGCTGTATAACTCTCCCCCTTACTCAACTCTACGACCCATTCTTTAATGGGTGTAGAGTAGTTTTGATCATAGAATATGCCAATTTTTACTCGGGAAACTTCTTCTACCCGAGTCTCAATGTTATTATTAGGAGTAGTTTCCTCAGCAGAAACTGACACTGGGACAGCCGTAGTTGCTCCTAGAACAGCTACTGAAAACAATACGATTCCGTATTTAGCAATATTTTTCATTTGTTTTTCCTCCATTTTTTGTTTTTGAAAGTCTAAACTTTTTCCCAAAAAATAACCTCTGCTACAAGGAATTTGGTGGATTCTAATGGACGAACGTCAAATAGAACGCTTAAAAAAACAAAAATACTAGTTTCAAAAAGGCGCAAAACCTGATGAAACTAGCATTCGGAAAATGAATTTTTCAATCGTTGAGAATTCTAACAAACGTTCGTCTGCTAGAATATTTTGACAGTCTCATTTTACCATTTTATTCCATAAATGCAAGCACTTAGAGGATTTTTTTGATTTTGTTTTTATGTTATTGCGCTTTAAGATATTATAAAGGGTGGCCGTGGATATGTTGGAAGTTTGAGAAATCTCTTTAACTGTTAGATTTGACTGTTGATATAGCTGGATAACTTCTTTTTCCTTAGTTTTAGAAATTCCTTTATTGCCCAATTTAACACCTCGCTCCTTAGCTTTACGCAAACCGTCTTTAGTTCTGGAGCGTATAGATTCTAGTTCCATCTCCGCGACGTATCCTAGAATAACAACCAGTAATTTGCCAGTTAGTGAGTCTGTCGCAATATTTTCTTTCAGGCTGATTAATTGAATATCATGAATAGTTAGGTCGTCCAATATATTTACTAGAGTAAACATTTTTCTAGTTAGTCTATCCAACTTGTAAACGACTAACGATACCTGTTTGTTGATTCGCTTAAGTTTTTTAGCTAGTTTCAAGGCCTTAAGTAACTGAACTCGGTTATCTTGAGATCCTGATTCTTTTTCGATAAAAAGTATATCACAAGACTTCAGAGCTTCTTTCTGAACCTCTAGACCTAACTCTTGGCGGTTGTCCGTGGAGCTGACACGAGCATAGCCGATTTTGATTTCCCGTAGATCCTTGAATTTATTGATGTGGTATTTGGTCACGATTATCTCCTTGTTTAACTTGGCCTTGCCATTGTAGCAGAGGTAGGTTCAGTTTAACAAGAATTTTGGAGAAAGAAAAAGACCCACGATTGTGAGTCCTATTAACGGATAGCTATCTTCCCTCCCGTAAAAGATTATACTGCTCATTCGTTAACCCAAGAACTTCTTGCATAATATGTTCGATATTATCTTGAAGTTCTCGTTGCTCAAAAGAACCACTTTTATGCAAGATTTTAGACGATAATTCGGCTTGCTTTATACACCTCATTACGCTATTGATTGCCTTCTCGTTCTTTTTGGTTAGCTTAATTTGTTGTTCAAGTGTGTAGCCTGTAATTCTTTCAACAATTTTATAACCGTCACCCATGAATGGCATGTAATCGAAGTTAACTAATAGTCTTCTGGCAATGCTTTCCTTTGAGTATGGATCCTTTGCCGTGTCATTCCAGACTATCTGTTTGAATCTGTCTGGGGTGTAATTTAAAAACATAACGACTTACCTCCAAATTTTACCCACCGCTTGCTCGGCAGGCAATTTTATTTCCTACCGAGCGCAAGGGTTTAATTCCAGAAGTAAAAAAATCTGAAAAGTGCGAAATATGGTCTATATTATACACTAATATATATGCTCTGTCAATATCAATTAATGGATATAAGCTCTTTAAATTTATCAATATATGTTTTATTGGTTAATCCCGACTGATATTCAATTGCCTGTTCTTTAAAATTATTTTCATACAAAAATTTCAAAAAATCAAACATATACTTATTGTTAGTCATTTGATGAAAATGTTTATCAACAAATCGAATCTTATCTTCATTTGATATTTCTTCTTTAGACAAATATGTTTTAAAAATTCTATCTAAATAAACATTATTACTTATTTTAGAAATCATTTTATCAATAAAATCTTGCATAATTTCATCATTATGAAATCCATTTTCAACTACATACTCAATCACTCTGCTTATATGAACAGAGTTGGTCATTTTTTAGAAACACAAGTTCATAGCACTTTCGTTTTTCATATCAAAAGCTATCAAACATAATTTTTCAAGTTTAGCGTTATTATCAGTGTTAATAATGGCTTTTTGCAAATCTTCAAGAGTCTTAATTTTTAAGTCAATATTGACAGTATTTTCTACAGTAAAGTAAAATACCTCTTTTAAAAAGTTATATGTAGTGTCATTATCGATAATATTTATTAGTTTATCCTTATCATCCTTGCTGATATTTTCCGAATTATTTATTAAGCTAATTATACTCGCTTTAACTTCCCCGCTATCTTCAACTAATCGTTTCTTAGCAAAGTAATTTACATTATCTGTTGAGTTTTCCATTTTTCCAACCTTTAATTTTTTCATTAATATTTTAGACGGATTCCTACTCCGGCTCATTAAATAACCAATAACATTTTTCGAATAGTCTCCAAGACTGTCTTCAAAACATACCAAAAATTCTCTTACGAAAGTTGTCCTACCAATATAACTTCTATGATTTTGATTTAACATGAGCATATCCATAAATGTCGCAAAGCATAGATGATACATGATTTTGTCTCCATTCTGTTGTTTTTGTTGTTTTTAGGTGATAGTTCAGGAATGTGATTAGTATTATACTAAAATCATCAAAGGAATAAGTCGACTTCCCCTCTGATAATACATAGTTACATTATACAACTTTCCGGAGGAAAACTCATGAAAATTCTACTCTTTATCCCATATTTTATCTTTGCGAGCTGGGCATTATATCTTGTGCATAAAACTCGTAAAAAATAGCTTACCCAATTACCTCAGCAGAGCTGGAGCTGCATCTTCGAATATAGCACTCCGCTCCACCAACTTTAAAACAAAGGAGAAAAAGATGCTTCCTGTCAAACCAACCAATCAAGAATCTATCGTCCTACAAAATGCAAACCAATTTAAATTGGAAGTTGCTAGAGATTTAAGTAAACAGATAACCCTATCTCAACGAGATAGTCTGTTAATTCAAGATGCTTTGAATAAGGTAAATGATTTATCTACTTTAGAACAAGAAATCTTGAAGCTCAATCCGCAGGCTAGTCAGCGGACTAATTTTCTAATCGCTTGCTTCTGTGCTAGTATAGCCGAAAGATTGAAAGGAGAATATTAAGATGACTCTCTCCATTCCTTCACTGATAGCATTCGGAATCTTCTGCTCCATTCTTGGCATAGTATTATTTGTCTGCTATATTTTAAACCAACCCGACGAGCCAGAAGAAACATCAGGTTCTTCGTATACTGAGGAGGAGATAATTCTTGCAAGATTTCTTGAAGACAAGCAAGCCATCAACGAAGCTTTTCTCTCGGCTCAGGCTGAACTACTCAAAGAGCTCCAAAACTCTTAATTTCGGATTATGTTGTAAACTCTACAATACCGAACAATCGTGCAAAAACTAAGCGTTTTAACCACTGTTAGATTCTTTCGCATCGCTTTTAAAGATTGGATGAAAAAGTTTGAAATATTTGACCTTTAAGGGTATGCTCGTCCTTGAAAAAAGAAAGGAATAAATTATGACTACACAAACTCAACATCACAGCAAGAAATTTAAACTCATTCTTGCTGACCCACCTTGGGATATCCAACAAAAAGGTAACCACGGAGCAATTAAACACTACAACCTGATGACCCTAGATCAAATTAAAGCCATGCCAATTGCTGACCTTGCTGATGATAACTCTGCTTGTGTGCTTTGGGTCAATAATGCCACGATGGAAGCTGGCTTTGATGTTCTAAGAGCTTGGGGCTTTAAACCAACAACCAGTATTTTTACTTATCTTAAAGGTGGAAATTTAGGATTGGGATATTGGCTTCGCTCAAACACTGAACATGCCTTAATTGGTATTCGTGGCAAAGTGGATCGCAAAGTTCGAAACCAACCCAACTGGGGATTTTACCCTCGACTCAACCATAGCCACAAACCCGAAGAATTTTACGAAACAGTCGAACGCCTCTTTGACGGACCTTATCTTGAACTTTTCGCAAGAAGACCACGACATGGTTGGCATTCGTGGGGCAACGAAATAGCCAGTTCTTGCGTTATCAGGGGGTATGATGTACCTTCCTACGTAGAAAATCCAATAGATTTCACCCAAAAAGAAGGCAGTGATGAAAATTGAAAAAGCTCCTCATCTACACTTTTACCCTCTTCGTAGTAGCTTTTTTGCTCAACTGGGCGGTCAAGCTATTACTCGAAATCTGGGTCTATCTGTTTGTCGGTTGTGGTATTTTCACAATTGGCTACACCGTTTATCACATCATCAAGAAAAAGAACGAATGGAGGTAAAATGAAAAAACCAATCTCGTTAAACTGGCTGGAAATGAACTGGCAACGACCTTTCGAGTTTCAAACCGTTTGCGACACCGTTGTTCATCTGTCTGGACTCACAGGTCGTAAACCTTTCGTTTGGGAAGTTCGAGTAAACGCAAACTGTATAAAATTTTTACTTGGCTTTGTGCCAACAGATGAAAGCAAACTTAAACGACTCTTTTCTACTCACAACAACGTGCAGTTTTCGGAGTTAAAAAATAAGCGTGCAAACCATTTACTCGCCAGCCAAATCAAGATTAACCACCAACATTTTTCGCTTAAAACCGATAATATCGAAAGTATGGTGCGGAGCTTTCTGGCTATTAGTTCAAACTTAGACAAAAATGAAGAAGTCACACTTCAGCTAGTAGTTGGTAAAAGTCGTGCACCAAGCCCTATTCCCAAAAATCTGCCGAATCTCAGTAGCACTTGGTTTCAAAGGTTAACTTCAAACATTCCACCTCTCTCGCCCGAAAGTCAAAAACTGATGAAAGAAAAATTGCATTACGCAACCTTTCAAACGGTCATTCGCTTAGGAATAGCAACATCAGAAAAGGCTCACCAAATTACGCTCCTTAACCAAGCGATGGCAAGCTTACGAATTATCGAATCTAACGATGCGAGCTTTCGCTTCAAGAAAATCAACACAAAAGAAATAGATGACGCAGAAATGCCTTGGTCTCCCCAGACTCACTTATCTGCCCTTGAACTTGCAAGTTTGCTGATGCTTCCTGCAGGTGAGGCGGATATGCCGACTTTTCCTTGTCATCCAAAAACTATTATACCACCAATTGCCTACAGCATTCCAGAGAAAAAATATTTGCGAACTTTTGGCAATACGCTGGAAAGCACCACAAGACCGCTCCATATTCCTTTACAAAATGCTTTAATGCATACCCAGATTTGTGCACCGACTGGAGCTGGAAAATCCGTTGTAATGACAAACCTTGCCCTCCAAGACATTGAAGCTGGGCGAAGCGTAGTAGTCGTTGATGCCAAGCAAGATACTATCACGCAAATCTTGGAAAGAATCCCCGAAAAGCGAGACCGAGAAGTGATCGTATTAGACCCGTCTTCCACTCGCTTGGTGGGCGTTAACATTTTCAACTTTGTTCACCACGGCATTTCGCCTGAATTAGTCACAGATATGTTGCTAAATATCTTCGAGAAACTCTTTCCAGATAATTTCGGCATTCGCAGTCGCGATGTGTTGTTGGCTGGAATTTCCACTTTGGCAAAAACTCCCAATTCTAACCTTGCAATGCTCCCAACTTTACTCACTAACAAAGCTTTTCGGCAACGAATTTTACAAAATATTGAAGACCCTTTAGGCTTGGAAAGTTTTTGGAATTACTACGAAAACCTCTCTGAAGCCGAACGCCAACAGCTTATTGCTCCCAGTCTGAATAAGCTCCGACAGTTATTTAACCGCCCAAGCATGCGAGCTATTTTAGGTCAAAGCAATCCTAAATTCTCACTAATGGACATTTTCACTTCTCGTAAAGTGGTTCTAATTAATCTAAATAAGGGTGTTCTGGGGACGGAGTCGGCGAGACTTTTGGGAAGTATTATCACTGCCAGCCTGCACGCTTTAACGCTGAGGCGAGCCCAAATTCCGCCCGAAAAACGCCACCCTGTGATGATTTACATTGATGAATTTTCAGCGTATATATCTGTGGCGGAGGATTTCGAAGAATCTCTCGCAATGGCTCGCTCCTTGGGCGTTGGTTATACTTTAGCCCACCAAACTTTGTCTCAATTGCCAACTTCTCTGAAATTCGCTATTGAAGCCAATTGTAAGAATAAGATTATCTTTGGCTTGGGCATGAGCGACGCTCGGGAAATTGCACGCCAAACCACTGAGCTTTCTGCCGAAGATTTACACACTGTTCCGCCCTACCAAGTTTACGCTCGAGTTCCAATGTTCGCCAATCACTACAAATGGATTTCGGGGCGAACCAATCCCCTGCCTCCAGCTAGCCGAGATGGTGCGAAGTTGTTTCTCAGTAGCTTGCTGAAATACGGCACGCCGCTGGAAGAAGTTGAACAGGAATTGTTAGCCAATCTTCGAACAATAACACATCAAAAATCGCAAACTTCGAAAGATTTCAGCCCAAATCTTGGTCGCAAAAAGAAGGAAAATAATGCGTAAAACTTACTTTTTTCATTCGCACCGCTTTTCGCTTCAACCCTCTAAACCTTCCGCAGCTCATCGCCATTTTGGAGCGAATTTCGCACACGACTTATATCGCATTTCCCAGCGATATCTTTATCACGGAGACAAGCCTATGACTAACCAACATTTTGAGATTTTACAGTTTCTGGCGGACGCTCGTTTGGCAACCAGTTCGCAACTTGCTCGCCTGTTTTTTGCCGAGTCCCCCACTCACCGCTCACAAATCCGCAGAAGTAATCTCGCTACTAAACAGCTCAAAGAAGCAGGCTTGATTTACCACCAGCCTCGCAAAATTGGTGGCTGGACGAGAGGCAGCTCTTCCTATATTTGGAGTCTAACCTATAAAGGCTGGAAAAAGTTAAAGGAAGTAAATAGCTCAATTTCGCTAAGATTTCGAAACAGGGTAGATTTTTCTCAAAACCATGTTGAACATACTTTGGCAATTACTGAAATTTTCGTTGAACTGAAGGAGCTGGAGCGACTTGGAAAAATTAAATTGGAAGAATTTCACTATGAACCCAAATCTTGGCGATATTACTCCGATATTGGAGGTTCAAGCTTAGTTCTAAAGCCAGACGCTTTTGCAAAAATTATAGTTGGCGAATATGAAGACTTTTACTTCTTTGAACTTGACCGCTCCAGCGAATCTTTAACTCGCATCGCTAACACCTGCAAAAAGTATATACAGTACTACAACACAGGAATCGAACAGCGAGTTAATGATATTTTCCCTTTTGTGCTGTGGATTGTGCCAGACGAACGGCGAAAAGAAAATATTTCTAATGCTATTCATTTGAAACTGAACAATTTTTGGCAGATGTTTCAAGTGGTGACGCTGGACGAATTTTCGCAATTTATTCATGGAGAATACAATGATAGGCAACAAGACTGAATTTGAAGCAAATACTGAAGTAAAGATCACTAGAATAACTTATATTTATCAAGCGAAAATTCGTAGAAACAAGACGACATTTCCTCGTTGAGACTTTAGGCTATGTTAGAGGACAAACGCAACGAGGTAATTTTAGAAGAACTGAATTGCTGCCACCCTATATCTCAAGTGATAACGCTAAATGAATTAAGTTCATAGATTGGAGAATAAACAGATGATTAGCGAAAAAGAACGAATTGTCAAAATCGGGAGAGTAACTTATAGGATTAGCCGAAAATTTACTGGTTCGAAAAGTTTAAAAGAACTTCTTGAAAAGCTGATTTTGGCGGAAAAATAATGAATTGTTCTACTCATTGACAAAACATTTATTTTATAGCATAATTGAATTATACTTAAAAACGAAGTAGAACCTTACAGACCTGTGCTTGTAACTGTTCTACTTCGTTTTTCTTATTTTTAGGAGGAAAAACAGATGCGACTATTGATAAAACTAACTCATATTTTTATTGAACAGATGGATGCTATTAAAATTCACTACAAACTAAAATCTGAATTCCAAGAAAAATATAGGAATGAGGTTATTGAGGAATTTAGTGAACTTTACAGCAGAGGATGTAATGGAGAGATCCAACTTCCCGATGAGACTTTAGTGAAATTTGCCAAAACTAAAAACATCAAACAGGTCGAGAAATTAAACCGTCAAATCAAAGAATTGAATGGTTTGTGAGTCCTGTTTGTCAGGGCTCATTTTTGTTAAACATATCTACACTATTAGTGTCTAATGACATGCTTACCCTACCATCAATCTCTTCCTCTAATGTGTAGTTATGAACGGAAACAATTATTTCTCCATCTAGCTGTGATTTAAGAGTTCTAGCTAAATCTAAAATAAAATCAGCGCTAGTAGTTTCTTCGATTAACTCATATAATTGACTTCCAAATCTAGTAAGAGAGTAGCTATGAAATTCAAATGTTTCAATTTTGCTTTCAGGATTGATACTAAAGTTTACAAAATATTGGTCATTGAAAAATCCGCTTAAATCTCTCTCTAATTCAAGCTCGTGCGTTGCCTCTACGCCCATATTAATTAAACCACATTCTTCAAGAAGCAATAATTCTTCTTCATCATCAATATCATATTGTCTATAAATTTCCAACATCTCTTCATTCTCGGGAGAAATAATATGAATTCCTCCCAAAGGCGTTTGAACAGCTAGTTTGGAAATTTTGAGGAAAATTTCTGCTTCAACTTTGCTCAATAACCTCATCGATTCAATGAATCTAAAAGAATATCTCCCTTTTTCTTCGGTTTCACCATTAAGTATTTTTGCCCAAATAGTTTGCATATCCCTATCTGAGACCAGTGAAGCAGAATCGAAGAAACGAGTGAACCATTCAGATGAAAACTCAACAGGGCTTGTTCGAGAAGAATCGTCTAAGCTATCAGCTATTTGAGCAATTTCTTTGATGTTTTTACATCGAGCAATAACAACTGCAGGAATGATACTTTTAGGGTCGTTGAGTTTTTCCATAATCAACTCCTGCTTCATTTTATTAAACTGAAGTCGCTCTCCATAATAATATCCCAAAAAATTGATGGTGGCGGTCACTACGGAGCTTCCAGTAATACTTACTATTGGTTCTTGAGCTAAAAAACTAAGGTCAAACACATCATCACCTCACAAATTTTACTAACTTCATTCTATCATAAAATATAAACTTTATCTGCTAAAATCAGTTTATTAACTGGACTTCCTCACCCAACAGAGTTATCCTGTCAGTGGGTTATAGGTGAATCGAAAGGAGGACACTATGAACAAAAGTACATTGGCAATTAAAGACATCAAAACGCAGAATTTGGATAGTCTGCCAAATAAGATAACCGCACTCTATTGCCGTTTATCCGCTGAAGATGCTAACGAGGGTGAGAGTAATTCGATTTCCAATCAGAAACAAATCCTCGCTCAAGTATTCTTGCGTGAAAATTTGCCGAGCCCATTCTTCTTCGTAGACGATGGATTTTCAGGTTCGAACGCTCAGCGACCAGATTTTCAACTAATGATGAATTTGATTGAGGCTGGTAAAATTCAAGCGGTTGTTGTTAAAGACTTGAGCCGTCTTAGCCGAGGTTATCTCTTAACTGGGCAATTAACTGAACTCACTTTTCCATCAAAAAATATCCGCTTCATCTCCTTGAACGAAAACTTAGATAGCAACAAACGCAACAGCCAAGACGCCTATCTTGCACCTTTGGTGTCCCTGTTTAACAACTGGTATTCGCTTCAATGTAGCGAGAAAATTAAGTTGTCTAAACACACCAAGGCGAAAACTGACGAGAAAATCAGCTGGATCGCACCATATGGTTATCTTAAGAATCCAGACAACCCTAAAGAGTGGTTGGTTGACGACTACGCCAGCCAGATTGTGAAGCGAGTATTTAGGGAATATTTAGCAGGAATATCGTTAATGGAGATTGCTCGCAGACTTCGGAAAGACAGAATTTTGACTCCTGCTAACTATAAGAAAAAGTTAGGACTTTCGAATTATCGGATTATTGAAACAGACCCTTTCTACTGGAAAAATCAGATGATTTACCAGATGCTCGAAAAGGAGGAATACACTGGGGCAACCATCAATCTGAAAACAGCAAAGATTTCCTATAAACAACGGAATTGTAAACTACGCCCTCGAGAAGATTGGTTGATTTTTCCAAACGCTCACGAAGCAATTATTTCGAAAGAAGATTTCGAAATGGTTCGAAAAATGCTCGGTCATAAGCGAGTTAGTCAGCGATACAATTGGAAAGACAAGCCTGGTCACGAAAATCTATTTGCAGGCTTAGTCTTCTGCGAGAATGGACACAAGCTTAGTTTTTGTCCACAACAGAAAGACGACGTCAATCTTGACCACTATAAGTGTTACCACCACCGTCGAGCTGGTGATACCTGTTCGGGTTCACATTATCTTCGGAAAGAAGTTCTAGAGGAATTGGTTTTGAGAGACCTCCAGCAACTAATCTCAGCTATCCATTTTGATGAGAAACAGCTTCTTGAAAAGCTGAAATCTCGCTTTGATATTCGAGAGATTAAGAAACAAGATAGCCTCCGTAAACAGTTATCTCGTTTCAAAAAGCGTTCGAAGGAGTTGGATACTATTATTCAAAAACTCTATGAAAAGCAACTTCTGGACAAGATCAGCAATGAGAGATTTCGAAAATTGGTGAACAGCTACGAAAGCGAGCAAGCTGAACTCAACCAGCAAATTATAAAGCTTCAAGATGTTTTGGTTAGCCAAACTGAATCCAAGGAAAATGTCGACAAATTTATGCAAACCATTCGCCGATACACGAACCTTGAAACCTTGACGACTCAGTTAGTGAATGAGCTAATCGACAAAATCATCGTCCATCAGCCAACGGGGCGTGGTAAGAATCGCCAAGTGACGGTTGAACTTCACTACCGATTTATCGGAGAATTATGAAACGAGTGAAAGAAAATTCGCTCGCAACCTTTTAACTAATAGACTGCTCAGTGAGGAGTGGTTATTATACCATAAGGGACAAGGCTTGTTTCACCTTACCTGTTTTTACCTCTTTGATTATCAAAATAAAAATAATCCCTTTTCCGCAAAATAATAGTATAATAGAGGTAGAATTTAGAAAAGAGGTAGGCTCATGGCTGTTAAATTTACAAAAACTGATGACTTGGACAAGATGTTTGAAGAATTTGCCAAACTTCCTGACTTAACACAAGTCACTTTTCCTGATGATAAAGATAAAAAAGAAAAAGTTGAGAAGAAAAAATAGATGATGATTTTCCAATCTCTTCCCCCTAGTGTATTACAAGTGGGAGCTATTTTTCTCTCCATCATCATCGAAGCCCTTCCTTTTGTACTGATTGGGAGTCTCATTTCCGGCTGGATCGAAGTCTATATCACACCTGGAAAAGTCACTGAATTTCTCCCTCGCAATCGTTGGGGGAGGATTTTTTTGGGTACCTTCATCGGCTTTCTCTTTCCCTCTTGTGAGTGTGGAATCGTCCCGATTATCAATCGTTTTCTGGAAAAGAAAGTCCCCAGCTACACGGCCGTTCCCTTTCTGGTGACTGCTCCCATCATCAATCCTATCGTTCTTTTCGCTACATATTCTGCCTTTGGCAATTCAATAAAACTTGCCTTTTTGCGAGCGCTGGGAGCTATTGTAATTGCTTTGGTGCTTGGAATTTTCCTAGGATTTTTCTGGAAGGAACCCATTCAAAAAGAGAATCCTATCACTTGCCATGAACACAACTTTTCACACTTAAGTCCCACTAGAAAAGGTTTTCAGATCTTTATACAGGCTATTGATGAGTTTTTCGATATGGGGCGTTACTTGGTCTTTGGCTGTCTCTTTGCGGCTATTGTGCAGGTCTATGTCCCGACTCGGATCTTGACCTCTATCAGTGCTAGTCCAGTCCTTGCGATTCTCTTGCTCATGTTTCTAGCCTTTCTCCTCTCTCTTTGTAGCGAGGCGGACGCCTTTATCGGTGCTTCTCTCCTCTCGAGCTTCGGCCTAGCGCCAGTCCTTGCTTTTCTGGTCATTGGCCCCATGCTTGATATCAAAAATCTCCTCATGATGAAACACTATCTCAAAGCGCGCTTCATCTGGCAATTCATGGGCATCGTGACAGTGCTTGTCTTGCTTTATTCTTACATGATAGGAGTGATGCTATGATCCGATTTTTCATTCTACTAGGTTATTTTGCTCTGACCCTGTATCTGCAGCTATCTGGCAAGCTCAGCCACTACATCAACCTCCACTATTCCTATCTAGTCTATATTTCCATGATCCTTTCTCTTCTGTTGGCTCTGGTCCAATTCTACATCTGGATCAAGAAAATCAATTCTCACAGCCATTTGGAAAGTCGTCGAGCTAGATTAATCAGCATCATTTTACTGTCACTACCTCTCTTGATTGGAGTTGCCTTTCCGACAGTAAGTTTGGACTCGAGAACCGTATCTGCCAAAGGTTATTATTTCCCACTTGCTGAGGGAATCGATACTGCTATTCAGGCAAGCGAAGGAACATCCAGTCAATACCTCAAACCCGATACCAGCACCTATTTTTCCAAATCTGCTTATGAAAAGGAAATGAGGGCTACAGCCGATAAATACCTCTCCCAGTCAACCATTCAGGTTACAGATGAAAACTATATGGAGGTCATGGAAGTTCTCTATGACTATCCTCAAGAGTTTGAAGGAAAGAAAATCGAATTTACAGGCTTTGTTTATAACGATCCTAGCCATCCAGATAGCCAGTTCCTCTTTCGCTTTGGAATCATCCACTGTATCGCAGACTCTGGTGTATATGGACTCCTGACCAAGGGAAACTCACGCCAGTATTCTGACAATACTTGGATTACCGCTAGAGGAACCCTGACCCTCCACTATCATAAAGAACTCAAACAAAAACTCCCAACACTGGAAGTTGAGAGTTTCACAAAAGTAGACAAACCAGAAAATCCTTACGTTTATCGCGTGTTTCAATAAAAAATAACCCAGCAACAGACAAATTACTTTTCAAAGTAGCTTGTCTTTTTTGTTCTCCTAGTTCAACAAAATCAACACACAACCTTTCAAACAATAGAAAAAGTCCCAAGAAATAAGATTTCTCGAGACCATAAAAATGTTAACAAGATAGGGTTGACAATCATCACATATCATAGCTTAACTGCAATAGAGTTGTGATAGAAAACGTTGATTTACTAGATAAAATAAAACTCATATTAAACTGAATATTTCAGTTTCTTACTGGCATAAAGCTATTTGAGTTTAATTTAACAACCACTAACCTCTATTAACGCCACCAAATGCTGAACCAAAAACGGAAGTAGTATCCAAAGAACATAATGTGCACCTCCTTTTACAAAACGTTTTTCCATCTCAACTATATTATATATTTTCTTGTGGAGAATTGCAAATTTTTTTCAGTCAAATTACTAGCTTTTTTCAAAAAATTATGATAAGACACAAAATTTTATATTTAAAATAGTTATTTACTTTCGGTTTCTGTAAAATGAAGAAATGATAAAAATAGACTATCTTCATATTCCTTAGTTTTTCCCTCAAAATAGTCGTTGCAAGAGTGTTACCCTAATCTATGTTAAGTATATATTGAGACCGCTCTTCTCTTCGTATTCCCAAATATTTCTATACTTCAGTTTTTCTTTGTTCTCTTAGATAACAGACTCTCCATCCTTCCAGTTTCGAGCAATCTCTTCGTCTTTCTGGAGTTGGTCTACCAGCTCATCTACGGAGTCAAATTTGACCATATCACGGACACGATCCAGCCAGTAGACAATGACTGTCTCACCGTAAATATCGTCTGAAAAATCGAAAATATTGACTTCAAAACGTGGCTCTTCTCCATCAAAGGTGACATTTTTGCCAACACTCGCCATGCCACGATATCTTTGCCGTTGCACCTCGACATCGACTACATAGACACCATCTGCTGGCATGTAGGTTCGATCTCTTAGGACCAGATTGGCTGTTGGATAACCGATAGTACGCCCACGAGCATTTCCATGAACGACCATCCCACGAGATGGGAGCGGTGTGCCGAGCAGGTGCTTGACTTCCTTGACATCTCCATCAAGAATAGCCTGACGAATCCGTGTGGAACTAATCTTGCCCTTTTCATCCTCGACTGGAGAAACAATAATGATCTCTCCATCAAAATAATCCTTCAGATCATCCGCAGTTTTCTTATCAGAACCAAAAGTATAGTCAAATCCTGCCACAATGATAGCTGGTTTTAAAGCCTTGATGTAGGTATCAAAGAACTCTTGACCCGTTAAACTAGCAAATTTGCTACTAAAGTCAAGTAAGAAGAGAGCCTCTACTCCATGCCACTTCATCTTGTGCTCCCGTTCCTCGTGATTGACGATGTGGAGCATGAGCTCAGGTTGATAAGGTTGTAAGGCAAGTTTTGGCGACTCTGTAAAGGTCATCACGACAACCGGCAGATAATCCTTCATAGAAGCCTTACTGGCTACTTCAAAGAGTTTCTGATGCCCCTTGTGGATGCCATCAAAATAACCTAGTACAAGGACTGTTTTCCCTGGTACTGCAATATCTTTTTCGTTCTTAATAGGTACTGTTGTAATCATGAAACTATTATATCATAGAGAAAGTCTTTTCGCTAAGAGGAAATCCCAAATGTCGTTTTTTGCGCCTGAACTGACCTTAAGAGAAAATTTAGTACTTTAGTTTTAAAAAATAGCACCTCCTAAGAGATGCTATCATTTGGTAACTAGTCTATTGTTTCTTCTAAATCTTTTAATTTAACCGAAACAATCTTAGAAACACCTGATTCTTGCATGGTAACCCCATAGATAGAGTCCGCTGCTGCCATCGTCCCCTTACGGTGGGTTACGACGATAAACTGGCTGTCCTTGTCAAAGCGGTTGAGGTAATCCCCAAAACGTTTGACATTGGCTTCGTCCAGCGCCGCCTCTACCTCGTCCAAGATAACAAAAGGAATGGTCTTAACACGGATAATGGAGAAGAGCAGAGCCAGAGCAGATAGGGCTTTTTCACCACCACTCATGAGGTTGAGAGATTGGATTTTCTTACCTGGTGGTTGGACAGAAATCTCCACACCAGCTGTTAAAAGATCGCCCTCAGTCAATATCAAGTCTGCCTGACCGCCGCCAAACATCTGTCTAAAGGTCACTTTAAAGGACTCACGAATAGCCTCAAAGGTTGATTTAAAGCGTTCCTTAACCTCATCATTCATCTCTGTAATGGTCTCAAGGAGTAGGTTTTTCGCAGACAAAATATCATCTCGTTGACTATTGAGGAAGGCCAGACGGTTGTGAACTTCTTCGTACTGGTCAATAGCATCTAAATTGACAGGACCCAGCGAACGAATAGCCTTCTCTAAATCCTTAACCTCTTGCTCCGCCAGATTGAGATTTTCCAGTTCATGAGCCTTTTCTAGCGCCTCTGTGTAACTGATCTGGTACTGGTCTGTTAACTGACCTTGTAGATGGCGCAAGCGTTCGCTGACCTTTTCCTTCTTAGCTTCAGCACGTGTTTGCTTGCGAATCCACTCTTCATTCTGCTGGCGAGCCTGGTCCAAATGGCTGGCAATATCATCCAGCTGGCCTTCGATATCATCCAACTCAAACTGCTTACGAATCAAACCTTGTTGGAGGTTTGTTTTCTGAGTTTTGGCCTCTTCCACCTGCTGACTTAGCAAATCCGTATCCACTTTCTCAAGATTATCAACCTTTTCTTGGAGGAGACGCTGAATCTCCTCTTGCTCGATATCCAGATTATCCAGTTCCTTGCCTAAGCGTTCAATATCAGTCACTTCGTACCGCTTTTGTCCTTGCAGTTCTGACTTAAGCAAGCGTGCTTGCGCTACTTGTTCCTGCAAGTTTTGATAGCGTTCTTGAATAGCGTTTTTGTTAGACTTAATTTCTTCAATCTCAGCTTCCAGATTTTGCTTTTCACTGGCAATAGTAGCAAGGCGCTCTTGGCATTTTTCCTTGTCCGCTTGCCAATCTCCTTCAGAAAGACGATTTAATTCCTCTTCTTGAAGTTTCCAAAGCGTTCCCAGTTCTTCGACCTGCTGATTGGTTTGTTGATAAGCGAGGAACAAGCCTTGCTCATGGATACGAGCTTGCTCACCCTGAGATTTGATGGCTTCTAATCTTTCTGTTAATACTGCCATCTCGTCTTGCAAGGTCTTCAAAGTCGCTTCTTCTAAACTCAGACTAGCTTCTTCTTCAGCAATTTCTTTTTGTAATTGCTCCAGTTCAGGCTTGATGAAGATACTGTTATTTTGGCGATTGGCACCACCCGCGTAGGAACCACCTGTGCGCAACTCTGTCCCATCCAGTGTCACCATACGAACCTGGTAACGAACTTGGCGAGCAGCTGCACGCGCATGTTCTACGGTGTCAAAGATAGCCGTCGTAGCTAGCAAATTCTTGAAAATGGCTTCCAGTCTCTTATCAAACGACACCAAGTCAGCAGCCATACCAAGAAAGCCTGGACTTGATGCGATAGCATCTTGATTCTGACTAGAAATCGTACGAGCTTTGATAGTCGTCAACGGAAGGAAGGTTGCACGACCAGATCTGTTGCGCTTGAGGAAATCAATGGCCTTAGTCGCCGCTTTCTCATCTTCTACGATAATGTGCTGACTGCTGGCTCCAAGCGCAATTTCTAGGGCAGTTTGATAATGAACATCAAAAGTCAGATGCTCACTGACTGCACCAATAATCCCACCTAGGCGATCTTTTTCTTGGAGAACACTCTTAACACCCGCGTAAAAGTTGCTATGATTTCTAAGGATATTCTCTAAACTCTGGGCTCTAGCCTGTTTGTTTTTGAGACTATCCAGATGGTCAAAGAGTTGGCTCTGCTGGGCTTGGTAAGAAACTTTCTGCTCCTCTTGTTCTTTGGCACCAGCTTGGTAGTCTGCCAATAATTTCTGAACCTGCTCCTTGGCAGATTCAAGCTCAGTCTTTTGCTGACTTGCTTTTTCTTTAGCTGTGGCCAGTTGTTCTTTCAGTTTCTCAAGTTGATCTGCTTGTTTTTGAGATAGCTGACGGCTGTTCTCTAGTTCATTCTCGATGCGGGTCAGTTGGTTTGAGACATCCGCTTCTTCTTGTAAAAGAGCGACAAAGCGTTCACGCAAGAGCTCAATCATCTGGTCAGGATCATCTGAAAAAGCTAGCAATTCTGCTTCTAAACGATTGAGTTCCTTGTTGTTTTCAGCTAGACTTTCCTCTAACTGTGCCAAGTTCGCTTCTTTTTCAGCCTTCTCTGTACTTAGAGTCTTTCTCTTATCTTCTAAAGATGCCAAACGGGCTTGTGCTTCTTGTTGATTGAGAGCAACTTGCTCAGATTCCAACTTCGATAGGGCTAATTTTCGCTCTAAATCACTTATCAGATTCGTCAGATCCATCAAGCTCCCTTGGTCTTTAGACATTTGAGCTTGGAGATCTTGGCGTTTCTTTTTAAGACTTTGATTTTCTTCTTCTAACTCTTCACGCTTTTGGTAATAGCTAGTCAAAAGTTCCTGAACCTGAGTTAGTTCTTCTTCCGTCAGCTCTAGTTCAGCCTTATTTTCCTTGATTTGGGCAACCAGTACATCCAAGTAAATAGCCTTGCGTTGACCATCCAGGTCGAGAAACTTACGAGCATTCTCAGCTTGTTTGGCAAGAGGCTTGATTTGATTATCCAACTCATAGATAATATCCTCTAAACGGTCTAGATTATCTTGAGTTTGTTGCAGTTTGCTCTCTGTTTCTTTTCTACGAGTCTTGTATTTCAAAACTCCTGCAGCTTCTTCAAAAATAGCTCGACGTTCTTCAGGCTTGGAATTAAAAATCTCCTCAACCTTCCCTTGAGAAATGATCGAAAAGGAATCCCGTCCCAGACCTGTATCCAAGAAAAGGTCGTGTACATCACGCAGACGAACTTTCTTGCCATCAATTCGATACTCACTATCTCCACTACGATAGATATGGCGTTCTACCTTGATTTCTTGTCCTGCATCCTTGATAAAACCGTCTTCATTATCCAAAGTCACGACAACAGAGGCATAATTGAGAGGTTTACGGCTTTCAGTCCCAGCAAAAATGACATCGGGCATCTTGCCACCACGAAGGCTTTTGACACTAGACTCCCCCAAGGCCCATCGCAGACTTTCTGTGATATTTGACTTTCCAGATCCATTTGGCCCAACGACAGCTGTCACACCTTGGTCAAAGACGACTTTGGTCTTGTCAGCAAAGGACTTGAATCCCTGAATCTCAATTTCCTTTAAATACATGAATCCAGCCCCTTCTCAACGGCATTTTTTGCAGCCTCTTGCTCTGCTAATTTTTTAGAACGGCCTTGACCTTTTCCGATGCTCTTTCCTTCAACCAGAACTTCTACATCAAAAACCTTATCATGAGCAGGTCCTGTCTCAGAGATAACCTGGTAGCGAATGTCCACATCCCCATTGACCTGAAGCAACTCTTGCAGGTGTGTCTTATAATCCTTAATCATTTCAAAGTCACCTGCTTCCACCTTGGGAATCATGACCTGATAGATAAACTCTTTTACCCTAGCCACATCCTTGTCTAAAAGCAAAGCACCCAGAAAGGCTTCAAAAGCATCACCAAGAATGGTGTCACGATTGCGCCCACCAGACTTTTCTTCCCCTTTTCCTAGCTTGATAAACTGATCAAACTGGCAATCACGCGCAAAACCAGCCAAACTCTCCTCACGGACAATCATGGCACGGAGTTTGGACAAATCGCCCTCTGGCTTCTTAGGATATTTTTTATACAGGTATTCTGAAATCAATAATTGCAGAACAGCGTCTCCTAAAAATTCCAAGCGCTCATTGTGTGAAATTTTTAAGAGGCGGTGCTCATTGGCATAACTCGTATGAGTAAAGGCCGTTTCCAGTAGCTTTTTGTCTGCAAATTCGATTGCAAAACGCTTCTTCAGTACAGTTTGTAATTCTTTCATACCAACCTCTTTCTAATAATTACGATCCTTTCTATTATAACAAAAAAAGCTCTCTGAGTCACTTTAAAATGGAACTGGAGGGAATTTGGCATTTTTTAGAAGAAAATTTTCAATTTTAAGGGCAGTATAAAGAAAAAGCCTTATTTAAAGGCTTTTTTAGGCTATTTACATCCACCCTGAGGGAATCGAACCCCCATCTTAAGAACCGGAATCTTACGTGATATCCATTACACTAAGGGTGGAAACTTGTTTTATTATAACAGAAATTTGCTCTAATAACAAGTTTTTTATGAGTTGAGTATGCGTCCATTAGTGGGAAGCATCCCCGTTCCAGATAGAGTTTTTCACGATCACATAATCAACGTGCTTGAGGTCAGCAACCTTGCGTCCACCTGCGTAGGAAATGGCACTCTGCAGATCTTGCTCCATCTCGGTAAGGGTATCTTGCAAATGCCCTTTTGCAGGAAGTAAGATGCGTTTTCCTTCCACATTTTTATAAGCACCCTTTTGATATTGTGAAGCTGAACCATAGTATTCTTTGAACTGTTCGCCGTCGACTTCAATCGTCTTTCCTGGGCTTTCGATATGTCCTGCAAATAGGGAACCAATCATGACCATGCTAGCACCGAAACGGATAGACTTGGCAATGTCGCCATGAGTACGAATCCCTCCATCAGCAATAATCGGTTTGCGAGCCGCCTTAGCACACCAGCGAAGTGCTGCCAACTGCCAACCACCTGTACCAAAACCAGTCTTGACCTTGGTGATACAAACCTTACCAGGGCCGATTCCAACCTTGGTAGCATCCGCACCAGCATTTTCCAATTCACGTACTGCTTCTGGTGTGCCCACATTCCCAGCAATGACAAAAGTATCTGGCAATTCTTTCTTGATATGCTGAATCATAGAAATCACGCTATCTGCATGACCATGAGCAATATCAATCGTGATATACTCAGGAGCATCAGCCTTGAGTTGGCTAACAAAATCATACTCGTAGTCCTTGACACCGACGGAAATGGAAGCAATGAGCCCTTGATCGTGCATGCGTTTGATAAAAGGAATGCGCCCCGCTTCATCAAAACGGTGCATAATGTAGAAGTATCCGCCTTTAGCCAGTTGCTCTGCGACATTCTCATCCAAAATCGTCTGCATGTTGGCTGGTACAACAGGTAGTTTGAAAGTGTGATTTCCAAGTGTGACACTTGTATCCGCTTCTGAACGGCTTTTAATGACACATTTGTTTGGGATCAACTGAATATCTTCGTAATCAAAAATTGGAAATTCGTTTAACATATCGATGTCTCGTTTCTTTTGTAATGACCTACCTATGCTTGCGCACCTCTACGTCTTTTACGACGTTTCCTTGATTTATTATAGACCAAAGTACAGATTTTGTCAATTTTAAAAACAAATATTCTATAAACGTTCGTTTTTATCGCAATCAAAATCTTCTTAAAATCACTAAAAATTATTAGATTCGTAAATTATAGTTGATAACTACCTTAGTCAATCCAAAAGTGCGATGATAGTTCCACACCATCATCGCACTAATTTAGCCTATTTATTATTCTAATCCCCTTTAGATGATTTCATTGTAAAGGTATAATACTTGTCTCCGCTATAAGTTATTTTAAAGACCCCATCTTTTTGTTCACTGTATAGGCTCGCATTTCCAGCAACCTTACCGTCAAATATAATGGTGCCTGTCACATAACTCCATTTAGGAGTGGCAATTTCTTCTCCTTTATAGGTGATGGTAGAAGTATGATCTGCCTTTAAAGTTGCTTTCAAGGAATCTGGTGCTATTTCTCCAGATGCGTCTGCATCCATTACATCCACTACAGACGCGCCTACCCAGTCTCCTAAGAGAGCTTTCTCTTCTTCTGGCAAGAAGTTCTCAGGTTTGGCTGCATCTGTTCCTTCTTTTGCAAGTTTCACATCCATTGAAGTACCGACAAGCTCTTTCAAGATGCTTTCAAATGCAATCGTATCTTTACCAAGCTTGCCAACCATATCAGTATTTTCAATAGTAAGAGTTAACGTGTTATCATCATTTTTCCATCTACCTTCTGCAGTTGTTCCCTCTACGTTTAGTTTCGCCTTGCCTCCATTCATCAATTCGAGTTTGAAGCCAGCCATATCATCACCAGAGAGCGTTACTCCCATGGCCGTTCCACTAACAGCTACGTATTTTCCCACTAAGGCATCGTCCGCTCTTCCACCTGATTTTCCACAAGCTCCAAGCGTGATAAGTAACAGAAGTGCCAATATCAAGCTAAATAATTTTTTCATTTTGAAATCTTCCCTTTCTCCTAAAATAGATTTGAAAGTCTATCTCATTCACTCGTCTATTCTAATCAAAACTTGCCTCCTGCACCACCATGAGTTCTTCCTGATGAAGATGTGTGAGTACTGCTACCTCCAGAAGAAGATTTACTCTCTTTGGGACGAGCCACCTTATCAATCGTTTTATATAGAAACTTTTCTTCTGCTTGAGTGACAGTGAGACTATTTTCTACAATATAATTTGTCGCTGCCACATCTGGAGCCACACTTTTGAGTTGACCAGCCATACTTGAAACAACTACAAAGGCTGTGACAAGACCTACACCTAGAGATAGGGGCACCCATATCCAACTTAGCGGTTCCTTAGGAAGATTTCCTTTGTCATAAGGTTTATCTGTCTTAGCCTGCGTTAAGAACTTATCGCTCAGTTCTACAAAACTGCTAAATGCTTGCTCATATTCTCCGTTGCTTAGTTTCGGAACGAACCGATCAGACATATATTCTAAACCTGCATCGGTAAATGCTCGAATCGCATAACCTGTTGTGGTGATATGCCAATCCCGTTCCTTCATACTTAACAACAACAATAAACCACTATGGTCCTCACCCTGACCATAACCATTATAGTCAAAATAATCATCTGCAAAGGCTTCTGGTGTCTTCCCTCCCAGATCCTTGACAGTCACAATAACAAGGTCACATTTCTGCCGCTCACTAATCTCATCAAGTTTACTTAATAAATCTTTTTCTTCTGCATCACTCAGTAAATCCGCTTCATCCACGAGACGCTTCAGGGGTCCAAACTTAGCAGCAATAGCAGTCAAACTGCGGTGGGCACTGTCATACCAACTACTATTGCTATGATAAACTCCTTTGATAAAGGTATCCCAAAAATCTCCCAGAAGCTCTTTTGCTTTTCCCTTGTAGCAGATAGTTCTATAATCTTTAGACTTCCCTATTATCAGAAGAATAGCATCTTCCTTCCCTTTCTTGAAGAAATCCGTTGTATATTGAGTTACATCATCATACGAGTCAGCAATGAGCAGATAAGATTTGAACTGATGCTCTTTGTAAATAGCTTGTGCTTCTTCTTCTAGTTTGCTTTTCTCATTGGATGATAGGAGGCCGGCCTCATCATAAATTAAAGTTTGACTTGACATGTCAGCTGACACAATCCCAATCAAAGTAAAAGCGAGAAAAACCGCAAGAAGGGAAGACAGTAGTTTTTTCATCATATCTTCCTCCTTACATTAGATAAATCAACCAAACGATGCCATAGCAAACAATAAAAGTAAGCATTGCAATCGTCATAAAATAGCGCCAGTAGACTCGTTTATCCAAGGGAAGGTTGCCTACAAATTTTCCTGTTTGACCATTCATAGCAAAAACGTACTTTTCATTATTCCAAGTTGTGTTTAACAACCAGACTGGATAAAGGACATACTTGGCTTTGCTATTTTTAAACTCAACATGGCTACTTTCTGGAGTTACCATTGTAAAGCCAGTCACCGTAGCTGCAAACCTAGACACTGTACTCCTTTTCGCACGTTCTTGAGCATGTTCGATACTTTCTTCTGCCGTCACATCATAACGCTCGGCCAAATAACCTGCTAAATAGGCTGTTTGAAAGTCAACTGCTTTTGAAACATCAAAAGGTTCAATGGATTCCATCAAGGTATTGTCCATACTTTTAGAACCGTCAACAGGTAGATGAGAAAAGGCTAACTGACCAGAACGAAGGACAGAGTAAAAATCAGTTTGGGTGTAATTGTAATCTTTGTCACTCCAAGTCGTTATCCTAGTTGCTTTGTACTTAATATCCGCATCCACTTCTGTATTAAATAGCCAAAATGGAACGTAAACACCCTTTATTTCATCAATATGATTCTGATCCTTAAAAATTTTTGGCAATAAACGCTTGCCAAGAAGGTGCTTGTTCAACGCTTCTCTGGCAGCTTTCTTATCCAGTTTAAAAGGAATAACCAACTCTGGTTTCAAATCACCTATCAGACGTTCCTTGAGAACAACTGGATTATCACAATAAGGGCAAGTTGTCGCAGCAGTATTTTCATCAGCAATCAATTGTCCACCACAGGAATTGCAAATAAAGACGTTCAACTGTTCATCATCCTCTTGCCATTCTTCAGTAGAGTAGGTTGTTGAAGTTGACTCAGTAGAAGACTGTACACCTACCAAACCTTCATCCATGTGCTTGAGACTTTCCATTTCATATTCAGAGTCACAGTAAGGACACTTCATTTTTTGGATTTTCGTATCAAAGGCTAAAGCACCGCCACAACAAGGACATTTGTATTCTAAATTATCAGCCATGTCATCATCTCCTCTCCCGACACTAAGCCAATCTAGAGTTGTCCTGTTCTAAAACGTTGACCCGCATTCAGGACAGAATTTCGGTGCCTGGCCAGAATCTGGAACTTTCCAACCACAGTTACTACAATGTTTTGCTTGATGAACTATCGTTTTGGGACTGCCACAATTTGAACAGAATTTACCTGTATTTACTGTGCCACATGAACAAGTCCAGCTATTGTCCACTGGTTTTGGACTGCCACACTCTGGGCAGAATTTACCCGTAGCTTCATGCCCATTTGGACAGATCCACTTATTGACATTCGGAGTGGCTGTTGCTGCTTGATTGGTTGCTTGTGCTTGGTTAGCAGCCTGTTCTTGTCCCATAGCAAAGAGATTTTGTGCATTCATGCCACCGCCTGCATTGGCTGCCATGCCAAAGCCCATAAAGCCAGTCATAGCTCCTGCTTCATTGCTTGCGGCTGCCTTCATAGCGTCTGCCTGTGCACCAACTAAGGTTGCGGCCGCCATAGTCGGATCTTTCATAATAGCAGTACGTTGAGCCTGCTTAATCATTTCGGCATCTTCTTCTGGGAGAGTAACAGAGCCGAGTGCAATGCTAATGACTTTAAGACCACGAAGTTGACCCCATTTTTCTGAGAGAGTTTCATTGAGGGCATTTTCTAATTCTGTATTGTGGCTGACAATTTGATTCGGTCTCAATTCCATATCAGATAACTTAGCAAATGAAGGTTGCAAGGCACTGATAAATTCCGTTTTCAACTGTGAGTCAATTTCTTCACGCAAATACTCTCTTTCAACATTTCCACAAACATTTGTATAAAACAAAAGCGGGTCAACAATCTTGTAAGAATAAATCCCTGAGCAACGAACAGAAACGTCAAGATCTAAACCAATCTTAGAATCTACCACACGAAATGGAATTGGGTTTGGTGTACCGAATTTATTATCAATTAATTCTTTTGTATTAAAATAATATACACGCTGATCTTTGCCAGTATCGCCTCCATAAGTGAAACGTTTCCCAATTTGTTTGAAAGTATCCTTGATAGAATCCCCAAGATTTCCTGTAAAAATACTTGGTTCGCTAGATGTATCATAAGTGAACTCACCTGGTTCGGCACAAACTTCTACAACCTTACCTTGCTCAACAATCATCATACACTGACCATCAGCTACCGCAATACCTGAACCATTGGAAATAATATTATCACTGCCCTTAGTATTGGAGGATCGACCAGAGACCCGCTTTTGCCCCTTGACAACCATGACAGATTTGTCCATAGACTCACAATAGAAAAATTCTTTCCATTGATCGGCTAATACACCACCTACAGCTCCTAGACCTGCTTTGATAAGTCCCATATTGTACCTCTTTTCTTTTTATCAGTGATCCATTAATAACTCACTTGCCTACCGCCTTTCTATTTTAAATAATCCTTTCCACCTCCCATTCATTGTGATTACTGGTATGAGCGATTCTATGCATATCGACTATTAAAAATATTGTTGACAACTAGTCAATTATAACTCAAAAAAGCTCACTTAGACCCCGACTGCAAGTAGCAAAACATGCGAAGGTAGTCTAAATGAGCCACTTACAGTATAATTCTAGCTGTCATCAGCTACAACTCTCAGTAAGCTAACAAGGAGAGTGTAGAAAGCGAAAGAACGACGTTAAATGGATAATTCTAATATTTATATGATGATGGTGAGGTTCTATCAGCTTGTTTTCAATAGACAAACTACTCATAAAACCTCTTAAACAGTATCTTGGACTTTTAAGCACTCAAATGCCACTTAGTCTTTATATATTAAGCGAATGGTAATCTGTGTAAATGAGGCTCTCCTAATGATAAATCCCACTAATAAACCGCCTTACTTCAAACTCACTTTAAAATGTAATCGTTACCAATTTCTATCTTTATTTTACCTTTTTTTCTAGGATTTTGCATGTTCTATACTGAATTTTTAAAATTTTTAGACAATTGTTTTTATTATGTCTAATTAATTTTCGGAAATCACTATATATAAAAACATGTGAAAGGATAGCCGTTTAGGGTCTACTCAGCTTAATAATATTCACCCTGACGATAATCCCATGAGTTAAAGGTATCTGACAAGTGCATCATAATCTTATCAATGTCAAGCCCTTTACGGATTACAACTGGTGCTGGTGAAGTTGAGCGTGCTCCATCTTGTTCTGGGATAAGCTTGCCGTCTTTATCGACCATAGACACCATCACACCTTGCTCGTAGCGAGTTTCAATCGTTTTGTCAGGTTGGATGGATGCCACATAGTCGTCTGCTTCGATGACAAGGTCCACTGCTCCTTCGATACGTTCTCCAATCCCTTCCACCTTACCGCGGTTACCTTTTCCAGATGGGTTAGCTGATGAGGCATAGACCATTTTGCCTTCTTCCCAAAGCTTGGCAGCCAATTGTTCACCTGCTTTCCCAAACTTGATGACAAAACAGCTAGTACCACGAACGTCAGTCATAAGCTCTTCACGGCCATCACCGTAAGCTTTGAGTTTTTCAAAGGCCTCTGGTTTCCATGGAAGGATACAACCGAGGAGCATATCTTCATCCCAATGTTTTTGGTAGAAGGCTTCAATTTCAGGGTTAAGTTGTGCTAAAGCGCGAAGCTCATCCATACTACCACAGAGGACAACTCCTGGTTTGTTCCGGTTACGTTCTTTAGCTTCAAACTTACGTTCAAGACCAGCCTTGTCGCTAGTCATGATGATGTAACCAACTTTGGTAGGACAAACGATACAACCGCCCTCACCTTTTAAAATGTCATAGCCTTCTTGAGAAAGTGTTCCTGTCCATTGAATGTGTTTTGTCATAGTTTTATTTCCTTTTCTATTTTTCCTAATCCTGCCAGTAGGCTGGGCGTTGCTTTTCATAAGCAGCAATCAAATCTTCATACTGCAAGGTAATACCGATATCATCCAAACCATTTAAGAGCTTGTGTTTCCATTCACTATCGATTTCAAAAGTGAATTCTCCAACTGGTGAGATGATTTTCTGTTGTTCCAAGTCCACGGTTACCTGATCGCTTGGTTGTAACTGGGCTAGTTTCTCTCTAACCTCTCTGGGCTGGACAATAGGTAACATACCATTATTGAGTTCATTATTGTAATGAATATCACCAAAAGACCCTGCAATCACGACTTTAAAACCATAGTCAGCTAAAGCCCAAGCTGCGTGTTCCCTGGACGATCCTGCGCCAAAGTTATCCCCTGAGATGAGAATACTGGCTTTACGGTATTCTGGTCGGTTAAAGACAAAGTCTGGATCTTCAGTATACTTGTCGTCTAAATAACGCCAAGCATACATGAGGTACTTACCAAAGCCTTTCTTATCAATTAACTTGAGAAACTGCTTGGGAAGGATTTGGTCAGTGTCGATATTATCATTCATGAGAGGAACGGTCGTTCCCGTATAAACTGTAAATTTCTCCATATCCTCTCCTTACTGGGCTTCTGGCATCTGCCGAACATCTACGAAGCGCCCTGCGATAGCTGCCGCAGCTGCCATGGCTGGACTGCAGAGATGGGTCTTAGCACCAAATCCTTGTCTATCTTCAAAATTTCGATTGCTAGTTGAAGCACAGTGGACACCATCTGGAACCTTGTCAGGATTCATCCCTAGGCACATAGAGCAACCTGGGTCTCTCCACTCAAAACCAGCATCCAGAAAGACCTTGTCCAAACCCAACTTCTCAGCAGCTCGTTTCACAGGACGAGAGCCTGGAACTACGATTGCTGTTAGATTGGGAGCTATTTTCTTTCCTTTGACAAATCGCGCAGCCAGTTGTAAGTCACTGAGACGAGCATTGGTACAAGACCCGATAAAGATATAACCTAGTTCAATATCTGCTGGCTTTTGACCTGGCTCCAAGTCCATGTAATGATATGCTCGTTCATCATTCATATCCTTAATTTCTGGGAAGCTACTGTCAAAGTCAACCCCCATAGCAGGATTGGTTCCCCAAGTCACCATGGGAGCTAAGTTTGAGACATCCATCCGGATAACTTTATCATAGACAGCATCCTTATCACTGACAAGGGTCTTCCAGTCGGCAACTGCCTCCTCGAAATCCTCTGGAACACATTCTCGTCCTTTAAGATAGTCATAGGTGGTCTGATCCGGATTCATAATCCCCATCTTAGAGCCAAACTCGATGGACATATTGCAGATGGTCATTCGCTCTTCCATGGTCAAAGCATCAATCGCTTGCCCACGATATTCCACCACATAGCCTACACCACAGGCAACGCCGTACTTGGCAATCAAGGCGAGAATATAATCCTTGGAATAAACTCCTTTTTGAGGAACACCAGTGAATTCTACCAGCATTTTCTTGGGTTTAACTTGCCAGAGTGTCTGGGTAGCAAAGACATGCTCGACCTCACTGGTCCCAATCCCAAAAGCGATAGCTCCGAAAGCTCCGTGAGTAGCTGTGTGGCTATCTCCACAGACGATGAATTTTCCTGGTTGGGTCCGTCCTGTTTCTGGACCTACCATGTGAACGATTCCCTGCTTTTCAGAACCGTGCGCTGCATGTTCAATCCCAAACTCCTCAACATTTTCAGCAAGTTTATCAATTTGAGCCTTAGAAATCACATCTCGTATATCGTATATATTAACCGTCGGGACATTGTGGTCAAAGGTTCCAAATGTCAAGTCTGGTCGTCTCAATCTGCGTCCTGCATCTCGCAATCCTTGAAAAGCCTGAGGACTGGTCACCTCGTGAATATAGTGTTGATCCACATACATGAGTTGGGGCTGCCCCTCTTCTCCTGTGATGACATGACGGTCCCATAATTTATCAAAAATCGATTTTCCTGCCATTCATTACCTCCAAATGAAATATAGGGCTACTAGTGTGGTTACCATCCCAAGGAACCAAACCGTTTTAAAATACCATTTTCGAGTCTTGTGGTGAAAGGTCATTCCTGCTAACCAGGCACCAAATCCACCACAGACAAGTGCTATAGTCAAGAGAATTTTCTCTGGGATGCGCCAAGCACCTCTTCTTGCCTTGGATTTGTCAATGCCGTAAATCAAGAAAATTAGCAAATTCCAAATCAAGAGGGCAAGAGTCATTTCTTCATTTATCTTCATAGTCTAGCGATAATGGCTTCCGTCATTTCCTTAGTCGAAGCCTGTCCTCCTATATCTCTTGTTAAAATGCCAGCTGCTAAACTAGCTTCAACAGCATGTTCGATACGCTCTGCATCCTCATAACGACCAAAGCTATCTCTCAACATCATGGCAACTGACAAAATCATGGAAATAGGATTGGCAATTCCTTGACCTGCAATATCAGGCGCTGAACCGTGAATAGGTTCATAGAGACTCGGTCCATTTTCAGAATGACTTGCTGATGGCATGACTCCAAGTGTGCCTGATAGAACGCTTGATTCATCAGATAAGATGTCGCCGAAAAGATTCTCCGTTACAATAACATCAAACTTGGTAGGATTGGTAATCATGAGCATAGCAGCTGAGTCCACCAACTGGTGTTCCAAGGTCACGTCTGGAAAATCCTGCGCGACTTCCTCAGCCACTCTTCGCCAGAGTTTCGACGTTGCTAACACATTCTGCTTATCGATGCTGGTAACGATTTTTCTCCGACTTCTTGCAATTTCAAAGGCCTTGCGAAGAATCCGCTCCACTTCCTCATAGCTGTAGTCGTTGATATCACGCGCTTTAAGCTCTTCAAGAATATGATCTCCAAAGTAAATCCCTCCTGTCAACTCACGCACCACGACAAAGTCTACACCAGCAATTCGTTCTGGTTTGAGTGGTGACAAATGCTTGAGACTCTCAAAAATCTTGACGGGGCGAATATTGGCATAGAGATTGAGTTCCTTTCGGAGAGCCAGCAAGCCTTGTTCGGGCCGAACCGCTGCACCATCATACTGAGGACTACCAATAGCTGCTAGGAGAATTGCATCTGCTTCCCTACTTGCCTTGAGGGTTTCATCGGGTAAGGGGTAACCCGTAGCATCAATACCTGCACCTCCAAAAGGGCGTCTGTCTATTTCATAGACAAATCCTGTTTTTTCAGCTAGGGCCTCCAGAACTTCCAAACCAGCTTCCATAATTTCTGGACCGATTCCATCACCTGCTAGAGCCACTATTTTCTTTGTCATAGCATTCTCCTTTATACGTTAGGCAGATCGCGATAGGAAACGCTTCGTCCCATCTCACCAGCATTCTCCTTTTGAACAAAGGTATTGGCATTGATGTAGGCAATAGCTGAAGCCTTCAGTACATCGAAATCAATCCCTGCTGCATTAAAGATGGTCTCTGTATCTCTGTTTTCAACAGTCACCAATACCCGAGCCTGGGCATCAATCCCATCTGTCACCGCATCAATAG
This sequence comes from Streptococcaceae bacterium AF54-32pH5A, assembly GCA_027682205.1. Lineage (GTDB taxonomy): Bacteria > Bacillota > Bacilli > Lactobacillales > Streptococcaceae > Streptococcus. The sequence goes on from JAQDAD010000001.1 coordinate 362,977, forward strand.
TGTAGGATACCAAACGAACGGATTGGTTAAAGAACTTGTCAATAGCATTAAAGATAGCTTCAACAGAACCTTGTCCTGTCGCATTAAATTCGACCTTCTCACCATCCATATTAGCTAAGCTAACGAGCGCTTCGATGTCATTATCTGCATGTGTTTGCAGTTGTAAATCATCAAAGTGGAAGCCTTCTGGGTTTTCAACCATGGTTCCAGCTACCAGAGCTCGAATATCTGCATCTGTGATTTCTTGTTTCTTATCAGCCAGCGCCTTGAACTTAGCAAAGAGTGGCTTGATGTCCTCTTCTGTAAAGTCAAGGGCCAGTTCTCTTAGTTTTTCAACAAAGGCATGGCGACCAGACAATTTTCCAAGCGGAAGACTATTACTCTTAACACCAACCAGTTCAGGGGTGATGATCTCATAAGTGAGAGGATTTTTAAGGACTCCATCTTGGTGAATACCAGATTCGTGAGAAAAGGCATTGCCACCAACGACGGCCTTATTTTTAGGAACTGGAATACCTGAGAAGCGAGAAACCATTTCAGACGTATTCATTGTTTCATCCAAAACAATATCACTAGTTGCTTGGAAGAAATCCTCACGAATCTTTAAAGCAACAGCTACTTCTTCAAGAGCAACATTACCTGCGCGTTCACCTATACCATTAATAGTTCCTTGGACACGTCCAGCGCCGTGTTTAATTGCTGTCAAAGTATTTGCAGTTGCCATACCGAGATCATCGTGACAGTGGACACCAAAGACAACTTTATGATCTGATTTAATATTTTCAGTCAAGTGATCAAAGATGCGTGCAAACTCTTCTGGAGTCGTAAAGCCAACTGTGTCAGGGATATTTATATAAGAAGCCCCTGCATCAACCGCTGTTTGAACGACTTGCAAGAGGAAATCCAACTCTGTTCTAGTCGCATCTTCAGGAGAGAACTCGACAACTTCAAACTTAGAACGTGCATAAGAAACATGCTCCTTAATAGCTTCTAAAATCTCTTCCTTGCTCTTATTGAGTTTATACTTGCGGTGAATCGGACTGGTAGCAATAAAGACATGAATCTGTGGATACTTGGCATCCTTAAGTGCCTCATAACAAGCATCAATATCAGATTTTACAGAACGAGCTAATCCTGTCACTGCTGTTTTTTTCATGGCTTTAGCAATTTCTTGAACAGCTATAAATGAATCTGGACTAGCGGCCGGAAAACCAGCTTCAATTACAGATATCCCCCATTTCTCCAGCTGTCTTGCAATGGAAACTTTTTCCTTTATTGAGAAGTTAACACCAGGTGTTTGTTCCCCATCACGAAGACTTGTATCAAAAAATTCAACTTTACGCATAAGATTTCCCCTTTTCCAAATGTAGTATTAAAAAAACATCTCGCTCAGAAACCCAAGCGAGATGTTGATTTACTCCCGCTTGGTAAGCCAAACAGGACTAATGCTTTTGCACTAGCCCGAGTACCTCAACAACAAAGCAAATTGATTAAACTTAGCTGTTTTCATGTTTGACTTTCTCCTTCGTTTGATATCTTGTTTAGTATTTTAGCATAGCTAAAAGTACTTGTCAAGAAAAAATCCAATATTTTCTGAAAATTTCTTCAGTAAAGAATATTTTGTTAATTGAAAGTATTTGAAAAATCAAGTGAATTTCCTTACTTTTTCAATGTCAAATTCCAACTGATTTCTAGCAAATCTAGAACTTCATCATCAGATAAACTATCATCAAGAGCCAGACTAATCCAGTAGCGTTTGTTCATATGAAAGGCTGGGTAAATGCCCTTATGTGAAAGCAAGTCCGCTACTTGATCGTGTTTGAGGTTGACTGCTTCCACTTGCCCATCTCTCCCCTTTCCTAGTTTATCCCAAGGTATTCTCATTAAAATAGCATACCATTTTTGATTACCTTCATGGCGTAATACAGCTGTATCAGGTGATTTCTCCCACAGATATTCTAACTGATTACCATATTTTTCCTGAACCTGATCCATGATTCGCTTAGTCTGAGGACAGATAAAATCCTGTACATCAAAGCAAGCCTTCCGAATCTGGTAAAGAATCTCCAAACAAGCCTCACGGACACTTCCGACAAAACTTCCCCGCATACTTTCCATGTGTACTTGAGGATAGAGATCACCCGTTTCCTGGTCAAAGACCTGAAAACTCACATTATCAGGAGTGATAGAGACTGTTATGAAAAAGTCACCCTGTAAAAGCTGGCAACTATAGGTCCAGACTCCCTCATTTTCTATAAAACCATAAGCACTGGCCTTTTCTTGATTAAACTGATAGGATTTAAAAATTTCAAACATAAGTGAAAACTGCTACCAAAAGCTAGCAGTTCCTTTCTATTTTTTTAAAAGACAACCTTGGTACCGTGAAGCTGTGTCACACCAAGTTGGTCAATAAAGGTTTGACGGTTGTCTAAGTCAATCCCCCCACCTGGCAGAATTTCAATTTTACCTTTAGCGTGCTCCAAAATTCTGTGATAGTGAGCAAACCGTTTCTCTAGCGAATCACCAGACACACCAGCACGAGTCAAGATACGAGTGACGCCAGCTTGGCTGAGCCAGTCAATAGCTTCCAACTGATCTTCATCACTCAATTCATCAAAGGCCATGTGAAAGACAATTTCCATTCCTTTTGAAGCGGCAATCAACTTCTCAAGATTGACCTTGTCCAACTTCTTATCAGCAGTTAAAGCACCAAAGACGACTCCTTGACTTCCAGCTTGAGCAGTCAAACGAATGTCTTCTAGCATGATGGCAATTTCCAGATCATGATAGACAAAGTCGCCACCACGTGGACGAATCATGGTCATAATGGTGCTATCATAGTTAGAAGCCAATTCAACCGCTGCCTTTGTTACTCCATAGCTAGGTGTTGTGCCACCTACTGCTAGATTATCACAAAGTTCGATTCGACGAGCTCCAGCCTGCATAGCTTTTTCAAGCAAGGTCACATTTTCAGCACAAAATTCGTAAATCATTTGATTCTCCTTGAAAATTACTTTTAATTTATTATATCATATTATTTAAATATGTTTTCATTTTTATCAAGGAAATATCAAATTTCAAAAACTAATCCTTATCAGGAATTACTTTAAAGAGATAGTAGGTGATAAAGATTGTCAGGGCTCCCAGACCGATTTTAACAGGTAAAAGAGGGGCAAGATAAATGGAAATTCCCATCAAGATATAGATGGATACGATGATCTTTTTCTTGCGTTCTCGCGCGATTGACTTGGTCTCGCGAAAGTCAGCTACATAAGTCTGATAGAGCTTGGTGTGATAAAGCCAGTCTTCAAAACGCTTAGAGGATTTTGAAAAGCAAGCGATTGATAATAAAAGAAAGGGCGTTGTTGGCAAGAGTGGCAGGACAACACCTACAAGAGCTAGAGCCAAAGAAATAAAACCAATACAGAAATAAATAATGCGCATGTCTTCTCCTAATAAAATAATCTTCTACTAGTTTCCCACAAAATGAGGAAATTTGTCAAGTTTAAACTAAAAAGAGCCTGAAATTCATTTTCAGGACTCTTCATTTTATTTAATCTTTTCCTCTTCGTAGTCACCATTACTACATACAACCTGCTTGCCACCACCACGGACTTTTTTCTCCACAAGGAAGTGTCCGCATTTTGGACAGTCACGGCCAATTGGTTTGTCCCATGAAGTAAATTCACATTCTGGATAGCGATTGCAACCATAGAAGATACGATTGCGTTTGGTTTTGCGTTCAATGATTTGTCCTTGATGACAGCTTGGGCACTCAACACCAATCTCCTTAACAATCGCTTGGGTATGACGGCAGTCTGGGAAATTGCTACAAGCATAGAATTTACCAAAGCGACCTAGCTTAATCACCATTGGACTTCCACAGACTTCACAGTCAAATCCAGCTGGCTCATCCTTGATCTGGATTTTTTCCATTTCAGATTCAGCCTTGGCTACTTCTTTAGAGAATGGTTTGTAAAAGGCATCAATGACCCGTTGCCACTGCTCTTTTCCAACTTCGACATCATCCAGTTTGCCTTCCATTTCAGCTGTGAAGGTCACGTTTACGATGTCTGGGAAGTATTCAACGATGAGCTTGTTAACAATTTCTCCCAACTCAGTTGGTTCAAAGCGTTTGGCTGCCAGACGAACATAGTAGCGTTTCTGGATGGTTTCTATGGTCGGAGCGTAGGTTGAAGGACGTCCAACACCATTTTCTTCCAAGGTCTTGATAAGCGTCGCTTCTGAATAGCGAGCTGGCGGTTGGGTGAAATGTTGTTCAGGCTTGCTATTCACCTGCTTGACTACATCTCCAACAGCCATATCTGGCAACATCTTGTTTTTGTCAGAGTCATTGTAGATAGCAAGATAACCATCAAACTTAACCTGGCTACCATTTGCTGCAAACTGGACTCCATTTTGAGAGAGCTTGACAGCCATGGTATCAAAGATAGCTCCCGTCATCTGGCTCGCTACAAAGCGGTTCCAGATAAGGGTATAGAGCTTAAGCTGGTCTTTGTCCAAGTACTTAGCGATGCTTTCTGGTGTATTAAAGACGCTAGATGGACGAATGGCTTCGTGGGCATCTTGAGCACCTGAGGCATTTTTGACCTTGCTACCATGCTTGGAATACTTGCTACCAAAACGATCGTTGATATAGCTTGCCGCTTCGTTCTGAGCCACAGGGCTGATACGGGTCGAGTCGGTACGCATATAGGTAATCAAACCTTGTACGCCTGTACCGATATTGATCCCTTCATAGAGCTGTTGGGCAACCATCATGGTCTTACGAGTACGGAAATTGATTTTGTTGGCAGCATCCATTTGCATGGTTGAGGTCGTATAAGGTAGTGGCGCATTGCGTTTGCGCTCCTTCTTATCTACCTGATCCACTGTAAAATCTTTGCTCGTTAGATGGGACAAGACTTCTTTGACCTCTTCATTGGTGGTCAATTTCATCTTTTTGCCATTCATACCATAGAAAGAAGCCTGAAATTGCTTAGTTCCCTTCTTAAAGACACCATCAATTGTCCAGTATTCTTCTGGTTGGAAGGCATTGATTTCATTTTCACGGTCAATGATGAGCTTAAGGGCAACCGACTGCACGCGTCCTGCTGATAAGCCCTTCTTGACCTTTTTCCACAAAATAGGCGAAATCGAATACCCTACCAAGCGGTCCAAGACACGACGAGCTTGTTGGGCGTCAACCAAGTCCATATCAATCTTGCGAGGTTCTTTAAAGGCATTTTTTACTGCGTCCTTGGTGATTTCATTAAAGACCACACGGTTGGCATCATTCTCATCCAAATCAAGGATATGAGCCAAATGCCAGGAAATTGCTTCTCCTTCACGGTCCGGGTCACTCGCCAGAAAGACTTTATTGGCCTTTTTAGCTTCTTTTTTCAAGTCATTAATGAGAGGGCCTTTTCCACGGATATTGATATACTGCGGTTCATAGTTATTTTCAATGTCAACTGACATACTGGATTTTTTCAAATCACGTATATGACCGACACTGGCTAAAACCTTATAATTTCTGCCTAGATATTTCTCAATCGTTTTCGCCTTGGCAGGCGACTCCACGATGACTAGATTTTTCTTAACTGTTGATTTTTTCTTCTTTGTTGCCGTAGCCACACTATCACACCTTTTCAAAGTAATAAACTTTATAAAGTGTAAACCATTTTTAAAGACCTGTCAAGACTTAACTCCTATAGTATAGAAGAAAAGTTTATCTGAATGAACAATTTCTCCTTAAAATTCAAACTCAGCTAGCACATCCTGACCGCTGGTGATTAGTTTTGCTCCCTCTTGGATTAGATGGTGACAGCCATCTGAATGACCATCTAAAATGTTTCCTGGAATGGCAAAAACATCGCGTCCTTCTTCCATGGCACGCTCACAAGTAATGAGACTCCCCGAGCGCATCCTTGCCTCTGCTACAATAACTCCACGACACAGTCCTGCTATAATACGATTACGAGCTGGAAAGTGAAATTTCAAAGGTTCTTCACCTGGACCGTACTCGCTGAGAATCAAGTGATGATTGCCTATGTACTCCTGCAAGCGTTTATTAGCACGTGGATAAAACACATCCAATCCAGTTCCAATGACAGCAATCGTTCGTCCTCCATTCTGGAGCGCAGCCATATGGGCAGCGGTATCGATTCCTTTGGCTAGGCCACTAACCACGATTAACTCGTTTTCCAATCCTTGGATAATTTTCTGAACCGACTTAGCACCTTGGCTCGAACAAGAACGACTCCCTACAAGAGCAACCTTTGGAAATTTCAATAAGTCCAGATTCCCTTTATAAAACAAGAGAGCTGGAGGGTCATAAATCTCACTCAAATCCCAAGGATAACAGTCGTCTAGAATCGAGAAGGATGGGAATTTTTGAAACTCCTTCTCCAACTGTGCATCATCTATCTGGAAATAGCGTTCCATAAAGACAGCAGGATTGCGGCAACCAGAGATTTCAGCAATATCTCCTAACAAGAGCTCCTGATCTACGGTCTCGTCATATTCAAGAACAGTTAAGATCTGTTGATTGGTCAGGCCAGCTTTGCGCAGTTTATAGATCTCATAGTTATCAATTTTCATAAGAAACTCCATTTCTTTTTCTACTCATCTATCTATTCGTAAAAAACATAAAAAGAAGACATGAAAATCTGATTTTTGCATTTATTCAACTTTCGTATTTGATAGCTTGTGTTTACCAAAAATAGAAAAAACTCTTGAAAATTTCTCAAGAGTTTTGTTTTCTATTTCTATTCTTCATCCATGCTCAAGACGCTGAGGAAGGCTTCTTGTGGAACTTCTACTGATCCGATAGCCTTCATGCGTTTCTTACCAGCTTTTTGTTTTTCAAGGAGTTTGCGTTTACGAGAAACGTCACCACCATAACACTTGGCAAGAACATTTTTACGAAGGGCCTTGATATCAGTACGAGCCACAATCTTGTGTCCAATAGCTGCCTGAATTGGCACCTCAAACTGTTGACGAGGGATGATTTTCTTGAGCTTATCAACGATGAGTTTCCCACGTTCATAGGCAAAGTCCTTGTGAACGATAAAGCTAAGGGCGTCCACCTTATCACCATTGAGAAGGATGTCCATTTTGACCAGCTTAGATGGGCGATACTCTGACAATTCATAGTCAAAACTTGCATAACCACGAGTCGAAGACTTAAGCTTATCAAAGAAGTCAAATACAATTTCAGCAAGTGGAATTTGATAGATGACATTGACACGATTATCATCAATATAGTCCATGGTTACAAAGTCCCCACGTTTGCGCTGAGCCAGTTCCATCACTGCCCCTACGAACTCCTGCGGTACCATGATTTGCGCCTTGACATACGGCTCCTCGATAGTCGCAATCTTAGTTGGATCTGGAAACTCAGACGGGTTAGACACATCCATAGACTCACCGTCAGTTTGATTAACCTTGTAGATAACAGACGGAGCTGTCATGATGAGGTCAATGTTGAACTCACGCTCTAAACGCTCTTGGATAACATCCATATGGAGAAGTCCAAGGAAACCACAACGGAAACCAAATCCAAGCGCCTGAGATGTTTCTGGTTCAAACTGCAAGCTGGCATCGTTGAGTTGCAATTTTTCAAGGGCTTCACGAAGGTCATTGTACTTGTTTGATTCGATTGGATAAAGACCCGCAAAGACCATAGGGTTCATTTGCTTGTAACCATCAAGTGGTTCTGCTGCAGGATTGCTTGCTAGGGTCACTGTATCTCCGACACGCGTGTCTTGAACCGTCTTGATAGAAGCCGCAATATAACCAACGTCACCTGTCGCTAGGAACTCACGCCCTACTGCTTTGGGTGTGAAAATTCCGACCTCAGTCACATCAAAGGTCTTGCCATTGCTCATAAGCTGAATCTTATCGCCAGGTTTGACTACTCCGTCCATAACACGAACTTGGAGAATAACCCCACGGTAAGCATCGTAGACAGAGTCGAAAATCAAGGCCTTGAGGGGCGCCGTCACATCACCAGTTGGGGCTGGGACTTTTTCCACGATTTGCTCGAGGATTTCTTCGATACCAATACCAGCCTTGGCAGAAGCCAAAACTGCTTCACTGGTATCCAGTCCAATGACATCCTCAATCTCTGTGCGTACGCGCTCAGGATCGGCTGCTGGTAGGTCAATCTTGTTAATAACTGGAAGAATTTCCAAATCATTGTCCAAGGCTAGATAAACATTGGCAAGTGTTTGAGCCTCAATCCCTTGAGCAGCATCGACCACCAAAATCGCTCCCTCACAGGCAGCCAGAGAACGCGAAACTTCATAGGTAAAGTCCACGTGCCCAGGTGTGTCAATCAAGTGGAAAATGTAGGTCTCACCGTCTTTAGCAGTGTAATTCAGCTCAATAGCATTGAGTTTGATGGTAATCCCACGTTCCCGTTCTAGGTCCATACTATCCAGAAGCTGGGCTTGCATTTCACGACTAGAAACCGTCTCCGTCTTTTCCAAAATGCGGTCCGCCAGCGTTGACTTTCCGTGGTCAATATGGGCGATAATAGAAAAGTTCCGGATCTTCTCCTGTCGTTTTTTCAATTCTTCTAAATTCATGATTCTCTTCCTTTCAGGGTATCTATTAATTATAAATTGTTTTTAACATTTTGACAAGACCATACCCTGCTAGGAGTACTAATCTTCGGCAACAAAGCCGTCATTTTCAATGAAATAATGGTCGGTCATGCCTTGGTCAGTAAAGACAATACCATGAAGGACACCGCCGTAAACGGCTCCCCCATCCATGCCAATCTTGCCATCTTCTGTCACCCAAAGCTCAGCAGTACCTCGGTCTTGCTTCAGCAAACCATAAACTGGTGTATGCCCAAAGACAATGGTTTTCCCGGTATGATTTTCAGCTTCGTGGAACGGTTTTCTGAGCCAGACTTTCTTGTAATCAGTGGTTTCATGCCAATCATCCAAGGTCAAATCAATACCGGCATGGACAAAGATATACTTGTCTGTCTCAACGACAAAAGGCATCTGGCGAATAAATTCGACTAAATCTGCTGCTTCCGCCTCAACACGTTTAGCGTCTTCAACTGCATCCACAGGTGCATCTAAGGGACGACCTAGGATCGAGTTAATGGTTGTATCACCACCATTTCGACGATAGTGGTCATAGCTTTCTTCGGGATTGTCCAACCAAGTCAAAAACATATACTCGTGGTTTCCTGATAGACAGATAGCTCCATGATTGTCCACCAAGTCCTTGACCATTTCTAGAACACGGCGACTATCCTCACCTCGGTCAATCAAATCCCCTAGAAAAAGCAACTGGGTGTGACCATCCCATGTTTTGAGAAGGTCTTCCAGCATACCTGCTTTTCCGTGGACATCTCCAATTACATAATAGTCTGTCATTTATTTCTCCCTCTTTTGCAATAATTCTCTGGCTTGGGTAAGGGCTGCTTCTGTTACATTCTCTCCTGCTAACATCTTAGCAACTTCCTCTACTCGCTCTTCTAAAGTCAAGAGACGAACTGTCGAAACAGTTGAATGTTCGTCACTAATCTTTTCAATAAAGAATTGGTAATCCGCAATCGCAATCACTTGTGGTAGATGAGAAATAGCTAAAACTTGACCATGCTGACCAATCTTGTGAATCTTCTGCGCAATAGCTTGAGCAACACGACCTGAAACTCCCGTATCCACCTCATCAAAGACAATACTAGTCTTCCCTTCCTTACGAGAAAAAGCAGACTTGATGGCTAGCATGAGACGAGACAATTCCCCACCAGATGCAACCTTGACCAAGGGTTTAAAGTCCTCACCCGGGTTGGTCGAAATGTAAAACTCGACCATTTCATTTCCCTCACGACTGAATTTGCCCTTGCTAAAGCAAACCTGAAACTGAGCCTTCTCCATATAGAGATCTTTCAATTCTTGTTTAATCTCTGCTTCGAGCTGCTGGGCCAAGTCATGGCGAGCAGATGCAAGCTGACCAGCCAAATCAACAAGATCAACTTCCAATTTCTTGAGCTCTGCTTCCATGTCTTCGGAAGAAAGGTTATTTCCAGTCAAGAGATTGTACTCATCCGTAATTTTAGCAAAATAAAGCAAAACATCGTCCACAGTCCCACCGTACTTGCGGGTAATAGTATTCAGAAGGTCTAAGCGATTTTCGACCTGCATGAGGCGATTGCCATCAAAATCCAAGTCCTCAATAATATCTTCCAAACGTTTGGTAATATCTTCTAAAACATAGTAGGTCTCTGATAGAGAACTTGAAATTTCACGGTATTCAGGGTCAAATTCTTCGACACTTTCCATGTCATTCATAGCGGAACGGACATTTGCTAGGCTGGAGAATTCCTCATTATCTAACATAGTGTAGGCATTTGTCAAGGTATCCGCTATATTCTTGTGATTGAGGAGTTTATCTCGTTCCTGGTTGAGACTAACATCCTCCCCAGCTTGCAAATTCACCGCTTCAATCTCTGCCATTTGAAATTCCAACATCTCAATGCGAGACTTGTGTTCCTGCTGATTTTTCTTGACTTCAAGAACTTGTTTACGCATTTTGCGGTAGGTGTCAAAGCTTGTCTGATAGGCTTGTTTAAGCTCCAAAAATGCTGCATCACCAAATTCATCCAACATTTGGATATGAAGTTGTGGACGCATTAACTCTTCTTGGTCATGTTGCCCATGAATATCGACAAGATGCTGACCGATTGCACGCAAGACAGACAGATTGACCATCTGGCCATTTACGCGACTAATACTACGTCCGTTTTGGAGAATCTCACGGCGGATGATGATTTCATCGCCCAATTCCAACCCTTGCTCCTCAAAGAGTTCCTGTAAAAGGCGGCTGTTTTCAACCGAGAAAAGTCCCTCAATCTCAGCCTTGGGAGCACCATGCCGAATGACATCTGTAGTTGCTCTAGCTCCTAACATCATGTTCATGGCATCGATGATAATTGATTTACCAGCACCTGTTTCTCCAGTTAAGACTGTCATGCCTTTTTCAAAATTGAGCGAAATCGCCTCTATAATGGCAAAGTTTTTTATCGAAATTTCAAGTAACATACAAACCTACCAATTTTTTACTTGTTCAAATATTTCCTTGGCGTCTTCTTCATTTCTCAAGATAATCAAAATTGAGTTGTCGTCTGCCAGACAGTTGAAAATTCTCTCTGAGAAAGTATTCATCAGCTGACTCTTGACAAAGGCAGTATTCCCAGGAATGACATCCAGATTGATCATATTTCCCATGCGCTCAGAACCTACTATGTTATTCTCAGCCAACTGCAAACTTCTTACAATTGTTTTTGGCAATTCATAGATGTATTTATTGTTCTTCAAGGGAATTTTTACGATGCCCAGTTCCTTAATATCTCGTGATACCGTCGCTTGAGTAGCAGAAATTCCTGCTTCCTTCAAGTGTTCAACGATTTCTTCCTGGGTTCCGATTTGGTAATCTGTTACAAATCTTCTAATTTTTTCAAGTCTTTCTTTTTTATTCATCTTTAAATTCTCTATGTGCTCTCTCTACAACTTTTTCTATTTCAGGGGCAACTTGGTTACTTGCTCCCTCTTCCTTTTTCAAATATGCCAGAAATTCGATGTTTCCATGTCCACCTTGGATTGGTGAATAGTCTAATCCAAGTACAGAAAAGCTTTGCTCGACCGCCATAGCAGTGACTGATTCAAGGACATGTTGATGAACCTTAGCGTCGCGAATAATTCCATTCTTCCCAATCTGTTCACGACCTGCCTCAAACTGAGGTTTGACAAGTGCCACCACCTGACCTTTATCAGCCAACACACGATGCAAGGCTGGTAAGATCAGACTAAGGGAAATGAAACTCACATCAATACTGGCAAAACTTGGTTCCTGCTCAAAATCAGTCCTTTCAGCATAGCGGAAATTAAACTGCTCCATACTAACAACTCGCGGGTCTTGACGCAATTTCCAAGCCAGCTGATTAGTCCCAACATCCACTGCATAGACCAACTCAGCACCATTCTGTAGCATCACATCAGTAAAGCCACCAGTAGAGGCTCCAATATCAATCGTGGTCGTCCCATCCACTGACAAATCAAAGACCTGCAGGGCCTTTTCCAGTTTTAGACCACCACGGCTGACATACTTGAGTTTTTCACCTTTGAGTTTTAGCTCAGTGTCATCTGGGATTTTCTCTCCTGGTTTGTCAAAGCGCTCCCCATTGAGGACTGCCACGACTAGGCCAGCCATAACACCTCGCTTAGCTTGTTCTCGTGTGTCAAATAAACCCTGTTTATAAGCTAGTACATCCACTCTTTCCTTAGCCATTGATTCTCAAACTTTCTACTACTTTCACAATCGGCTCTGTTTCAAAGCTGACTTGCTGGGCAATTTCTTCTAATTTAGCCTTAGCTTTATCCAGAGTTTGGTTACAAAAGGCAATGGCCTCTTCTAAGCCCAACAAGGCTGGATAGGTTGACTTTTCTGCCTGCAAATCCTTTTGCGGTGTCTTGCCTATTTCCTCAAAACTAGCCGTCACATCTAACACATCATCTCGAACCTGAAAGGCAAGTCCGATCAATTCACCCACAGTTTTCAGTTTTACTTGGATTTCAGGAGCCAATTCCGCTATGATAGCTGCTGCATGGAAGGGATAGGCTAATAGTTTTCCAGTCTTATTAGCATGAATGGTCTGAAGTTCTTCCAAAGACAAGTGCTGGTGTTCACCCTCCATATCCAGAACCTGCCCTGCCACCATGCCCAGACTACCTGAAGCAAGGGATAAGTTGGCAATCAAGTCCACCTTTACCTGACTTGGCAAATCTGCCTGCGCTATTAAGGCATAGGGATCTAGGAACAAAGCATCTCCTGCTAAAATTGCCATTGCTTCGCCAAATTTTTTATGATTGGTCAAACGTCCTCGGCGGTAATCATCGTCATCCATAGCTGGAAGATCATCATGAATCAAGCTCCCCGTATGAATCATTTCCAAGGCAGCTGCCACTTGAGCATGTGCTGGTTGGATAACGACTTGCAAGGCTTCCAGAACTTCTAGCAATAGAAAAGGTCGGATACGCTTGCCGCCAGCATGAATGGAATAGAGAACAGCCTCTCTTAAACTAGAAGCAAACTGCTGGTCTCCATAAAAGTCTTCCAAAGCCGACTCTACAAGAGCTAATTTTTCTTGCTTCTTCATTCAAAATCACTTTCTGTTCCGTCTTCTTGCATGACCTTGACCAAGGTCTTTTCAGCCTTGTCCAACGTCGCTTGGAGTTCTTTTGACAAGACCATGCCCTTTTGAAAGGCCGCAATCGCATCTTCCAGAGCAATTTCACCATTTTCCAAACTTTGGACAATGGTTTCCAGTTCTGCTAGATTTTCCTCAAATTTCTTTTGTTTTGACATCTTTAACCTCTAATTCTACTTGACCATCCCGCATCAAAAGCGTCACTTGGTCTTTTTTCTTCAAACTCTCAACCGAATCCACAACGGACTCTTCTTTTTTGACAATAGCATAGCCACGCGCCACGATTCGGTTCGTATCCAACATCAGCAAGGCTTCTGAAAGTCGCTTGACCTCAGCAACCTTGGCATCATAAACCAGAGCCATTTGGCTACGTAGGAGCTTGTTCAACTGAGCAAGCCGGTCTTGATAGCGTTGGATTTTGGTAACGGGTGATAATTGTAGCAGTTGGTGCGTCCTTGCTTGGACTGATTGGTTGCTATCGGAAATCCGTGTTCGCAAACTTTGTTTTAATCGCAGTTGCAGCTGATCCAAGCGTTGCAAATAACCGTCATACAAGCGCTCTGGCTGTCTAAAGATTACAGACTGACTGCATTTTTTCAAAGCTTCTTGTTTCTTTGACAGGACATTCTGAACTGCTGTTGCCATTCGTTTTTCTTGATTTTGCAAATGGGTCAAGAGATCCAACTTAGTTACAGGCGTTGCCAGTTCTGCCGCAGCAGTTGGTGTCGCCGCTCTGCGATCCGCAACAAAGTCTGCCAAGGTCACATCCGTCTCATGCCCCACACTAGAAATGACTGGCAAACGGGATTCAAAAATAGCCCGTACCACAATCTCTTCGTTAAAGGCCCAGAGATCTTCGATGGAACCCCCACCACGACCAATGATGAGGACATCTAGATCCTCACGCTGATTGGCACGAGCAATATTTCGAGCAATTTCCTCCGCAGCTCCATCTCCTTGCACCTTGGTCGGATAGAGGAGGATATCGACACCGGGAAAACGTCTGCTAACGGTCGTGATAATATCTCGAATAACCGCGCCACTGCGACTGGTCACTACACCGATTCTCTTAGCAAACTGGGGAAGAGGTTGCTTGAAGCGTTCTTGAAAAAGACCTTCTTCCGTTAGTTTTTTCTTGAGTTGTTCAAACTGAATCGCAAGCGCACCAACTCCATCAGGTGCAGCCTTCTCAATGATGATAGAGTAGCTCCCACTTGGCTCATAAACCTGAACACGCCCAATCACATTGATCTTCATTCCTTCTTCGAGGTCGAAGCCTAATTTCTGATAAATTCCTGACCAGATGGTCGCTTGAATGACTGCGTGGTCATCTTTTAGGGAGAAATATTGGTGCGTAGGTCGTTTACGAAAGTTGGAAACTTGACCAGTTAAATAGACCCGTTCCAAGTAAGGATCTTTATCGAATTTCATTTTCAGATACTTGGTCAAAGTTGTTACCGATAAATACTTTTCCATCTCCACCTACTGTTTATTTTCTTGCTTTTCCATGGGTATTATTATACCAAAAATATGATTAAAAATCTCCTTTTTCATACCGAAACGAAAGGAAAAATAGAAAAAGGAGGCCAAGCCTCCTCATCTCATTATTTGCTGTTACGAGCTTCTTCCAAAATCTTTGCAATCTTGGTCGTCAAAAGGTCGATAGCCACTGTATTACTGACCCCTTCAGGAATGACGATATCCGCATACCGCTTGGTCGGCTCGATGAACTGGTGATACATAGGTTTGACCACACCAAGATACTGGTCAATCACGCTATCCAGACTGCGGCCACGTTCTTCCATGTCGCGCTTGATCCGACGAATAATGCGCACATCATCATCTGTATCCACAAAAATCTTGATATCCATCAAATCGCGCAGACGCTTGTCCTCCAAGACCAAAATCCCCTCAACGATAAAGACATCTTGAGGCTCTTGACGATAGGTTTTGTTGCTCCGTGTGTGTTCAGTATAGTCATAAGTCGGAATATCCACTGGACGACCCGCCAATAACTCCTTAATCTGCTCAATCATCAAGTCTGTATCAAAGGCAAATGGATGGTCGTAGTTGGTTTTGACACGCTCTTCAAAAGTCAAATGAGACTGATCCTTGTAGTATGAATCATGCTCAATCATGGAAATCTTCTCATCAGGAAAATGCGATAAGATGGCTCTTGAAACACTGGTTTTTCCTCCACCAGAACCACCTGTAACCCCGATAATGATTGGTCTATTTTGCATGCTATCCTCCGTTTTTTTATCCGTCGTCTATTCTATCACATTTTTTGCAAAATTTATAGTCTGATTTCGGATAGATTATGGGTAACAATCTAATACTTACAATCCAGTTTGACTAGCCAAAAACCTTCCTTGGCTTGTAGAGATTATCTCTTTTTTCTAAAATAGCTAAAAGTTTTTCTCCTTCAAATCCTGCAAGTTGACTTTCAGACTGCTCTAGTTCAATAAAACGACCAAAGCGGACTTCTGTAGCCTGTTCTGGAGTTAGGAAAACTTTGACAAGGTCCCCTATTCCAATCTCTAGAGGATGGAGAAAATCCAATTGGCCAGACTCTACTCTTTCAGCAATTTCTTCCAAGGTAAGAGCATCTTCTAGCTGTAAACCCGCTGCACTAGTCCGTGTCAAATGGGACATATGAGCCGCATAACCCATCTTCTCTCCCAAGTCAACCGATAAGGTACGGATATAGGTTCCCTTACTGCATTTTACACGAAAAGTAAAGCGTGCAAGATGCCCATCATAAGAAATCGGACTTGTCCTTTCAAATTGATAAATGGTCACCTGACGTTCTGGACGCTCCACTTCCTGACCTGCACGCGCATACTCATAGAGCTTGCGACCATTGACTTTGACAGCCGAATACATAGGCGGAATCTGAATAATAGGTCCAGTCAGACTAGCAATCGCTTCATCAACAAGCTTTTCATCCAAGGGCGATAATACAGGTGTCTCTGCGACCACTTCCCCACTAGCATCCTCGGTTGTCGTGGAATAGCCGAGAGTGATTTCTCCCTCGTAGACCTTGCCCTCATCCTGCATAAATTCGACCATGCGTGTCGCCTTGCCAACTGCAATGGGCAAAACGCCCACCACATCCGGATCCAAGGTCCCACCATGACCGATTTTCTTGGTTCCCAAAATCTTACGCAGTTTAAAAACCGCATCGTGCGAGGTCATGCCCGCTTCTTTTTTTAAGTTGATAATACCGTTCATTTTTGCTTTCTAATTTCCCTTTTCACTTTACATCAACATATTCTATCTTAGACAGATTTTAAAACTATATCAGCTCATTTTTCTAAATACTTCCTAGCTTCCTGAACACAATAGAGTTCTGGATTTTCATGGGCGATGCTTTCAAACAAACTACGGGCACGAGCTTCATCTCCTTTTAATTGGGCATTGAGAGCGCCGTAATAAGAAAACATGATTCGAGCTAGATTACTTTCTGGTTCAGTGGTGTCGAAGTAGTCATTCACTTCTTTATTGAACACAATATCTTTTATGGCTTGGGCTTGAGCAACGAGTTTAGCCTTACCACCTTTCGAATCTGGTGCCTTGGACAATTGTTCCTCAAAGAAAGCAATATCTTGTGCATCTTGAAGATGGATGGAAACCAACAATTGACCATAAGTTAATCTTAGGAATATGTCTGTACTAAATCTCTTCCAAACTTTTTTTAAATTAATTTTTTCAAAATTTTCTTTCGCAGCTTGAAAATCTCCTTTCAAATAAGTCACTTGTCCCTTAACAAAATGGAAATTTTCTTGGTACGTTGCTCTATAGGGCTTAATAGATTTTTCAGATTGAACCCTAAACATGTCTTCATAGAGTTTAAGATTAATAGCATCGTTTAACATTAGATAAACAACTTTGCTAGATATAAA
Organism: Streptococcaceae bacterium AF54-32pH5A; assembly: GCA_027682205.1. Classification (GTDB taxonomy): domain Bacteria; phylum Bacillota; class Bacilli; order Lactobacillales; family Streptococcaceae; genus Streptococcus. The sequence goes on from JAQDAD010000001.1 coordinate 380,116, forward strand.
TCTTAAATAAAATACAAAGACGAGAGCTAAAAAGTCAATAACTAATAATATGAGTCCCAATATTTTCAAATTACTTTGAAATACTAAAAATACTGCCATCACATCAACAGCCAAGATTAAAAATAAGCAAATTAGAATAGCCCTATCAAGTTGTAGAAGAGTGTTTTCTGTCGCCCTACTTACTTTTTTTTTTACTAATTTCATATATTACTCTCTTATTCCTCTGCTCCTAAATATTTCTGAGCCTCCTGAACATAAAAGAGTTCTGGATTTTCATGGACGATACTTTCAAACAAACTACGGGCACGAGCTTCATCTCCTTTTAATTGAGCATTGAGAGCGCTGTAATAAGAGAACATGATTCGAGCTAGCTTATTTTTTGGTTCAGTAGTATCGAAGTAGTCTGTAACTTCTCCATTGAGTATTTTTGATACTGGTTCAATTAAATCCAACATTCTATTTTTATCAATTCTTTTAATTTTTTCCCAATCACAAGATACTAAAAGTTTAGAGATCTCATCTTTATCCCTTAAATGAAGGTATGATATTGATTCTATAAATACGATATTTAGTTCATAAATACGTTTCAAATTCAATTTAGAACGTTTAACTCTTATTCGTTCAGCATATTGGATTGCCTCACTAAAATTCCCTTGATACAAAGCACATCTTGCCAAACCAAGATTTAAGGCATTTAAATTCCCTGTTTTATTATCAGGCCGCCTTTCATAAGTTTCAGTTAAAAGAGAAATATATTTTCCAAAATTTACTTGCTCATATAAAATAACTTCTGCAATGTGATTTACTAAAAAATGAGTTATTACAACGATAAAAGTCAGTAATGTTAGCAATATAAGCAATAATGTAGTCAAGACGGTTGATTTTACGAATAATAAACTAATTGCTGTTGCTATAATTATCCAACGTAGATAAAATAAAATATAAACTTCCAGTATACTGCAAATTCTAACTGATGACCAATTCAAGATATTCTTAGAAATGTTATCTAACATAAAAAACTCCTATAAAAAATTACCAACTAATTTATACAAATAAACTAGCTAAATAAGCTAGCAAAGCACCTCCAGCTGTGACAAGTTCACCACCAAAGAAGAATGCAATCGTTACTACAACTCCAATTACTACTTCCTTAGGATGCTCTACAACCCAATTAAAAGCACTACCAACTACCTCACCAGTAGTATTAAAAGTTTGAGTGAGATGATCCACCGTTCTCACTCCCGTCTCATTAGTCGTTTTAACTGTCGCGTAATCTTGTTTGACCTGATTATGTTCCTTCACATAAGTCACGCGGTAGCCATCCTCTGACTTGGTACCAACCTCAACCGAGCGATTCTTATAGCCAAAGCCAATAGAAAGGTTGGGTGCGAGTCTCCCGTAGCTTGAACTAATCTTGTCTGCTAAACTGAACTCACCCGTTATAGAATAGTCCTTTAGTCCTATCTTCGTCTTATAATTGGCCTTTTCTTCTAGAAAATCTGTACTCAAACCTCCAACGCTATACTCTCCTTCTTGACTTAACTTACCATCTTTATATTTAGTGTTAAAAGTGATGGCACTTTCCCCTTTGAAGTGACCTTTTATCTGGATTTTGCTCTTAAGGTAGTGTTGACCATCATCATATACTGTTATCTCCTTCTCAAACGTAACTTCATTCCCTTTCAAGAAATCAATCAGCTCCTGAGGTTTCTTACCGCCATTCCCATGGGAGGCAAGCGAGATCGTTCTACCCAAGGTCTGTAGTTCCTGCTCACTCATCTGGCTCAAGTCAAAGGCCGTTTCTGGATTATAATGTCGAATATAACGGATTAGTTCTTCGTGCAGAGCTTTAGAATTCTCGATCTGTTGATCCCGTAACTTCGTATCCTGAATAATCGCAAGGGCTGCCACATTATGATAAGGGTCTGTCATGCCAACAGCTTTACGAGACCGACTCAAACCACTTGCAATTGTGGAGAGAGTAGTGGTCACACCGCTTCCCCAACAGTTCACCATTAAATGCCTCCATCTGACTTTCAGTTGTACGAAGAGATTGTAGGGCTTCTTCCTTATGGCTTTTGATATTCGCACTAGAAGGATTGTTGATACCCACCATACCCCCAATTGCAGAGTAAGCTATTGTCAGGTCTGGATGGGCAAATTTCACCAGTGACCATTCTACTTAATCTTCATTATAACATTTTCTCATCATATAGAAAATCCTAGAATGAAATTCTAGGATTTGTATGTCATTTTTTGAAGTCTTCTACGGTGAAGTGGTCATAGGTGATTTTTGAGACTTCCTCATCATAACGACTCAAAAAGTCTTGAAATCTACGATCGATGTAACCAAAGAATAGAACTTCATCTATATCCTCTTTGTTAAAGAAGATAATGTTTTGATTAATGAGTCCTAGCGGAAGACTGACAGCTCCAAAATCAAAATAACCTTGCTTGCCGTCCTTTTCAGTAACTGGACAATGATTAATAATCATGACAGGCTCTACACCTTCTCGCACTCGAACAACACTCCCAATCGGTAAAGCAGTACGTTCTGACATCAGTTTTCTCCTTCTAAATACTTCCTAGCTTCCTGAACATAAAAGAGTTCTGGATTTTCATGGGCGATGCTTTCAAACAAACTACGGGCACGAGCTTCATCTCCTTTTAATTGGGCATTGAGAGCGCCGTAATAAGAAAACATGATTCGAGCTAGATTACTTTCTGGTTCAGTGGTGTCGAAGTAGTCATTCACTTCTTTATTGAACACAATATCTTTTATGGCTTGGGCTTGAGCAACGAGTTTAGCCTTACCACCTTTCGAATCTGGTGCCTTGGACAATTGTTCCTCAAAGAAAGCAATATCTTGTGCATCTTGAAGATGAATAGACACTTTTAATAGTTCAAAGCTTGATATTAAAAATGTATAGTCTCTTAATCTACCCCAAATTTTTTTCAAATTATACTTGGACATATTTTCCTTGGCAGATTGAAAATCTCCTTTTAGATAAGCCACTTGACCTTGGATAAATTGAAAATACTCACGATATGTTGTCCTAAAAATCTTAATGGATTTCTCGGATTGAACCCTGAACATGTCTACATAGAGCTTAAGATTAATAGCATCGTTTAACACTAGATAAATAACTTTGTTTAGGACAAAACGTAGGTATAAAACTAGACTAGCAATTAGTACTACTACTACTAATAATATTACTCCCCACTTTTTGGTATCACTTTGGAAAATTAAAAATACAGCCAACACATCCAAAACAAGTCCAATAATTGAGCTAATTTGACTAATAGTCTCAATTTGTAGAAGAATATTCTCTGTCGCCCTACTTACTATTTTTTTTACTAATTTCATATGTTACTCCCCTTTATTATTAAAAATAGATATTCCAATAAGGATGCTAGTTAATCCTCCTAGTAATTTTGCAGTTAGCACAGCTCCTGCAGCAGTGATAGCTGAAGGAGCAACTGCTACAGCAACAATAACAGCTCCTATTGCGAAAATAGACTCTCCGGGGTGTTCTGCGACATAGTCAAATGTCCTTTGGAGATGATCCACCTTCCTCACTCCCGTCTCATTAGTCGTCTTAACTGTTGCGTAGTCTTGTTTGACCTGGTTATGTTCCTTCACATAGGTGACGTACGGTAAGAACTTATATCAGTTTTATCTTTCTAAATAGCTCTTCGTTTCCTGTACATAAAGTTGTAAATATTTAATGTAGACATACGACTATTTTAAAGTTATTTCATATTTAAGGCTACTTCCCCTTCAGTGCTTCAAACTTAGCTTTCATGGTTGGATTCTTCCGTGTTAGTTTTTTAACCGAAACATCTTCCAATTTATTGTTTGCGAGGCGGAGTTGATTTTCAGATGTGGTTAGGAACTTCTTGACTTCCTCCATACGCTTTATAGCCTTGTCGATTTCATCGATGGCTTTACCGAAGTTGGTCGAAGCTGAATTATAGTTTTTAGCAAATGCTACTTTAAAGGCATCCAAGTCTTCCTCAAAATGCGTAATATCAACATTCTGCTCACGGACAAGTGCTAACTCCTGCTTGTATTTTAGAGAATTAAGCGCAGCATTTCGTAAGAGCCCAATCAACTGGATAAAGAACTGGGGACGAACCACATACATCTTTTCATACTCATGACTGACATCCACGATACCCGTGTTAAAGTAGTCGTTATCCGCCTCAAGCATAGATACCAAAACGGCATACTCACAGTTCTTCTCCCGACGGTCCTTGTCCAATTCCTTGTAAAAATCTGCATTCTTATGCTTCTTCTCTGTTCCGTCCGCTTCATTTTTCATCTCAAACATGATAGAAATGATTTCCACTCCATTTTCATCACATTCACGGAAGATAAAGTCGCCTTTAGACCCACGCTCAGAAACCTTGTTATCCTTCTCAAAGTAGGCATTGGGAAAGGCAAAACTGCGGACCTTATTAAACTCACTTTCCGCATAATGTTCCAGACTTTCCCCGATGGCTTTTGTAGATTGTTGAGCTTTGAAATTCTTGTAAAATTCGACCTGCTCACTGGCCGCCTTAAGTTGAGCTTCGTAATTTTGCTTAACAGAAGCAAGAGAAAGCTCGTTCTCCTTTTCCTGCAATAGCAGCTGATTTTTGACCTGATCGCGCTCTTTTTCTAGGTCAGAGAGGGTCTTTTGCAGTTGATTTTCATGCTCTAAACGCAAGGTAGCCAATTGGTTTTCCAAGGCCTGTACTTCCTTATCCTTTGCCAATAAAGCCTCATGACTTGTTTGTTCAACTTCTTTCTTAGCCAGTTCTTTCTCTGTATCAAAGTTTTGGATTTGACTCTTTAATTGCGCAATTTCTTGGTCTTTTTGAGCCAGTTTAGTCTGTTGTTCATTCACGGCCTTTTGCTCAGCCAAGGCTAGTTCCTGCTTCATGCGATCATGTAGTTCCTTATCAAACTCTGTCGTTCTCACCTGAGATAAGAGTTCAGCATACTGACTCTCATTTACTGTAAAAACTTCTCCACAGTTGGGGCACTTGATTTCGTTCATATTTTTCCTCTTTCTAGACTTCTGTAACCATTATATCATGCTTAAAGGAAAATCAAAAACAGTGAGCCGAAACCCACTGTTTATCTGTTTACTTTATACTTTTTCCAAGGCCAAGCGCAAGTCTTCAATCAAATCATCTACATTTTCAAGACCGATAGACAAGCGAATTTGGTTTGGTGTGATACCTGCAGATTCTAGGTCCTTTTCAGACAACTGTCCATGAGTTGTTGTGGCTGGATGGACCACGAGGGACTTGGCGTCTGCAACATTGGCTAAATCAGAGAATATTTCAAGATTATCAATCACCTTACGAGCTTCTGCTTCTCCACCTTTGACATGGAAGGTAAAGATTGAACCCACACCTTTTGGCAAGTATTTCTCAGCCAAAGCACGGTAAGGACTGTCAGCTAGTTTTGGATAGTTGACTTTTTCTACCTTAGGATGGTTAACAAGGAAATCCACGATTTTCTCTGTGTTTTGAATATGGCGTTCTACACGAAGCGAAAGCGTTTCGAGTCCTTGGAGCAAGAGGAAAGCATTAAATGGAGACAAGGCTGCACCTGTATCACGAAGCAATTGAACACGAACAGCGATGATAAAGGCTGCTGCCCCAACATCACGAGTATAGCTCAAGTTGTGGTAGCTAGGATCTTCCTCTACAAATTGAGGAAATTTCCCTGAAGCTTCCCAGTCAAAACGACCACTATCCACGATAACACCACCAATAGTCGTACCATGACCACCGATAAACTTAGTTGCTGAGTGGACTGCAATATCAACACCGTGAGAGAAGACGTTAATCAAATATGGTGTGGCAAAAGTATTGTCAGAAACGAGAGGAATCTTGTGTTTATGCGCAATCTCAGCCAATTTTTCCAAGTCAGGAATGTTAATCAAGGGATTCCCTAAGGTTTCAATCAAGACAAGCTTTGTATTGTCATTGATAGCTGCTTCTACTTCCTCCAAATTATCAACATCGACAAAGGTTGTTGTGATACCATAACGAGGAAGGGTTTCTTTCAAGAGATTGAAGGTTCCACCGTAAATGGTTGAAGCTGCTACTACGTGGTCACCTGCGTGAGCAAGAGCCAAAATAGTGTAGGTTACGGCAGCCATACCTGATGCTGTTGCAAGAGCCCCAACACCACCTTCTAGAGCAGCGATTCTTTCTTCAAAGGCAGCTGTTGTAGGATTGGTAATACGGGTATAGATATTGCCTGGTTTTCTCAAGGCAAAAAGATCCGCCCCTTCCTGCGTGTCATCAAATACAAAGGATGTTGTCTGATAAATCGGCACTGCACGAGACTTGGTAGCTGGATCTACAACTTGACCAGCATGTAATTGTAGGGTTTCAAATTTAAATTCACGAGTCATTTCACGACCTCCAAATAACTTCATTACGGATATTTATTGTATCATCTTGCGCTAGCCTTTTCCAATACCGTTTTTCTATATTTTGATATAAGGAACAACTATGACTAGTCTTAACCTCAAACAAAAAAGCACGATTGACTCGTGCTCATTTCTTTAATCGACATAAGTATCTTCGTTTTTATTGAGGAAGGCATATGGTAAGCCCATCAAGAGGCCACCTCCAATGAAGTTCCCGATAAAGGTTACACCCCAGTGACGAAGGATATTAGGAATGTCAAAGTTTGCAATGGAGTCAGCAGCAACACTGAACTTAACAATCGCAAAAAAAGCAAAGTTCGCAGCAATGTGTTCGTTTGTTAAGAATACAAACATGTAAATTGCTGATAAAACAAGCCAAAGTTTGGCTCCACCGTCTTTCACCAAAACGAATGAAAGAATGGCAATGTTTACAAAGATATTCGCTAAAATACCTTCAAGCAAGACTAGCTCATTGGAACGGCTTAACTTCATCTCTACAACCCCTGAGATGAAACTATCATGAGTCAGATTTGCATAGGCTGCTGAGTGGGCAAAGCCCCAACCTGCTATCAGAGCACCAATGAGGTTAAAGAAGGTACAGTATAGTAAAATCTCAGCTGTTTTTCTCCAAGAGATTTTCTTCAAAAAACTACCCGCAGTTAAGAACATCATGTTTGAAGTTACCAACTCAGCATTCAAGAAAACAATGTAGGCCAATCCCCAAGCAAAAACAAATGGGAAGAGGAAACGTCCGCTACCTGGCGCTATTTTATTAATCAAGTCAGCTCCAACTGCACCCGCAGCCGTACTAAATGTTAGAAAGGCACCTGCAAACATAGAACGAATCGCATATTTGAATTTACTTTGACTATAAAGACTTTCTTTCTTCTTACAAGCAAATTCAATCTTTGAGATAAATTCTGAAGAGACCATAAAAAACTCCTAAAACTTTTATTTGTGAATATTATAACATAAAACACGCATTTTGAAAAGCCTTTCTTGTATCCGTTTTCCATAAAGAAAATCAAGGTATTGGGGAATTCCATAAATCTCTCCTTTATCCATTAAAAGAAAAACACTTCAACTTTTCAAATTGATCATCTAAAAATTCAAACTCAAATAGATGCCAGTCATCGAAGGTTTGCTCACAATAACTAACTGTTCCTTGATTGTAATCAATGATGGGTTTCCCCAGCTTGTTCTTCACATCTTCCTCACTGACATCTCCATACATTTCCTTAAGACCAGCAAGCATGAAGTTGATGATTCTATTGATATTTTTCCGATAATTTTTTGCTAACAACTGAACTTTATCCATAAATCCACAATCAGGCTCCTCGTCCCAAACAAAGATCACTCCTTCATACTCATAAGTATATTGCTGCAAACTCTCATCAAAATTCATTTTTCACTCTCCAAATATACCTACAACGATTAAAACATATCATCATAATGTTCACATGCTTGTTGCACAAACTCGAAAATATTCAAAGATATGGGTTTCATTTCCAGTGAGCCTAATGCCCCCAAATCATTCATATAAATGGTATCGTCAGAATCTTTCTTTATAAAAAAAGCGATATCCCCATCTTGCCCAATCAGGAAAAAATCTGGTTCCCACTCTTCTATTTGATAGGTGGAGTTTCTTTCTAACAAATCTAACCTCGAATATAAGGTAATACCTGTATTCTCTATGACAAAGTCTCCTGCTTTGTCGATTTTGCTCAAGAATTCTGCGTATAGGTTTGGAAGTACCAAGTCAATCTGATTATTCATTGTCAGCTCCTATTCTATTTCTCCCACTGCGAAAGCTCTATACCTCATCTTCACCTAGTTCTCTAAAATGTGAAATATGGTAGCCAAAATAACATTTCCCCGATTTTCCTATGAAGATTCCATGTCCAGCCATATTGGCAATTTCTCCCAAGAATATCATACGATAAATCTTTCAACATACTGACCAGCTTCCTCTCACATTGAAAAGATACCATTAAAACTGAAGGATCATCTTACATGCATCATACATTATCAAATTTTATAGTTTTCGATTTCTTCTCTACTCATACCTACAAGTTCTGTCGTCCACAAGCCTACAATGTCCGACAAGACTGAATCACAGGCATATTCTTCTTCACTATCTGTATACTTACAGAAAAAGACGGGCTCCCTTGTCGCCGATTGATAAAATGTCATGGCTACTTCTTCTAGTTTTTCAGGGTTGAAATCAAGTGATAGTTTTTGCGCCATATTTGCTCGCACTTGATCCCAATCTTCCTGCTTAGCCTGATAGCTTTCTCGTATTTTAGCCACATAACCTTTACAAAATGCTTTCAATAAGTCTGTGTTCTGATAAAGATACAGACAACTAAAATCCGAAATACAACCTGCGTGAAGTAGAAATGTCAGTAAGTCATCCAGACTTTCTGCTACTCTTCCAACTTGGCCCTCACTTCCGATAAAGCCTATGCTGTTATCTTCGAGAAAAACATATTCGCCCCCACTACCGTCTTGAGCAAATGCCCTACAGGCAAGAGAGTATTCCTCATTGTTCCCTGAAAACTGGACTTCACTTATCTTGTCATAAAAATAAATATCACATTCAGTCATCAGTAAGGTCCTTAACTGTTCATTTTCTCTGACTTCTTGTAGCTTATCCATGATCATTCCTTTCTTAAACTAAACACTTATCCATCTATTACAATTCTAATATGGTAGTTTTTAGTTTCATTCTTTAGATTCTTCACAAGGAGATCATTCTGTTTTGATTTGCCACAGAAAAATGATAGAGTCTTTCTGTTTTTCTGTTCAATAAACACATGATACCTTGCCCCATTCAATTTGACACTTCGAATATATTTGACTTCAATCCTTTTGATGTTATTCAGCGGAATGATTCGCTTCACAAATACGAAAGCATTGTGAATATAAAGTCTCCCATTGGCAATGTGAAATGGGGCAAAAAAATTACCACCACTACGACGGACAATTATAAAACGTCGCCAAAAGATTAGTAAAAGAATAGAGGTTAATAAGTAAAAGGCAAAACTAAAGACAGGACTTTCCCACATCATTTTCATTCCAATCCAAAAATATTCGAACATGTATTATTCTCCTTTGAATGATGACTCTATTTGAGAAAAAACCAGTGAAAAATACAATTCACTGGTTTTTGAGGTTAATAACGTTGTTTATATGGCTGATTAAAGGCGTTTAGGATATCATCAGATGTTTCAGAATATGCTTTAACTTCTTTAAAATCACCTTTAACAATAATCCGCTCTGTCGCATTATAGTCCACACAAGTTACCAGCGTAATCTCCTTAACTCCTTCACGATCCTCGATTTCATCTACGCGATCAGGCGTCACGTGCTTCACCTCACGAATCTCATAGGTGTATACTTTGTCTTTATCAGTCAGATAGATTTTCATCCCTTCCTTGGCATTGACCAAAGGTGAAAAGAGCATCTGACTCGCATTCTCAGCAGTAAAGATATGGTGGCTGGCTAGTGAATAGTTGCCTTCCCCCATTTTCTGATTTGCTTTCATGGTCCCTGCTCCATAGAACAAGTTTACATTATCCAAACCTTTAAAAATAGGCAGGTTGATCTCTACTTCAGGAATGGCAATCCCTCCTATGACTGGAAGTTGTTGAGCATCCCACTGGGCAGCTAACACCGCTTCTGATGAGATGGATTTGACAGAATCAAAATCGAAATTTCCCTCTGTCTCTTTATTCTCTTCAATCTTTTCCTTAGTCACCTGACTGACTTGGTATTTATTGGTATTCCAAACCATAAAGATATCACGAATTTGAGCATTAAAAATCAAGGCAAGGGATAGAAGAATTAAAAATCCAGCTAAAATATTGATTAGTATATTTTTACGGTTATTCTTCTTCATTTTTCTGTGAGACATTATGCTTCATCCTCTGTTTTCTCTTCTGTTGCTACCTCTTCTTTTTCTGCTGCGGCAACCGTTGTGAAGGTCACAATCTTAGCATCCCGATCTAGGCGCATCACCTTAACTCCCATAGTTGAGCGTCCTGTTTGTGAAATATTGGCAACGTTTGTTCGGATCATGACACCTGTATCCGTGATAATCATCAGGTCTTCATCACCTTTTACAGTGAGGAGGCCTGCAAGAGGACCATTCTTCTCAGCAACATTGGCTGTCTTCATTCCTTTACCACCACGGCCTTTAGTTGGATATTCAGTTGCAAGAGTACGTTTACCATAACCTTTTTCAGTGATGATAAGGACCTCGTCCTGATCAGTAATCACACTAGCTCCAACTACTGTATCTCCTTCTCGAAGGTTAACTCCTCGAACACCTGTCGCGATACGGCTCATGCCACGAACGGCTGATTGATTAAAGCGAACGGCATAACCAAACTTGGTACCAATGATAATATCTGTGTCTTCTTCTGTCAGCAAGACATTGATCAACTCATCCTCATCCTTGAGATTCAAGGCCTTAAGTCCATTCTGACGAATATTTGCAAATTCTTTGACACTGGTTCTCTTCACGATTCCGTGACGAGTTGTGAAGAAGAGATAAGCATCATCACTACGTTCAGACTCAACGTTGATGATGGTCTGAATGCTTTCGCCTTCGTCCAACTTCAAAAGATTGACAACCGGCAAGCCCTTGGCTGTACGACCATATTCAGGAATTTCATAGCCCTTAAGGCGATAGACGCGCCCTTTATTGGTAAAGAAGAGCAGATGATCATGAGTGCTGGTTGAAACCAACTCACGTACAAAGTCATCATCCTTGACTCCAGTACCTTGGACTCCACGACCACCACGTTTTTGAGCAGTGAACTCACCTTGGTCCAAACGTTTGATATAGCCCTTGTTAGAAAGGGTAATCAAGACATCCGTCTCCTCAATCAAATCTTCATCTTCAAGAGTCAAGACCTCTCCGACCATCAACTCGGTACGACGCTTGTCACCAAACTTGCGTTTGACTTCGTCCAATTCGTCTTTGATGATTTGCGCCACACGATCTGGTTTGGCAAGAATATCGGCCAAATCTGCAATCAAGGCGATCAATTCATCATACTCAGACTGAATCTTATCGCGTTCCAATCCTGTCAAACGACGAAGACGCATATCAAGGATAGCTTGGCTTTGACGTTCAGAAAGTTTGAACTTGCTCATCAACTCAGCTTGCGCTTCCGCATCTGTTTCACTGGCACGAATGATACGGATTACTTCGTCGATATGGTCTAGCGCAATTAGAAGACCTTCTAAGATATGTGCACGCGCTTCTGCTTTTTCCTTGTCAAAACGTGTACGACGAACAACTACTTCTTTTTGGTGCTCGATATAAGCATCCAAAATTTGACGAAGAGACAAGATTTTCGGTACACCATTTTGAATTGCCAGCATATTGAAACCAAAGTTGGTTTGCATCTGAGTCATCTTGAAGAGGTTGTTGAGGATAACATTTGCGGATGCATCCCGTTTGACCTCGATCACGAAACGAACCCCTTCACGGTTGGATTCATCACGTACTGCTGTAATACCCTCAATCCGTTTTTCTTGAACCAAGCGAACAATATGCTCATGCACCTTGGTTTTATTGACCATATAAGGGAATTCCGTTACAACAATACGCTCACGGCCAGTTTTAGTGGTTTCAATCTCTGTACGAGAACGGAGGACAATCGAACCTTTACCAGTCTCATAAGCCTTATGAATCCCTGATTTCCCCATAACAAGGGCACCTGTTGGAAAATCTGGACCAGGTAAAACTTCCATCAAGTCCTTAGTAGTCACATCTGGATTATCCATGACTAGCTTCACGGCATCAATAGTTTCACCCAGGTTGTGAGGAGGAATGTTGGTAGCCATCCCAACAGCAATCCCAGTTGCCCCATTGACCAAAAGGTTTGGAAAACGGGCTGGCAAGACCAAGGGTTCACGTTCATTGGCATCGTAGTTGTCTACAAAATCAACTGTGTTTTTATTGATATCACGAAGCATTTCGAGAGCAATCTTGCTCATACGTGCCTCGGTGTAACGCTGCGCGGCAGCACCGTCTCCATCCATGGAACCAAAGTTTCCATGCCCATCGACAAGCATGTAACGGTAGCTCCACCACTGGGCCATACGAACCATGGCTTCATAAATAGACGAGTCTCCGTGCGGGTGGTATTTACCCATAACATCCCCTGTGATACGGGCTGATTTTTTATGGGGTTTATCTGGAGTGACCCCCAATTCATTCATTCCGTAAAGAATACGACGGTGAACTGGTTTTAAGCCATCTCGAACATCAGGAAGAGCACGCGCTACGATAACACTCATGGCGTAGTCGATAAAGCTGGTCTTCATCTCCTTTGTCAGATTGACATTCACTAAATTTCTATCCTGCATTAATAAATGCCTCATTTCACTATTAGTAACTAGATATATTATACCATAAAATGTCCTTTATTTCAGGCTTCTGAAACTACTAAAACGTTTACATCGATAACCGAATAGAATATTCGTGACAAAGCTTTTTAAAAGTGATAGAATGAAAGTGTCTGGGGATTCCCCTAAAAAAAATGAAGGAGATGTTTAGATAATGACTTCAACTAAACAACACAAAAAAGTGATCCTTGTTGGTGACGGTGCCGTAGGTTCATCTTACGCTTTCGCACTTGTTAACCAAGGAATTGCACAAGAGCTTGGAATTATCGAAATTCCACAATTACACGAAAAAGCTGTTGGTGATGCGCTTGACCTTAGTCACGCCCTTGCCTTCACTTCACCTAAAAAAATCTACGCTGCTCAATACTCTGACTGTGCAGACGCTGACCTTGTTGTTATCACTGCAGGTGCTCCTCAAAAACCAGGTGAAACTCGTCTTGACCTTGTAGGTAAAAACTTGGCTATCAACAAATCAATCGTAACACAAGTTGTTGAATCAGGTTTTGATGGTATCTTCCTTGTAGCAGCTAACCCAGTTGACATTTTGACTTACTCAACTTGGAAATTCTCTGGATTCCCTAAAGAACGTGTTATCGGTTCAGGTACTTCACTTGACTCAGCTCGTTTCCGTCAAGCACTTGCTGAAAAATTGGATGTTGATGCTCGTTCAGTTCACGCCTACATCATGGGTGAACACGGAGATTCTGAATTTGCGGTTTGGTCACATGCCAACATCGCTGGTGTAAACCTTGAAGAATTCCTTAAAGATACTCAAAACGTTCAAGAAGCTGAATTGATTGAATTGTTCGAAGGTGTTCGTGACGCTGCCTACACAATCATCAACAAAAAAGGAGCTACATACTACGGTATCGCCGTAGCGCTTGCTCGTATCACAAAAGCAATCCTTGATGACGAAAATGCGGTACTTCCACTTTCAGTCTTCCAAGAAGGTCAATACGGAGTTAAAAACGTCTTTATCGGTCAACCAGCTGTTGTTGGTGCACACGGTATCGTTCGTCCAGTAAACATCCCATTGAACGACGCTGAAACTCAAAAAATGCAAGCTTCTGCTAAAGAATTGCAAGCAATCATTGATGAAGCGTGGAAAAACCCTGAATTCCAAGCAGCTTCTAAAAACTAATTAAAAGAAGGTTCTCATTTCATGGGAGCCTTTTTCTTTTTGCACAGAACGATAACATCATATTTTTCAAAACAAAAAAGCCTATCGATCAAGCTAGAAAGCTTGATACAATAGGCTTTTTCTAAATTCATTATTTAACAGCGTCTTTAAGAGCTTTACCAGCTTTGAATGCTGGAACTTTAGAAGCTGCGATTTTGATTTCTTTACCAGTTTGTGGGTTGCGACCTTTACGTGCTGCACGCTCACGAACTTCAAAGTTACCAAAACCGATCAATTGAACTTTTTCACCAGCCGCAAGGTATTCAGTTACTGCTGCAAATACAGCGTCAACTGCTGCTGCTGAATCTTTCTTAGTCAATTCTGTAGCTTCTGCTACTTTAGCGATCAAATCTTGTTTGTTTGCCATGTTAATAATTCCTCCAAATAATTTCTAATTAACAAATATAATCATATCCTAAAATCGTCCACAGGTCAAGTCAAAAACGCTATTTCTAACGATTTTTCTCTATTTTTTTAGGAATGATATCGAACTAAGATAGCCCATGCATTTTCGCCTGTATGGGTCTGAATGATAGAGCCCGTTTCCAGTACTGAGATTGGTTTTTCGACATAAGTTTGTAAAACATTCTTCATCTCATTGGCCCATCCATTAGTACCGGCGTAGGATATTCCAATTTCTGCAACAGATTTATGAGAGAGGGCCTCTGCTAGTTCATCAAGCCACTTTTTAAATGTCTTAGCACCGCGCCCCTTTACAATAGGTTGCAGTTCATGATCCTTCATCTGCATCACAACTCGGATATTCAAAAGAGAGCTTAGTAAACCTGTCACACGTCCGATACGTCCACCCTTAACTAGGTTTTCTAATGTTGAAACACCGATATAGAGTTCAGTATGATTCTTGACGTCTTCTACATGAGATAGGATAGTTTCCAAATCTTTTCCTTCTTGGGCAAGTTTAGCAGCTTCAACAACTTGAAACTTCATAGCTTGGTCAGTAAAAGAACTATCAATAACCGTCACATCAGCAGTTGAGAGACTTGCCCCTTGGCGAGCAGCTTCAACAGTTCCAGACAAGGCATGGGACATGTGAATAGCGAGTATCTGACTGCCGTCTTTACCTAGTTCTTCAAAGACCTCAGCAAATACTCCCACTGGAGGCTGACTGGTTTTAGGCAGATTTTTACTCTCTTGCATAAGATGCAGGAATTCTCCTTCTTTCAAATCTGCATCAGAATAAAGGATACCATCAATCATCACAGATAAAGGAACAACTGTAATATTCAATTCTTTAACTACTTCTGGTTCAATAGTAACAGAGGAATCAGTTACAATTTTTACTTGTGTCATATCTTCAATCTTTCTATTCTTCTCAATAAGATAGTGATTTATCACCTTTATTATATCAAAATTTTGTTAAAAAATCATAAGAGATCCAATTAAAACGCTTGAAAATTTGGTATAATCTATCTATAGAAAATGCGAGGGAGAATCATGATCCGAAAAGTTCAGCCTATTATCACTATCATACTAGGGGCAGCTATTTATGCCTTTGGTCTTACCTATTTTGTAGTTCCTCACCATTTATTTGAAGGAGGGGCAACCGGTATCACATTGATCACCTTCTATCTCTTTAAAATTCCTGTCTCATTGATGAACCTCTTGATAAATATTCCTTTATTTATCCTAGCATGGAAAATATTTGGTCCCAGAACCCTCTATTCCAGTCTTTTGGGAACTATCTCCCTATCTGTCTGGCTTGCAGTCTTTGAAAAAATTCCTTTACAGTTTGACTTACAAGGGGATCTCATTATCGTTTCCTTGGTTTCGGGTGTTTTACTGGGAGTCGGTTTAGGAATTATTTTTAACGCTGGAGGTACAACTGGAGGATCAGATATCGTTGCCCGTATTCTCAACAAATACACCAATATTTCGATTGGAAAATTACTCTTTGGGATTGACTTTTTCATCCTAATGTTGATTTTAATCATCTTCCAGGATCTTCGTCTTGTCACCTATACCCTCTTGTTTGACTTTATCATTGCTCGTGTTATCGACTTGATTGGGGAAGGGGGCTATGCTGGTAAAGGGTTTATGATTATCACTCAGTATCCTGAACAATTGGCTGATAAAATCAATGAAGAACTAGGACGTGGCGTGACCTATATCTCTGGTCAGGGCTACTACAGTAAGAAAGATTTGAAAATCATTTATTGTATCGTTGGTCGAAATGAAATCGTTAAAATGAAGGATATGATTCACAAAGTCGATCCCCAAGCCTTCATCACTATCACCGAAGCTCATGAAATTCTGGGTGAAGGCTTTACTTATGTGAAAGATTAAAAGGCTGGGATTTCCCAGCTTTTATTTTTCTTCTGTGAGGGTTGAATGATGATAACCATAAGTAAAGTAGATGACTAGACCAACTACAAGAGCAATGCCAAAGGCAATCCAGGTATCTAGACTATATTGAAGCATAAAGGAAACACAGATAAGGATGGAAAGGATTGGCAAAAGTGGCACCAAAGGAGTTTTAAACTCTCCTTTTTGGGGCATACCCTTATCTTTTCTGAGTTTTATTATTCCGTAGGCTAGTAAAATGAGATAAGCTAGCGTACAGATATTTAGGAAGGCTGCAATACTGGCTAGAGGAAACACTCCGGCAGCAAGGGCTGAAACAACTCCTGTTAAGAGGGTCGCATTTTTAGGAACGCGACTGGTCTTGCTTAGTTGTTTGAAACTTTGAGGTAAAAGTCCATCACGTGCTAAGCTATATATCATTCGAGACAAAGCATAAGTCATGGAAATACATACCGTTATCAGGGTTAGAATGGCTACCAGTGAAACATAGTTGGCTGCCCAGCCAATTCCGATACTACGCAATGAAAAGGCCACTGCATCATCCACATTGAGTTGGCTATAGTGAACAATCCCAGTCAATACTATTGTTACCAAGGCATAGAGAATGGTGACAATTGTCAGAGAAAGCACAATTCCGCGGGGAATATTTTTTTGCGGACTTTGAATTTCATCAACTGCCATGGAAATCGACTCAAAACCGAGAAAACCAAAGAACATCAAAGAGGCTCCTGCCATAATCCCAGTACTTCCTCCATAAAGCTGACCAAAACCAAATGGAGCAAAATTCGTCCAGTTTTCTGGCTTGATATACCAAATGCCAACTAGGATAAATAAGGCAAGAGCAGAGAATTTCAAGACCACTAGAAGCGAATTAAAGCGCAGGGCTGCCTTGGAATTCAATAAGACTACTCCCGTTACCAGAGCAAGCACCAAAATAGGTAAAAGATCAATATAGGTGCCTTGTTCGGGATTAAAGGTGCCATTTAAGGCTTGAGGCATGGAGATACCATAATTACTGAGTAAGCCCTTGAAGTAAGCTGCCCAGCCAGACGCCACACCTGAAACAGCTGTCATGAATTCCATGATGGTCAACCAGCCAGCAATCCAAGCTGGTAATTCGCCTAAGATCGCATAGAGATAACTATAAGCACCTCCTGTTGCAGGCACACGAGAGGCGAATTCCGCAAAAAAGAGGGCTGATAAAGAAACGCACAGGGCAGAAATCACAATGGAAACCACTAGTGATGGACCAGCTAGTGTAGCCGCTGCTGTTCCTGTAATGGTGAAAATTCCCGTTCCTACCATGGCACCGATTCCTAATAGAATCAAATCCCATAGTTTTAAATGGCGACGCATTTCCGTTCGTCCCAGACTAACATCCTTGGTTCTAAAAATATTCATACTTCATCTCCACTAAATGTAATTGTTTTATTTTACCACATAAAAGTATTTTTGTGAATATTTATTAGGTCTTTTTTTGAAAAAAATTCTGAACAGGAAGTCTTCCTGTTCAGATTCTGCATATTCTTACCCAACTGATCCTTCCATTTCATAGCTAATCAAGCGATTGAGCTCAACTGCGTATTCCATTGGAAGTTCTTTTGTGAAAGGCTCCACAAATCCCATGACAATCATCTCAGTTGCCTCGGATTCTGATAAACCACGACTCATGAGGTAATACAATTGTTCTTCAGAAATCTTAGAAACTTTGGCTTCGTGTTCCAAAGCAACTTGCGAGTTATGGATTTCATTAAATGGAATGGTATCAGATGCTGACAAATCATCCATGATAATGGTATCACACTCGATGTGAGAGACAGATTTCTTAGAATTTTTATTAAAGGTTACTTGTCCACGATAGTCAACCTTTCCTCCGCCTTTAGCGATGGATTTAGACACGATAGACGAGCTGGTATGTGGAGCATTGTGAATCATCTTAGCTCCCGTGTCTTGGTGTTGTCCAGCATTGGCAAAGGCGATCGAAAGCATGGTACCACGCGCTCCTTCTCCATCAAGGTAAACAGATGGGTATTTCATGGTTGTTTTGGCACCCAAGTTTCCATCGATCCACTCAACAGTCGCATCTTTCAAGGCTTTAGCACGTTTGGTTACCAAGTTATAGACATTATCAGACCAGTTTTGGATGGTTGTATAACGCATGTAGGCTCCGTCCAAAGCGAAGATTTCTACAATGGCTGCATGCAGACTGTTACTTGAATATGTTGGTGCTGTACATCCTTCTACGTAGTGGACGCTTGCTCCCTCATCAACGATAATCAAGGTACGTTCAAACTGACCTGTATTTTCATTGTTGATACGGAAATAGGTTTGAAGCGGAATGTCTACCTTGACACCTTTCGGTACGTAGATAAAGGTTCCACCCGACCATACTGCTGAGTTAAGGGCTGCTAACTTGTTATCTGTCGGCGGTACCAACTTAGCGAAGTATTGTTTAAACAAATCTGGGTATTCCTTGAGGGCAGAATCCGTATCTGTAAAGATAATGCCTAACTTCTCAAACTCTTCCTTCATGTTGTGATATACCACTTCTGACTCGTACTGAGCAGAAGCACCTGCTAGATAGGCACGTTCCGCTTCTGGAATTCCGATACGTTCAAAGGTTTCTTTGATTTTTTCAGGAACTTCATCCCAAGAACGGGCAGGTTTGTCAGATGGTTTTTGGTAGTAAATCAAGTCATCAAAGTCAATCTCTGACAAGTCTGCTCCCCAGGTTTGCATAGGCATTTTCTTGAAGGTTTCATAAGACTTCAAACGGAACTCCAACATCCACTCAGGCTCACCCTTGGCAGCAGATAATTCACGAATAACACCTTCGTTGAGTCCTTTTCCTGTCGATAGAACAGGCTCTACATCGTCATGGAAACCAAATTTATATTCACCAAGGTCAATTGGTTTTGGTTCTACTCTTTCTTCAGCCATAATATCCTTTCTTTCATTCTTCATTTCTACTGATTCATAAGACAAAAGAAACTTGTCTTACTGTTTTTCTTGATCTTCAATTGTTTTCTTAAGGGCATTCCAAGCTAGGGTTGCACACTTTATTCTTTGAGGGAATTTGGCAACACCTGATAAGAAAGCCGCGTCTCCAAGTTGATCTTGACGCTCATCTTTCTGCCCTTGAACCATTTCAGAAAAAATAGTCGCAAGTTCTAAAATTTCTTGCTTAGTCTTACCTAAAACGGCATCTGTCATCATGCTAGCAGAGGCAGTTGAGATGGTGCAACCCGAGTTTAGAAAAGCAATATCTTCCAAACGGTCCTCTGCATCAAACTTGACAGAGAGGTTGATGACATCCCCACAGGTTGGATTATTGAGACTGATTTGTTCAGCGTCTTCTAATTTCCCTTGGTGATGCGGATTTTTCGAATGGTCTGCTACCACTGCCATATAAAGGCTATCTAGTTTAGAAAGTGCCATTGAAAAACTCCTTTGTCTTTTGTAAGGCATCGACTAGCTTGTCGCAATCTGCCTTTGTATTGTAGATATAAAAACTTGCACGAGCTGTTGCTGGGACATCCAAATACTGAAGCAAGGGTTGGGCGCAGTGGTGACCCGCACGAACGGCTACACCTTCATAATCCAGAGCCGTAGCAAGGTCGTGAGGATGGAGATCACCTAGGTTAAAGGCAATCACACCCGAACGTTGCGCCAAGTCCTGTGAACCGTAAATGGTCAGTCCTTCAATCGCCAGCAGTTTTGGATAAACGTATGCAATCAACTCTTGTTCATGGGCTTCAATTGCATCCATACCAATGTTTTCCAGATAATCTACTGCAGCAGCAAGTCCGATTGCACCTGCCATGTTAGGAGTTCCAGCCTCGAATTTCCAAGGCAATTCCTTCCAACTTGCAGATTGCTCATAAACGAAATCAATCATCTCGCCGCCGAATTCCACTGGTGACATTTGTTCCAGATGCTTTTCTTTACCGTAAAGGACACCAATACCAGTTGGACCAGCCATCTTGTGACCTGAAAAGGCAAAGAAGTCCACATCCAAGTCCTGAACATCAATCTTCATATGCGGTGTAGACTGAGCACCATCCACCACCATGATAGCTCCAACTTGATGAGCTAATTGAGTGATTTCTTTGATAGGATTGACCACACCCAAAACATTTGAGGCATGGGATAGCGAAACAAATTTGACCTTGTCAGTCAATTTAGAACGCAAATCATCCATATCTAGAGCCCCGTCCTTAAGATAGACATAGACAAGCTCAGCTCCAGTCTTGCGGCAAGCCTCCTGCCACGGAATGATATTGGAATGGTGTTCCATGACGGAAATCAAGACCTGGTCTCCCTCAGTCAAAACTTCCTCAGCGAAGCGCGCCACCCAGTTAAGACTGGTTGTCGTTCCTCTAGTAAAGAGAACTTCCTTTGTTGAGCCTGCATTGATAAACCTACGAATGGTTTCACGAGCGGCTTCATAGGAAGCTGTCGCACGTTCTGCCAAGGTATGAACACCACGATGAACATTGGCATTGTCCTGCTCATAGTAGCGGTTAATCGTTTCAAGAACTGCTAGTGGTTTTTGTGTCGTCGCAGCATTGTCCAGATAGACCAAAGGTTCATCATTGACAACCTGTTCTAAAATTGGAAAATCCTTGCGAATCGCTTCTACATCTAACATCGGCTTCCCCTTAGCGTTTTGACAATTTTTCTTCGATAGTTGCAATCATTTCATCACGAACTTCCTTGACTGGAATCTCCACGATAACGGAGCCAAGGAAACCACGAACAACCAAACGCTCTGCAGTTGCCTTGTCCAAGCCACGGCTCATAAGGTAGTACATGTCTTCTGGATCTACCTGACCGATAGAAGCCGCATGACCTGCAGTAACGTCATTTTCATCAATCAAAAGGATTGGATTAGCATCTGAACGAGCTTGGTCTGAAAGCATGAGAACACGACTTTCTTGTTGGGCATCTGCTCCCTTAGCTCCTTTGATGATGTGACCGATACCGTTGAAGGTCAAAGTTGCTTTTTCAAGAATAACCCCATGTTGGAGAATATTTCCGATAGAGTTGCAACCGTAGTTAGTCACTCGAGTGTCAATCCCTTGCACCTGACGGCCACTTGAAAGAGCTACGACCTTGAGGTCAGCATGGCTACCATTCCCAATCAAGTCGCTATCAAAGTCAGCAACGACGTTTCCTTCGTTCATGACACCAATCGCCCAGTCAATGCTTGCATCGTTGCCTAGTTTACCACGACGGCTAATGTAGGCAGTAACATTTTCTCCTAGACGGTCAATCGCAGCAAACTTGACTTGCGCACCAGAACGAGCGATGACTTCTACAGTGATATTGGCTGTTGCCTTGGCACTACCTCCGCCACGTGACTCTAAACGTTCAAGATAGCTAATCTTAGAATTTTTACCAGCGATAATCAGGATATGCTTGTTAAATGGAACATCGCTATCACTGTCTTGGTAAAAAATACCTTCAATTGGTTCTGTAATCTCAACATTATCAGGAATATAGAGAACAGCACCACTGTTAAAGTAGGCTGTATGATAGGCTGCCAATTTGTCATCGTCGTATTTGACTGACGACATAAAGAACTCCTCAATAAGCTCTGGAATTTCTTCTAAAGCTGAGTGGAAGTCTGTAAAGACAACACCTTGTTTAGCCAACTCAACTGGAATTTGTTCAAAAACTGTTTGAGTTCCAACTTGAACCAACTTCAAGTGGTTGTCTATAGCTGTGAAGTCAGGAACATTTGCTGATGGTTCGCTTTCTGTAATCGTACCATCTCCCAGATTCCAACGGTGAAATTTCACACGCTCGATAACTGGTAATTCCAAACTCTCAATCTTATCAAAAGCTTTTTGACGGAGGTCGGACAACCAGCTTGGTTCAGCGTGCATTTCTGAAAAAAGTTTAATAGTTTCTTTAGTCATTTACTTCTCCTAAAAGATACGAGGGAATTACAATTCTTCCTTATAGTCATAGCCAAGTTCTTCAGCTAGTTTTGCGTATCCTTCACGTTCCAAACGGGAAGCCAATTCTGGGCCACCAGAAAGGACAACACGACCTTCCATCATCACGTGTACCACGTCTGGTGTGATGTAGTTCAAAAGACGTTGGTAGTGAGTGATGATCATAGCACCAAAGTCTTCACCACGCATAGCATTCACACCTTTAGATACAACTTTAAGGGCGTCAATATCAAGACCTGAGTCAATCTCATCCAAAAGGGCAAAAGTTGGCTCTAACATTAAGAGTTGAAGAATTTCATTGCGTTTTTTCTCACCACCAGAGAATCCTTCGTTGAGGTAACGCTCTGCCATTTCTTCTTTCATGTTGAGCAATTCCATTTTCTCGTCTAGTTTAGTGATGAACTCACGAACTGAAATCTTTTCCTCGTCTTCTTTGCCAGCATTCATAGCGGCACGAAGAAATTCTGCATTGGTAATCCCTGGAATTTCAGATGGGTATTGCATGGCAAGGAAAAGTCCCATACGCGCACGCTCATCTACTTCCAACTCAAGAATGTTTACGCCATCAAACAAGACCTCACCTTTTGTGACTTCATAGTTGGGATTCCCCATAATGGCAGCAGAAAGAGTCGATTTACCAGTACCATTTGGTCCCATGATCGCTGCGATTTCTCCTGTTTTCAGAGTCAGATTGACTCCCTTCAAAATTTCTTTTCCTTCAATCTCAACGTGAAGATCTTTGATCTCTAATACTGACATGATAGTTCCTTTCTTTTTCAAACATTTTGCTCAATACTTTAGGAAATTGCTTACAATCCCTAAAAAATAGGACAAAAGGTCAATAAATATACTCTACTAGTATAACAAAAAAAAGCCTAAAAGGCTTTGATTTTGTCCAGAAGCTAAGGGCTAGTCCTTACGGTTTAGATGCTGGTCAATAGCATCTATGATTTTACCCATTACGTAGCTTAACCTAAAATTTCGAAAAAGTAGAATCGCCCAAAAAGCTGCCATAATGTAGCGACCAGTCATCAAGGATTCATTGAAAAAATAAGTCTCAGCAGCCGTGAATAATGCTATTATGATAAATTGTTGTCTATTCATAAGATTATTGTACCATGAAATCCACTTTTAGTCTTCTTCAACCATGACTTTATCAGCCAAAAATTCGAATCCTTCTGGAATCAGTCTCTCTTCTTCCACCTCTTGGTCAGCTTGAGAAGACTTGTTTTTAGCTGAAAATGCTGCTCGAACTTCTTTCCATTCCTCTAGGGAAATAGCCAGAATCTCAGGTGAGAATCCAGCTGCTTGGCTGAGAATATTGCCGAACATAGTATTGAGGTTATCACGTTTCATGGTTTGACCAGCATTGAAATTAGACTCAAAGGCTAAAATAGCATGGTGTTCATTGGCCGCAACTGGTTGAGAACCTACGAGAAGAGCCTTATCAGGTCCAGCTAGACTTTCAATCACTTCTCCCCATGCATTCTGGAGGCGAATCAAGTTTTGTCGTGCCAAATCAGGATTTTCGACAGCTTCTTGCAGGATAGACTGAACTTTGTTGCGATCCACTCGATAGACTGTCTTGGAAGGGGCTGGACGACTAGGAACTGCCGCAGCTGGTTTAGGAGCTGTGCCCACATTGGCAAGTTCTTGTTTGAGACGGGCGACTTCCTGTCTCAGTGCAGAAATTTCACTTTCAACAGCTCCTGAAAGCACAGATTCAGGTTTGATTTCCGCTAAACGAATGGTCATCATCTCAGCATAAATCTTAGGTTGCAAGCTGGCCTTCATATCTGCTAAACTCACTGTCGCTAAACGAATCATTTCAAAGAGGCTTTCCTGAGAAAGAGCTAGATTGTCCATAAAAACTGGACTATGATGAGTATTTTCACCACCTGTCTGAACAACCAGTAAATCACGCAAATACTGCAAAAGATCCGTCACAAAACGAGTCATGCTTTTGCCATTTTCAAACAAAAGATTCAAAGCATCGAGAGCTTTTGGGACATTCTGTTGGGACAAGGCGGCCACATAATCATCTAGAGCTGATAGACTAATAGTGCCTGTAATCTCCTCGGAAATAGCTGTTGTTAAAGCATTCCCTTGAGTCAAACTCAAGGCTTGATCCAGAATAGACAAGGCATCCCGCATGCCACCTTCAGCTCGTCTAGCAATTATTTCCACAGCCTCTGGTTCAGAACTGATATTTTCTTTTGACAAAATAGTTTGGATATGCTCCTTAATATCTTGCGTTCTAATCGATTTAAACTCAAAACGTTGAACACGGGATAAAATGGTTGCTGGAATCTTATGCAATTCAGTGGTTGCCAAGATAAAAACAACATTCTGAGTTGGCTCTTCAAGGGTCTTCAAAAGCGCATTAAAGGCTCCCGTAGACAACATATGGACCTCGTCAATAATGTAGACCTTATAACGAGCCAAGCTAGGTGCATAGGTAGATTTATCGCGAATTTCACGGATTTCATCGACTCCATTGTTAGAAGCCGCATCCATTTCAATAACATCTTCTAGGCTACCTTCTGTCACTGCCTGACAGATATAACAGTTATTACATGGTTCTCCGTCTACCTGGTTTGGGCAGTTCATGGCCTTGGCAAAAATCTTGGCGACACTGGTTTTCCCAGTTCCACGAGGTCCTGAGAAAAGATAAGCGTGACTAATTTTTTCCTGCTCAACTGCTTGTTTTAAGGTTTTTGCCACAACTTCTTGCCCTACTAGTTGTGAGAAAGTCTGGCTTCTATATTTTCGATAAAGTGCTTGATACATTAGGCTTTCTCCTCAAACATTGTAAAGTCCCATTCTGTCTTCTCAAGCAAAATAGCGACAAATTGTTCCAAGTAATCACGATCAATGGCATTGTAATCATCGATAAGAGAAGAATCCAAGTCTAAGACTCCAACTAATCTCCCATTCTTGAGCATGGGGACTACGATTTCACTCTTGGCATGACCATCACAAGAAATGTAGTTGGGATAGGTGCTCACATCGCCAACTAAAACAGTCTCCTGAAACTCAGCAGCTTCTCCACACACGCCCTTTCCAAGTGGGATACGAATGCAAGAAACACCACCCTGAAAAGGACCTAAAACCAACTCACTTCCATCAAACAGATAAAAACCTGAAAATACAGTATTAGGAAAGCGAGATTTTAGGAGGGCACTAGCATTTGAAAGATTGGCAAGAACATTGGTCTCACCTTCTAGTAAATAAGAGAGTTCCTCATTTAACAGTTGATATTGTGATTGTTTTTCTGAATCTAACATAGAACTATTATATCAAAAATGAGAAAGAGACAAAAGAAAAATCCCTTGTTTTAAACAAAGGATTTTGTGATTATCAATTTGATTAAAGTTCGATATCACCGAACAAGTCAGCCATTGAGAATCCTGTTTGTGTTTCTGGAAGTTCGAAATCACGTTTTTCTTGACGTTTTGGACGACGTGGACGAGCAGCGCGTTTTTCTTCTTTTTGTCCTTCTTCTTGAGCTGGACGTTCTTCAAGAGCTTTGATAGAAAGTGAAACACGTTCTGCGTCAGCGTTAACATCAAGGACTTTAACAGTAACTTCTTGACCAACAGTAAGAGCTTCTTTTGGATTTTCGATACGTTTGTGTGAAATTTGTGATACGTGAACAAGTCCATCGATACCTGGCAATACTTCAACAAATGCACCGAAGTCAGTCAAACGTTTAACTGTTCCTTCGACTACATCACCTTTAGCCAATTTTTGCTCAACGCCATCCCATGGTCCAGGTGTTGTTGCTTTAAGTGAAAGTGATACGCGTCCTTCTTCTTCGTTAAGATCAAGGATCTTCACTTCGATTTCTTCACCAACAGTTACAACTGATTTAGGTGATACGTTACGTTCGTGTGACAATTCAGTCAAGTGAACCAATCCGTCAACACCACCAAGGTCGATGAAAGCACCGAAGCTTGTGATACGAGCAACTTTACCAGTTACTACATCACCAACAGCCAATTTACCGAATACTTCAGCACGAGCTGCTGCAGTAGCTGCTTCAACAACTTCACGACGTGAAAGGATGAAGCGGTTTTCTTTTGGATCAACTTCTTTGATTTTAGCATCAAATTCTTGACCTACGAAACGCTCAGTATTACGTACGAAACGAGTATCCAACATTGAAGCTGGGATAAATCCACGAACACCTTCAAATTCTACTGAAAGTCCACCTTTAACGGCACGAGTTCCTTTAACAGTAACAACTTCTTCTTCGCGTCCAACAAGTTTGTCCCATGCTTTGCGAGCTTCAAGGCGTTTTTTAGATACAAGGTATGTAACTGTATCAGTATCTTTACCAACTACTTGACGAAGTACAAGAACATCCAATACTTCTCCTACTTTAACAAAGTCATTGATATCTGCATCGCGATTATTTGTCAATTCGCGAAGAGTCAAGACACCTTCAACACCAGTCCCAGAGATTGCAACGTTAGCTTGAGTCGCATCAACTGTCAATACTTCAGCACTAACAACATCACCAGGCTCAACTTGGCTAACGCTATTTAGCAAATCTTCAAATTCGTTCATCTAAAAAATCCTCCAACAATCAAGTTTTTCTAAACTTGACATACTTATAATTTTTTTCCTAAGCACCCGCAAGGACATGTCCGTATTGTTCACGTCTTTCAATTATAAAAATAAAATACCCTAAGATATTTTTCTTTTTATCTTGAATTTATTACCTAAGAACTGGGGTAGCTGGATTCGAACCAACGCATGAGGGAGTCAAAGTCCCTTGCCTTACCGCTTGGCTATACCCCAATGATGAGATGGAGAGAGAGGGATTCGAACCCCCGAACCCGAAGGAGCGGATTTACAGTCCGCCGCGTTTAGCCTCTTCGCTATCTCTCCAATGCTTAACGAAAACTATTATATCATGAAATTTTCAAAAAAACAAGCATTATTTTGTTAAATTATAGTTTTCAATCAAAATTTCCACAGCTTTTTCAAGTTTTTTATAAAAACTATCGACATTTCCATTCTTTATGATGGCAAATTGGCTATCTAATTCGGCAATTTCACCAATGACCTTTTTCCCAATTGTCAAAATGTATCCTTCATAGCTGTCTTTTCCAACAGTCACTTTTGCATCGGTTAATTGGATTTCAATTTTCTTATCTTTTTTACTCATACTTTACCTCTTTTCACTTTCTCTATTGTACAAGAAAATGCTCAAACTAGCAAGAAAAAACTCCATTTCAGCGTTACAACTGCTATGGAGTTCTTCTTTACTTCATGTCTTTTAGTCCACTTTGACAATCCATCCCTCTGGTGCTTCTACATCACCAAATTGGATACCCGTCAATTCATCATAGAGTTTACGTGTAACAGGACCTACTTCTGTTTCACTATAGAAAACATGGAAATCATCGCCATGTTGGATACCTCCAATTGGCGAAATAACCGCTGCCGTACCACAAGCACCTGCCTCTACAAAACGATCTAAATTATCAATTGGGACATCGCCTTCGATCGGTGTCAAGCCCAAGCGATGCTCTGCCAGGTAAAGCAAAGAGTACTTGGTAATGGATGGCAAGATGGACGGACTCAATGGCGTAACAAATTCATTGTCTGCCGTGATTCCAAAGAAGTTGGCTGATCCGACTTCTTCAATCTTTGTATGTGTAGATGGGTCTAGGTAGATAACGTCTGAAAAGTTGCGAGACTTGGCCATTTTACCTGGAAGGAGACTAGCAGCATAGTTCCCACCTACCTTAGCCGCACCCGTACCATTTGGAGCTGCACGGTCGTATTCATCCTGGATCAAAAAGTTGGTTGGAACTAAACCGCCTTTAAAGTAATTTCCAACTGGCATAGCAAAGATGGTGAAAATATACTCTTCTGCTGGTTTTACCCCGATAATATCCCCAACACCAATCAAAAGTGGACGAAGATAAAGGGTTCCACCTGTTCCATATGGTGGGACGTATTCTTCATTTGCGCGCACAACTGCTTTACAAGCTTCTACAAACATTTCTGTCGGAACTTGTGGCATCAAGAGACGATCACAGGTACGTTGCAGACGCTTGGCATTTTCATCAGGGCGGAACAGTTGGATACTGCCATCTTTGGTACGGTAGGCTTTTAATCCTTCAAATGCTTGCTGTCCATAGTGGAGACTTGGAGAAGACTCTGAAATATGCAAGGTTGCATCCTCTGTCAATTCTCCTTGATCCCATTGACCATTTTTGTAGTGAGCGATATAACGGTAAGGTAGTTTCATATAAGCAAAACCAAGATTTTCCCAATCAATTGCAACTGTCATGTGTTTCTCCTTTATACTATTCAAACTATGTGTTCTATTCTACACTTTTCTAGTAAAATTTCAAGTATTATTTGTAATTTTCTGAAAATTTTCTCAACGTAAAGAAATCAGCCCTCTGGACTGATTCTTTTTATGGATTTTCTTTACTTTCTTTAAAGACTTCTTTCAGGTAAGCATCGAAAACTTCTTCATCTGAAATGGTGTCTGATATAAAGCTTCCATTGCTAGTGCGTTCTGACAAGTTCAAATCTTGCAATCGGCTTTCATAAATTGTTCCCTTGTTAGATTGGACAAGTAGCGTTTGGTCGTTTTCTTCCACTTCTGTACTGAAGAGATCACCGATGAAGCCTTGTTCTGCAACTGCTCCTGCTAAGAAGACACGATGCGGTTTGTTTTTCAACTCACGCAAGACTTGTAGTCCTCGTTTGGCACGGCTGGTTGCTGGAATTTCGTCAATAGAAACACGTTTTAAACTACCACGTTGGGTCAAGAGGTAGAAGGATGAGGTGTTACAGATAAAGGCTGCCTGAAGCGCATCATCAGCTTTCAGGTTCATGGCCTTGACACCCGCAGCCTTGGCTCCGACAACCGGAACCTCTTCGATATTGAAACGGAGGGCATAACCGTTTTGACTAATCAAGAGAACATCATCCAGTTTGATCGGAGCCACGGCTACAATCTGGTCTGTCTCGTCTTTGAGTTTGGCATACTTGACAGACTTAGACTTGTAGGTTCGCCATGGAGAGAATTCTTTGCATTCTACGCGTTTGATTTGACCAAGACGAGTTGCAGCAAAGTAGGTTGTGGCATCCTCAAACTGATCTACCACTTCTGCATAAAGGATTTCTTCGTTAGTTTCAAAGTTTGTAATGGTTTGGCTCAGATGCTCACCGATATCCTTCCAGCGAATATCTGCCAATTCATGAATTGGTCGATAAATGACATTCCCAAGAGTTGTGAACATCAAGAGGTGTTGCGTTGTCTTGGCAGATTGAACAAAAATCAAACGATCATCGTCACGTTTGCCAATTTCTTCCAGAGTGGAAGCCGCAAAGGAACGTGTACTGGTACGTTTGATGTAACCTGCCTTGGTCACGCTGACATAGGTATCTTCCTCAGCGATCAGACTAGCTGTATCAATCTCGATTGCTTTCGCAGTATCTTCTAAGCTACTCAAACGCGAAGTCGCAAATTTCTTCTTGACCTCACGAAGCTCTTTCTTCATAAGATTGTACATAGTCCGCTCATCACCGATAATCGCCGCCAGCATAGCAATCTTCTCACGAAGCTCTGCTTCTTCTTCCTGCAAGACAACAACATCCGTATTGGTCAAACGGTAAAGTTGCAAGGTTACGATAGCCTCAGCCTGTTCTTCTGTAAAATCATAGCTGACCTTGAGGTTTTCCTTGGCGTCAGCCTTATTCTCAGATGCACGGATAAGGGCAATGACTTCGTCCAAAATCGAAATCACGCGAATCAAACCTTCAACGATATGGAGACGTTTCTCAGCCTTTTCCTTGTCAAAGCGGGAACGCGCCAAAATCACTTCACGACGGTGGGCGATATAGCTAGACAAGATTGGGACAATCCCGACCTGACGAGGCGTGAAATTGTCAATCGCCACCATGTTAAAGTTGTAATTGATTTGTAAGTCGGTGTATTTGAAGAGATAGTTAAGAACCAGCTCCGTATTGGCATCTTTCTTAAGTTCGATAGCGATACGAAGACCGTCACGGTCAGACTCATCACGAACCTCAGCAATTCCTGCTACTTTGTTATTGACACGAACATCATCGATTTTTTTAACTAGATTAGCCTTGTTGATTTCATAAGGAATCTCGGTAACAACGATTTGTTCCTTACCACCTTTTAGCTTTTCAATCTCCGTCTTAGAACGAACAACCACGCGCCCTTTCCCAGTTTCATAAGCCTTCTTGATTTCATCACGGCCCTGAATAATCCCTCCCGTCGGGAAATCTGGTCCAGGCAAGAATTCCATCAGCTTCTCAACTTTGGCAGTTGGATGATCAATCATGTAAACTGTCGCATCGATAACTTCAGCCAAATTATGGGGAGGAATATCTGTAGCATAACCAGCCGAAATCCCAGTCGAACCATTGACCAAAAGGTTTGGAAAGGCTGCTGGCAAAACAGTTGGCTCTTTCTCGGTATCGTCAAAGTTCCAGGCAAAAGGAACTGTCTTTTTCTCGATATCTTGAAGAAGGTAACCAGCAATCTCAGACAAACGCGCCTCGGTATAACGCATCGCCGCAGGTGGATCCCCGTCCATAGAACCATTGTTACCATGCATTTCAACTAGAATCTCACGGTTCTTCCAGTCCTGAGACATACGGACCATGGCATCATAGATAGAACTGTCCCCGTGGGGGTGGAAATTCCCCATGATGTTCCCAACAGACTTAGCCGACTTACGATAGCTCTTGTCAAAGGTATTGCCATCCTTATTCATCGAATAAAGAATGCGACGCTGAACCGGCTTCAATCCATCACGAATATCTGGCAAAGCCCGGTCTTGAATGATATACTTGGAGTAGCGACCAAAGCGCTCTCCCATGATGTCCTCAAGGGACATATTTTGGATATTACTCATATAAGATACAAAGCCCGTAAAATGCAAAGGGAAAATAGGAAATTCTTAAAGCGAGTGATGCTCGCAAGAGAATTTATCTTTTTCACACAGCATTTAGGGCGTGTTCAACTCCTTTCAAATTTTATATAAGTGGACTAGGTTGTAACGAAAAAACGATTTATCTTTTTTGCACACCGTTTAGTCTGTGTTCGGTTTTTACATGCAAGTTGAAAAGAATGATCTCACAGAAGTAGATGTGTTTGGATAATAAAAAATAGATTATTCATATTCTTGTTTTAATGCATCCTTAACTTCTTCTTTTAACGAATCCAAAAAATACTTTTTAATTTTAATTACTTCATCTACAACAGAATTGTCTAAATAGAAAACTCTACCAGTCTGTTGTTCATGAAGTTTTTTTAATAAATCCTTTTTATTTGGCCAAATTAAAACTCTTCCTTTTGGAACGAATTGCTTTTGTCCAGTAAACGGCAAAATAAAACTTTGGCCTTTTTTAAATGATTTATTAATCACTGTTAAAGTAGCGAATCCCATGACATCATCACCTAACACAACAACAATGAATGGCCTAATATCATATTCATTCCCTCTATTAGAATAATAATAGTACTCTCCAGAAATATTATATTTATATTTATCACCGTCAATTTCTGTTGATTTAAATTTTAGAACTCGTAAATTATCAGGTTGCAAACCATGAATAGCGGTGTCTAACTCAATTTTATTATCATCCTCTGAATAAATCAAAAACACTGTTGGATCATCACCAAAGTCCCCCTCAAATTCAAATGATTGAAACAAAAAATAATTATATTTATAATCATTTTTTGCAGTGAATGTCCATTTAGATATCTCTGGAGGAACGAATTTGAAATTTTCGATTTTTGACTTTTGAATATATGCTAACTGAGAGTTGGACATAACATTATTTTTTGCACTAAATTCATGTAATAATTTTGCGATTTCTTCCAATGATGATTCTATTTCAGAATTCGACTCTTTATTTGATGTGTTAACAATATTTGCAAAAACAGCGGTATCTGACTGAGAAAACTGAGACATTTCTCTAACTAAGTCAATCAATTTTTTATCTAGCTCATCCATCAAACTAATTGAAAAGCTTTTATTGAAAGTCTGAGGATACTGATCCTCCAAAGCGTTTTTAAAATCATCATAAGTCGCAAACTTGCTTTTCAAGTGATATTCAATCATCAAAATTTCTTCAACAATATGATTTGTCTCCCAAAATCTTAAAACCTCTTCAAAATACGGATTATCTTTATGACGGTCTATCATATAATCTCGATAATCTTCGATAAATTTTTTTAAACTCTTTTTATCAGCCTTCTCTTGCAAACCTAGTGAATCATAAAATTGATTCCAAGAAAAATCCGCTATTTTACCAAACAAATATGAAGTAATTCCTAAATCTAAAAGCATTACAATCCTCCGAAATGTTACTAAAAGACTTCATCCTTATCAATGGAATTCTAATCTACTACTTTAAGCATCTTCTTTCCTCAGCATACCCAATCATCTTCTCAGATACTTCCATATCATAGTCAAATCCCATCTTGTGAGCAAGGAATTGAGCCTCTTGGTGGAAAAGTTCCATGGTAGCAAATAAAGACTGGGTGATTTTATCTAAACTTGAGAAATCAAGCAGATTTGAGAATTGTTTCTCTTTCTCAGCAGGTAAATAGTTAAAGAGATACTTGTAGTTCTTGCCGATATCTACCTTTCCCCTATCGCTTACTACCTGCCAAGCCAAGACCTTCAAGAGTTCTTGTTGACAAATCCCGTAGAGATGGTCAGTTGCATAGAAAAGTTGCTTGCGACAGATTCCCTTGACCACGTAGGCTGACACCCACCAAAATTCATTGCAGGCTTTGTCAAAATCAATCTCACTAGCTGGACTTGTCCAGTAACGCTCTGGACTTGTCGTATAGGACTCAAACAAGCCTTTCTCATCTTTCAAAACTGTATAATCAGCTTCACTATCCACCCACTCTTGAATGTGGTCTTTGGGGCAGAGGGTCAAATCTATCCGATTGCCATCTTCAAAGAGCATGAGATAGAGACGACGGTTTCCTAGTACATTATACTGTTCAATCAGACGGTTGCCAAAGGGATCCAACCAAGAAAGGTCACTCGTCAGATTATCTAAATCGTCCACGACATAGACCACGTCGTAATCCTGAAACTCATCTTTTGGCGCTTTTGTATCCGTTCGTGAACCAGACATAGCGACAGCCTCGACTTGTAAAGTTTCGGCTATCTGTAAAATCACATCGAGCATTTCGGTTTCAGTTCTCATGTTAATACCTGTTCTTTATTTGATATTACTGTCTATTAGCATACTATTTCTCAAGTTAAATTAGTTAATCAATTATAAAAGATTTAGCTATTCTTCTCTCAAAGTTTTTAATTTCGACAAAATTCTAGATTCATCCATGCTTAAAATAACAAATAAAGTCGAAGTATAGATGTCATCGTACCATTGTTCCAATTCATCATCAGCCAAATCAAGATGATATTGATTTGAATTATTGTGCCTTAAACCAAAATTATTATACATTTCAAAAAGTTTTTCAAACGCGATAACCTTTTGATTGTTAACTTTCATAATATCTTTTAATTCCTCAGAATTATTCAGTTCTTTTCTTAATGGCTCAAGGTAGTTCGCTAAAGAAATAAGTATTTCTTTC
The DNA here is from genome assembly GCA_027682205.1 of Streptococcaceae bacterium AF54-32pH5A. GTDB lineage: Bacteria > Bacillota > Bacilli > Lactobacillales > Streptococcaceae > Streptococcus. The sequence goes on from JAQDAD010000001.1 coordinate 414,070, forward strand.
TTACGCTGAACATTTCCTTTATTTGCAAAATGATTATATTCTAAAACCTTTATCGCATCTTGAATACTCGTTTCAGATACAATCTGAGAAACTTCTGAGGCATAAACATTCTTTTCAACAATGATCTTGTCACCATTTTCTAAAGTGATCAGTTCATGATTTGATAATTCTAAGAATCTTGTAATATTATCAAATATAACTTGAATAAACTCACTCTCTTCATCAGTAAATTTTTCCGCAAGATTACAAAAAATATCGACTAATAACTCAGAGAAAACAAATAGTTGTTCAGTTGTATCATAGATGTTTGAAATAATAACTTCTATCATTTGTGAATAACTGGTGAAGGTTGAACGATTAGGATAATCTAAGAAATTATCAGAAATGGCACTATTTATCGTTGTATAATAGCCGCGGCCCAAATTATTCTCCATTTTAAGTAAGTCCACTAAATTTTTCAGTTCTCTCTGTGGATCAAACTCCATCTGTTTCAAAATATCAAAATAATTTCGTCTCGCCATAATATCTCCTATACTATCTTAAAACACCGTCGCTTCTTCCAGCGTAAACTTAACATTATCTTCAATCCACTTACGGCGTGGTTCGACCTTATCTCCCATGAGGACATTGACGCGGCGTTCAGCGCGTGCCAAGTCTTCAATCGTGACACGGATGAGGGTACGGGTTTCTGGGTTCATGGTTGTTTCCCAGAGCTGGTCCGCATTCATCTCACCAAGTCCCTTGTAACGTTGAAGGGTAGCGCCTTTACCAAACTGCTTGCGGAGTTCTTCTAGCTCTCCGTCTGTCCAAGCGTAGGCCACTTCTTCTTTCTTGCCTTTTCCTTTGGACATCTTGTAAAGAGGAGGGAGAGCGATATAGACATGTCCTGCCTCAACTAGCGGACGCATGTAACGGTAGAAAAAAGTTAAGAGCAAGGTCTGGATATGGGCACCATCGGTATCGGCATCGGTCATGATAATGATCTTGTCATAATTGGCATCTTCAATAGAAAAGTCTGCTCCGACACCCGCACCGATGGTATAAATCATGGTGTTGATTTCCTCATTTTTGAGGATATCCGCCATCTTAGCCTTGGCTGTATTGATAACCTTACCACGAAGAGGTAGGATAGCTTGGAATTTACGGTCACGACCTTGTTTGGCAGAACCGCCGGCAGAGTCTCCCTCGACCAGGTAGAGTTCATTTTTTGCAGGGTTTTTAGACTGGGCTGGCGTTAATTTTCCCGACAACAAGCCCTTGTCTTTTTTATTTTTCTTGCCATTTCTGCTCTCATCACGCGCTTTTCGGGCCGCTTCACGAGCATCACGCGCCTTGATGGCCTTGCGAATGAGATTCGAAGCTAGTTCTCCATTTTCCATGAGGAAGAAAGTTAATTTTTCTGCGACAATACTATCAACGATTGGGCGAGCCAACGGACTGCCTAGTTTGTCCTTGGTCTGACCTTCAAACTGAAGGTGTTCTTCCGGAACCAAGATAGAAAGAACGGCCGCTAGTCCCTCACGATAGTCTGAACCTTCAAGGTTTTTATCTTTTTCCTTGAGAAGACCCGTCTTACGGGCGTAGTCATTCATGACCTTAGTGATAGCAGACTTGAGTCCTGTCTCGTGCGTTCCACCATCCTTGGTACGGACGTTATTAACAAAGGAGAGAATGTTATCTGAAAAACCATCATTGTACTGGAGGGCTACTTCTACTTGGAAACCATTGTCTTCGCCTTCAAAGTATAGAACTGGCGTCAAGGTTTCCTTGTCTTCATTCAGATAGGAAACAAAGTCCTGCACCCCATTTTCATAATGAAACTCGATCGCTTCTTCTGTTCGCTTGTCCGTCAAAGACAAGGTAACATTTTTTAAGAGAAAGGCTGACTCATTAAGGCGTTCTGAAATGGTATTGTACTTGAAGTCTGTCGTAGAAAAGATAGTCGCATCCGGCATGAAGGTAACCTTGGTACCTGTCTTAGACTTGGGTGCTGTCCCCACCTTTTCAAGAGTCGTAACTGGCTTGCCTCCATTTTCAAAACGCTGTCTATAGACTGCACCATCACGGGTGATTTCAACTTCCAACCAGCTTGATAGGGCATTAACGACTGAGGAACCCACTCCGTGAAGACCACCAGATGTTTTGTAGCCTCCTTGACCGAATTTTCCTCCAGCGTGGAGAATAGTAAAGATAACTTCAACAGTTGGAATTCCCATAGCGTGCATCCCAGTCGGCATCCCACGACCATGGTCTTGAACCGTCAAACTTCCGTCTTTATTGATAGTCACATCAATGCGATCACCAAATCCAGACAAGGCTTCATCGACTGCATTGTCCACAATTTCCCAGACTAGATGATGAAGACCTGCTCCGTCGGTCGATCCGATGTACATCCCTGGACGTTTACGAACCGCATCCAACCCTTCTAGCACCTGAATGGCGTCATCATTATAGTTATTAATATTGATTTCCTTTTTTGACACAAGGAACCTCCTATTTGTTCATCTTTACTATTTTACAGGTTTTCTAGGGATTTTGCAAAGTTTTTCCCATTCAGCTGTCACAATTTCACAAGATATTCTCAGCCTTTCTACACCATTTCATGGTATAATAGGTCTATGATGACATTTGTATTATTAATTCTAGCTTATTTGCTAGGTTCGATTCCGTCTGGCCTCTGGATTGGACAAATTTTCTTTCAAACAAATCTGCGCGAACATGGTTCTGGTAATACTGGTACGACCAATACTTTCCGTATTTTGGGTAAGAAAGCAGGTATGACAACCTTTGTGATTGACTTTTTCAAAGGAACCTTGGCCACACTACTTCCAATTCTTTTCCACCTACAAGGTGTATCACCTCTTGTCTTTGGACTTTTGGCCGTCATTGGACATACCTTTCCTATCTTTGCAGGATTTAAAGGGGGCAAGGCTGTCGCAACCAGCGCTGGAGTGATTTTCGGATTTGCGCCTGTCTTCTGTCTCTACCTAGCAGTCGTATTCTTTGGAACTCTCTATCTAGGTAGTATGATTTCCCTATCTAGCGTTGTTGCTTCTATTGCAGCAGTCATTGGTGTTCTCCTCTTTCCTCTCTTTGGATTTATTTTAAATAGCTATGACCTTCTCTTCATTCTGATTATCCTAGCACTTGCTAGCTTGATTATCATTCGTCACAAGGATAATATCACACGCATTAAAAACAAAACTGAAAACCTCGTTCCTTGGGGACTGAACTTAACTCATCAAAATCCTAAAAAATAAAACGCCAGTTTGAAACTGACGTTTTTTGTATGCTATTAATAAGCCTGTTATTTTGATTTGATGTAGTTGATACCATCTGCCTTTGGTGCAACAGCTTTTCCAAAGAAGGCTGCTAAGACAAGGATGGTCAAGACATAAGGTGCGATTTGAAGGTAAACCGCTGGCACTCCTTGTAGGAAAGGCAATTGAGAACCGATAACTGCCAAACTTTGTGAAAGTCCAAAGAAGAGACTTGAAAGCATAGCACCGATTGGATTCCATTTCCCAAAGATCATGGCTGCAAGAGCAATAAATCCAGGTCCTACAATAGTTGTCACTGAGAAGTTAACTGAAATTGATTGAGCATAAATCGCTCCCCCAATTCCACCTAAGAAACCTGAAATGATAACCCCAAGATATCTCATCTTATAGACATTGATTCCCAAGGTATCCGCTGCTTGAGGGTGTTCACCGACTGAGCGAAGGCGGAGACCAAAGCGGGTCTTAAAGAGAATAAACCAAGCAAAGAATGAGAAAGCAATCGCCAGATAACCAAGTAGACTAGTTGACTTGAAGAAGATATCACCAATCACTGGGATATTGGCTAAGACTGGGAAGTCAAAGCGTCCAAAAGTCTGACTTAGGTTGTCGGTTTGTCCTTTGTTATAAAGGACTTTCACTAAGAAAACAGCCAAGGCTGGCGCCATCAAGTTCAATACCGTACCGCTGACAACATGGTCTGCACGAAAATGAACCGTAGCGACTGCATGAATGAGGGAGAAAATAGCTCCCACAGCACCTGCAACTAACAAGGAAATCCAAGGAGTCGCTGCTCCAAGTTGTTCTGCAAACTCAAGGTTAAAGACAACTCCAGAAAAGGCACCCATAACCATAATTCCTTCAAGGCCGACGTTTACCACACCACCACGTTCAGAGAAAACACCACCGATACTTGTAAAGATGAGGGGCGCTGAGTAAATCAGCATAGAAGACACCAAGAGGGTGAGTAATGTTGTAATAGACATCTTTACTTACCTCCTTTAACTTGTTTTTTCGGTTTGACAAAGCGTTCGATAAGGTAATGAACACTGACAAAGAAGATAATAGACGCTGTTACAATGCTGACAAGCTCAGATGGTACCTGCGCCGCATTCATACCAGGGGCTCCAACTTGGAGAACACCAAATAGGAAGGCTGCAAAGAGAATACCGATTGGAGAGTTTGCTGCAAGGAGACTAACTGCCATCCCGTTAAATCCGATAGCCAATGACGAACCTTGAACATAGACGTTCTGGAAGGTTCCAAGTCCTTCTACAGCTCCACCAAGACCTGCCAAGGCACCTGAAATAATCATTGAGAGGATAATCGTTCGTTTTGCAGAAATACCAGCGTATTCTGAGGCATGTGGATTAAGACCAACTGCACGGATTTCGAAACCAAGAGTTGTTTTCTTGAGCATGAACCAAATGACTGCAACAGCAATGATGGCAAAGAAAATACCAATATTCATCCGCGAATTACCAGTCAACTCAGACAACCAAGGTGTCTGGTAGGTTGCATTAGCCCCAACACGAATGGTCGAATCTGTACTTTGCATGAAATCTTTAGGAAAAGCATGGATAAAGGCATTTCCTACATACAAGACAATGTAGTTCATCATGATGGTTACGATAACCTCTGATGTCCCTAGATAGGCTCTCAGAATACCTGGAATAGCTCCGACAATCCCACCAGCAATCAAGGCAATCACAATAGTTGCTAGAATCATCAACGGACGTGGCATATCTGGATTTGACAAGGCAAACCATCCACTGAGAATCCAACCAGCCAAAGCCTGACCAGGAAGTCCGACGTTAAAGAAACCTGCACGACTGGCAACGGCAAAACCAAGACCGATCAAGACCAAAGGACCCATAGCACGGAAGATTTCTCCAATCCCACGAAGGCTACCAAAGGCAGTGTAGAACAATTCTTCATAGCCCCAAATAGCATCATAACCGAAGATCCACATGACAATGGCTCCGAGTAAAATTCCTAGGAAAACAGAAATCAAGGGAACCGAAATTTGTTGTAATTTTTTAGGCATCACTCTTCTCCTTTCCCAAGTTTCCACCTGCCATCAAGACACCAAGTTCTTGTTTGTTCGTTGTTTCTGGCGACACAATACCTTGAATCTTACCGTCATGAATAACAGCAATTCGGTCTGAGACATTTAAAATCTCATCCAATTCAAAGCTGACAACAAGGACAGCCTTACCATTATCACGCTCTTCAATCAAACGTTTGTGGATATATTCAATGGCACCGACGTCCAGACCACGAGTTGGCTGGCTGACGATAAGGAGATCAGGATCTCGATTAATTTCACGAGCAATAATTGCTTTTTGTTGATTTCCTCCTGAAAGAGCTGCCGCTGGAACAAATTCGCTTGCCGCACGGACGTCAAATTCTTCCATCAATTTTTTAGCATGTGAAGTGATATTGGCATAGTTTAAGATACCATTCTTACTGAGTGGTTCTTTGTAGTAGGTTTGAAGAGCGATATTTTCTGAAATCATCATCTCTAAAATCAAACCATCACGGTGACGGTCTTCAGGAACATGTCCCACACTGAGTTCCGTAATTTGTCGAGGGTGCATCCCTACGATTGATTTTCCTTTTAATTCAATACTGCCAGACTCAACCTTACGAAGACCCGTAATGGCCTGAATGAGTTCAGATTGACCATTTCCATCAATACCTGCAATACCGACAATCTCTCCAGCACGAACATCCAAAGAGAGATTCTTCACAGCTGGTACACCGCGGTTTTCATTAACAACCAAGTCTTTGATAGACAAGACCACTTCTTTTGGTTGTGGTGCCTGTTTCTCTGTTTTAAAGGAGACAGAGCGTCCAACCATCATTTCTGCCAAATCTGCATTAGTAGCCCCTGCAATTTCGACGGTTTCAATTGATTTCCCACGACGGATAACTGTAACACGGTCAGAAACTGCGCGAATCTCATCCAACTTGTGGGTAATCAAGATAATTGATTTTCCTTCTTTGACCAGATTTTTCAAAATAGCCATCAACTCATCAATTTCTGATGGAGTCAAAACAGCCGTTGGTTCATCAAAGATAAGGATATCAGCCCCCCGATAAAGGGTTTTTAAAATTTCTACACGTTGTTGAGCTCCAACTGAGATGTCTGCCACCTTAGCAGAAGGATCCACAGCTAATCCATAACGTTCAGAAAGAGCCTTGATTTCTTTGCTAGCTCCAGCGATATCTAATACACCATTTTTAGTTAATTCACTACCTAAAATGATGTTTTCAGCAACTGTGAAGGCTTCTACCAACATAAAGTGTTGGTGAACCATTCCGATTCCCAAGCTAGCTGCTTTAGATGGTGAATCAAGATTGACAACTTGACCGTTGACCACAATTTCACCACTGGTTGGTTCAAGAAGCCCTGCTAACATGTTCATGAGCGTGGACTTACCAGCCCCATTTTCTCCTAAAAGTGCATGAATTTCACCTTTTCGTAGGTGCAAGTTGATTTTGTCGTTGGCAACAAATTCACCAAACACCTTGGTAATATCCCGCATCTCAATGACATTTTCGTGTGCCATATGCTCTTCCTTTCAGAGGTTTATTTTATTTCAATAAAACTTGCTAGTTTCTCTAGTAGCAAGCTTTACTGAGACAAAATGACTTTGTCTCAACTCTTAAAAAAGCGGCCGAAGGCCGCTTCCTAAGAAATGACTTTTATCCATTATTTTTCAGGAACTTTTACGCTTCCATCAAGGATTTTAGCTTTAGCATCTTCGACAGCTTTTTTACCTTCTTCTGAAAGGTTTGTTACTGCCAAGTCAACCCCTTTATCTTTCAATGAGTAAACGATCACTTGACCGCCAGGGAATTCACCTTTTTCTGCTTTATTAGAAATATCTTTTACAGTTGTACCAACTTGTTTCAAAGTAGATGCAAGAACAAAGTTTGATTCTTTTCCATCTTTAGAAGTGTATTTACCTTCTGCTTCTTGGTCACGGTCAACACCGATAACCCAAACTTTTTCATTTTCAGGACGGCTTTCGTTGAGTGATTTTGCTTCTGCAAAGACACCAGCACCTGTACCACCTGCTGCTTGATAAACAACGTCTGCACCAGCTGCGTATTGTGCTGCTGCAATTGTTTTACCTTTAGCAGCATCACCAAATGAACCAGCATAGTCAACTTGTACTTTGATAGATGGATCTACAGATTCAACACCAGCTTTAAATCCAGCTGCAAAACGTGAGATAACTTCAGACTCAATACCACCTACAAAACCAACTTGTTTTGTTTTAGTTGTTTTAGCCGCTGCAACACCCGCAAGGTAAGCAGCTTCGTTATCAGCAAATGTTACGCTAGCAACATTCTTTTGGTCTTTAATCACATCATCAATCAAGACATAGTTGATGTCAGTGTGTTCTTTAGCTGCTTCTTCAACCGCATTGTGAAGGGCAAAACCAACACCGAAGATCAGGTTGTAACTTCCAGCCGCTTGTTGCAAGTTGTTAGCATAGTCTGCTTCACTTGTTGATTGGAAGTAAGTGTAACCTTTATCTTTAGAAAGATTGTGTTCTTTACCCCAGTCTTGCAGACCTTCCCAAGCTGATTGGTTAAATGATTTATCATCAACACCACCAGTATCTGTTACGATTGCTGCTTTTGTCTTCATTTCAGATGAAGATGAAGCTGCGTTACGAGAAGAGCGGTTACCACATGCAGCAAGTCCAACTGCTGCTACTGCAACTAGACCAAGGCCTAGCCATTGTTTCTTGTTCATTACTGAACCTCCTAAATAAGATGTGCAACGATGTTGCAAGTATGGATTGGTTGGTCACAAGGACCGTGCCACTCAGAGAGTGGAGCAGACTAGTTTAAGTCTGTAAATGAGTATGGAAGTAACTCCCCGACCGTCATCTCGACCGTCGATTTATCTTTAGCGACTAAGGTCACTTTTAGATCTTGTTCAAAAAACTCAACCATGACCTGACGACAAGCACCACATGGCGAGATGGGTTTCTCAGTTTGTCCGTAGACAATCAACTCTGAAAATTCCCGTTGTCCCTCCGAAACTGCTTTGAAGATAGCTGTACGCTCCCCGCAATTAGTCAAGGGATAGCTAGCATTCTCGATGTTCACACCTGTATAAATACTACCATCCTTGGCAACTAAAACAGCTCCGATAGGAAAGTGAGAATAGGGTACATAGGCTTTCTTGCTGGTTTCAATTGCTAATTCGATCAACTCAGTAGTCGCCATCAGCCAATTCTCCTTTTAAAATGGCTACACCAGCAGAAGTTCCGATACGAGTAGCACCTGCCTCCACAAAGGCCAGGGCATCCGCGTAAGAACGCGCTCCACCTGCAGCCTTAACACCCATATCAGGTCCCACTGTCTGACGCATCAATTTAACGTCTGGCAAAGTCGCTCCACCAGTTGAAAATCCGGTCGAAGTTTTCACAAAGTCTGCTCCCGCTTTTTGAGACAACTGGCAGGCCACAACCTTTTCTTGATCTGTCAACAAACAAGCTTCAATAATAACTTTTACTACTTTATCGCCGCTTGCTTCTACAACAGCACGGATGTCTGACTCAACTAAATCAAGATTGCCAGATTTGAGGGCACCGACATTGATAACCATATCAATCTCATCTGCACCATTTTGGATAGCTTCTTTTGTTTCAAAAGCCTTCACAGCTGAAGTTGTTGCTCCCAACGGGAAACCAACTACTGTACAAACCTTTACATCTGAGCCTTCAAGCCCTGTTTTTGCATGTTTTACCCATGTGGGATTGACACAAACACTGGCAAAATCATACTCACGCGCTTCAGATAGCAAACGTTCGATTTGCTCTTGAGTCGAATCTGGCTTTAAAAGCGTATGATCGATATATTTATTTAACTTCATATTCGGATTCTCCCTGGTTTTATGAGATGATTTCTATAATTTCTCGTAAACGTTGCACTCCATCATTTATTTTAACATATTTTTGAAATTCTGTAACTAGTTCAGAAGAAATTTTTCCATTTGTATATACTTTTGCGACAATTTCACCCTTCTGGACAGGTTCACCAACTTTTTTATCAAAAACGATTCCAGTTTCATAGTCTAAAGCATCAGTCTTGACTGCGCGACCAGCTCCTAGTCTCATGGCATATAGACCAAATTCCATAGCTGGAAGGGCTGAAATGACACCTGACTCTTGCGCCGGGATATCCACTACATGTGCAACATTTACTGGGCGGTAGAGATCTTCTAGATCACCACCTTGAGCCACCACCATTTCTTCAAACTTAGCAAGTGCTTGCCCATTCTCGAGATGTTTACGGATTTCCTCAACGGTTTTCTCAACATCAGCTAAACCAAGCATAATTTGAGCCAGTTCACAGATAAAGTGGGTAATATCCTGACGGCCTTGACCCTGTAAAATCTCCAACGCTTCAAGGATTTCCAGACGATTTCCAATTGCTCGCCCCAAGGGTTGGCTCATATCAGTAATGACTGCAACTGTTTTTCGACCAACTGTCTTCCCCAAATCAACCATGGTTTGAGCCAATTCGCGGGCCTCCTCAACAGTCTTCATAAAGGCACCCTCACCAACTGTCACATCTAGCAAAATGGCATCCGCCCCAGCAGCGATTTTCTTACTCATGACAGAGCTAGCAATCAAAGGAATGGTATCGACAGTCGCTGTCACATCACGAAGAGCATAGAGAAGTTTGTCTGCTTTAACCAGCTGATCTGATTGACCAATGACAGATACACCAATGTCCTGTACCTGACGAATGAAATCTTCTTGACTCTGCTCGACTTGATAGCCCTTGATAGACTCCAATTTATCAATCGTACCACCCGTATGACCAAGACCACGACCACTCATTTTTGCCACAGGCACACCGAAGCTAGCAACAAGAGGAGCTAAAATCAAGGTTACTTTATCACCAACACCACCTGTAGAATGTTTATCTACTTTGATACCCTCTATGGCTGACAAATCAAACTCTTGACCCGTCTTAACCATATTCATCGTCAAATCAGAAATCTCACGTGTCGTCAGTCCTTTAAAACAAACAGCCATAGCAAAAGCAGACATCTGATAGTCTGGGACTGTTCCAGCCACATAACCTTCTACCAACCACTTGATTTCATTTGAAGTCAATTCTTGACCGTCTCGTTTTTTTTGGATTAAATCAACTGCTCTCATTCTTTCACACTTCTAAGGATATAGTATCCCTTATCTTTTTTAACGACCTCACAATTGCCAAAAACGTCTTCCATCTTGCTTTTGGCACTAGGAGCACCCTGTTTTTTCTGAATAACGATTGTTAAGTCTCCACCGTCTTCCAGAAAATCCATGCTCTTTTCGATAATCTCGTGAACAACTTGTTTGCCTGCACGAATCGGCGGATTGGAAATGACATGGTCAAATTTCCCTTCAACTTGCTCATAGATGTTTGATTGGAAAATAGTTGCTGAAACTTGGTTTCTCTCAGCATTTTTTCGCGCCAAGTCCAGAGCACGATTATTGATATCGACCATGGTAGCTTGTACTCCGTAAGCCTTGACCAAAGAAAGTCCTAGGGGACCATACCCACAGCCGACATCTAGCACTCGCTCATCTTTCTCAACCTCTAGACACTTCAGTAAGAGCTGACTACCAAAGTCAATCATCTTTTTACTAAAGACACCTGCGTCCGTTAAAAAGGTCATTTTATGTCCCAGCAACTCTACTCTCAATTCATGAATATCGTGAGCTGCATCAGGATTTTCTGCATAATACATTTTACTCATAAAACTATTTTACCATATTTTAGTGAAATGTTAAATCGTTTACAAAGCTAAATTTCAAGACACAGACTACATCTATTATAATAACAATTAAAACTTTTCAATGGTTTTATTTCTTTTAAAAACTATATATCATAAATGGATTTAATTCATTTATGTCTTTATAAATGAAATATGATATACTAAGATATCGAACGAGGAAACATTATGACCAACGAATTTTTACATTTTGAAAAAATCAGCCGCCAAACATGGCAGTCCTTGCATCGCAAGACAACCCCTCCCTTGACGGAAGAAGAACTGGACTCCATCAAGAGTTTTAACGACCAAATCAGTCTGCAAGATGTAACAGACATCTATCTGCCACTGGTTCACCTTATCCATATCTATAAAAAAGCCAAAGAAGATTTGTCTTTCTCAAAAGAAATCTTTCTTCAGAGAGATAGCAAGCCCCAACCTTTTATTATTGGGGTTTCGGGTAGTGTCGCCGTCGGCAAGTCAACAACTAGCCGCCTCCTACAAATCCTTCTCTCCCGTACACTTTCAGATGCTACTGTAGAACTAGTGACAACGGATGGCTTTCTCTATCCCAACCAAACTTTAATTGACCAAGGTATCTTAAATCGTAAAGGTTTTCCAGAGAGTTATGACATGGAAGCCTTGCTGAATTTTCTTGATCGCTTAAAAAATGGACAGAATGTCGATATCCCCGTCTATTCTCATGAGGTTTATGATATTGTTCCTGGGGAGAAACAGTGCGTTAAGGCTGCAGATTTCGTCATTGTTGAAGGAATCAATGTCTTTCAAAATCCTCAAAATGAGCGCCTTTACATCACCGACTTTTTTGACTTTTCCATCTATGTAGACGCAGCTGTTGAAGACATCGAAAGCTGGTATTTAGACCGCTTTTTGAAACTCCTCAGCTTTGCCCAAAACGATCCTGACAGCTACTACCACCGTTTTACTCAAATGCCAATAGGGGAAGTAGAGTCTTTTGCCCATCAAGTATGGAATACTATCAATCTTACAAATCTACAAAACTATATCGAACCAACAAGAAATCGCGCCGAGGTCATTCTCCACAAGACTAAAAACCATGAAATCGATGAAATTTATCTAAAAAAATAATTTCCCCTTGTCAAAACCTAAGTTTTCGGATATAATGGTATAGTTAGTAAATATGGAGGTAAGAACATTGGCAAACATTAAATCAGCTATCAAACGCGCTGAATTGAACGTTAAACAAAACGAAAAAAACTCAGCTCAAAAATCAGCTATGCGTACTGCTATCAAAGCTTTCGAAGCAAACCCTTCTGAAGAACTTTTCCGTGCTGCTAGCTCAGCTATTGACAAAGCAGAAACTAAAGGTTTGATTCATAAAAACAAAGCAAGCCGCGATAAAGCTCGTCTTTCAGCTAAACTTGCTAAATAAGAAACAGTCCATAGAGGCTGTTTTTTTATCCTCTAATAAGAAAAGGTAGAAAATGAAAATCGCAATCATCGGATATTCTGGATCTGGTAAGTCAACTCTGGCAGAAAAGTTATCTAGCCACTACTCCATCCCTAGACTACATATGGATACACTTCAGTTTCAACCTGGTTGGCAAGACAGTGACCGCGAATGGATGTTGACCGAGATGAAAAACTTTCTCACAAAGCATGAAGCTTGGGTAGTCGATGGCAACTACTCTTGGTGCTATTACGAAGAAAGAATGCAGGAAGCTGACCAAATCATCTTCCTCAATTTTTCACCATGGACTTGTCTCTTTCGGGCCTTCAAACGGTATCTCACATACCGAGGCAAGGTTAGAGAAAGTATGGCAGCTGGTTGTAAAGAGCAATTTAATTGGGAGTTTATCCGATGGATTCTCTGGGATGGGCGGAGCAAATCCGCTAAGGAACGCTATCAACGGATTCAAGAAACCTATCCAGAGAAAATAATTGTTCTCAGGTCCCAAAAAGAGATAGACCACTTCTTAGAAAATCTCGCACATAACAAGAAAAACCAACGTACCTAACGTTGGTTTTTCGCTTTTAGCCAATCACACTTCCGTTTGGTACAGCTGGATCAACTGTAAGAAGAGTTAGTTTATCATCGTGTTCAGCTGAGAGAATCATACCTTGGCTGACATATTTTTTCATCATCTTTCGTGGTTTGAGATTGGCAACGATTTGAACTTTCTTGCCGACCAATTCTTGTTCGTTTGGATAGTATTTTGCAATTCCTGAGAGGATTTGACGATCTTCACCATCACCAGCATCCAAGCGGAATTGAAGCAACTTATCAGAACCTTTTACTTTAGAAACTTCTTTGACTTCAGCAACACGGATTTCAACCTTGTCGAAGTCTTCAAACTTGATTTCTTCCTTGTTTAGCTTGAGTTCGACTTCGTCTGGGTTCCATTCTTTTTCGACTGCAGGTTTATTGCCTTCCATTTGTTCCTTGATATAGGCGATTTCTTCTTCCATATCCAGACGTGGGAAGATTGGAGTTCCTTTAGTAACCACAGTTACACCTGCAGGGAAATCAGCCAAGCTCAAGTTCTCAAGGCTAACAACTTCTGCTAGACCAAGTTGAGTCAAGACTGCACGACTGGTTTCCATCATAAATGGTTCAATCAAGTGAGCAACAACACGAAGGCTAGCTGCCAAGTGGCACATAACACTTGCCAATTGGTCACGAAGAGCTTCATCCTTGGCCAAGACCCACGGAGCAGTCTCGTCGATGTATTTATTGGTACGAGAGATCAGAGTCCAGACTGCTTCAAGAGCACGTGGGTAGTCGACTGCTTCCATGTGTGTATGGTAGTCTGCGATTGATTGTTCTGCTACTTGAGCAAGAGCATTATCAAACTCTGTCACACCTTCTACATAGGCAGGGATTTGCCCATCAAAATACTTGTTAATCATAGAAACCGTACGGTTGAGGAGGTTTCCAAGATCATTGGCTAGTTCATAGTTGATACGACCTACATAGTCTTCAGGAGTGAAGGTCCCATCTGAACCAACTGGAAGGCTACGCATGAGGTAGTAACGAAGTGGATCCAGTCCATAACGCTCTACCAACATTTCAGGGTAAACGACATTCCCTTTAGACTTAGACATTTTGCCATCTTTCATGACAAACCAACCGTGAGCAATCAAGCGATCCGGCAATTTGATATCCAACATCATGAGAAGGATTGGCCAGTAGATGGAGTGGAAACGAAGAATGTCTTTCCCTACCATGTGGAAGACTGTTCCATTCCAGAACTTGTCAAAGTTACCATGCTCATCTTGACCGTAACCAAGGGCTGTCGCATAGTTGAGAAGGGCATCAATCCAAACATAGACAACGTGTTTTGGATTGGATGGGACTGGTACTCCCCATGTAAAGGTTGTACGAGACACTGCCAAGTCTTCCAAACCTGGCTCGATGAAGTTGCGTAACATTTCATTAAGGCGACCATCAGGAGTGATGAAGTCAGGATGAGATTTAAAAAATTCGACCAAACGGTCTTGGTATTTGCTGAGGCGAAGGAAGTATGATTCTTCAGAAACCCATTCGACTTCATGACCTGATGGAGCGATACCGCCAGTTACATTTCCAGCTTCATCACGGAAAACTTCCGCCAGCTGGCTTTCTGTAAAGAATTCCTCATCTGAGACTGAATACCAACCAGAATATTCACCCAAGTAGATGTCATCTTGAGCTAGCAAGCGTTCAAAGACTTGCGCCACTACTTTTTCATGGTAGTCATCAGTTGTACGGATAAATTTATCGTATGAGATATCAAGTAATTGCCAGAGTTCTTTGACTCCAACTGCCATCCCATCAACATAGGCTTGTGGTGTAATGCCAGCTTCTTCCGCTTTCTGCTGGATTTTCTGACCATGCTCATCTAAGCCTGTCAGATAAAAGACATCGTAGCCCATAAGACGTTTGTAACGTGCTAAAACATCACAAGCGATGGTTGTGTAGGCAGAACCGATATGAAGTTTACCAGATGGATAGTAAATCGGTGTTGTAATATAAAAATTCTTTTTAGACATAATATTTCCTTTCCAGGCAAATGAAACCTGTTTTTCTAACACTTTATTATATCATATTTTCGGTGATTTTCGATAGGGAAATCCATACAAAAACAAGATAGACAAATGTCCATCTTGTTTTTCCTATTGATTATCTTATTCATAGCGAAGGGCTTCGATTGGATCAAGCTTAGAGGCTTTATTAGCTGGCAAGACTCCGAAAATCATACCAACGCTGGCCGAAACAGCCAAGCTAAAGAGAGCGATCGGGAGCGAGACTCCAACTTCTATTCCTTCCATCATATTTTTTAACAAGGCACCTGCTAGCGTGGTCAAGCCCGCCGCACTAACAAGACCGATGACTCCACCTAATAAGGTCAAAATCATGGACTCAATCAAAAACTGAACCAAGATATTAGCCCGTGTAGCTCCCAATGCTTTACGAAGACCAATCTCACGAGTACGCTCCGTTACAGAAACCAGCATGATATTCATAACTCCAGTCCCTCCCACAAAGAGAGAGATTCCTGCGATAGCACTAATAATAGCAGTCATAAAACCAAAGATTTGCTGAACCTCTGCAAAAGCGGCAGTTTCGTCTACAACCTGATATTCTCCCTGCTGTACTCCTGCAATTTCTGTCATCTTGCGTGCGAGTTCTGGTCCCAAAGTCGGAGTCAGACTCGTATCATTCACACGAAAGACAATATTAGAAATTTCCTCTACATTAAAATTAGCTGCTACAGAAGCATTGGTTGTAATCGGTAAACCACCTACACCAAACATCTTAGCACTTTTAACGGCAGGACTAGAATAAACACCAATCACGCGATAGCTATATCCATTGGCTGAAATGATTTGATTGAGTGCTGCCTGAGGCGATTCAAAAAGACTTTTAGCGAGTTCTTCATCTAGCAAAATCACACTTGCAAAATCTCGGTAGTCTTGTTCTCTCAGATCCCTACCTGCAATAATTTTATTTTCTACAGCAGACATATAAGTAATATTTCCACCTGTCAGACTTGCTCTCTCTACCTTTTTATCCTTATAGGTCAAAGTAACATTTGTACTATTAGTCACATAATAGCCATCTACGCCTTTTAGTTTGGCAGTTTCCTTAACCCATGATTCCTGTGTTTTAGGTGGTTCTACGTGAACATCTTCTTTACCAGATAGTGTCAGTGCAGATTGCTTTTGTGTGAAGGAACCATCCTTACTTTTAATTGGCGAGAAAAATACCTGAATATTTTTCTGAGATTTTGTCATATTTTTATTGACCTGACGAGACATAGAGTCCCCTAAAGCCATGATGACAACCACTGAAGAAACTCCAATGATGATGCCGATCATGGTCAGAAAGGAGCGCATCTTGTGTGCCATAATAGATGAAAAGGCAAATTTCAGATTTTGCATCTTAGTTCTCCTTTCCTTCCAAACGAGCGCTATCAGACGAAATAACTCCATCACGGATTACAATCTGGCGTTTTGCATAGGCTGCAATTTCGGGCTCGTGCGTTACCATAATAATAGTCTTGCCTTCTTCATTTAACTCAACCAAGAGTTCCATGATTTGACTTCCTGTTTTCGTATCCAAGGCACCTGTCGGTTCATCAGCTAGGATGATTGAGGGATTGTTAACAAGAGCACGCGCAATGGCCACCCGTTGTTTTTGACCGCCAGACAACTCTGAAGGAAGGTGATGAATACGATCAGTCAACTCTACTTTACTCAGATATTCCTCTGCCAACTTGCGACGTTGGGCAGCTGGAACTCCTGCATAAATCAAGGGCAACTCAACATTTTGAACAGCATCCATCTTTGACAAAAGAAAGAACTGTTGAAAGACGAAACCAATTTGTTGGTTACGTACCTGTGCCAACTGCTTTTCACCTAGACGGGCCACTTCTTGACCTTCTAGGTAGTATTCGCCGCTAGTCGGGGTATCCAGCATTCCGATGGTATTCATCAGAGTAGATTTACCCGAACCAGATGGTCCCATAATGGCAACAAATTCCCCTTCGCTAATCTCCAAATTAATATTTTTCAAGACCTGCAGTTTTTGTTCACCATTTCGATAGCTCCGGCAGATGTTTTTTAGACTAATTAGTTGTTTCATCAGCCTTCACCTCTTTTCCTTCTTCCAAGGAAGTTGTTGGATTACTGATGACTTTGGTTCCGTCTGTCAAACCAGACGTGATCTCTTGGTTTTCTGCGTCAGCATTTCCTAGGCTAACTTCGATTTTCTTAGCCTTATTTTCTTCGTCAACCACCCAAACATAGTTTTTCCCGTCTTCAGTAATGACACTGGTTAAGGGGACGAGGATTGATTTCTTGTCACTTTTAACCTCAACACTAACGGTGAAACCTGGTCTTAAATCACCAATCTCACTCGTCACTTCAATCGTATAAGGATATTTAGAACCAGTATTCCCCCCGGTTATAGCATTCGTTCCTTCCCCACTATTTTTAGGGTAAGCTGAAATATAGCTGATCTTCCCTGTCCAAGTTTTATCTTGGTAAACTTTAGAAGAGAAGGTCACTTCTTGGTCAACAGAAAGATTGGCAAGATTGTACTCAGAAAGTTCTCCCTTGACTTGTAGATTGTCGTTACTTACTACATGAACCATCACTTGATTTGCAGCACTTGTGGACTTCGATACATTGCGATTAACTTCTACAACTGTACCTTCTAGCGTACTCAGAATCTTTGTTGCGTCCAATTGAGCCTGCGCCTTTTTAAGTTGTGCCTCTGCATCAGCACGACTATCACGAGCATCACTTATCTGAGAATCTATGGAAGAGACTGAAGATTCCTGCGCTCCATCATATTCTTCCGAATCAGCTAGAGTGTTGTTTCGTGATTCCTTCAAGTCCTTGATGCGACGATCCGCCTTGGCTATGGCACGGTTAGCTGCATCATAAGCAGATTGCGCTTCTGTGCTGTTGTATTTTACGAGCGCTTGTCCCTTGTCAACCTTATCTCCAACAGAAACCAAGATCTCATCTACCTCACCCTTACTTGCATCCAAATAAACATATTGTTCATTTTTTGCGGTGACAGTACCAGATAAAAGAACAGAGGAGGCAACTGTTCCTTCCTTTGCGACTACGAGATGCGATGTGTCATCCTTACCGGCAGCCTGAGAGGGCTGTCTAAATAGCAAAATACCCGCTGCACCGATTATAATAATACTTGCAGCACCAATAGCTGTGTATAGTTGCCATTTTTTAGTTTTCTTATTCCCCTTCATCACAAAACTCCTATTTTATTTTCAATACAAAGACCATTATAGCAAATTTACCTACTCTAAACAATGATTGTTCAGAGAGAAAAGAGAACAATTCAGGAAACATGCCTTGTTTCCATTTGATTTATGCGAAATTGTACTAGTAACATCATACACCTTATTTTCATATTTAGCAAGTGATTTCTGCTATTTCTTTAGGGCGTAGCAGATTTTTGCATTCAAAAAGTAAAAACGATAGAATATGACTATCAATGCTATAAGGAGTTTTCTATGAGAGAATATGATATCATCGCCATCGGTGGAGGAAGTGGCGGCATCGCCACTATGAACCGAGCTGGAGAACACGGCGCCAAAGCAGCTGTTATCGAAGAGAAAAAATTGGGTGGAACTTGTGTCAACGTTGGCTGTGTTCCTAAGAAAATCATGTGGTATGGAGCGCAAATCGCTGAAAGCTTCCACCACTACGGACCTGATTATGGTTTTACAAGTTCAGATGTGCAATTTGATTTCGCAAAACTTCGTCAAAATCGTGAAGCCTACATCGATCGTGCCCGCTCATCTTATGATGGAAGTTTCAAGCGCAACGGTGTTGATTTGATTGAAGGCCGTGCTCATTTCGTTGATTCCCACACAGTCAGCGTTAATGGTGAATTGATTCGTGCCAAGCATATCGTGATTGCGACTGGAGCTCGTCCAAGCATCCCAACTATTCCTGGAGCTGAACTCGGTGGTAGCTCAGACGATGTCTTTGCTTGGGAGCAACTTCCTGACTCCGTTGCGATTCTTGGAGCTGGTTATATTGCCGTTGAATTAGCAGGTGTTCTCCACGCACTAGGAGTAAAAACTGATTTGTTTGTCCGTCGCGATCGTCCCTTGCGTGGTTTTGACAGCTACATCGTTGAAGGACTTGTCAATGAAATGGAAAAAACAGGTCTACCTTTGCACACACACAAGGTACCCGTCAAGCTCGAAGAGACGGAGCAAGGTATTACCATTCATTTCGAAGACGGTTCTAGTCACACTGCCAGCCAAGTTATCTGGGCTACCGGCCGCCGTCCAAATGTAGACGGACTGGAGTTAGAAAAGGCTGGAGTTACACTCAACGAACGTGGATTTATCCAAGTGGATGAGTATCAAAATACAGTTGTAGATGGTATCTATGCTCTCGGAGACGTTACGGGTGAGAAGGAACTAACTCCAGTAGCCATCAAGGCTGGACGTACCCTATCTGAACGTCTCTTTAATGGAAGAACAAGTGCTAAGATGGACTACACAACTATCCCTACTGTTGTCTTCTCTCACCCAGCAATCGGAACAGTCGGTTTAACTGAAGATCAAGCTATCAAAGAATACGGCCAAGATAACATCAAAGTCTACAAGTCAAGCTTTGCATCTATGTACTCAGCCGTTACAAACCATCGTCAAGAATCTCGCTTCAAACTCATCACCTCGGGTGCTGACGAAAAAGTTGTTGGACTTCACGGACTTGGTTACGGAGTGGATGAGATGATTCAAGGATTCGCTGTTGCCATCAAGATGGGAGCAACTAAGGCAGACTTTGATGCTACAGTAGCTATCCACCCAACTGCTTCTGAAGAGTTTGTGACCATGCGCTAATTATCGAAAGAGACCTCAAGAGGTCTCTTTTTACATGCAAAATCGGCTGTTACAAAATTGTTACCTTGACTTAAAAAAATGGGTTGACTTTTTCTTCTGAATCAGTATAATAGTTACTATAATTTTAAAAAGAGGTTAACAGTTTTGAAAAAAGCTCATATCTATGCTATCCCTGCTATCGGTGCTGCTCTTATCGCCGTTTTGGCACAAATCAGTCTCCCTATCGGTCCTGTCCCCTTCACTCTACAAAACTTCGCAATCGGTCTGATTGCTACTGTTTTTAGACCCAGAGAAGCCGTTCTATCTGTTGCTCTCTATCTCCTACTGGGTGCCATTGGCTTACCTGTCTTTGCAGGGGGAGGAGCTGGATTCCACATTTTAGTCGGTCCAAGTGCAGGCTATCTTTGGTTCGACCTTGTCTACGCTGGACTTACATCTTATCTCATCCATAAAAACAGTGGCTATATTCGTATTTTCCTAGCCAATCTCTTGGGTGATTCCCTCGTCTTTGTCGGAGGTATTCTCAGCCTCCACTTCCTTGCTGGAATGCCATTCGATAAGGCGCTAGCAGTTGGTGTCCTTCCCTTTATCCTCCCTGATCTTGGTAAGATCATTGCCATTAGTTTCATTGGTCGTCCCCTACTAGAACGATTGAAAAGCATCACTTATTTCTCAAGATAAAAAATGAGCCTGGGACAATAGTCCCGTGGCTCTTTTACTGATTGCCTTTAAAGGCATCCACCATTACTTGAAATTCTTCGTTTGTAAGGGTGATTCCTTTGCCCATCTTGGTATGATCAGGACTCCAAGTTCGAATATCAAACTTTGCTGGCGCACCATTAAAGCTAACTCGATTTAGTTCCTTTGTCCATCCTTTCTCATTTTCGGACAAGGTCAGTAAGTGTTCTTCGATTTCAAATGTAAATTCTGCCATTTTGTTCTCCTTTTTAGTTTTCATTAGATTATTCGAAAAATCTTGTAGTTTTTAGCAAAATTTTATATAATGTGGATAGATAAGAAGGGAGGATTCTATGAGGCAGACATTCAAACTAGTTCTAGATAAACTACATGGTTTTCTCAATGGGAATGATGATAATCCTCAAATCGAGGATAACTCCCTCACTACTATGATTGAACAAGCCATCCAGAAAAAGGCGGCTGTTCATGTGATACTTGCTGAGACGAGTTTTACGGGTGATATTGTCAAATATGATACCAGCCGTAAGCAGATTATTGTCAAAAATTTCACTAGAAATGTGACACGTATTATTCGGATTGGTGACATCAGGAGAATCCGTTTTGTCCCTTCTACAGTAGAAAAGGCACAGAAAAGTCTATTTAAGAAAGAGTGAGATGTTCATTGCATCCCACTCTTTTTCTTAACGGATTTGTTCAAAATGAAGGTGAACTGCGATGTGGTCACCGTACCCACTTCTCTCCAAATCACGTTGCAAGCGATAAGAGATATAGTGCTCTGCAATGGTGATGTAACCTGCTCCCAGCAAACGATTTTCAACCATTGATTGAATCATACTGATAGTCGCACGTTCTACTTTTGCTTCTTCCAAGTCCAAGACTACTTTTTTAGTGACTTGAGCTAGGTTTTGACGTAGGTCATCAGTCAAAACATAAACTGTCTGAGCTGCTTTTAGGACAGCTTGGTAAATTTTATCTGGATCAAAATCGGCAACTTCTCCGTTACGTTTGATTACTTGCATAAGATTCTCCTTATTCTTTGTTTTCTTTGATTTCTGCCAGCATTTTTTCTTCTTCTACTGTCAGTTGATAGTTTTCTAGCAAATCAGGTCTGCGCTGGTAGGTTTTCTTTAGACTTTCGTAAAGTCGCCACTGGCGAATCTTTTCATGGTGACCACTCATGAGCACATCTGGCACCACCATGCCTCGATAGTCATAAGGGCGTGTGTATTGAGGATATTCGAGGAGTCCTGAAGAAAAACTATCGTCTTGGTGACTAGACTCCTTGCCAATCACTTCTGGAATCAAGCGAACGGTCGCATCGATCATGGTCATGGCTGCTAATTCACCACCAGTCAAGACATAGTCTCCTAGGGAAATTTCATCGGTTACCAAGGTCTTGATGCGCTCGTCATACCCTTCATAGTGACCACAGATAAAGATCAGTTCCTCTTCCTGGGCCAAATCTTCGGCATAAGCTTGATCGAACTGTTTTCCAGCAGGATCGAGAAGAATGACGCGGGGATTTTTCTTTTCAATGGCATCAAAAGCATCGAAAATAGGTTGGGCACGGAGCAACATCCCCTGACCGCCTCCATAGGGCTCATCGTCAACATGACGGGCTTTTTCAGCGTATTCTCTGAAATTATGGTACTGGATATCCAAGAGCCCTTTTTCTCTAGCTTTTCCAACAATCGAGTGCTCCAGTGGAGAAAACATCTCAGGAAAGAGGGTTAAAATATCAATCTTCATCGTCTAGTCCTTCTAAGATTTCCACTTGAACCCGCTTGTTTGGAATATCAACATTGAGAACTACTGGCGGAATGTAAGGTAAAAGCAAATCTCGCTTACCTTTTCGCTTAACCACCCAGACATCATTGGCACCTGGTTGTAGAATCTCCTTGATAGTTCCAATCAAGTCGTCTCCCTCGTAAACTTCCAAACCAATAATCTCGTGATAATAGAACTCTCCATCGTCTAAGTCATTCAAATCTTCCTCAGCGACTTTGAGACTATACCCCTTGTATTTTTCAATCGCATTGATATGGTACATGTCTTTGAATTTGATAATGTCAAAATTCTTATGCTTACGGTGGCTTGCGATGGTCACTGTTTGGACAAACTGGTCTTTTTCATCAAATAAAGCCAGCTCTGCCCCTTTTTTAAACCGTTCCTCAGCAAAATCCGTCACAGACAAGACTCGCATCTCACCCTGTAGACCCTGCGTATTGACGATTTTCCCAACATTAAAGTAGTTCATCTTATCTCCTGTATCTATTTCTATCCTTTATTTTATCACGTTCCAGGGATTTTCACAAGTTGGAGAAAATCAGCTATAATCCCAAAATTGCTAGTAGTTTCCTCTTTAATGTTAATTTATATTTGAAAGAAGAGATATTTATATTCCCGTTATACATAGTACTATAAAATGTATACTCCCCAATTTGACCTTGACTTGTCTTCCATTTCATTCTTAAACTAGGTATAGTCTCAGGTAAATTTGTATGAATTAATAGGCATGTATAATTTTTTAAATTTTTAACTGTATGTATTTTATCATGAACGACTAAACGATTACTTTTTGAATCATAGATTAAAGAATAAAATTCTACAATTTCAATATCAACTTCTTTTGGATAAAAAATCAAATGGTTATAATGTTTATCATTTTTATTATGTTTAAACTCATAAATATGATGAAATCTCGTATGTAAGGAATCAAATTCGATTGGTTTAATTGCCTGAATTTCGATATTATTAATATAGGCCTTATTCTGGAAACTAATTTTTAAAATTACACCGATAAAAGTCGAAATCTGTATAATTCGCAATAACCAATCAATATACATCGCCCAGTCTATTTTTAAAAAATAGTCAGTGTCCATTATTTCTCAAATCTCCCTTCAAAAAGCCTTCCAAATCTCGTTCATGTTGGTACTTAATGGCAGCCTTCTTATCTTTGTCAAAGATGGTTTTGGTTAGGTCAATATCGTTGATAGCCGCGATTGCGACGGTGTAATGAATGATATCAGCCAGTTCTTTGGCTAGTTCCTCGTTTGAGTCCTGAACGCCCTTTTTTCGACCGGAGCGCCCATTCAAGACCTCGGCTACTTCTCCGACTTCCTCCACTAGCTTGATAAAGAGGCCTTCCTCAGTCCGAGACTGTTGGTAATGTTCGAGTAAATAGGCTTGTAATTGTCTAAACGTTAAATCCTTCATCTTCTCCTCCTAACAAAAAAGCGAGACATCTGTCCCGCTTTCTTTATTTTTCATCGATAACGATTCTTACTTTTTTGTCTTCAGTTGGGACAGAGTAGACAATCGTTCTTATCGCTGAGATAGTGCGACCCTTACGACCGATAACACGACCGACATCGCTTTGGTCAAGATCCAAGTGATACTCCAAAAACTCTGGTGTGTCTTCAATCTTGATAGTTAAGGCATCTGGTTGTGAAATCAAAGGTTTCACAATCGCAATAATGAGATTTTCAATCGTATCCATCTGTCAACCTACTTTAAACTTATTTTGAGAATTTAGAATCGTGGAATTTTTTCAATACGCCTTCTTTTGAAAGGATGTTACGAACTGTATCTGAAGGTTGAGCTCCATCAGCCAACCATGCAAGAACGCGGTCTTCTTTCAAAGTTACTTGGTTTTCAGCAACAAGTGGGTTATAAGTTCCAACTGTTTCGATGAAACGTCCGTCACGAGGTGAACGTGAGTCTGCTACGTTGATACGGTAGAAAGGTTTTTTCTTAGAACCCATACGAGTCAAACGGATTTTAACTGCCATTTTTTAATGTCTCTTTTCTTATTTTTTATTTCGGTGAAATAGCTGAGCTATTTAGCACATGTTCTATTATAGCAGATTTTTGACAGGTGTCAAGAAAAAAACTTGACAGAGTTTTATTTTTTTTTAACTACTAGAAATTTTTAGTAAAATCATTAACATTTGAAATCACCTCCCTTTTAGGGTACAATGATAGAAATGAATTTTTGAGAGGAAAACAATGAAAAAACTAGCAACCCTTCTTTTACTATCAACTGTTGCCCTTGCTGGGTGTACTAGTATCCAACGTGGTCTCCGTGGCGATAACTATGTCGACTCCAGTCTTGCAGCAGAAGAAAGCTCAAAAGCGGCTGCTCAAGCTGCCAAAGATTTGAATGACGCTTTGACCAATGAAAATGCCAACTTCCCTCAACTTTCTAAGGAAGTTGCTGAAGATGAAGCCGAAGTCATTTTACACACAAATCAAGGCGATGTACGCATCAAACTCTTTCCAAAACTAGCACCTCTAGCAGTTGAAAACTTCCTTACTCACGCTAAGGAAGGCTACTATAACGGCATCACCTTCCACCGTGTCATCGATGGCTTTATGGTACAAACTGGAGATCCTAAGGGAGATGGTACAGGTGGTCAATCCATCTGGCATGATAAGGATAAAACGAAGGACAAGGGAACTGGTTTCAAAAATGAAATCTCACCTTACCTATACAATATCCGCGGAGCACTTGCTATGGCTAACACTGGTCAACCAAACACCAACGGTAGCCAATTCTTCATCAACCAAAACTCAACAGATATTTCTGCTAAACTCCCTACTAGCAAGTATCCAAAGAAAATTATCGAAGCCTATAAAGAGGGCGGAAATCCTAGCCTAGATGGCAAACATCCTGTCTTTGGTCAAGTCATCGATGGCATGGATGTTGTTGACAAGATTGCCAAGACTGAAAAAGATGAAAAAGATAAACCAACTACTGCTATCACCATTGACAGTATCGAAGTGGTCAAGGACTACGATTTTAAATCCTAAATAACCTAAAAAATACAGTATCCGCATTCGATACTGTATTTCTTTTTCCCTCATTTTTAAGTTAGTTTATTAAAGTCCCAGATTTGGTCCATCCAGCCTTCATAGAAGTCTGGCTCGTGGCAGACCATGAGGATAGACCCCTTGTACTCTTTAAGGGCTCGCTTGAGTTCATCCTTGGCATCCACATCCAGGTGGTTGGTCGGCTCGTCAAGTACTAAAACGTTGTTTTCACGATTCATCAAGAGACAGAAGCGCACCTTGGCTTGTTCCCCACCTGATAAGACCTGGATTTGACTTTCGATATGCTTGGTTGTCAAACCACAACGAGCAAGTGCTGCTCGGACCTCTGCCTGATTGAGTGCTGGAAAGGCGTTCCAAACTGCTTCTAGTGGTGTTTGACGATTGCCCCCTTCCACTTCCTGCTCAAAGTAGCCAAGTTCAAGGTAGTCACCACGTTCGACTTCTCCAGCGATTGGCGGAATAATTCCCAAGAGAGACTTCAAGAGAGTTGTTTTCCCGATACCATTTGCCCCGATAATAGCAACCTTTTGATTGCGTTCAAAGGTAAGGTTTAAGGGTTTGGTGAGTGGACGGTCATAACCAATCTGCAAATCCTTAGCCTGGAAGATAAAGCGCCCAGGTGTACGAGCTGGTTTGAAATCAAAGGATGGTTTTGGCTTCTCACTTTGAAGTTCGATAATATCCATCTTATCCAATTTCTTCTGACGAGACATGGCCATGTTTCGTGTTGCAACACGGGCTTTATTTCGGGCAACAAAGTCCTTAAGGTCGGCAATCTCTTTCTGTTGGCGTTCGTAGGCTGCCTCTAACTGAGATTTCTTCATAGCATAGACTTCTTGGAACTGGTAGTAATCTCCAGAATAGCGAGTCAATTGTTGGTTCTCCACATGGTAGACAATATTGATCACGTCGTTGAGGAATGGAATATCGTGCGAAATAAGGACAAAGGCATTCTCATAGTTTTGGAGATAGCGTTTGAGCCAGTCAATATGCTCAGCATCCAAGTAGTTGGTTGGCTCGTCCAGTAACAAGATATCTGGCTTTTCAAGGAGGAGTTTAGCCAAGAGTACCTTGGTTCTTTGACCACCTGACAAGGCTGTTACGTCTGTATCCATACCATAGTCCATGACACCGAGAGCACGCGCTACTTCATCAATCTTAGCATCCAAGGTATAGAAGTCACGACTCTCCAAACGATCTTGGAGTTCGCCAACTTCTTCCATCAGCGCATCGATATCTGCTCCCTCTTCAGCCATATCCATATAAAGATCATTGATACGAGCTTCTGCTTTAAAAAGCTCATCAAAGGCTGTACGCAAAACATCACGCACAGTTTGGCCTTCTTTTAGCACAGCGTGCTGGTCCAGATAGCCAGCGGTCACATACTTAGACCACTCAACCTTCCCTTCATCTGGTAGCATTTTACCAGTCACGATACTCATAAAGGTTGATTTTCCTTCACCGTTAGCACCGACTAAACCGATATGTTCTCCCTTGAGGAGACGGAAGGACACATCTTCAAAAATTGCACGGTCACCAAAACCGTGACTCAGATTTTTAACTTCTAGGATACTCATTCTAATTCCTTATCTTGTTTTTATGTAGTAGTTTATAGAGGAGCCAAGCTAGGTAGCCGCCTAAAGTATTGGTCCATAAATCATCAATCTCAAAGACCCGATTAAAATCAAAGAAAAAGTCTAAAACTAGTTGTGTGCACTCGATTCCCAAGCTCAATATAAAACTGAGAAGAAGAACCCTTTTAGTTTTTCTTAGAGAGGGTAAGAGATAGAGAAGTTGGAAAATCAGAGGGAAGAGCAAGAAGACATTCAAAATGTTCTGCAAAAAGATCCAAATGACTTGTCCCAAACTAGTCACTTCACCCAGTTTCCAAAGGGAGTTTAAGGGAGTTAAAAGAAAAACCAGGCGTCCAAAAGTTTGAATACCTGGAGTTTCCACTCCTGTAGGAAGTTGAGGTTGGGGAGTAAAACAAAAACAGACAATGCAAAGACTGTAAATAGCCACTCCCAATCTTAAGAATAATTCTCTTTTTCTAGTCATTTTATGGATTTACCGCTGCGACTGCCTTCTGGCGGTCACGTTTCATTGTATTGGAACGCAATTGTCCACAAGCCGCATCAATATCTGTACCATGCTCTTGACGGACGACACAGTTAATCCCTTTTTTCTTGAGGGTATCATAGAAGGTCATCACGCGCTCTTTAGGACTACGGCTATATTGGTCATGTTCACTAACTGGGTTATAGGGAATCAAGTTTACATAAGATAATTTCTTGATGTTCTTGAGCAACTCAGCCAACTCCAAGGCTTGTTCAACACCATCGTTGACTTCATTCAGCATGATGTACTCAAAGGTCACACGGCGATTGGTTGTTTCGATATAGTACTCAATAGCAGCAAAGAGCTTTTCAATCGGAAAGGCACGGTTAATCTTCATGATGCTTGAGCGCAACTCATTATTGGGTGCGTGAAGGGAAACAGCCAGATTAACCTGTACACCTTCATTAGCAAAGTCACGAATTTTATGGGCCAAACCTGAGGTTGAAACTGTGATGTGACGAGCACCGATAGCCATCCCCTTGTCATCATTGATTGTACGGACGAAATTCAAGACATTGTTGTAATTATCAAATGGTTCACCAATTCCCATGACAACGATATGACTAACACGCTCGTCCTGACCACGCTCATCAAAATATTTCTGAACCAGCATGATCTGCGCTACAATTTCACCGTTATTAAGGTCGCGTTGCTTCTTAATCAAACCAGAGGCACAGAAGGTACAACCGATATTACAGCCGACTTGAGTGGTCACACAGACTGACAGTCCGTAGTGTTGACGCATCAGTACTGTCTCAATCAACATGCCATCTGGCAACTCGAAAAGATACTTAACAGTACCGTCAGCCGACTCTTGCACGATGCGTTGTTTCAATGGATTTACCACAAACTGCTCATTGAGCTTGGCAATCAAATCCTTGGAAAGGTTGGTCATTTCTTCAAATGACTGGACACGTTTACGGTAGAGCCATTCCCAGATCTGATCTGCTCGGAATTTCTTTTCTCCTTGTTCTAATACCCATTCTTGCATGGTTTGACGTGTTAAACTGTAAATAGACGGTTTCATCTCTTCTCCTTATTCTCTATCTATTTTTGACGAATGACAAAATGGCGCTGTCCCTTGTCCTCTTTCTGAGACTTTTGGTCCTTATGACGACGTCTATTTCTCTTATCCGCATTTGGTTTTCTCTTGTTTTGCGAAGGTTTCTTTCCTCTTCTAGGAAGGTTTTCCTCATCCTTTTTACGCATTTTCTTGTCAAATGACGCACGCTTAGGTGCTTGGTTTTCTAGGACAAAATAAGCACAACCATAACTACAGTACTCCAAAAGATAATCTTGTAAGCGACTGATTTTTTCAATTTTTTCCTCTGTTCGGTCGTCTTTGTAAAAACCGCGCAGGCGAAGCTGTTCATTGCTCCAGTCCCCCACGACATAATCAAACTTGGTCAACACTTCTGAGAAGCGCTGGTTAAAGACTGTCACATCGAAAGCATCCTTGATATTTTCAACCAAGGTAAAAGCAATCCCTTCAGTCTCAACCCTATCCCCATTTACCTGAAATTCTGGGCCAGGAAACTTGTTATAGTTGTATAATTCAGGTGCAATTTCTTTACGCATAGTCTTCCTTTTCCACGATTACTTAACACTCTATTTTACCATATTTTCTAGCAGTTAGCACGTTTCTCATAAAAATGAAAAAAGTCTGACGATTCTGTCAGACTTCTGCCTTATAAACCAAAAAAGAGAAGATTGACTCTTCCCTCTATATTTTTATTTAGCTGCTGCGTAAAGCTCATCTACTTTGTTCCAGTTAATCACTGAGAAGAAAGCTTTGATGTAGTCAGGACGAACGTTACGGTATTTCACGTAGTAAGCATGTTCCCATACGTCCAAGCCCAAGATTGGTTTTTTACCTTCTGAGATTGGTGTGTCTTGGTTTGCTGTTGAAGTCACTTCAAGCTTCCCTTCTTTGTTGACAACCAACCAAGCCCATCCAGAACCAAAGCGAGTTGTAGCTGCTGCTGTGAAGGTTGCTTGGAATTCTTCAAATGAACCAAATGTTGCATCGATTGCTGCTGCAAGTTCTGCTGATGGAGCTGTTTTTTCAGGTGTCATCAATTCCCAGAAAAGAGCGTGGTTCAAGTGTCCACCACCGTTGTTGATAAGCGCTTGACGGATATCGACTGGGATAGATTCTACATCAGCAAGCAAAGCTTCAAGGTCTTCACCGATTTCAGGGTGTTTTTCAAGAGCAGCATTGGCATTGTTGACGTAGGTTTGATGGTGCTTGTCATGGTGCAAGTGCATTGTTTCAGCATCGATATATGGTTCCAAAGCGTCGTATGCGTATGGAAGGTCTGGTAAGATAATAGCCATCTGTAATACCTCTTTTTCTTTCTATATGAAAATGATAACGCAATCATCCTCTTTTTTCAAGTTTTTTGCTCAATTTGCTTC
This sequence comes from Streptococcaceae bacterium AF54-32pH5A, assembly GCA_027682205.1. Taxonomy (GTDB): domain Bacteria; phylum Bacillota; class Bacilli; order Lactobacillales; family Streptococcaceae; genus Streptococcus. Next base: position 444,075 of record JAQDAD010000001.1, read on the forward strand.
TGCCGCAATTTGCAAGAGTGCCTTTTCAAACAAGTAACTTTTTTCATAGACACCTGTCTTAATCTGGTAGTCTGTTTCAATCAAATAAGAAATCGCTCGCTTGAGAAACCCCAAGGAAATCCCTCTCGAATCTCTCAGAGCGAACTTGATTTGATAAGGATTAGGATTGCGTCCCAAATAAGTCCCCAGACTGCTTGCAATCTGTGATTCCGTCTGACCAGCCTCTGATAAAATTTTCACCTGGGTAAAGGTTCGGAACTGTCCTAACATGACCGCTATGAGCTTGATTTCGTCCTCCCCTTGCAGGGTCAAATCTCTAACCAAGTCACGCGCCTGGTCAATCTTCTTAGCTAAAATAAACTGAGTCAAATCAAAAATGTTGTCCTGTAAGGTCTTAGGGATGGCTTCGACAATGTCCTTCTCCTCAATCACGCCGTCTGACTTATAAGACTGTAAAAAAAGGAGATTTTTCTGGATTTCACTAAATTGGAAACCAGATTTGATAAGTAGATTTTCAAAGGATTGCCCCACAAACTGCAAACCTTGTGTTTGACTCCATTTTTGGAAATACTGACGAATCTCTTGTTCCTTGGGTTCAATAGCGTCAAAGACAGTCGCATCACGTTTGAGCAGCTTGACCAACCGTCTCTTGCTATCCAGTTTTCCTTCTGCAAATAGCAAGAGTTTGGTTGTCGGGGAAGGATTGTCCAGATAGTCTTCAAATGCCTTGAGTTCATCGTCTGTTAAAAACCGTTTCTTGGCTGTTGTAATATCGACAAAATGGTCTAATATCACGATTTTCTCATCTGCAAAGAAAGGAAGACTGACCAGCTCCAGTTCCACATCCTTATAGGCTACTTCTTTCATGTCAAAGTAGGCAAAATTGAGATCGGCTGGATCATAGCCGAGCTGCTTCAGCACTTGATCCTTCATAACTTCAAACTGACCTTGGTCCGAACCTGTAAATAAGGTCAGGCTAGATAAGTTTGATAGAGACAAGTTTTGACTCTCTTCTACGGCTAGCATCTTCTCTCCTTTCTTCTGTTTTTTCTATTTCATTTAGTCAATATAGCGCAATTTCCCACGGAAATCTTCTAGATTTTCGTACCCTTTTTCTGCCATGATTGCTTTTAGTTCATTGGTAATACGCTCAAAAGCACCGACGCCTTCCTTGTGAAGGGTAGTTCCCACCTGTACCATGCTGGCACCACAGAGGATATGTTCAAAGGCATCACGTCCGTTCAGAACGCCACCCGTTCCGATGATTTGGATTTGCGGATTAAGACGTTGGTAGAAGGCATGTACATTCGCGAGAGCGGTTGGTTTGATATACTCTCCACCAATGCCACCGAAACCATTTTTAGGACGAATGACGACAGACTCGTCTTCGATATAGAGACCATTTCCAATCGAGTTGACACAATTGACAAACTTAAGTGGATACTTGTTAAAAATAGCTGCTGCTTGGTCAAAGTGAACAATGTCAAAGTATGGTGGCAATTTAATTCCAAGAGGTTTGGTAAAGTAGGCAAATACTTCTGACAAGATACGGTCTGTTGTCTCAAAATCATAGGCAATCTGAGGCTTCCCTGGAACATTTGGGCAAGAAAGATTAAGCTCTGTCAGTCCTTTAAACTCACTCTCTTGGACTTTTTTCAAGATGGTATGAGTTTCCTCTGGAGACATGCCGACCAGAGATAAGAAGAAAGTTCTGTTTGGCTCTTTTTCCTGTAAATCCAAAAGATAGTCCAGATAATAATCTAAACCATTATTTGGCAAGCCCATAGAGTTGATAGAACCAAGTGGAACATCCTGGTAACGTGGTTCAGGATTCCCCTGACGGAAGTCCAAGGTCGCTGTCTTCGTGACAAAGGTTCCTGCTGCTGAGTTTTTGACCCCTTCTAGTTCCTCTATCGTCATACAAGCCACACCCGCTGCATTCATCAAGCAATTGTCAAACTCAAAACCAGCTATTTGTGTTTTCGTCGATACCATGATTCTGATCCTCCGGATTCCATTTATTTCTAATATTATACCATACTTTCAGATTTTCTTTTTGAGAAAGTTATTTTTGCAAAAAACGTTCGTTTTTTACTGTCAGAAAAATAGTTTATTGTAAATTGAAAGAATTTTTAGAAAATTTCTGTTTTTTTCTTTACACTCAAAAAAAATTCTGCTATAATGGCTCATGTAATAAAATATAACAACAAAAGGAGAACGATATGACATCTGCTAAAGACTATATCCAAAGCGTGTTTGCAACTGTAAAAGCTCGTAATGGGCATGAGGCTGAATTTCTCCAGGCGGTTGAAGAATTCTTCAGCACTTTAGAACCTGTATTTGAAAAACACCCTGAGTATATCGAAGAAAATATCTTGGCACGTATCACTGAACCTGAGCGCGTGATTTCTTTCCGTGTTCCTTGGGTGGACCGTGAGGGAAAAGTCCAAGTCAACCGTGGTTACCGTGTTCAATTCAACTCAGCTGTTGGACCATATAAAGGCGGACTTCGTTTCCACCCAACTGTAAACCAAGGAATCTTGAAATTCCTCGGCTTCGAACAAATCTTTAAAAACGTTTTGACTGGACTTCCAATCGGTGGAGGTAAGGGGGGATCAGACTTCAATCCTAAAGGAAAGACTGACGCTGAAGTGATGCGCTTCTGCCAAAGCTTCATGACTGAATTGCAAAAATACATCGGACCATCACTTGACGTACCTGCTGGTGATATCGGTGTTGGTGGACGTGAAATTGGTTACCTTTACGGACAATACAAACGTCTTAACCAATTTGATGCAGGTGTCTTGACTGGTAAACCTCTTGGATTCGGTGGTAGCTTGATTCGTCCAGAAGCAACTGGTTACGGTTTGGTTTACTATACTGAAGAAATGCTCAAAGCCAACGGTAACAGCTTTGCTGGTAAAAAAGTGGTTATTTCAGGTTCTGGTAACGTAGCCCAATACGCTCTTCAAAAAGCAACTGAACTTGGTGCGACTGTTATCTCTGTATCTGACTCAAACGGCTATGTCATTGACGATAATGGTATCGACTTCGACCTTCTAGCAGATGTGAAAAATAACCGTCGTGCACGTTTGACTGAGTATGCAGCTGAGAAAGCAACTGCTACTTATCATGAAGGTTCTGTATGGACTTACGCTGGCAACTATGACATCGCTCTTCCATGTGCGACTCAAAACGAAATCAACGGTGAAGCAGCTAAACGCTTGGTTGCTCAAGGCGTTATCTGTGTATCTGAAGGTGCTAACATGCCTAGTGACCTTGATGCGATTAAAGTCTACAAAGAAAACGGAATCCTTTACGGACCAGCCAAAGCTGCCAACGCTGGTGGTGTAGCTGTATCAGCGCTTGAAATGAGCCAAAACAGCCTTCGCCTCTCATGGACCCGTGAAGAAGTTGATGGACGTCTCAAAGACATCATGACCAACATCTTCAACACAGCTAAAACAACTGCTGAAACATACGATCTTGGTACTGACTACCTGGCTGGTGCTAATATCGCTGCCTTCGAAAACGTAGCCAATGCTATGATTGCACAAGGTATTGTTTAAGATTCATTTGCTTAATCCTCAATCGCTCTGATTGGGGATTTTTATGTCGGCTTCAAAAAAGCTCACTATTTAAAATAGTAAGCTTAAAATCAAGATTTATTTTACTTCTACTAAGGCAAAAGACAGGCATTCAACAATTTCATTTACTGCTTCATCTATGTCTAGGACCTCATTATTATTCAACATCATTGGAAGAGCATAAGAAAGACTCAAAGCTAGAATATAGCGAACAATTCTTTCATTTGACCAATCTCGGATAACACCATTTTCTTTAAACTGATTCAGAACCGGACTAATTGGCTTAATGATAGAGTGAACAATGGTATTCCCTAACTGGTCAGAAATAGTTTCATCAATAAAAGAACGGTTCAAGAGAATTTTAACTTGCATTTGATTCTCCTGAATAAAAACTAGTCTATCTCGAACTATGCTTCTTAAAAATAGCGGAAAAGACTCTTGGTTTGCTGTAAATTTCTTCTCAGAAAAATCAGCAATCACATCTGGAATAACTTGCTTAAGAAAAGTCGATAAAATTGCTTCTAAGATGCCTTCCTTAGTTTTAAAGTAACTAAAAACTGTCCCTTCTGAAACTCCAGCCTCCTTAGCAATAAAGCTGGCTGTTGTATTTTCAAAGCCAACTTCTGAAAATAACTTTAGACTTGATAATAATACTTGACGTTGTTTTAAACTCAGGTTGCTATTTTCTAATGTCTGAGCATACTTTTCTTCTAAACTTTCCATTGCTGGCACCTCTCTGCTACTTTCTTACTTTTACGACTTTCTTACCTCGAGTGTGTCCCAATTTTAGACTACGATATGCCTCTCTAACTGACTTTAGAGAAAAATCATAAACCTGATCAATATTCAGCCGAACCTTCCCTTCTGAGACCATTTCTGCTAGAGTGTTCAAATCATCATATGTGGAATGTCTCGGGCCCGTGAACTGGGCACCTTTTATCATAACATATGGTGAAGGTACTAGCGTTCCAATAGCCGTGCCCTTCAATCCCAAACTGAAAGCCAATTTAACATAATCACTTCCATAACAATCCAAGAATTTTGTAATTGGCTTTGCACTTGCTGATAGAAGAGCATTCTGGATGTTCTCTTCGTAGGCTACCGGTATAGCACCTAAAGACTTCAGATAATCTGAATTTTTCTTACTCGCAATTCCAATAACTGTCGCACCTTTAGCAACCGCATACTGTACTGCGATACTTCCAATACCTCCTGCTGCTGCTGAAATAACTACAACATCTTTAGAGTTTAGCTCAATCTTTCTAAAAGCACCTCCCACAGTTAGAGAGGCTACACCCATAGTAGCTGCATGGTTCATATCAATCATCTCTGGCTTCAACACAATTTCTGATTCATTGACACAAATTTCTGTTGCCAAAGCTCCCCTCTTGGTGCCTAATCCAGGGTCACTGATCATTGTTCCAAAAACCTTATCACCTACTGCAAACCGACTTACTCCTTCACCAACTTCTGTGATAACTCCAGCAAAATCCCGACCAATACCTCTTGGAAAAAGAGATGATTTTGACTCAAACCAATGACTTGGCTTCCTTAGTTTCGTCATAAAAGATAGAAAACGAAGTGGCTTTGCACCCTCAAAAGTTTTATAATCAATAGGATTTAAACCAACTGCATAAACTTCTACCCTAACTTGATTCACTTTCAAAGAATCAGATTTAATGTTCACTAAATCTAACACTTCTTCATCACCGAAACGACTATATTGTATTGCTTGAACAACCATTGTATGAACTCCTTACACATCTAAAAAATTGAGTGAGCACTCAATCATTTTTCTTAATTATATGCTTATTCCCCATAGATGTCAACTATACTGTTTCCAAAAGTTCTAACTAAGTTAGCTGTTCATGATAAAAATAGATCTATTTTTCCTTATGAAAGATTATCAAACTATAACTCAAAGAAATCCGACTGCTTATAAAAGCAGCCGGATTTTTATATATCTAATTTTTCAAAAAATTTGCCTGTTGACTGCTTTTCTTTTAGCTTCTCAAGCAGCTCATTTTCCAGAAAAGGACTTAGTTCGTCAAAATCTTGACAAACATTAAAGACAGTTTCTCTGTCCAACTGGTCATAAGCTAGTTCGTAATAGTCCTTATGATGTTGCCAATTCTGGTCATAATTGATATCTTTCCGCTGATAGTAAACAATATTTTGCTTCGGAGTCAGGTAAAGCTTCTGTGTTAGAATGCTTTTCTGATCTTTGGATAGTTTGCTGCGACTGAAAATCTTGACACCTTGAAAAATCTTGCGCTCATGGATACCTTGATTTGTGACTTTTAATTCAACTCTTTTATAGTGCATATATTCACCTCCAGAAATTACCTACATTATATCAAACTCTGGCAGATTTGCAAGCAAAAGTGTCATTTTCAAAAGTCTTTCGTCGCCTCTAAAATCTCTTCAGTCGGTGTTACTGTGGCCTCAATAATGCTCTTACCTGTCCTTTTCAGATAGTCTTGTATCAGATGATAACCATAAGCATAGCCCGCAGCATAAGGCATTCCAACCGGTATTTGACCTTGAATCTCAGCAATTTCATCACCGTAAAGATAAGGAGCCATTTCCGCCATCCCTGTTAGCTGAAGCTGACTTGAGATGATGGGCTTAATCTCTTCTAACTGCTCTGGACTGGTTGAAGTGACCCAAGATCCGATGAGATCTTTGCCATAAAGCTCAGCTGCAAAAGACTCTGCCAATCCTTCACTGACTACCCAGTCTGCTAGTGTCGTCTGCTGGTTCCATTTGATAAATTGGAAGCGGACATTATGATTGCACTCGTGGGCCAGCGCCGCTTGCACACGTGGCAAAGTATAGTCATTCGGTAGCAGACTAAGCATGAGGTAACCTGGAATTCCACCATCTCCGCTGTGACCCTTATTGAGCCGTAGTATAGGTTTTTCTGGATTACCCAATAAAATAGTAAAATTGTAATCCTCAACCTCTAAGTCATAGCAAGCCTGCTCAAAAAGACCAATACTCCTCTTGATAGTATTCTGACAGTCTTGCCAGAGTTGATCAGAGCTCAGAGCGTCGATAGCTGGTCTATCCTTTTCTGATAGAGTGCCGGGTAGCTGATTCATAAAACCAAGCAGGAACAAGGCATCAAATCCTCCAGGATACTTCGCTTTCAGAGGAATGTGTTGAGTCTGGTATTTCGTATCAGAAGGTGCCAACATGCCTAGTGACCTTGATGCGATTAAAGTCTACAAAGAAAACGGAATCCTTTACGGACCTGCCAAAGCTGCCAACGCTGGTGGTGTAGCTGTTTCAGCGCTTAAAATGAGCCAAAACAGCCTTTGCCTTTCATGGACTCGTGAAGAAGTTGATGGACGCCTCAAAGACATCATGACAAACATCTTCAGCACAGCTAAAACAACTGCTGAAACATACGGACTTGGTACTGACTACCTTGCAGGAGCAAATATCGCTGCCTTTGAAAATGTAGCAAACGCTATGATTGCACAAGGTATTGTTTAAGAAATATGCTAAAAACCTCAATCAAAACGATCGAGGTTTTTTTGAAGCTTCATCTTCTATCAAAACTTCTTCTTCCATAGCATTTTTTATTTTTTTGCCCAAAGATAATAACGTTTCTACATCAGAGGGTTTGCTTGTCCCGAGAGGATTCCAAGTAGAAGATGATAAATTTTCATATTCCTTAGACCAAACTCGAAATTTAATGTTATCCCCCTTGGTGTCTATGTCTACATTTAAGGCTTTCGCCCCCAGTTTAGGCTCCTTATTTTTTATCCTACAGAAAATAACTTCTCCTGATACAATCTCCTTTCCATCACACCAAATCCTAATATTTCTTCCAGATAATTCTACGACAAAATACTTCACTAGACTACCTTGTATTTTTTTAATTAAAAGAAAACTAATACCAAAAAACACTAATACTATCGTATAAAAAAAAAGAGGTTGTGATTTAAAAAAATCATTCAGTTTTAAATAGAATATAGCCAACTGTATTCCCAATACAGGAAGCATGAGGAACATGGGAAAAAGGATACCAATTATTATATCTGATTTTGCTGTTGTCGCTGTAAATTCATATCTTTCCATCAATATCACCTTTATAACATTTCCTTTTTATAGGACATTAATCCCATACTAAGACGGATGCATCAGGGAGTTCAATCTCCCTTTCCCCTAGCAAAGATAAATTTTGAACTATTCTAAGGATATTGTACCACTATTTCTGCAAAAAATACCTTAGTAAACATAATCTCCTTCCACAGATACATCATCGCTTTATCGATCGTTGGAGTTTGATTGACATGGTTCTCTAATCAAACTCCAGAACTTTATGATGAAAATCTTATGGAACAACTGGAGACACTTTATAAATTTTCTCTTTTCAATTATAAAGAAAACCGCTAATCCTAAGAATAGCGGTTTAATCATGTTTTTAAGCTACTAATGTAGTTGCTCTATTATTTAAGAGTAACAATTTGCTAATCTTATTTTCTCCCAGTATTAGTGGGTTAATTCCTCAATTTTCAACTTTGGCAGGAATTTGGTAGGTAAATTGATAATCCAAGATTATCTAAACTGTTTGTAATTTCTTCTGAAATTGTTGAATCACCTGAATAGTACCAGTGACTATATGTATTCAACGTAGTTGACTTATCAGCATGTCCTAATCGATATGAAACGTATAAAGTATCCTTATGTAACACATTTATAAGGTAGGATGCGTGACTATGTCTTAATCCTTTCCCTGTAATTTCTTGTACACCAGTAACCCTAGCATGCCTTTTAATAATCCTGGAGATTGTAGACTTACACAAGGGCGCACCAAAACGTGATATTACATAATCTTTATCATCATTCTTGATTTGAACTTCTCGCCATTTTTTAAGTATTGTAATTGTAAAATCATCTAAATCAATTTTACGATTCCCTGCTACTGTCTTTGTTTGTTGTTTAGCATACCATACACCGTTTTTATCCTTCTCAATTGTCGAATGAACATGAATCCATTTACGTTCAAAATCAATATCTTCCCATTTAAGAGCAATACCCTCACTAACTCTTAAGCCAGTCATAAAATATAACCAGATCGTCATGTAATTATGGAGTCCCTCATACTCACTAATATCAAAAGAGTTTATTACCTTCTTAAATTCATCAAATGTCCAAAATTTTGTATCAGGGTGCTTTCCTCTAGGATTATCTAATCCTTTAAAAGGAACTCTATCAATATAACCCAATCTTTCTGCATAGCCCAGACATGCTTTAAATCTAGACCACATATTTTTAGCATAGTTACTAGAATACTTGTCTATAATAGCTAAGCGAAATCTTTCACAGTCAATAGTACTAATATCTGATAATTTTTTACTACCAAATTGCTTAATAAAAAACTGATGATGTGGTAAAGCGGTCTGATAAGTTACAAATTGAACTTTTTGTTGATAATATTTTAAATAAATCTCTTCCATAAACTCTCTAAAAGTTAGAAAACTATTATTAATAGTAGAGTTCACAAATTCATGTTTTAAACGAAGTATCTCTTCATATGCTTCCTTAAAAGAATTAAACGGTAGTCCCTGTTGATTTTTCCTTCCTTTCTTTTGAATTCTTTTCCCAGTTATTGGATCAACTCCTAATTCAATTTGAAAATAAATTTTTCCATTTGAATCTTTGTATACACCTTTATATTTCTTTGTCTTTGATATAACCATTTTTCTCACCTTCTATATCTGAAAAAGAAATACCAATTAAATTTTCTACAATATTTTTAGGAGCAATACCTAACCTTTTATTATCGAAAGGTGAACATCCTAATTGTACCGCATTCTTATCATTTTTTCTAGCTTCTTCAAACTTTTTTACAGCAATCTTTTTTGCTTGTCTAATAATATTTCTCGATGTGTGCTCTGGAAAACCAATCGCAACTAAATCTTTATAATTTACTGTTTCCATGATTTTACTACTTCCTTTCCTAGATTTTTTCACCTCCATGGCATGACTGATGAAGTCATCATAAGAATTTCACTTGCTGCTCTTTCACGGTGGCAGCCTGAACGGTCAGAAGTATCATTGTATATCATTTGTATCATGGCATATAAAGTATCACTCTATTTTATTGATGGTTTTAAAATCGCTCTTATCATGGCGAACCATTCAAATCTGCTCCACAAATGAGGAAAGTACCATTTTGGACTATTCAATTGTCAATGTGCTTTCTTAACCTACTACTTTTTGGAGTAATGGTCTTCTTTATTATCCACTCGGCCTACAAGGTAGTCTAGACTCACCTTATAAAAATCTGCAAGTTTAATAAGGTCATTTATAGAGATTAACCTGCTACCAGCTTCCATTTTAGAATAAGCTGATCTTGTACAATTCAAAACGATTTTCGCAATATATTCTTGTGTCAAATCATCATCTTCACGTAAATCTCTAATCCTTTTCAACATTTGTTGTCTCCTAAAACAAGTATAATATAGTTATTTTCTTGTTTTTAAATATATGACAAATTGGCACATGAAACTATTCTATATATACTTTTTAGGAAACTGTTTACTCTAAATGTATCTCATTTTCCTCAATAGATTTCATATTTTGTTTTTTCTTATATTTCTTTATTGTTTTATTAAACATTTCAAATAAATTTATTGCTTCTCTATGTTGTTCCTTCAGTGTTTCAATCTTTCCTTTATATATGTATAAATCCTTCTCTATTGTATCTACTGAACTTTTACCTTGAATACTATTTTCTAAATTGCTAGAACTATTTGTCGTATCTTTCAACAATACTTCCTCTAAATTAGTTAAATCATCAATTTTATTTTGGACTTGTTCAATCATATTCTCTAGATATGATATTTGGGCAATGAAATCATTTGTTATATCTTCAAAATCATTCGGACTATTTTCCGCAGATATAAGAAGATCTAATTGTTCTTTTTTTTCTTTAATTTTGCTAAGAGAAATTCTTCTATACATATACTGCGGTTCATACTGAAGATTAAATTGTCTAATCAAAGTTTTACCTTTCATAAAGCGATTTTTTTCTGCTGAATCTTTATGATATACATAGTAAGAACTAGTTTCTCTGAGAAATACTTTAACTTTTTCTTCTTCTATATTGATTTGAATATTTGGTACAAAAATAAGTCCTTCTTGTCGGATACCAAACTGTACCTTAATGTAAATTCCATCGTCTACTACTTCTTCTATTTGATTAAGATTCAACTCTACTTCAAACTCATGAACAGCATCCCTATTTCTCTTGAAATCTCGATAGGATTTCCATACCATATCTTCTGTCGGCAACTTTTTTTCTTTAATTAGCTTTTCTTCATTGTAAAGTTCAACTAAATTTTTATTATCTAAGACAAAAGTTTCATTTTTGTTATTAAAATAGTCTTGAAAATAACTAACACTATACTGATTCGATTTTACCAATTCCTGCTCTGAAAACTTAATACCATCAAACTCAAATAGAACATGTTTTGCTTTCGGAATTATTTTTAAACCAAAAAATTCTGCTTGTTGAATCAATTCATTCATATTCTTCATTTTTGGAATCAAAAATTCTAAGATATTTATGATTTCCCTTTGAACAAACTTTTTCTTAAAATATGTTTCATTATAAGGTTGTTTTCTATTCAATTTATTATCACGTACGAGTTGTTTCATATTTGAATCAGTCATAAAAAAAGTAACATGCTTGTGTCTAAAATCAATTTTTAAATGTAAATCTTTTGCTTTTTTCTTGAAATCTTCAAAATTTTTCGAGTTCTCGATTAGAAAATATACTCGTTGTTTTATTTCATATTTGTAATTTGTTTTGCGATAAACTTCATACTGATGATGAGAATAACGATTTTCTATAATTTTTGCGCCTACAATTTTTGAAAGACGATCTGAAACCATTCTTAGATTACTTTCTGCTTTATAATCCCATAGAAATTTTTTATCAGAATTCTTATCAATTGAATTTAGGATGATGTGATTATGGATATGATCTTTATCGACATGAGTTGCTACAATAAAACGAAATCTACCACCTGTCAACTCTTTAACTGTCTCATAACCAATCCGATTGATTTGTTCGGGAGTAAGATGGTCATCTGGAGAAAAGGACTGAATGATGTGATGAGAATGAATTTTTCGTTGATTTACTTCTTGCCTATCATGACGAAATTCGTAAAGACTATCATTACTTAAAAAATTATCATTGTACATCTTCACTAGTTCTTCATAACTAGGAAAATCTAAATAATTTTTCATTCCAAAGTCTGAAACTAGTGTTAGGTTTTTTGTTTTATTTGGATTCAAAATATATTTGATTAGTTTACTACGATAATTTTTTCCATGAATCGCAAAGTGTTTAGTGATGACCATAAAATTTCCTCAATTTTTCAGATTGAATAAGAAAATCTTTCTCCACTTCTACTATTAACTCTTCTATACCTTTTCTCAATTCATCTAATTCAACTTCCGTTATTAAATTAGAATAATTTATGCTCCTGGCTATTTGATTAATATTATTTCCTATTCGTTTTAATTCAAAAACCAAATCTTGATAACTATTTGTATCAATGGTGATGAAATTCATACCAGGATCTAATAGGGTTCGTCTAGCATATTCCGAAAAAGACAAACAGTGACTTTTACAGATATTTTCATTCAATTTGACTAATTCTAAATCAGATAAAAAGACTTTTTTTAAATTCATTCGATATCGATGTTCCACTCTACTACCTCATGTATTTGTTACGAAAATCTTCACTAAGAGGACTTGTATTTTCTACCTCTTTAATTAATTCCTGAATACAAGTTAACAAAATAGAAACATGTTCTTGAGTAACCTGATGATCGCTTTTAGAAATGATCAAAACTTCATGAACATCGCGACAAATTTGTTCCAACTTTTGCTGTTTCCAAAGACTGAACCATTGTTCCATCTGTTTTTGTCCATCAGACAATAGTAAGCTTTTACGGAGAAAATCAGAAAAATTATCCTCTCCTTTCTCTCTCATTAAATCTAGTATTTGTTTTTCCTCCGCTTCTGTTAAGCGAAATTGTTTCCGAATACTACGTATATCTCTTTTCATATGACTTTTCCTCCTTTATTGATACCTATACTGACAATGTAAGCTTACAGACACTGTCAGTACATTTTTCAAAATAGCTTCAACATTTTTGTAAGGCTTTGCGAGCTCAGATATTGTGTCCACAATATCCCAAAATTCATATCGCTTGCCATTTCAAACAATACTGTTCAAAAGACAAACGATATGAAAATATGGTGGCTAGCCCCCAAACCCCCAACATAAATCTAAATTAAAAAAAGTATAACAAATACTATTTGAAAAAATTATCACAGAATAAAAGAGCCCTAATGGACTCTTACAAACTTAAATCTATTAATAACAAAACGTAGTTGTACTTTTTCTTTAGAAAAATAAAAATTTTAAATAGAAAATTTAACTCTTCATATAATTTTTTAATTTAAACTCTTTTATTTTTATATTTTTATCTTCATTAAGTAAAAAATCCTCAATATCTATAATCGAAATCTCCTTATCATTCTCAATTGAAATCAAAATATCATAAGAATTATTAGACGACTGTTCTTTTAACTCAACATTATATTTTCTGAAATCAAGTGTCCCTAGATTAGTATAAATCTTACCAAGTAAAGAAATATCAATTGTTTCTAACACTATCTTTGCTTGATAAATTTAATGATTTCTACCATTACTGTGTGTCACTAATTGCACAAGAACAACTATAAAACTACAAAAGGAACCAAATATCCAAAAATCAGCACCAAATGCCATACCTATACCAGCAGTAGTCCATATCCCAGCAGCAGTAGTAATTCCACTAACTTTCTTATCCCAGGTAAAAATAATTCCCCCACCTATAAAGCTAATACCACTAACAATTTGAGCTGCGACCCTAGAAGTATCATAGGATGGTGCATCTAAAAATGCTCTTTTGAGAGAATCATCATTAAAGCCGACGTTAAAGCAACAATTATATGCTTTTGAGTCCTGCTTGCTTGTTACGTGCCTTACGCTCATAACCAATTGCCCACCCACATGCACAAGCGAATAATATTGAAATAACATACCTTAACTCGACAATACTATTAAATGAATGATTAAAAATTGTAGACATTAATCCCTCCTACTCTAAAATGACATCGGTGTCATAAGTTATATTCTACTACTATTTTAATATTTTATCAAATAAAAAATCGGTATTTTTTACCGATTAAAAGCTTTGTCTTCTAATAATTTTTGAAGATATTTCAACGGATTCTATATTTTCACCGTTAATGATTGCTAAAACACCTTCTATCATTTTTTGGGCTAACGTAGCATAATTAGGAGAAATAGTAGACAGAGCTGGAGTATAATATTGCGAAATAGGAATATTATCGAATCCAATTATTGAAATATCATCAGGAATGGTAATCCCCTTCTCATAGCACGCACGAATCAGCCCTTGAACCTTCTCATCCCCAGAAACAAATATCATATCCGGATGATTTTGATTAGATAAATTATTTATAGCATATGAATAAACTGAATCAATTGTAGTTAAACCATAAATAACTTGCAAATCCATTAAATAATTTTTATCAGTCAAAAAAGTACGAATACCTTTTTCACGATCCTTATTAACAAGAGATTCCCCTCCCATAAGTAACAACATACTTTTAATATTCTCTTTTGTTACTAATTCCATCATATCATAAGTGGCTTGAAAATTGTTATTAGATACATAAACAACATCAGGTGTTCGAGATTCTCCAAAAACTATAAAAGGCATATTATTCTTCTGTAAATAATTAATCCGAATATCGTCTTTACTTTCATAAAATACTATTACTCCATCTATTAAGCTTCCTGTACTTGAAATTATTGAATTCTTAATCGTATCTTCTTCACCAAAGTATTCAACAATAGCGTTTACACCAAACTCTTTACAAGTTTGTAGAACTCTATCTAGTAAAGTTTGAAACCAAATCAAGGGAAAAGAATCAATCTTTTTAACGGAAATCAAAATGTTTGTAGTTTCTTTCTTAGTCAAATTTTTTGCATATGCATTTGGAACATACGACAACTCATCAATGACTTTTTGAATAGCTCGATAAGTTTCTTCTTTTACCTTTTCACCACCGTTAATAACACGTGAAACAGTTTTTGGAGAAAAACCTGATAAATGCGCAATATCATAAATAGTTACCTTTTTATCGTTTAAATTTTTCACTTTAGTCCTCCATTTATGATTTATCTAATTTTATTATACAATATTTACTTTTTTTAACAAGAGAATTTAGTAAAATATTTTAATGTATCTTAACAAAAACTTTAATTTCAAAATTCTCTATTTTATACTCTATTCTTCCGATTCAAAAAAATAACATTGACAATTAAAATCTTTATTCTTTACAATTTTTTCTACTTCACAACTGATAAACTTGTATGAAAATAACTTACCACGAAAATATAAAAAATCATTTTCGGTAAAATCCATTGAAACTATAAAAGTATCTAATAACATTTGGACATAGCAGTCTAAGATCGGAATAATCTTTTCCTTAACAATAACTTTTGCTAATATATCATCAGCTGGTAAAGAAGACGAAAATACAATTTCACAAATATCATAAAAAGAATGAAATCTATATACTTGCACTAAAGAATTATATTCAAAATACGTTATTCTTCCACAGTCAAAATTAATATTATATACCTTCATTTATGTTTATCCTTATACTTTGCAAATAATTTCGAGTCAATTATCACCTAAAAAACAAAGGGACAAGAATAACTGCCCCTTTGTTTATTCTATATCAACTAACTTCTTCAACATAAATAACACCAACAATATTTGCTATTTCTTCCATTAGTTTAAGATGTTCAAACTTACCTGAAAGTTCTAGAGTCATAAATGATGCTATTCTTTTGTCTGGAACATCAAAATATTCAATTCTTTCAGAATTAACATCTCCAAAAGCAGTTCTTGAATCATTCAATCGAATTCCATTTTCTGCACAATAAACTAATACTCGATTATATGCCTCAGTAGATTTAACTACAATATATAATTCAATAACTTTTGAACGACTTTGAAGATATTTTTTTAAAGGCTGAAACATAGAAATCACACTCCACACAGAAATAGCTACTAACAGAGCACCTTCATAAAAACCTACTCCAATAGCTAAACCTATTCCTGCAGAAGCCCAGATTCCTGCTGCAGTTGTCAGACCCGTAACCTTCTTTTTATCTGTGATAAGAATTGTTCCAGCTCCAAGAAAACCAACACCAGAAATAACTTGAGCACCTAAACGTGTCGGATCTCCTGTTCCAAACTTATAAGATACAAATTCATTAGTCATCATAATTAAACAAGCAGCCATACAAACGATACTATGTGTACGAATACCTGCTGGTTGAGATTTACTTCCTCTTTCTAAGCCAATAATACTTCCAATGACCAAAGATAACACGACTCTAATAATAATTTCAATGTATGATAGTCCAATGCTGGATGATTGCATTACTATTTCCTTTTCTTACCACGCGGTCTCTGTGTGAAGTACAATACAGTTCCTGAAATAATCATTAGAACAATTGTATAAACAAATACAAGAGCTTGTGCATTAGATGTTGCTGTTTCATCACCTGCAGAACGAATCGTAATACCTAATGGTTGAGCCAATGGATGATAAAGGAATACAGATAAATCGAAATCGGTCAATAAAGAGTTAAAGTTGAGTGCGATAACAGAAAGAACTACCGGCAAGATGAAAGGAATAATAACCTTCATCATTGTGTAAAATGGTGAAGCCCCCATACTTCTAGCAGCATCCTCCATCTCATCATCAACACTAAATAAGATTGCACGTACCATTCTATAAGAGAATGGAATTTTTACAACAATATAAGCGATTAGCAAAATTACTAAACTACCAACTAGAATCTGGTTAAAGACTAAAAGTTGAGGTTGGTTGAAAGTGAACAATAAACTAACTGCTAGAAGTGTACTTGGTAATAGCCAAGGAAGAAGAGCTCCGTATTCGAACAAGAAATCAAATCGAGTTTTATGTTTACGAACTACTCGCGCAAACACAACAGCAAGAACTGTTGCAGTAGTTGCTGCAATGATAGAATATATAAAGCTGACTAGGAATGGAGAAAACGCAACACTATTACTAAAGAACAATCTGTAATTATCAAGAGTAAAGTTTGATAATGATAAGTTTCCTGACTGTATTGCAACTGGGTCAGTAAATGAATACAATACAATGAAAATCAATGGTAACATGAAAACAGTGAACAAAGCATAAGCAACAATATGTGCAATGATATTCCATGGTTTAGATGTGATTTTTTGTTTTTTCAAAGGTGCTTTCGTTTTAGAAATAGAAATATAATTTCCGCCTTTTTCGATCTTGTTCATAATAGTAAGCAAAATCGTAGTGGCAATACCCAAAATAATTGCTAGAAAGGCGGCTAAGTCACGAGAATTTCCCATTCCAGCAAATGTTATGATCATTGGGTTAATAGTTTGGAATTCTTTCCCACCAACAATCATAGGTGCTGCTACTGCTGATAACCCACTTAGAAAAACCATAATTGTCAGAGCGAATAAAGTAGGAATTAGAGTTGGCAATACTACTTTTCTAAACACTGTAAATGGTTTTGCACCCATATTACGTGCAGCTTCAATAGTATGATAGTCTACACTTCGAATTGTATTAGTTAGGAATAAGGTGTGATTAGCAGTACCAGAAAATGTCATAATAAATAGAACTGCACCATAACCAATAAACCAGTTAGGATCTAAAGATGGAATAATACTTTGTAAAAATTTGGTAATCATTCCATATGGTCCATAAACGAATTTATAACCAGTAGCCAAAACTACTCCACCGTAGATTAGTGACGTCATGTATCCTAGTTTTAATATTTTAGCTCCTTTAATATCAAAATATTCTGTAAACAATACACAAAGTACACCAACAACATTAACAGTTATAATTAGTGAGAATGCTAACTTGAAACTGTTAAAAATACTCTGAATCGCACGTTGAGATTTAAAAGCTCGTTGTACGACATCAAGTGAAAACTCCCCACCTTTCACAAATACATTAACTACTAAATCAAAGTTTGGATAAATGATGAAAGTTACCAAGAACCAGATTAAGCCTAAACGAATGAGCCAATCTTTCCAATTTAATTTATGACGCATACTGCCCCTCCTTAAAATTGCAGAACGTCTGATGGTGTGATAAATAATTCCACACTTTCTCCGACAGATCTAATAGCTGACTGACTATCGATACTTGTTACATTAAGAATTTGGTTTTCAGATACCTGAACAGTATAGTGAATTGTAACTCCTGAAAATTCAACATCAATAATTGAACCTTTTAAGACAAAATCCTGATCCGTTTCACGTTTGAAGCGAACTTTTTCTAAACGAATGTAACCTTTTTTATCTTCCAAAAAAACATGAGCATTATTTAGAAGAATTCCGTGAACAGTTTCATCTGTAAGTACGTTAATGTCTCCAATGAAATCACATACAAATTCTGTTTGAGAATTATGATAAATTTCTACTGGTGTCCCCACTTGTTCAATAAAACCATTATTAAAAACAGCAATCCTATCAGATAGCGTTAACGCTTCCTCTTGGTCATGTGTAACATATAGAGTTGTAATTCCCAATTCTTTTTGAAGACGTTTCAACTCTTTTCTCAAATCCACACGTAATTTTGCATCTAGGTTTGACAAGGGTTCATCCAAACATAGGATTTTAGGTTCCAAAACAAGAGCACGAGCTAAAGCTACACGCTGCTGTTGTCCTCCAGATAATTCTGAAACGTTACGTTGCAATTGTTGATCTGAAATCTTAATTTTAGCAGCCACTGCAGAAACCTTGGCTTTAATAACATCTGGAGCAACTTTTTTAACTTTTAAACCAAATGCAATATTATCAAAAACTGTCATTGTTGGAAATAGTGCGTAAGATTGGAATACGATCCCGATTCCACGTTTTTCAGGCTCCAAGTGCGTAACATCTGTGCCATTAACCTCAATACTTCCAGATGAAGGGTCTAGAAAACCTACCAAAGCTCTCAAAGTTGTTGATTTACCACATCCAGAAGGTCCTAGAAAGGTAAAGAATTCTCCTTCCTGAATATCTAAATTAAGATTATCAATCGCGATAAAATCACCATATTTAATTTGAATATTATCAAATTTAATCATATTATTAACTTCCTTTACTAATATATAAAAAGTCCCTCTTAATTTCTTTTGTATGTGCAAAAACATTAGAGAGACTTGGAATTTTAAAAATTACACTTATGTCCTATTTTACATATTCAAGTTCAGCTTTTTCGACCCATTCGTCCAAATGTTTTCCAACAGCTTCCCAATCAATACTTTGTGGTTTCACTTGATCAACAAATTTCTTAGTTGCTTCTGGTAACTCTTTCACTGCCTCAGTATTTGCAGGAATAGAACCAAAGTTTTTGCTATACTCTACTTGAATTTCTGTTTGACCAAACCAATCAATAAATTCTTTAGCTAAAGCTTGTTTCTTACTAGTATTCAAAATCATTGTTTGTTCAGTTACAAACGGGACACCAATTTCAGGAGACATTACTTTAAATACAACATTTTGTTCTTTCTGTCCAACTAATGCACCAGAACCCCACATCATTCCATACTGGATTGGGTCATCCTTATCCAACATTTTAACAATTGAACTTTCACCCTTTTGAAGAGTGTACGCATTTTCCAAATATTCTTTAGCTGCTTGCCAACCTTTTTCAGAAACACCCAATTCTCCTTTATCATCTAGATAACGAACAAGGATACTTGCCAAGATAGCACGCCCTGTTCCACCTGAGAGCCCAGAAATTGAATATTTACCTTTATACTTGCTACCTAACTCAGTCCAATCTTTAGGCATTTCTTTTACATCAGGCGCCCCAATTAAAACTAATGGTTGAACAATCACAGGATTATAATAATTATCTTTATCTGATAAAGATTGATCAATTTTATCTAACCATTTAGGCTTGTACTGTACTAGTAATTTTTGATCTCTAATTTTATTTGAATCAACAGCACCAATTCCAAATACCATATCTGCAACTGCATTATTCTTCTCAGCAATAACACGGTCTGCTAATTGAGCGCCAGGGATATCAACCATTTTAATATTGAAACCAGCTTCTTTTGCTTTAGCAGTTAGCCAATCTCCACGTCCGTTTGAAACAGAGTTAGAATAAATTACTAATTCTTGGCTCTTATCAGCTTTTTCTTCTGATTGAGGTGTATCGCTCGAAGAATTTGATGAATTATTTGAACCACCTGAACATGCTGCCAATGTTGTAACCGCAACCCCTGCAGCTAAAAGCGATAACAATTTAGATTTTTTCATATGAAAACTCCTTTATATTTTTAATAATAATTTTTTTTAAAATTTTTCACAATATGGAACAAATCGTCTCATATCTTCAAATACTGTATAATCAATACGATTTACAGTAATTACAGGAATCTTTTCAAGTAGAACTTTTGTTAATTCCTTTTTCACCTTTGTAAACTCTTCATTTTCATCTTCCGTTAATGGAACTCGAAGATATCCAATTGAGATATGGAATTGATAGCGATCATGATTAGGGAATCGAACACCTGCTTTTTCTGAAACATACGTTCTAATTTCTTCTAATCGTTTAGCTGATTTTTCATCTGCTGGTTCAACTAAAATGTTTTGATTGCCCATTTCAGTAACTCGCATATGAATATCTTCGTTGAGTAATGGGAAGATTTCTAGTTGCTTAGCAAAGTAATCATGAATTTCTTGTAATGGTGTATCTAGTGGTAGATGACTACTCCAAAATTCAGACTCACGATTTTCGTGACAAAGTAACTCTATTACTGTCATATGAATAGAATCTCTTGGAGTTAATGTAAATTTATCTATAAATGGCAACTCTCTATAACGTGATTGAATGATATCAACAACTTCCATCAAATCTGAATTAGTATAAAGATTTGCAACAACTGTATTCCCTGGGAAATGATTAAATTCCCCGTTCTCTTTGAACTTAATTTTTGTTAAGTTTTTCATAAAAAGACCTTCTTTTTTATTTTTGACATCGGTGTCATTCATGTTTACATTATACAATGTAAACGATTACTTTGTCAAGCGCTTTCATAATTTTTTTTTGATTTTTTTTATATATACATATCACAAGACTATTGTGCTTTATTATTTATTGTATCCATTAGGATTTTTGGATTGCCAATTCCATGTATCTCTACACATATCTTCAACCGTTTTCGTAGTCTTCCAATTTAACTCCTTATACGCTTTGTCTGCATTTGCATAACAAGTCGCAACGTCTCCTGATCGTCTTGGAACAATTTTATAAGGAATTGGAACCTTATTAACACTTTCAAATGTATTTACAAGTTGTAATACACTAGTTCCCTCTCCTGAGCCCAGGTTATAAATATAAACATCTGTTTTTTCAGATACTCTTTCTAAAGCTTTTATATGCCCTATCGCTAAATCCACTACATGGATATAATCGCGAACACCAGTACCATCTACCGTATCATAATCATCTCCAAAAACACTTAGCTCTGATCGCTTGCCTACAGCTACTTGTGCAATAAAAGGCATCAAGTTGTTGGGAATTCCAGAGGGGTCTTCACCAATAAGCCCAGACTCATGAGCCCCGATCGGATTAAAATAACGAAGCAATGCAATACTCCACTCTGAATCTGCTACATGAACATCTTTTAAAATTTGTTCAAGCATCACTTTGGTGTACCCATAAGGATTTGTTGCACTTGTCGGCATTGTCTCAATGAGGGGTGATTGATTGTGAATGCCGTATACAGTCGCACTCGATGAAAATACAATCTTCTTAACTTTAAACTCTGACATCACTTCAACAAGAGCTAATGTGCTCATAATATTATTTTCGTAGTACATCACAGGCTTTTGCACGGATTCGCCGACAGCTTTGTATCCTGCAAAATGAATTGCAGCCTCAATAGATTCTTGTTCAAAAACTTTTCTCAATCCTTGTTTATCACAAACATCTAATTCGTAAAACGCAGGACGTTTCCCAGTAATTGCTTCAATCCGATCTAATACCAAGATGCTAGAGTTCGAAAGGTTATCGACAATTACGACTTCCTTCCCTAAATTTAATAATTCTACTACGGTATGGCTACCAATATAACCAGCTCCGCCTGTCACCAATATTGCCATTTGGGGTTCCTCCTAATTAATTCCAACCGACTTAACAAATCTCATAAACGCTTCATGTCCAAACGGAGTATTCTTATAAACGCCAGCATCTTCGAGAACTCTCGCAAATACTTGTCCTACTTCGTGTTGAACTACGCGATTAACCTCTTCTTTTTTAATATTAGGATATTTTTCTTTCAATTGATCAGCCCATTCTAAATGATAGTTTGCAATTGAATTTTTTTCTCCTAAAAGATATTTTTCAACTTCTTCTAACTCTGTTTTCAAACGAGGTGGTAAAATCGCAAGTCCCATCACTTCGATTAACCCGATATTTTCCTTTTTAATATGTTGTACATCTTGATGAGGGTGGTAAACACCATCTGGGTATTGTTTAGTAGTATGGTTATCTCTCAGAACAATATCCAATTCATATCTTCCATCCACTTTACGAGCAATAGGAGTCACCGTATGGTGTGGAATATCTTCAGTCTTAGCAATGATGTCTACTTCTAAATCTGAATATTCTCTCCAGATATTTAGGATTTTAGTAGCTAATTCTACCAAACGATTTTTATTTTCACCTTGTAGCCTAATCACTGACATCGGCCATTTTACAATACCTGCTTTAACATCCTCAAAGTCTTTAAAAAGAAATTCTCTCTCAATTTTTGCTTTTTCCATTGGGAAAATATGTTTTCCTCCCTGGTAGTGATTATGACTAAGAATAGAACCTCCTGAGATAGGAAGATCAGAATTTGAACCAGCAAAATATCCTGGTAAAATATCAACAATCTCCAATAATTGTTCAAATGTTTTGGACGTAATAGCCATTGGTACATGTTGACTATTCAAGAATATCGCATGCTCATTAAAATATGAGTATGGGGAATACTGGAAACCCCATACTTCGTCTCCCAGTTCCAACCGAATAATTCTATGATTAGCACGTGCTGGATAATTTATTCTCCCCTGATAACCTTCATTTTCCATACAAAGTAAACATTTTGGATAATTAGATGACTTTACCAATTTCTCTGCTGCGATTGTTTTCGGATCTTTTTCCGGTTTTGATAAATTGATTGTAATTTCAAGTGAACCATAATTAGTTTCAGTATGAAAAGCTATATTTTTAGCGATAGCTGACAATTTAATATAGTCGCTATCTTTACTTAACTGATAGAACTCTTCAACTGCTTCCTGTGGCGAAACATCATATGAACTCCAAAAAATATCATTAAGGCGACTTGGTAATGGAACGATAAAATTCATCAGCTCTGCACCTAAACATTCCTTTGCCTCAGCTAAATCAGCAATTTTACCGTTCTTTAAAGCTATTTCTACTAAATTGTCTTTTAATTTTTTAAGATCACTATCATTTGAAATCTTATCAGTTCCTTCTTCACCGATTAAAGCCAATATTCTATTTTTTATATATATTTGGTCCATCGATTTATAAATTCCATATTCAATAACTTTATTAGCAAAATTATCTACTATTGTCTGCATATATACTCCTCTTTAACTATAATACTCCAATTTCCTGATAATCTAACCATTTATAAATAGATTTTGTTGTATGGGACATCTTATCAAGAATATTAATAACTTCTAAAAATACAATAGCTTCATCAACATTTGAGGATTCAATAAGAAAGTTCTCTACTACTTTGTCTCCTAGTTTTTGACATAGACCAGATATCAACTTACATTTTTTATTATAGTCATATACGTCAGGTTCATAGTTTCTATTCTTATACCATGTTAGAGTTTTCTTTAAGTGATCCCCTAGAATAAAATGTATTTTTAGCATTTCATAAAATAATGGTCCCCATTCATGCATTGTATGAATATTTTTTAAATTCTTAACTATTTCAATGATTCGATCACCAATACGTTCAATATCTGTGGATAATTTTACTATAGTTATAATTTTTCTCAAATCAACAGAAACAGGATGTTGTAAACAGATGAGTTCAATACCTTTCATATCTATTGTAACAACTGCTTCATTAATAACTAAATCATTATCTATAATACTTTGTTTTTGAACTTCGGTTAAATCATCAAATATCATTTCATATTTTTTTATTATAGAAATCCATATATCTTCTAGATTATTAGACAACTCAATAATTTCATTGTCAAAATGCTTTCTCAACATTATCTAACCTCAATAATCAATTGCACTATAAAGAACTCGTATAGATAACTGTCTTTATAGTTCATCATATGATGAAATTATTTTAAACTTCAATTATCAAAATACTTGCATCATCTTTTTTACCATAAATAGGATCAATATTTGTAGATTCTTTTCTCATTTCAATTAACTCTCCAAAATTGTAGCCTGAATTTTGAGTATAAAAATCGTAAAAACCATCAGTCATTAAAACAATATGATCACTAGTTACTTCCAAACTACCATTGATAACATGATTTATACTACTTTTGTCTAGTGAACCAATCCAATATCCATCTGGTTTATTAGCTAGCTTCCTAATATTTTGTAATATAGTCTTTTTATCAACTTCATCATTAGATTTGATTGAAAATTTTCCTTGTTCAAAAAGACAATCTACTCTATGGTCTGTAATAGTTTGATTGTTGACTATCATAACACAATCGCCAATCATTATGTATTCTAATTTTAAACCAGATAATTTCGCAAAAATAAAGGCAAAAGTTGGTAACTGGTAATAATCATCAAACTCACACTGATCTATCTCTATTATTTTTCTAACGTCATCCAAAGCAAGCTCGAAAATTTTCTTCAATGATAACGAATCGTCACAATACTGCTTGAGACATTCAGAAATAAGGTGAGATACTTCTGAAACTGAATAACCTATAGAGTCTTTTGAATTAAATAAATCTGTTGCTCCATCTATAATCCAGAAATATTGTTTTTTGTAACCTACGCTATCTTCGTTCTCTATAGTGCTACCTTGTATTGAGCATATTCTATCTATCTTCATAATGACGTTTAAAACTCCGTTGTCCAAATAGAAGGCAAATTCCAATAATAGTTAAAAGCAACTCAACCATTTTATTTAATCCAGTTTTTGGTAATGCATGTTGATTATTTTTTGTCTTAACTACTTCACTAACATTAGTTACGTCATATTGTTTTTGTGAAATTTCTCCTGTTACTACATTACCTGAATCATGATTTGATTTTTCAATTTTATCATCTACACTATTTACTGAGTAATTATTAGCTAAACTATTTTTGTTTTCAGCTACAGGTTTTATTTCCTCTACATGCTTATCTGAGTGGTTATCTGAGTGATTACCTGAATTTTGCGAAAAGATTTTATAACTTTCATTCTCAGTTATAATATTAAAATCACCGACACTATTATTTGTGTCTGAACTGGTCCCATTAAAATCAGTTTTAAGTAAAGAAACATGATTTCCTGTTAAATTGGAAAGTTGGTTATTTAAGACAGTGATACTTCCAGCGGATTCTTCAATTACGATTCCGTCTTTACCTCCTGAAATGATATTATCAGACACTACCAAATTGTCGCTGACTCTTAACATTTCAATATTTGGCTGTTCAGTATTTTTCGAATTATTACGAATGATATTCTTTGTTACAGTAATATCAGTTACTTTTCCAAGATAATCTGCACTATCTTTTGCAACTCGTATTGCTTTAGTGTTAGAATCAGCAATATTAAATACATTTCCAGTAATAGTCACATGTTTATTCAAATCTAATATATCTTTAACATTTTTATAACTATAAGCATTAACTAAAGCAGCACCATTTTCACGATAGTGTACACTTTCCTCTTTAGTTTTCTTATCAAACCTATTTCCTTTTATTAAAATATCAGTAAATCCTGTAAAGCGAACACCCGCATACATCATATTATCAAAATGATTATTTAGAATTTTAATATTTGAAGGATTTTCAGTTGTTGCAGTTTGATAATGTGTCCCAATTGCAGTTACTAATTCACCTGATTTTTCACTTTTACCAAAATAAGAATTTTGAATTGTTACATTTTCAGATTTTTGACCATTATCATTTAATGCATATGGAAAGCCTTTTCTGGTTAATGGCTCTATTTGAATAGACTCCTTACTGATGATCTGACCATCCTTCATAGTCTTAGGGAGAGCTTGTCCCAAAAACCGAGAGTTGTCTACTAGTACATTTTTTGAACCTGCAATTTGAATGGCATGTCCCTGATAGCTATCTTTAAAGGTTACATTACTTATTGTTACGTTTTTTGAATTTCCTATAGCAAAGGCTCCTGAAGAATTGATCAAAGGAAGATTCTTAGCTTTTGTCCTCTCTTCATTCAAAGCTCCGTTCATATCAATTGTTCCACCAGAGTAACTGATATCTTCGGTTGGTTCCCACTCAACTTGATCTCCATCATCAGTGAATAAACCTGTCATGAATACAATAGAAGGATGATTTTTGATATTGATACCATTTAATATTGTAGCTTTTTCATGTACTTCTATGTGTGTATGACTTCTCAAAAAGACAATTTCTTTAACTAAATAAGTTCCCTCAGGAAAATATACTTTTCCTCCACCTAATCCTTTAGCAGCTGCATCTATTGTATCTTGAATTGCTTGTCTGTCATCATTAACCCCATCGCCTACTGCACCATAATCTTTTACATTTAAAGCAATTTTTTCAAAATCTTTTTTTATAGTGCTATCATTTATAATATCTTCTTTATTGTTCTTGCCTTCATTATTAGATTTTTCTGTAGATTCAACTGTTTTATTATCTTGTGAATCAGAATGAATAGTATCATTAGAGTTATCACGATTAACACTTGACAAACTATCTAAATTATTAGTAGATGAATTAGTATCGATACTTCCAGTAGATGAATTAGTATTGATACTTCCAATAGATGAATTAGTATTGATACTTCCAATAGAATCATTATTAGAAATATTTTGAGAGTAACTTAAATCATTGGTAGTTACATTAGAAATCTCTTTTGTATCAATCTGTGATGTAGTAGTACCAACTTCATCAGCTAAAATACTTTGGCTTCCAAAAATTGAAACAGCCAATAAAACTGAGCATGTTCCAACTTTCAATTTACGAATGCTAAATACTTCATTATGAAAAATGTGTTTCATAAGGACCTCCAATATTTTTATTAATTTACAATTTATTATTAGTTTTCTTAAAATAGAGCAAATGACACCGCTGTCATTATCTTTATAATATATTTTATAATTTGAATTGTCAAGAAATAACACAACAAAAGACAATATTTTTGAAAACGCAATCATCTAATGAATTATATATCCAAACTATACACCAATAATATTCCAAACATTTCTAGTTTGAGATAATAGTTTCATTGTTTCGGAAAAAATCTTCTAAAATATCACTAAATTCTATTTAATAAAAGTCGTAATCTTTTAATTATAATTTAAAATCATGACCATCCGTCAAACGGGTGGTCTGTGCCAGGGTTATAAGTTCAGATTACCAGCTAGCGTCTATAGACGCTGGCTTTCACTATGTGACTATTAGTCCGTCTCACACCTAGCGGAGCGAGACGGACTAATAGTCACATAAAAAAGAACGCTTGGTAAAAAATCTTTAAAATCAAAAAACGCATATTATCAGGCATCTAAAACCTTAATAATATGCATTCTTGTGGAAAGATTTACTTCATTTTCTCCTTAAATTGAGTTTTACCCAGCCTCCAGTATTGTTATAGAATTACTTGGAGTCCTAATTTTTCCTTTATAATCATGTCAAACGAAATAGTTAATTCATCCCCTCCTATTATTTTTTTGGATGTTGTCAATATTAGTATGAGATAGTTTTTAATTATAGTATTAAAACAGTCGTGATATTTTTTAATTTATTTATTCAACTACTATATTTCTTGTCTCACAATTAAAATTATTTTATTAATCTTTAATTTTATCTATTGATTTTTGTTTTCAATTGTTCAATAATTTTCATAAACTAAAGCAATGTCTCTGATATTCATACTGCCTAATCCCACTACTATCTTTATTCATCTTGATAAAAAAAACAAAGTAATGGTCCCGACCGTCTAAAGATTTACTTTTGTTAAGTTTAAAATAATGTTTTTGAGACATAGCCATTGTACGTAAAATATCATCGGTAATAAATGTTAATGGTATATCTAAAGCAGAATACTTGTAAAAATCTGACTCAAATCGTAAATAAGAATCAGAAAAATAATCTAGCTGCAATTTATCATCATATAATTCTTTACGATTCATATAAATCCACCCCTTCTATCTGGATATCGAGTATATCTTCCCATCTTAATCGAAGAAAAGCAATGTCTGATTTAATTGATATAAACTCTTTTCCCATCTCTTTAACAATACCCGATACTACTTTTCTTCTATTGGAGAACTTAAAAACAAAAGTTGCAGGGAACACATTCGTATAAAGTTGACGAACAAATAGAACTTTCTCTTCCATTGATAGGGAAATGGAGATATCTTCTTTATTTTTTTCTTCCCAAAGAGAACTTGAATGTTCTGACAAAAAGAATCCCATCCACTTAGCCATCCCACGATCTTGATACTCTCTTGCAGACAAAAAAGGTAAATAAGAACGATTCATCATTTTAGTCCATCTAATCCTCCAGCTGAATGACCACCAATGAGTTTGCTTCTAGCAATGGTTCTAGAAACTTGATCCAGGGCATTACCTTTCAATAGTGAAGTGAACCCAAATTCTGTTCGAATAGCATCGATTGCGGACTGGAGCCTTTCTTCTTTTTCTATTTTCTCTATATCATCAAATAATGAAATCAATCCAAAGGATTCATCTACTAAACCAAAATAGTTAACCGCAACATTCCTGATGGCCCCTGCAGTATATTTAGTGTGAAATAACTTTAAAACGTAGTTTGTCAGTAGTGCTGTTTGATTGGTCGGTTCAATTTTCATTTGAGTATGAATAGACCGTTTCTGTTCCACTTTAGAGTAGCCTAGATGTATAGAAACTACTGTTGCTTTTTTACCAGCTCTTCTCAATCTAACTGCAACTTGTTCTGCCATCTCACGAAGTATGATCTCAATATCTCTTTGTTTAATATAATCTCTAGGTAAAACTTGCGAGTTCCCTATTCCTTTTGACTTTGGCTTATAAGGTTTATGAACATTACTTTCATCAATCCCATTGGCATGGAACCATAACTCTAGACCCATGATACCAAGCTCTTTTTTAATCAAGTCAGGATTAGCCTGAGCCAATTCTTTAATCGAAAAGATTCCTAAATTATGTAATCTCTTCTCCATGCGATTTCCAATTCCCCAGAAATCTGTCATTTTAGGAATAGTCCATACTTTCTTTTCGACATCCTCATAGGACCAGTTGGCTCTCATTGTCGGAGTTTTTTTAGCTTCATTATCTAGTGCTAACTTAGCTAATAAGGGATTGGAATTAGACATGCCTACAGTTGAATAGATTCCAGTTTTTCTCCAAATCTTTTTTTGAATAGCAGCCGAAATAATATCTAATTTATCTTTCCTACTAATACTTTTATCTGGTACAAAATAATTTAATGAACTTGTTAAATCAATAAATCCTTCATCAATTGAGTAGGGATAAATATCGTCTGGTGCCGCAAAATCTAGAAAGATTTTTTGAATCTCCATATTGACTGCAATATAAGTATCCATTCTCGGAGGAACAATCACGGTTGATCTTGCCCATTCTTCTATATAACGGACATAGTCTATTGTTGTCAGTAAACCTTGCTTTCTAGCATTATAGTAAGAGAATTTGCGAGTCTTTATATCAAATGGTAAATCATAGGAACGTCCAACGTTCGATTTTCCAAAGACCTTTTTAAACATGGGAGAGGAAGCAAGAATTAACCCAGCAGAATTATCTGCACGGCTCATAACACAAAGTGAAGTCTTAAGTGGATGCAGGCCTCTATCTACACACTCTACACTTGCGTAAAAAGATTTCATATCAACAAAGGCAATGTCACTTTTAGGTTCGAGACTATAATCAAACCAAGTCATACTCAGTCCTCTAAAGGCATAAAGTTCCCAACGATTTTCCCTATAATGCGAGGATTCTCATCATAAGGCGCAAACTTATCTGAATAGTTCCGATTGAGTGAAACTAAACGAAGCCCATTTTCTTCACGATAAACTTTCTTGATATAGGTTTGACCATCCCAATCTATGGCATAGATAGCTCCGTCATAATCAAATCCTGTTTGCTTAATAAGGGCTACAGAACCATTTTCATATGTTGGTTCCATTGAATTACCAAACACCCACGATGCAAAATCATAATCAAATTGATGATTAAAATAGACTGTATCGTAATTACCATCATCAAAATAAGCTGTTCCTGTACCAGCTGATAATTTTTCGTAGACCTTATAAGCAAAATGCTCAGGAATCTCCACAACCTTTGCATTCTGTTTGTTCAACAATTCTGTAGCATAATGAAGGGTCGATTCTTGATTCTTCTCAGTTAGCTTGAGATAGGTTTCAACTATTTCATACTCTGATTCAAAATATTGAGGATCAACACCTAAAATCTGACTCAATTTACTTAGATTATTTTGATTAGGCTTTGTTTTTCCCGATTCCCAGTTAAAGTATGAAGCTCTACTGATTCCTAAACTGGATGCAAGTTGAGATTGTGATAATCCCTGACTCTCTCTTTTTTCTTTTAATTTAGTAGGTGAAAACATTTGTTCTCCTTTGTAAGTTTATTAACTAACAAAAGAATACCATAGCTAATGGAAAAAATCAAGAGTTTTTAATGAACACCAAGATTTAAATTAATCATAAACTGTGCTTAATTTGTACTTATATTGTTAGGAAATCATCACTTAAGTAAGCTATAACTTTTGAAAAAAATGAAGAACAAGCAAATAGAGAAAATAAAAGGATCGTTATTTTTTAAATGACGACCCAATAGACTTTATTTTAAAATTTTGATCTAACAATCATTTCAATTAGTTAAATCTTTCAATCTTTCTTCTCCAGACTTAAGCATCTCTTTCTCAACTTGATTCCATTCTCCAAATAGTAAGCCATGAAGAACGGTTGCTGCTGAAGTTTTATCTTCTCCTGAATCATATACACAACTTCTATCTCGTTGGTAAATTTGAATTCTTTCAAAGATAGCTAGTTCTTCCAATTGTCGTGTATTATCAACTAGATGATTTACAATGAAATCATGATGTTCTTTTGGAGTTGCGCGTGCTTGATTTGGATTGATAGCGTACAGTTCTTCGTATCGGATAAGAGTGCTCAGATAGGACAGCTTAGGCTTGGTCGCAATCAAGGCTAATTGTACTTCATATCCCCTATTTTTCAAGAGTTGTGCTGTTTTCTTTGGAACGTCAACTGTTCGTAAAGTTCCCTCTATCAAAAGATTGTATTCCAAATGACTCAATTCTCTTACTAAAGACTCTACCATTTTTCCCGCAAAATCTTTGGTGTATTCAACGCTATCTTTGCCATATTCTCGCTGCAGTTCTAAATAGTGTGGATGCTGAGAACGAAAACTATCACCATCTATGATAACAATATTTCCTTGAAATTCTTTCTGTTTAATACGATGAATTGTAGTCTTACCGGCACCACTTTGCCCTCCAAGCAAAATCGCTATAGGTTGCTTACTGGACTTTTTTCCTCTTGTCAGTGAGCGAAGGTTTCGCTCTAAAGCATGTTTGAATTCACTATCGGTATAATCTTGGATTTCCATTAGGCTGCCATCCGTTTTTCAGATATCTCTAACATACGTTCAATTCCATCCAAATAGCCACTATATCTCTCTATTTCATCAAAAGTTTCTACTAAATAGATATTCGTATGAATCAAGTCAGATAGATCGTCACTCATTAAAATCCAAGGATTAGATTCATCATCAATGCTAATTCCCTGACTATCTTGATAACGATAGAGTCGAGATAATAGATGAGCACCTCTTTCTTTCACAATTTCAATTTTTAAAGTCAATTCATAATCTTCAACAGGATTGAGCATTTTATCTTCTCCTACAATATCGACATAAGATACATTAAACTTCTGGCAGATGATGTCTATTAGTTCCGTAGAGACTGAACTAGTTCCATTTTCATAACGACTCAAGCTATTTCGAGAAATTCCTATAATTCGTGCAAATTCGGGTTGTGTTAAGTCATGTGTTTTACGTAAGGCTTTTATGTTCTTTCCAATCATGGCTCTCTCCTTTATTTTTATAATTCAATTATAGCATAAAAAAGCATAACGCACCAATTTTGGTGCGTTATTGACTATTTTTCCTAAATCTCTCTAAATTCTTCTCCAATTGTTCCTTATGAAGTTGATTCTTAGCTTCCTTTAATGTGTCGTCCAAAGTTTCTTCTCTGTAAGTTGATTCTGTTTTTAGTTGTTCTGATTCTTGATCTGGAGTGAAAATGATATCTAGCAATCGATCTATTTTTTCAAGATCTTGGGCAGACATATCAGATAGTCGATGAATTAGTTTCTTAAATATATCACCATTGTCTTGGTTTTTCTTAAAAAATGTTGTAAACATCTATAACCTCTCAAAAAAAGCAGCCTATCAGGACTGCTTAGTGTAATTCCGAAATCGCATCATAAATGGACTGCAATTTCTTATTTTCTTTATTCTTTGTGTCAATCAACGTATGTAGATCTTCAATTTTCTTTTGACTACTTTGAATATCGCTATTGTTATCTGCAATAAGTCTTTTAAGATGTTGCTGATAACTTGTAGTGATATCTGTCTCTTTTCCTGTTCTAACCTCTGTAACTTTGGGTTTAGAACTAGAATTTGATTCCGTCACAGGTGCTTGTTTGCGCTTTTGAAAAGCTGCTTCATAATTTACATCATTACCTCCTTGATGATTTCCAAATAAGGCCGCAATTTTATCTGGATCTTCTTGATTTTCTGATTTACTTTCTAATGGTTGATTAAAATTCCAATCTTTTGTCATTCACTCATTTCATCCTTTCTAAATTCAGAATCATCGAATTGTCTTTCTCTACCGAAGGCATGGTCAAGAGCTTCTTCAAAACTCATGTGACTAATGCTTTGACGCCTTTTGAACGTCGCAAACATCGCTGTCTCCAGTTGCTCTTTGTAAGCAGCGAGTTTTTCTGTCTCTCTTGCTACCTTACTTTCTTGCCTAGTGACCTTTTCTTCTAAGCGTTCAATAATGGTCATATACGATCCTCCTTCATTCTAATATTAGCTAAAACATCTTGATTTTGTTATCACAATTCTAAACATTGAGAGGTTTGTCTTACTGGTTGATTCCTCAATGTATCTTTTGCATTCTCGATCATCAATTGTAAATCTGATTTCTTTTCTCTAAGGACATCATTCCAGTCTACTTTTTCTTTCCCAGATTCATTATCAGGGAAATCCAGGAAAACAGGAAATCCTGATTGAGATAACTTATCAGAAAAATCTTTTCCTGCATCATCACAATCTACCGCAAGTGTCAATAAATCAGGATGATTATCAAAATAGCTGGTGGTATCACGAATTGTATTGATTAAAGGCAATAACTTTGAAGGTATTACTGTATCCAAAAATTCCAACTTCTGATTTTCTTCAGCTATCAGTCGTAAAGTTTGATAAGCAACAACAGACCTTTTTAATCCTTCCATGGATACCAAGCGAACATCTGATAGACTTTGTTGATGCAGTTCGTAATAGCTCATCAAGTCGATGAACGATTCACAAAAGACCAGTCTATTTGGTTTACCAATGTCAAAGGATATTCCAATATGTCCATGGCTTCCTTTTAGAATCGTTTTTAACCTCTTTCTAGAAAGAGCGGGATTCTTATAAATCCCTTGTAGGCTTGCTGCCTGCAGCTTGTGACGATGATTAAAGCTTTTAAAAACAATAACAGGTTCAACTGTTTCATTTGTTTTCCAGTTGGCTTGTGCTATTAAACCTTGTTGAATCATCCTTTGTACGATTTCTTCTGAAATTCCTCTACGTTCTGTTAAGTAATATCTGGCCAGACTACAGTTAGAATCTTCTATTCTCTTTAAAGGATAATAAAATGGTCTCTCTCTTTTTTCTTGAACAGCTTCTTTTTGAAAAGGTTCTTCAGAAAGAAATGCTAGAGCTTCTTTAAAGGAAATTCCCTTAATAAGTCGAACAAAATCAATGACATCACCTTGAATATCTCTTGAAAACCATTTAAAAGTATTGGTAATTGAAAAAATCCGAAATGAATCGTGTTCAGGATGTTCATAGACACTGCTAGAAACTTGTTTAAAGGAGATACCTAAACGATTGGCTACATCAAGAATTGAAATTTGCTTACATTCTTCTATTTCCATGAAATATCATCATTTTGTTGTAGTATTTGGCAGTGATGGAACAGATGAGGATTCCTCCAAAGTTTTGGGAGTGGCCTTATCCAAATCATCTAACCCAGATTTCCAAACCTGCACTTGATTGACCAATAACTTACCTGGTAGTTTCGAATAAGACAACTTAACCGTTCTGGTTTCTGTCTGATTGGTCTTTGATTGGTTGGCATTCTTTAAATCAGATACATAGGTTACATTATAAGAGACCATGGCAATGGCTTGATTCGTAGTCTGATTGACAAAGATATCTGCTTTTTCAAAATGATAATCCAAAATATAGTCCTTATAAACTTGGTTCATAGCATCATTTTGACTTGACAATTCTTGAGAATAAGCTGATTCAGTCATATAAGGTTGAATACGTGTATTATTTTCCCCTAGTTTTTCTTTCGTATAGTACTGTGTCAAAAATTCTTTTACAGTATCTGATGACAAAGTACTCGCTTTATCTTCTGCTTGTTTGTCCTCTACAAGTTTAGCTGCAGCCAATTCAATCTCTTTACGACTTTGTTTAGCAGTAGAATGTTGACCAGCAGTATATCCCATCATGAGAATAAAGCTAGTTGCGGCTACTGCTCCAACACTAATTAAGGCTTTAGTTTTGACTTTATTTAACATCTTAGACCTTCTTTCTATAAAAACTAGGTCAAGAATAACAAAAAGAACTTGTAAGTTTTATCACATCACAACGAAAGGTAATTCCTACATTTCAGGCGCCAAATCGTACAGTTCAGAGAAAAATATCAAAATTAGCTGTCCTCAGCTTATAATATAAATATGAACAAATTAAAAGAAGAAAATTTGAGAAGAGCTCTTTCTCATATTGAACGACATAAACAAGCTATAAATACAAGTAATAATAGTGATGATAATGATTTTCATAAATTATTACTCCAATTTAGCTATGAAGTATATGAAAGAATCAAGGCAAATAAAAAACCTTATCCAAATTTAGATTCAGATAAAGTCTTTTAACAATCTAAAAAGTTCACATTTTTTTCTTATTTATGGAGTTAATGAAACGCCAACTGAATCCTAGAACCAACATCATATTGATGAAAAGGTACACAGCCGTATAACTAGTTAAACCATGTTGTCTGATATCATCAAAATATAAACTAGGTTCAGTAAAGAACAAATAAATTCCATAACCCTCAACGAAAATAAGAAAACTGACAAAACCAATCAGGAAAAGTCCACTGGCAATAAGAAAGAGTCTCCATAAAAGAATGAGAATTCCTCCTACTGCTAAAAAAATTACTGGGATAAGGAGTAAATCATTCATGACTTTCTCCTTTCTAGTCAATCAATTGACGATAATGGGTGGCAAGAGAGGAATCAAACTCTTCTAATTTTTGAACTAAGTCCAAATACTCCTCTTTCTCATGTTCTTCAAAATCCACACCTCGATGATTCTGAAGAGAGATTTCCAATTGACTAGTGAGTTCTCGTTTGGAAAAACTGTAATCGCCTGTCACTTCCTCATAATGTTCCTTTAACTCCTTATAGGCTTGGTATTCTTCAAGTGTTTGAAATCCCTGTACCAAGGACTCTTCTAATTGATAATAGGTATCTTCCATCATAATCGTTACCTCGTTTCTTTCTATCTTTATTTTACCGCGCTTTTCTTTTCTTGTCCGCTATTTATATCTATTTTTTAATCTAATTCAAAAGAAAGTTGTTCTTGCTTTTCGTTTCCTTTTTCGTGGAATTGTCTTAAGGCCTGATCAATAATATCTAAATCCGTTTCTGTTTCAATCAATGGCGCGAGTACATCGTATTCGGCCTTTTTAGTTTGATAATCCTCTTCCTTTGGAAAATTTTTCTCAATTTCTACTTTAGCAGTATTCCATTTATCCTGTAATTCATCTAATAAGTTCTGAGTTTTCACTTGGTCCTCTTTAATGTGATCAATCGTATGCTGAAGCCTTTGAATTGTCCCTAAAGGAGAATACAAATCTAAACTGACAGAATATTGATTTTCTCCTACAATCTTAACAGAGAAGGTTTCAGGAAGAGGTTGATTTGTTGGAAGACTAAGCATTTTAATGTCAAATCCTCTATAGCTTGCTAGGGTTCGGAATTCTTTGCTGTCAGCTTGATTATGACGGATAAGACGGTGTAGGGATTCCCCTGCTTCAGCTCGTTGATCAAATGCTTGCTTGCCTACTGTCATAGAAAATGCCTGGTCTTTCGATATTTCAGACTGTTGAATGTCGCCTTCATACTTGCTTAATCGTTTCTCAAGAATGGGCATATTTTCTTCACAGTAGGAGATTGTATGACGATAGTGATCCTTGCTGCGTTGAAATGCGCGTCTTTGGTTTTCTAATAGGGTTAGATCATTCTCTAGTTCCATCTTATATTTGAGATAAGGATTACCTGTTGCTAGTGCCTTAAAATCAGAAGCTGTCATGGTCTGCTCATCAATGTCTTCTGCAGCACGAATGGGCTCCTTAGAAGTCATAATCTGCTTAATATAACGGAGTTTGTTCTCCTGAGTTGCCCATAGATAATTATCAAACGAACCTTTGGTAATGTAGTGGTAAATATCCACTTCCTTGTTTTCATTTCCCTGTCGGATTATACGTCCATTGCGTTGCTGAATGTCACTTGGTCTCCAAGGGACATCCAGGTGATGAACTGCTTTCATCTTGCTCTGAACATTTAAACCTGTTCCTCCTTTTTCAGTTGAGGCAAGGAGAATCCGCACCTCTCCTGCATTGACCTTTCGAGACAAACTATTCTTCTTTTCATCACTATTGGCATCATGTACAAAGGCAATTTCCTTACTAGGGATTCCTCTATCAACTAATAAAGCCTTAATCTCAGAATAAACATCAAAGCCATTATCCTTTTTCTTAGGTGTGCCAATATCTGAAAAAATCATCTGAGTAGCCTTATTTGCCATTCCCTCACGATAAATTCTTTCAACATTATCCACTACCTGAAGCAGTTTATGATTGTCTGCTAGACTATAACTAGAGTCCAATAAACGCATATCAATTGCTAGTTTCCGTGCCTCACCTGTTATCTTTAACATGTTATCCTGACTCGGATCAACTGTTCCACATTTAACAGCATCTGAACGCATAACCAATTCTTCTAAATAGAGTTTCTGGTTTTCAGTTAACTCACTCTCAATAGGGATAATATGAGCTTCTGGAACAGGTAAATCCAACATATCTTGTGTTTGAATGTCGGCTGTTTCTTTATAGATTTTCATCAACTCAGGTAGATTGACAAACTTTTTAAATCGTTTCTTAGGTTGGTACTTATCCCCTGTAGGAGCTAATTCCATAGAATTTTGAATTTCTCCAAAAGCACCTACCCAAGAGTCAAAATAATCAACTTGATAGCGTTTTAAGATATCCGGTTGAATATAGTTCATCATAGTATATAACTCACTAATAGAATTGGAAACAGGTGTTCCTGTCGCAAAGACAATATTTTTAAAATCATGTTCTTCCTGAATCTGTCGAACCTTCATTTCCATATCCACGTTCTTCTTAGAAGTTGTATTAGTAATCCCTGCTACATTTCCAAGTCCAGTAATTGGACGAATATTTTTAAAGTGATGTGCTTCATCCACAAAGAGAAAATCAATTCCTAAGTTCTCAAAATCAATAAAACTATCACGATTGAAGCGTTGCAGTTCTTCCAATTGTTTCTCTAGACCACTTATTGATTGCTCTGCTTCTTTAACAGTATACTTATTTTCAGAATGTGTTTTAATCTCTCGTAGTTCATTGAGTTTATCCTCGATATAATTCATCTGTCTTTCCTTACTGACAGGGATTTTTTCAAATTGAGAATCCCCAATGACAATGGCATCGTAATCTCCTGTAATAATACGTGACACAAATTGTTTTCTTCTCGCCTTCACAAAATCTTTCTTAGTGGTCACAAAGACCTTTTTTGTGGGGAAAAATTTCATGATTTCTTGACCAAATTGAGCAGACAAACTAGAGGGCACTACATACAAGGGCTTATGAACCATCCCTAACTCCTTTAATTTAAACCCAGCACCAAGCATGGTCAGGGTCTTTCCTGAACCTACCTCATGAGCTAATAAAGCTCTTTTTTCTTCTACGATTCTTTGAATGGCATTCTCTTGGTGAGGACGAAGACTGATGTTTTGTGCCAAGCCATCAATGACTAGATGGCTACCGTCATACTCTCGACTAACCGTTCGATTATAAAGACGATTATAGCTTTCCTCAATGACTTGTTGGACTTCTGGATACCGTGAGACAAATTCTTGAAAGAGCTCTTGTAAATGCTGCTCTTTTGCTCTTAGAACAGAGGTTTTTTCCAAATCTGTGATGGTCTTTTTCTTTTCTCCTTCCGTAACAGTCATAGTAATCGTCGGTTGGTTCGAATTAAGTAAATTCTCAAAAATCTTTCTTCCTGTATCATAACGTGACCCACTAACTCCAAGACTACTATCTTTGGCACTTGGATATCGATAAGCAAATGATGTCCTTAAATGAACCTGCCCATCGACAGGATTCACTTCAATGACTTGTTCAACATCAGGCGAAGACAATTCAAATTCACGATTGGTAAAACATTCAAAGGCAAATTTACCATAAACGGATTGAGGAATCCAACGTGACCCTATTTTAAACTCAATATCTGCCAGATGAATCCGTGGAGGGCGAACAGATTCTAACAAATCTAAAGCATGGTTCCAATCATATTCTTGATTGTTTTCCTCCACTAATAGTTGAACTACTTCTATCTTGTTGAGAATGTCTCCTGATAAAAACTGGTTCTTAGAAAGATATTTTCTTTCCCCTCTTAAATAGCTTTCTGGATCTATTAAAATCTGGTCACCTAACTCATCTAAAATAGCAGCTTGGCTATGTTCGGGATAAATTGATACCATATAGTCTAAATCAACCCCTCTACCATCCGATAAACTAGAGTTTAAGGCATCTAGAGCCGTTGAAACTCTTGCAATCACTCTCTCTGGCCTAACCAATGCTTTCTCAAAGGCTAAAGATTTTTTATATTTTACTTTCTGATCTTTAGAATCAATGTATTCATCTTCTAAACTTGCTAGTAAAGAATACTTATCGTCACTATCAAATAAGTTCCGATTAACGGAGGCATTCAAGTATCCAAATTGACTTACAAAGCGGTCATAGTCACGATTGAGTTTACTAAGTAATACCTGAAAATCTGTCCGACTATAATCTTGATGACGTTGAATTTCAATTAAGGATTGATAGGTCTCTCTCAAATCAACCATGCCCTTAATGCGACTAATATCCTTATCCGATAAGGGACTTTCATAAAAGACAGTTTTTTTGAACAGTCCCTTATATTTCCCCCTTTTACTCGCTTCTTCTGACTTGTAAACATCTAGTGCTTCCTCATCTGTCAAATGAAGTTGCACGAATCGATCTATTTTATGTTCAGACAAAGAACTGTCCCAAGCTTTAAACTCTCCCTTCTCATCTACATAATAA
The DNA here is from genome assembly GCA_027682205.1 of Streptococcaceae bacterium AF54-32pH5A. Classification (GTDB taxonomy): domain Bacteria; phylum Bacillota; class Bacilli; order Lactobacillales; family Streptococcaceae; genus Streptococcus. The sequence goes on from JAQDAD010000001.1 coordinate 483,796, forward strand.
CTAGTTTCGTCTACTTTTGAACTTTTCCGAATGCCATGCGTATCTCGGTAATAAATTTGATTTCCCTCATATCCAAAAGAATAGAGCGCTAAGTCCTCACGTATACGACTTGGGATAGAATTATCCACTTCTTCTTTGATAAAAACAGGTGCTTTCAAAGAATTGTCAATTGGTTTAGGTGCTTCCACATTCTCGAATGCTTTCATTATGTCAGTAGCTAATGTTTCTGATACCCCCTTAACATTGAGAGTTCCTCCATTAAAATTACGTACCTCATATTCACCCAAAACTTGTGTATTGTATTTCCCATCAAAATAAGGATTGATCCAGACACGCTTATCCTCCTCAAAGGGAATAGAGCCACTAAAGACAAGCTCCTCCTCATGAAGATTCTTTGCTTGATCCTTTTGAAAGAAGAGGAGGTCTGTGGTCACTCGAGTACCTGCAATCGTTTTAAAAGCCGTATCCGGCAACCGAACTCCCCCTAAAAAATGAGTGTTGATTTTAATCTCTTGTAAGACATTATCTGTCCGCTTATCCATTGTGCCAATAGAAGAGATAATCGATACTTGCCCTCCGTCTCTTACTAAATCAAGTGAGTGTTTGACAAAGTAATCATGAATCATATAAGGTTTATCATAGTTTTTATCGGCAATGCGAAAATTTCCAAATGGAACATTCGTTAAGACTAAATCAAAACTATTATTTTGATAGGGAACTTCTTCAAATCCTCGCACTTCAATATGGGTATTGGGGTGAAGTTGTTTTGCGATTGCGCCAGTCACACTGTCTAATTCAACTCCATAGAGTTCTGATTTCTCTCGTATACTTCTAGGCATAGCCGCAAAGAAGTTCCCAGTCCCCATAGAAGGATCTAATATCCTTCCTCCCTCAAAACCATCATCCAGTAATTTTTGCCAAATCTGGCGAATAATCATTGGGTCTGTATAATAGGCTGTGAGAGAACTTTGTTTCATGGTCGAGTATTCTGATTTACTTACTAAGCTCTTGAGAGTTAAACGTTCTGTTTCATACTTTGGATTAAGTTCATCGAAAAATTCATTGGCAAGACCACCCCAGCCGACATACTTAGCTAGTAGCTCTTGTTCTTCTGGATTCGCTTGTCGTCCCTCTTTTTCTAATCTTTTAACAAGTTCAATTGCGGCGATATTCGTTTCAATTTTTTCTCGATTTGTCTTAGGATAAAAGTTCTCTAAATCATCTGGAAAAACAAAATCTTGAACAGGAGTATCCAACTCTTCTATACTTGAAATAAGTGGTGTTGATTCTGTTTCATCATCCTTTTCCTTTTCTTCTTCCAGATAGGAAAACAAATCTATTTCCTGACTTTCACTTGATGAATCCATCTCAATCTCTGAATCTTCTTTTTCAAGTTCTACATGAGACAATACTTGTTCAATCTCTTCTAAACTGTTCAAGTATAAGATAGGATTCTCTTCAAATAACTGGTTGGAATCATTGAATAGCTCTAGGCGAACTAAGCCATTTAACTGTGCATTTTCAATTGAAACCAACTGAAATACTTGTCCTTTATAACTTACTTGTGAACCAATCGGATATTCCCTCAAAGCTTCTTCTACAATTTTATCTACTTTAGATAGGGAATGAACTTCCACATTTTCTTCTACCTGGTCAATATTATCTAAAGATAAGGCTGCTTCCTCTACTTGCTTAGACTTTTCTCTTATAGCCTTTACTTCATCAAAATAAGTAATAATCTTCAGCTTTTGTGTCAGTGGGAGTTGTGTGTAGTTTTCTTCATGATGGACAAAATCCGTAACGATATCTAAAGTAGCCAACAATTCTGAACCCAAATAGGCTAGAACATCTCCTTCTTTTTCTTCAAAATGAATCTCAAGAACTTCTTTTTTTAGTTCTTTGGAATCAACCATTAGAAGAAACTCCTCTATATCTCTACTAATGCGGCCAGATAGATTATTCGCAACCCGATAGACATTGACTAAATTGACATCCTGATTCTGATGAAATACAAGCTCACTTAATGGTGTTAGCTTCTCTTTTTCAGATTGGATGTAAAATCGAGTGAAAAGATTATAGGTTGCGACTTCTAGCACCAAGTTTTTCTCAAAATTACTTAATTGAGATAATTTACTTAGACCTGCTTGTCCAAAATTTCTTGTGTAACTTTCTAAATCTTGGTCATTATTTTCAGAACTAGCCTCTAGGAAAGAAACAATATCTTGATGAAACGAATACACATGAGGTATCTCTTCTATCTTGCCCTCTTCAGCCAAAAAACTCTCTACCAAGTCCTGCCATTTCTCATCAAAATGTTGCGCTTGATAACGAAGAAATAGGTCCATTTTCTCTCTATCTTTTGGAATTGTTCCACGAAACATAGCCAATAATTGCATTACTTCCATACTCGCTCCTTTCATCTATACGAAAATAGGAGAATCACATGATTCCCCTACAACTCTATCTCCATTTCAACCTCTTGAGGACTGGTTTCTAAATCACTAGACAAAAGAGAAACAGCATCTGTTCTCATGTAGTAAGTATATAAGTCTTCAAGGTCTTGTTCGTTTTCAATCCCTGTTTCAATACTAATCAGAGCCTGTATAAATTCCTTGTAGTGACTCTCCATCATATCTGAAATCTTTTGTTTCATTTCCATAAATACTGAGGACGGTTCAGTTATACTTGTTTGATCTATGTCTTGTAAATCCTTTTCTAAGGGATTAGTTCCTTCTTCTATTTCTACTAAATCTGAACGTCCATCACCATCAGAATCTGCGCTAAGAGGATTGGTTCCTAGCGCAAATTCTTGAGCATCAGTCAGTCCATCCTGATCCGAATCACGTTGATAAATGACTTCCATATACTTCCTTCTTTCCTAGTTAATCTTTTTTCACTCCAATCCTACCAAATATTCCTTGAAAGAAGTATCACAACAAAAAAGAGAACGAGCCAAAACTGCGTTCTCCTTAAAATGATAAAACATTATTATCAAAGTAAAAAGATGACTTACAGAACCTGTAAGCCACCTAGTCAGTCGGTTTATTCTGGTGTCTGCCACCGCTTGGCCCTTACGTCCAAGATTGCTTTCGGATTTTGTTCTGGTGACCGCCACCGCCTGGCCCTTATGTCCAAGATTACTATCAGATTGACCATGAGCCGACCACTCATCTATACAATTATTCTAACGAATATGAGCTACAAATGCAAGAGAAAAACTTATTTTGGATTTATACACTATAGAAAACATACACTATCTTTAGAGTGAACTTTTGTTCAAAATAAGCTATAATGAATTTAAGTAGAAACAGGAGATAGAACAAATGGCTATAATCAGTTTAACACGTGATATAAAACTAACAAACGAAGATGCTCTAAAAATTCTTAATCATAAACCATCTAAAAAGCTACAAGCAATCTTGAAATCTATTGAATCACAAGACGCTACCGCTCCAACGAAAAATAAACTCATTTCAAAGTATCTGTAAGATGACAATTCAAGTAACACTACTTAAGCAATATCTTGAAAATATTCAAGTGCTGGCTCCTGATAAAACTGAGAAATAAGGTCAGGAGCTATTTAAAACTATCATTTTAGAAAATGTTAATTTCAACGGTAATGAAGAGATGTTGACTTATCTATCTGATAAAGCTACCAATTTTGAAAAACAACATCGTTCTCGTAATTTTATCGTTGAAGAAACTGAAACAAATAACATCATAGGATTCTTTAGTTTATCTCTCAAAGTTGTTGATATTTCTGATTTAGAAAAATCCTTAAAAAAGAAACTCGTCCTAAAAGGGAAAAGTCCCAAAAATATTGATTATCTCCCTGTGTTACTTATCGGTCAATTCGGCAAAAACACAAAGCTAAATAAACTATCAGGACAAGAGTTATTTGAAATTGTAATTCAAAAAATTGAAGAATTTCGAGCAATTGTAGGAACTCAGATGGTATTTTTAGATAGTATCAATCATCCTAAAGTCATTCAATTATATGAATAGTTCGGATTTGTTGCTTACAGTCAATTGATTAAAGACGATCATCAAGTAAGTTATCAGCCTATGGCATTAAATATGTCACTCTATAAAAAATGGCTCTTTGTCAAATAGTGTTGATGAAGAACCTAATGAAAAAAGAATCCAACAAAAATTGGACTACCTGTCTCCGGTTGAATACCGAAGACGGTAGCCCTAGGGTGTTTTTATTAAATTCTCACTTTTTGGGGTCAGTCCCTAAGCCTGATAGTAATTTTTTGTTCATACTATTCCCCTTTAGTCATTTACTACTTTAAGTTGCATTGCTTTAGCTACTTCTTCTGCCTTTGATCCCTTAGGTGTATGGATTTCTACATCTGGGTTACAGTTATCCACAAAATAGAAGTATTCTGTAATTTCTGTTACACTTGCTGGAATTGTAATAGATTTAATTGATGATGTCCCCCAAAATACTAATGTTCCAATACTCTTTGTTCCTTCTGGGAATACAACTGATTCTAATGAACTATCAGAGTTGAAAACATCATCTTCTACTGTTTCTATTGACTTACCAAAGTGGACATACTTTAACTTATTGTCAATCGTAAACGCACCTTTTCCAATATATCGTACTGTATCTGGTAAAACGATTGCCTCACAATGTTTCAAGTTCGCAAGACCACGTTCTCCAATTGCGATAACAGGTTTACCTTTAATTTCCTTTGGTACACGAACAACCTTATCGTCAGAAGTACAACTATAGATGACATAACCTTCTTCCCATAAATATACGCATGTTAATATATTAATATATTTAAGGATTTATAACTATAGTTCCTTAATTTTCCCAGTAAAAAAACGAAAGGCACCACAAGTTATTTATGTGTTTTCTTTAAACGATTCATGTACTTCTGTCGCAACTTCTCACCCGCCTTTAATTGCGGTTGCGATAGATTGAGGACCTAAATATGCATCCCCTGTTATTAGTTCATTTCTATTGTATTCTGATGTTGACCGAAAGTCAAATTTTTACCTTTCATCTAGAACACTAAAGTCTACTTTTGTTCAATTGCTGCAACGACAAGGTCACATGGAATAATATGTTCACTACCTGCCACTTCATGCGTTGATCTTCTTCCACTTTCATCTGATTCACCAAGTTCCATTGTAATAACCTTTACACCAGTTACTTTCCCACTCTCATCACGCAATACTTCTTTAATATTCTCTAAGAAATGGAATGTAACACCTTCATTGTGTGCATCTTTGATTTGTAGTGTAGCTTCTAGTATATTGTTCATATGGTCATCATTCTTTTGTTTTAGGTTTCAGCGCTTTTAATATAATGGATGTTGGCCTTTTTGTATACACTAAAATAGGGTTGGTGGAAAATTTCCATCAACCCTAAAAATTATAGAACCTAAAAAATAAGAATCATGTCACCTAAACTGATGACATGATTCTTTTATTTCGTCGTATAGGCAAAACTTATTGCACTATCTGCTTGGGAGATTTTTCTAAAGGTATAGTTAGGGTTGCCACCATAGTTAGTTTCAGACACAAGGAAAGAACCATCATCATAGACCTTCTCTACAAAAGCCACATGACCGTAGATAGCTGGTGTGCCATGTGTACCTCCTACAAAAGAAACAATAGCACCTGCTTTTGGTGTGGAACCTGTTTCCCCTCCAAGACTTGAAGCTGTCGAAACCCAGTCTTGACCATTTCCCATGGTATTAATGATTGAAATCTTTTCTCCATTTCTACCTTTTAATTTTAAGCCTAACTGGTTCATACGAGCCGCAACACCCCATGTACATTGTCCATAGGCATAGGCCATACCATCTCCACCACCAGGAACAGAATAATCATACAAGTCTCCACGAACACCTTCAAGGGATTGCGGGTCACTTTTTGCCTGTCCTCCATTTGTTTGGCTAAAGCCTTTTTCAATTTGGTAATACCATTCCGTTGCTCTGGTTTGTCTTTCCAGTAGTTTGTCACCAGAATTTCCCTCCCAATAGGTAAGGAAGAGTTGGGCTAGATTGGCTGCACTGCCCGTATTTCCAAAGAAATCCTTTAACCAACTTTGATAGTAAGGACTATCCCCATGAAGCATAAAATCAAGTTGGAGATCTAAATCATACCACTTCTTATTTTTGATATGTGCATAATTCAATAAGGCTGTATGACGTGTTGAACCATCTGCAGTATCCGTCCATTGACCTAAACCTAGACCTCTATGAAGAATATTAGGATAAGTACCACTATAAATGGCTGGCCCTCCTATCGCTAACCAGGTTTCATCATCCCATGAGGAATCGGTAGCGCCAACAGGAGGAGATAAATAATCCCCTTCAGCTCGTTTAGGATTGATAGAAGACTCTACCGACCAATTTCCTAAAATGGCCGCAATGGCTTGGGGGCTTGCCCCTTGAGATTTCAAAAACTCATAAATATGTTTCGCTCGTTCAAACTCATCTCCACCAAACTGACCAATGGCAGGTAAGATAGTGGTCTGAAGTTGAATGACTTTTGGAAAATAAAATTGCGGATTGACATACACCAATTTTTCTTTCTTGTTCTTATATTTTTGATAGGAAACTTTCAAACCTGTATCGTCTGGTGTTTCACCAACAACATCACCCGTTAGGACTCTTGTCCCCTCAATCGCACGGCCATTATGAATGGAATATAAGGTTAAGCGACTCTCATTCTCTCCTTTTCCGTTAGTGAGAATAACATTGTCGCCATCTAGAGATACAACTCCATCCATTGGTGCGACAATCGTTTGGTGAGCCTTTGCTTCTAGTAGAATGTACTCCTGAAGGGTAGGTTTTCCGTCTAAATCATAGTATCCATAACGATAAGTCATGGTTAGACTATCTTCGTTGCTTTTCCCCTCAAATGGATTGTCCAATTCCTGCATGGAAGCATACACACCTTCTTCTTTTAGTTCCTTCATTTCCTCTTGATCGTCTTTCGATAGTTTATACTTAGGAGTTTCATAGAGGTCTTGCATGGATTTCAAATCTTCCCCATCGTTTAAATCATGCCACAAAGTAGATAGATAATCCTTGTAAGTTTCTGAACTAAATAAGTGAACTGGTTTGTGTAACTCATAGTCATGGAATTTAAAGTTCATATACCCCATCACATCATCAACTTTTGTGTAATAGGTAATTCCTTTGTCATTTGTGCGAGTATGTTCTGCATCTTCCCAAGTTAGGTGGGTATAAGCTTTTGTTAATTCAAATTCATCTTGTTGAATCAAACTAGAAGATGAAAATCCTAAAAAGAAGCTCATTATAAGTAAAAGAAGAAAGACTATTCCTCCAACTATCCAGGTTACAGGATTCCCAGTCGCAAATGTAAAGAAGGTAAAGGCTGCTTTTAGTTTTTGATAGATATTTCGAACGCTTGTAAGACCTTGTTTCTTTAATTTTCGAAACCGATTTTTAAAGGAACTTGGGTTATCTTTCGCTAGTTTCCATCCTTTTCCATCCTTAAAATGATGGTATCGCTCTTTTGTGTTGGTCAGTCTTTTCTTGGTAAAACGACCTGTTGCTTGTCCTGTTTTAACACTAGCTTTTCCGAGATTATAAGAAAGGCGACTGTAGCGTTTCCCTTTTCTGATAGTCTCTTGAAGCGTGCGATAGCCTTCTAAATCTTCATTTTCTGAAGCTAACTCTCCTTCTTCACGTCCAAGAACATAAAGAAAAGTTTTGGCTTTCCTACTGACTTTTTTGGACTTATAGGCTTGTTTAGTAGATTTTAGATTTTCTTTTGCGGCCTTGACTTCTTTCTTAGCTTTTAATTCTTCTAAACTCTTCCCTTGAAAGAAAAAATTGGATTTTACTTTTGTTTCCTGACCGTAGAGAAATTTTTGATTGGTTTTTCTTTCTTTACGACTCTCTTTTCTTTCTTCTTTTGTTTGTACCTTGGCTTCTCTAAATTGCTTCTTGGCTATTTTCAATCGTTTCCTAGCATGAGGCAATCGTCTGTCTCTTAATTCTTTCCGATTCAAAAGAGATGGAGAAGTATTTTGAAGGATGTGATTGTAGTCTTCATTTGCTTGTTTTACTCTAGCCTTTGAAGCTTCTCTCATCTCCTCTAGCTTTTCTTTTATCTCTTTTTTCCATGCTTTTTCATCCAGCACAGCAGAATCTTTTTTCTGTTTCTTCACCTCCTTCTTTCCTTGTTTCAAGAATTTCTTCTCATCTTTTAGACTTCTTCTAAATGCCTTTCGGGCACGTATGATTTCTCTTTTATCCTTCATTTACCTTCCCCTTAATTAGAAGCCATTTTATCAGGATCTGTACTCATGATATCAAACAATTGAGTACCTTGAGGAATCTTATTTTTAAAGGGTACGACAACTGAACCAGCTTTTATCAGTCCTGCCCCTTTTTCTGGATTGACAAGGTATTTTTCGAGTTCTTTTGACAAGCCTAAGAGTTGAACCAGTTCTTCTCGGTCATTTTTTGCTTGCTTGAGGAGAATCATAAATTCACTATTTGCAATAATCCGTCTACCATTTGGATCTAACAATAAGGTTTCGACGTTTTGAGTTATTCCAGTCGGACTGGCTCCATATTTTCTGACACGACTCCACAATTTAAAGAAGAAATCACTGGCATATTTATCTAGTAAGAGAAGCTGCATTTCATCAAAATAAATCCAGGTCTTCTTCCCTAATTTTTGGTTCCGAACGACACGATTCCATATCTGATCAAAAACAACCATAAGGGCGATTTGTTTCAGCTCATCTCCTAACTTCTTAACGTTATAAATCAAGAAATTAGATCCTGTCTGGATATTGGTCTTATGAGAAAAAATATCAAGAGAACCTTCGACATAAAGTTCCATATCAAGTGCCAAGTTCTGCGCTTCTTCTTCTGGTTGTTGACTCAAAACAAAGACCCATTCTTCCAAAGAAGGCTCTTTAAAAGACTGATAAGTGAGTCTGGTGACTCGGTCAATAATCGATTTTTCTCTTCCATCCATTTTTCTATCCAATAACTTGCCGATAAAAGATAAAAGAAATTCTGATTTTACCTTTACAGGATCTTCATCCATATTTTCCTCAGACAAGTCAAGGACATTGAGATAGGTTTGGGAATCCGGCGCAATATCAATCATTTCTCCCCCAAAAGCCCGTCCAATAACACTGTACTCTGCTTCTGGATCCACGATGATAATTTCTGTATTTTCACCAGATTCCTTGATTTTGGTAGTGATAATTTCATGCTTGGTTGCCATCCCTTTTCCAGCTCCAGATGTTCCTAAAATCAGACCAGACGGTGTATTTAATAGGCTGCGATCAATGGTAATAATATTGCTTGAGATTTGATTAATACCGTAATATTTCCCACTACGGTCTTGTAAATCTACTGAAGTCCAAGGTGAGTTCACTGCTATATTGGATGTTAATAAACTCCGTGATACTCCCTCTAAAAAATCACAACCAAATGGCAGCAAACTATTAAAGGCTGCTTCTTGCATATATGGAAGTTTATCAATCATTAGGTCATTTGAGCCGGCCACTTGTTGGATCGTATCTAGGGCTTGTTTGAGTTCTTCTTCATCCTGACCAAAAACACCAATCAAAAAGACTGTTTGAAATAGTTTATCTCCTGTCTCGGTCATGGTTTTTAAGAGTTCTTCAGCTTCATCGATATTGCTTTCTAAAACATGGCCTACTTTTTCCAAATAGATACCTGTACGAGCTAGTTTTTGTTGTTCCCCAATCTTTTGGGATTCCATCAAGGTCTTCTTTGTTCGTAGTTTCTTCATCGCATCCGCCTTAGTCGAACTTTGAGCATGAAGGCTCACTATCAATTCCAAATCTCCTTGCATGAGGTCTCGAATAAACTGATCACCTAATTCCATGCCGTAGTCTCTCACATAGACAATCTGCAATAAGCGGTCATTGATTTGTAGGTAATTCTTGTTTTTGAAATCTAAGAGATTAGGCGCTATGAAGTGACGAGTTGTCTGACCAGATTTCGTTAAATCACGGTAAGAAAAAGGAAGATGGTGTTCTCCTCTAAGCATATCGGCCAACAAGTTCACCCGTTCTTCTCCAGCCAAGGATTCAAATCGTGCATCAATTTCTGAGAAACCACTCTTGAAATATTCTCCAATTTGAGACAAGGAACGATAGGCTTGTTTGGGATTAGTGTCCTTTCTTCCAAAGCTAATCAGTTTCACAGCCGAAAAGTTATTTTCCCCACTGTCTAAATTCTGATTCATCATCCGATTCAATTCTTTACGATAGGTATCATATCCATCTTCTTTTTCCTCATACAAAACACTTTGTCTAAACTTTTCTAAATTCAATCTTTTATTAAAGATGGTCAATTGGAAGTTGGTTTGGTCATCTAAAGAGTTAATCAAATCAGAATACTTCTCAATGATTGCGCCCTTATCTTCTAAACCAACGGTCTGGTAATTGACATCACCAAGTAAATAGCTTTGTGAGAAATAATCTTCTTTCACCTGCATCAGACCATTTTGATACAGGGCTTGATAGGAAAGAGTATTCGCCGTAGAAGGTAAAACTTCCTCTTTTTTATCTTTAACTTTTTCCTTTTTTTTAGTCATTGAAGTTTTTTGTTTCTTTAATGTATTTGATTTTCTTTTCATGTTCAGGTCCTTTCTTTCCTGTAATTGTGCGTAGGGGAACCGTTAGTTCAAAATGAAGACGGTATTTCAAATAATGTTCAAAATATAAATCATTGGGTTTATAGACTCCAAAAAGCATTAGGGGGATGGTAAAAGCAAACACAAAACCGTAAACAAACCAATCTCCAAATTGCCAGAAAAAGAGATTCAAGCCCAAAACAATAATTGTGACAATAAAGGCTGGTAAAACAAAGATGATTTGTCTTGTGGTGAAACCTAACCAAGCCCTGTGTTGGTATTTTGAGATGTCTTTAAAGACACGTGTATTCATGACTTTCCTTTCTAAAAAGGCTAAGAAGCAACCACTTCCTAGCCTTTATCTAATTACATACCTAAGATTGAGCGAGCCGTACGTTGAGAACCAACGAGGGCAATAATCAGTAAGATAGCTTGTATTAAACTACCAAACATAATCGCAAGAGATTGCAGGACTCCTGCACCATTTGAAACAGCTATTTTCCCAGCAGATTCAAACAAAGGAACAAGAGAAACAATCAGAAAAATAAGAACCCCTTGTACCGCATAGACCATAATATTTTTTAAATAGCCAATACCAATAGACTTCCATTCATCACTTAAAAATGTTGGAATCGTAAGAGGGGCAAATGGGATCATAAGGTAGAGTTGAATAAATCGAATAGATACCAAAAGATTAACCATGGCTGCACTTACTATCCGAACAAGCCAAATGAGGAGGGCGAAAAAGCCTACAATCATCCGACCAATAAAGCCTGAACCTTTTAATCCAGAGATGGTATCATACTTTGCCCCACCGTGAGCCACAATCGAGGCCACTTGTTCAATGGCGTGACTCGCAATCCCGATGATGGCTTCTACAATCACGGTAGTGTTGGTAATTACAACTGCGACCATGATATAACTAATCAACATCGGCGCTAATGCTTCAAAGGTCATCGCTCCTCCTGAGTTAGCAATTTTCTTTGCCATCTTTGAAAATTCTAAGATGAGAACTACTGATAAAATCGCAACTCCAAGAGGCTGCATGACACTTTTAGTAATACTAGACATATAAGTCCAAACGGTTGGATTGTAGCTAGATAGGGATTTAATCAGATCTACCGTAGATTGTAAATCCACATTAAATCCTTCAAATAAATTTTCAGCTGATATTTTTTCAGATGCAAGGTAAACAAAGGGTGAGACTAAACTAAGATTCATGTCATTGTTTATCCTCCTAAATTGAAATTTGAGTTACAAAGGCTCCAGCAGCCCCTACCATAACACCACCGACAATTTCAAGAATGGCATTTCGAACACCTGGTCCACCATCTTTAATGTTGGTTGCAAGGTTTACAATCCCTACAATAACAAGAAAGGCACCAACGGCAATCAATCCCTTCTGTAACAAAGACATAGCTTGTGCAAACATAGCACTTGCGTCTACTCCATAAACAAAACCTTTAAAATGCGTAATCATCTATTTCCTCTTTTCTATTTTTATTTTAAACTAGATTCAAAAGTTAAATCACGAATTCTAAGGCCTTCAAGATGATTTTCTTGTCTTTGATTCAAAGGATTGATTTGATAGTTCCACCACCGTTCATCGCTTTCTTGATTGGCTAGGTATTTCCAGTTTGGATGCTTAGTGGAATTGTATTTTTTGCTTTTAAAGACAGGCATATTGGCAATTCGAACCAAGCATTCATGCCGTTTCATGTTTCCGACCTCATCAGGTGTCATTAAATCACGAGCAATCTTTTGATGAGAAAGGGATCCTGAACCTGTCTGGCCAAAGGAACGACTAGTATTTCGAACATCAATGGTTTGTTTACCGAGTAATCCACTCATAAATTTAAAGGTATCTTCATCATTACCACCTAAGTAGACTAAACTATCACAGTTCCCAAGAATGGTTTTCCAAGCTTCTTTTTCTTTATAGAGCCCTTGAAGTTGGGCAATATTTTGAAGAATAGGAACGAGACTCATATTCCGAGAACGGACTGTTGAGGTTTGTTCAGCAAAATCTGGAATTTCTCCGATATTTGCGAACTCATCTAAGTAAACTCTCACATGAAGAGGCAATTGACCCTTAAAATCAATATCTGCTTGTCTTGTTAGAGTTTGGAATACGGTTGAAAAAAAGAGGGCTGAAAGAAAGCGAAAGGTACTATCGTTATCTGGGATAACTAGGTAAACCATTGATTTTTCCTTGCCCCATGTCTTCATATCAAGGGTATCTCTTTTGGTCAAATCCATGACACTTTGAATATTGAAGAGGGCAAATTTAGCAGTGGTTACAGCTATAACAGAATCCAGAGTCTTATCCTTATAATTTTGAAAATCTGCCCAATTTCGCATGGTAAAATTTTCAGTCCCATACTTTTTAGCATAATTTTCAAATAGAATTTCTAAGACACTTTTTTCTTGGTTTTCACCCTTGGATAAGTGTTTAATGAGTTTTGAGATTTCAGCAAAACTTGGATAACGCCCTCGTTTTTTTCGCTCTTCCACTTCTTTTTTTTGACGTTTCAACAAGTTTTGATATTCCTTTTGACTTAAACGACTTTCTTCTATGAGCTGTTCTCTTGTTTTAGGTGGGTTATAGAAATCGACCAAGTAAGAGGCTAAAGCTCGTACCAAAGTCATAGAAGCTTCATCCCAAAATGGATCACTACGGGAGCCAGAGCCTTTGGTGTTATTGAAATAAACCGTCAGCATGCGATTCAAATCATTTTCTGTCTCTATATAGCGAAAAGGATTGAAGCCATCTGAGTTCTTCATATTGACTAAATCTAACACCTTTACTTGGTAGCCATGTTCTAAAAAGAGTTTGCCTGTTTTCTCAGCTAAGTGATCTTTAGGATCCACGACAATATTGGAACTATTCATCTGAATCAGATTGGGTTTTACAAAGCGAAATGTCTTCCCACTTCCTGAACCTCCGATCACCGCAATATTCTTATTTCTATCATATTGAGGTGGTTTTTTATCTAATAATGTCAAACGAACATCCTGTGCTAATATCGTATCATGAGAAAATTCTTTACCGTAAAAGAGCTTCTTTTCTTTTAGAGTTCCAAAACGGGCGCTCCCGTATTCTACCCCTTCTCGGTATTGTTTTTTACCAGTCTCTAGATAGAGATAAACCAGCAACATCATCACAAAGCCTAGTAGAAAAAAAGCACTTGATTTTCCAGTAAAAGAAATATTCCATGGCGACTGAAGAACTTCATCTTGACCTTCCATTAGAAGATGAGTCCATTTATCTAAGGTATTTCCAGTATAGGAATCATACAAAAGCGTCAAACGATGAAAAAGATAGCCTAGTAAGATACCTAACAGTGAGAATAGTAGGAATTTCTTTCCACTGTACATCATCTCACCATCTCTTTCTGTTTGACGGCTCCTTCTTGTCTAAAGGTAATTTGGGATTTAGCCTCATCAATTGCTTGGTCTAATGACTTATCCATGGTAAAATCAGCTAATTTCTCCGGATCATTAACCATTTTTTCTAACAGATGGTCTAAATGATTGTCTAGAATCGAACGGTCTTTCGTGTAGAAATGTAGAGAATCCCCTTGCCAAGCGATGGCTAAAGGAATCTCTTCTTTTTCTAAAAAGGCTTTAAATTTATCTATATCAATTGGTTTGTCTAAAAAATCTTTCTTCAGATTAATCGTATCAATCGAATAAGGAGATTGTAGCAATTCTTCTAATTTCTGCACCCCTATCTTATAGGCGGAATCCTGTGCTAAAGCCTGACGTCTAGACCATTCTAGAATTTTTAAGAGACTTTTGACAGTAAATAAAAGACTACGCTCCGCATATTGAACTGCCATTCGTTCCTGTTGTTCAGAGGACATCTGATGCCTCCTTCTTCACAAATAGCAGCTTTCCTTCTTTATAACGATAAGCTATCAATTTCTGACGTTGCTTAATCGACTTGACAACCTGCAGTAGATCTCTCGAATAAGGTTCTCGAAGAGTAACTTCTACTGCTTTTCCATCAACGATACCAACACGTTTAAATTCAATATAATCTTTTTTGAGATGTCCTAAGCCCATACCAAAGGGAAAGTGATGAATCAATTGGATGGTACAACCACCTTTATTTCCCATTTGTTTCAAATCATACAAGTTTACTACCTTCATGATTAACTCCTTTATCTAGTTTGTCGCATCGTTTAAGTCTGGTAACGATAAACTCCGTGTCTGTTAGAAAATTCTCACACACGTCTTGTGCCAGTTGCCCTTCACAGGGAAGTACTCTCAGTCCCTACTTACACAGGCACGCTAATCAAGACGGAGTGGATTCAATTTTCAAAGAACAGGTAGCTTTATTATAGATAAGAGTAGTTGAAATTTTTATCACATTTTTTATTTTTCTGTAGAGCTAAATTCATACTAAACAAAGATTTTGAAATAAAAGACTAACATTGTTACATAATGTTAGCATTTCATTTCCCTAAAACAAGCTAATTTGGTCTAAACAAGCAGCAAACTATAAACTAGTAGGTTCCACACCAAATGTAGCCCCATACTGCCCCATAAGTCCGATTTATAGCGCACCATCCCTAAAAACATCCCAAGTGAAACATACAAACACCAAGCTAAAATGGTTCCTGGATGATGAGCTAAGGCAAATAAAACACTTGTCAAAGCAACTCTAATATCTAATTTTCTAACCAAGTTCCATAAAATTTCTCGATACAGAAATTCTTCAACCATACTCGCGTTTATTAAGAACAATAAAAATGTAAACCAAGGAACTTGATGTTGAAGGCCAATTAAGTTTGCTTGATTCGTAGTTCCTTGAGCATGAATCAGGCTAAAACATAGACTTATAATCATTAGGCTAGCTAATCCAATACCAACCCATTTCATCCTAGATTTCATATTGACCTTATTCGCTTGTTTGCGTTGATCATACAACCATAAAAAAGAAATGAGCGACCCACAATAGAGAATCTGTAGGATAGTTAACTCACCGATACAAAGCAATTTCAGTAAGTATAGGGATACCAATAGGACATTTACTTGTTGGAATATATAAACTGGAATTATTCTTTTCATAGTTACCTCCGAAATAAATCTTCATAATCTAAATCTAATACCTGCACAATCCTTTCTACCCATGGACTTTGAGGCATTCGTTGTTCCATCTTGTAGTGACGAATCTTTTGATACAAACGATTCAATTCACTTGGATAGTGAAACTCTCCCGCAAACATTTTTCTGGTTAACTCAATCCAACTGATATTTCTTTCAGCCAAAATAATGGACAAGTTCTCCCAAAATCGTTCAGCCATATTGCTTCTCCTTTAGTTAGATAAATAATGTGTTTGTGCCATGTAAATCAATTGTTTCGTATCTCTTGGCAATAGAGCTCTAGCCTCTTCCAAATTCAGATTTGGATAAACCCGCTTATTTGAAACCGCAAGAGGCAGTCTGATGGTTAGTTCAGGATTTTTTAAGATCATCTCAATGAAATCTGTTAATTTTAGGTTATCTCGATTCTTAAATCGTAATAAATTAGGAGATAGAAACTCAAAACAATCTGAAGAATAGCTCATCATCTCAATTAATTTGTCCTTTGTCATCTCAGAAACTGAATGACAAGATACCTCGATGCCATAGTTTTGGAAGAAGTCTAAAAGAAGTTGATTTCTTTGGCTATTTTTACTTAGATAGAGATCAATCATGGGAGACCTCCAAAAGATTCGGTTCCATTTGATATTCTGAGACGATTAAGGAATCTAATAAATTTGAGAAGTTAATCGGTTGCTTGTCTTCATCATAAGCTTTTACAGTTACTTGGGTTGTAAGTATTCCCTCTTTTCCCTCGGCTCGATAGCCTTGTCCATATAAAACAAAAACAAGATTCTGATGATCATCTACAAAGGCATCAGCTCCGTTCTTTATATCCTGACTTTCAAGGAATTCCATAATGTTTTGAAGATAGGATTCATAAAATAGGGGGTAATTATGTTTTTTATGGTAATCATCTAAAAATGTCACCTCAAAATCACATGGATAATTGGGCATCAAAAATATTTGTTCATCCAGCTGTCTGATTTCTGCATCATGTAATTCTGTTTCTAATTCATCACAATCTAGTATTGATTCTTTATTTAATGCTTTCATCTTTTTCCTCTATTTCTTTTAATTTTTTTGCGATTGCGGCAATCACAGGAACGGTTACACTATTACCAGCTTGTTTATAGAGCTGACTATTACTAGAGACTTTTCTAGCGGCTTCAAAAGCCCAATCAGGAAAACCCTGCAGGCGAAAACACTCTTTAGGAGTGATTCGTCGTATTCTCAAACGGTAAAATTGTCCATCTATTAAAATACCAGCAACATGGTAAACTTGCTTATCTTCTCCTTCATAGCTAGCAACTACTACTCCCATTTGCCCACTAGTTGTTAACGTATTCGCTATACCTTTTCCAACTCTACCACGACGATACTGAGAACTTGGTCTCTCCAAATTGATTGAATCTCCTATTTCTGCTTTAGCATATCCTTTTTTCGTTGCCTCTCGGACTTTTAGAAATTGGATTGGTTCTGGAATCAGTATTTTGGGGATTTTATCTCCACCTTGCATCGTAGTCAGTGTTGGAGATAAGCCCTCACTTCCATAGACGCGACCAGTTTCCTTAAAGCTAGTTGGTAAATCTCCAACAACGACAATACCATGGCGATCTTGAGTATTTAAAGTAAACATTGGCTCTTGATTATCCTTGAAACGTCTACCATTTTGTCTTTTTTCTAATCTGTCTGGTGTCATACAAGGAATCGCAACTTTAAATCCTTCTCCTTTTCCACGAACTAAGGTTGGCGCAAGACCTTCTGAATAATAGACTTTACCACTCATTCCACTTTTTGATGGATTCAAATTCCCTAATATTTTTAAAGTCTCAGAGTTAGTTGCTTGACCTTCTCGTCTGAAAGGAAATAAGAGTCTGGTACCTCTCTTTCTAGAATGTCCGATAATAAACACCCTCTCTCTGTTTTGGGGAACGCCAAAATCCTTATTGTTAAGCACCTGCCACTCAACATCAAACCCCAACTCATCAAGTGTGGTAAGGATTGTGGTGAACGTCCGTCCCTTATCGTGATTGAGTAGGCCTTTAACATTTTCAAGAAAAAGAAAACGTGGTTGGATTTGTTTGGCCGCCCTAGCAATTTCAAAGAATAAAGTGCCTCTAGTATCTTCAAATCCCAATCGTCTTCCTGCGATTGAAAATGCTTGACAAGGGAATCCCCCACAGATGACATCGACTTTCCCTCTAAGTTTTTTAAATTCATCATCTGAAACATCTCGTATGTCATGAAATTCTATTTCTCCTTCTGTTTGAAAAATGGACTTATAAGATTCTCTAGCAAATTTATCAATCTCACAAAATCCAATACACTCGTGTCCAACACTTTCCATTCCAAGTCGAAATCCTCCGATACCTGAAAATAAATCAATAAATCTCATTTCTTTATCACCCCTTTCTGATCGACTATCAATGTCCAAAGTGTCACACCACTTGAAATGAAAATGAGCATAACTAATATCCACTCGATTGGCGACATTTAACCACCTCCTTTTCTAACACGGTTATTCCAAACAGAATACAGACCATTAAACACAAATTCAGCAAGCACTTCCGCACGTCTAACAAAGCGGACATTATCTAGAGCATACTGATAGATTCTCTCAAAATCATTCATAGCAATTTCACTGGCTGTTTCAGAAAAACCCTCTCGTCTAAATTGATCTTGTACCAATCCCCAAATATAATCTCGATCATATTTTGTGACCTTTTCTACTTTTCTTTTCAAGATAGGTTGAGTATTCCTATCCTCCTCATCCTCAATAAATAAAGAATCAGTCTCACTATATTTAGTCTCACTAACTTCAGTCTCACTAGGGGCTGAATGTGAGACGGGGGCCGTTTGATTTTCAACCTGCCCTAGTCTTTTTTTAACACTAGGCCTGTTTGAATTACCTACTGGGGTAGAAGATAATTCCCCTAAATAAATCTTATTAGCTAGTCTTCCTTTCTCACTTGAAGACTGTTGAACTTCATCAATTAAGTCATATTCTTTAAGAGTTTTTTTGATGGACAGTAATTTTGACTTCGAACAACCTAACAGCCTCATCAGTTTAGAATTAGAAAATACTAAATAGACCGCGCCTTCTTCATCTATCCAACCACGACTGAGAGATAATTCTAAACGATCTTTTAAAATAGAATAAGCCACCTTTACTTCTAGTTTCATATCCATATATTTCTCATCCTCAAAAAGAATTTTAGGTAATTTATAATACCGTTCTGAAGTTTGGTATTGATTTGCGGTAATTCGTTTCATAGCTCTCCTCCAAGTTCTTTGAGTATTAAATCGCCATTTGATTCCAAGCGAACCAAGCCACTTTTTTCTAATTCAGCCATAAGAGAGATGGCTTCAACAATGTCAATTCCCATTTCACGTACTAAAAATGAAATGACGATATAGCGTGATGATTGTAATTCTTTTGTCATTTTCCCTCCAGAAAATAAAAAAAGGAGAACAATATTCAACTGTTCTCCAAAATATTTTTATTAAAAAGAAAAACCCTGCCAAATTAATTTTTGGTAGGGTTTTTGGCAGGAAACTAAATTAATTTATCAGTTTCTAAAATGTGTTCACGATTCTAAAAGGCTGATACTATAGTATTCCGAATTCTAATTGGTATATGCCTCTTATTTAAGAGTAACTGAAGCTCCAGCTTCTTCCAATTTAGCTTTGATTTCTTCAGCTTCTGCAGTTGGAACGCCTTCTTTGATGACACCTGGTGCACCATCAACAAGTTCTTTAGCTTCTTTAAGTCCAAGACCAGTGATTTCACGTACAGCTTTGATAACGCCAACTTTTTTGTCACCAGCAGCTGTCAATTCAACGTCAAATGAATCTTTAGCAGCACCAGCGTCAGCAGCACCAGCTGCAGCTACAGCTACAGGAGCAGCTGCAGTTACACCAAATTCTTCTTCGATAGCTTTTACAAGGTCGTTCAATTCAAGGATTGAAGCTTCTTTAATTTCAGCAATAATGTTTTCAATGTTCAATGCCATTGTTATTTCCTCCAAATAAGTTTTTAATTATAATAGTTTTTTCGTAGCTATGCTACGCTGCGTAGCTTAAGATTAAGCTGCGTCTTCTTTGTTGTCTGCAACCGCTTTGACTGCAAGAGCAACGTTGCGCACTGGCGCTTGAAGTACAGAAAGGAGCATAGAAAGAAGTCCTTCGCGGTTTGGAAGAGTTGCAAGAGCAACGATTTCTTCTTTAGATGCGACAGCGCCTTCGATTGCACCACCTTTGATTTCAAGTGCTTCAGCGTTTTTAGCAAAGTCGTTCAAGATTTTCGCTGGCGCGATAACATCTTCATTAGAAAATGCTACAGCAGATGGTCCAACAAATACTGATGCAAGATCTTCAAGACCAGCTTTTTCAGCTGCACGACGCAAGATTGAGTTTTTAATGACTTTATACTCAACTTCGCTTCCACGAAGCTCACGACGAAGAACTGTATCTTGCTCAACTGTCAAACCACGAGCGTCAACAACGACGATAGATGCAGCAGCTTTCATTTTTTCAGCTACTACGTCAACTAGTTCCGCTTTTTTAGCAATAATTGCTTCACTCATTAGTGTGTTCACCTCCGTAATTATTTTGCTTGGGGAATTTTTCCAAAAGAAAAACGCGCCCAAACCTAGACACGAAAGTACAATACGCTTCTTTTTACATGATACGTTTTGTCCTCGGTAGGATATTTATGAGTCGAGCTCCCCTACTGTCTTAGGCAGTTTTTTCAAACCGTATATAAGTATAGCATAGACAAAAAAAGAATGCAAGATTTTTACAAACTTTTTTTGAAATTTTTTTAAATCTCTACCGTCAAAACTTTGCCTTGCTTGACAACCTGTTCTCCTGCAATATAAACATCATCAACATCACTGGATTTGACCGCATAAACGAGGTGAGATAACATATTTTCCTGAGGTTGAAGATGGATTTTTCCCTTAGGTTGAATAACCAGAAAATCTGCCTGCTTGCCAACTTCTAGGCTTCCTATCTGCTTTTCCATTCCTAGAACCTTAGCACCTTCTATTGTCAGAGCTTTGAGGGCTGTTTCGATAGGAAATTGACTGGCATCTCCACTCTTCATCTTCTGAAGGAGGGCTGCAGTCCGTCCTTCCTCAAACATATCTAGATTGTTATTGGAAGCTACCGAGTCAGTCGCAATTCCGACTGCTACCCCTGCTTTTTGGAGTTGAATAATTGGAGCAATTCCTGAGGCCAGTTTGAGGTTACTAATAGAATTGTGAGCGATAGCCACTTGAGAGGTTGCCAAACGTTCAATTTCCCGCTCGTTTAATTCGACCCCATGAGCAAAGACAGACGGATGATCTAAGTAACCCAGTTCTTCTAGAAAGGCGAGGGGGCGTTTGCCATAACGCTTCAGGATAATTCCTGATTCCTCCTTGGTCTCAGCCACATGGATATGGAGAGGGATATTTAGCTCTTTTGCCATATCTAAGCTTTCTTCTAGTAAATCTTTACTACAGCTATAGGGAGAATGTGGAGCTACCATAACCTTGAAATTTGGATTTTCATATCCTAAAATTTCCTCTATGATGGTTCGTGTTCTACTTATGGTCTCAGCAGTTGTTTCTGTCTCTGAAGAAAAGAGGGTCGGTGAGAAATAACAACGCATCTTAGATGCCTTGACTGCCTGATAAATTCTCTCAATATCCACTCCATTGGGATTATACATATCGTTGAAGGTTGTTGTCCCTGACTGGAGCATCTCTGTCAGAGCTTCTTTTACTGCCTTGGTAGTCATATCGGGAGTAAATCCTGCTTCTGCTGGCCAGATATAGTCATTGAGCCATTCGTGGAGATTGCTATCATCCCGAATCCCTCGCAAGCCTGTCATAGCAGAGTGGGTATGGCAATTAACCAAACCAGGCATGATCCAGGCTCCCTGATAGTCTATAATCTGCTCAGCTTGCTCTAAAATTTCTTGCTTCTCTTGACCAACATAGACGATTTTAGATGCTTCAACAGCTAAGAGACCATCCAAATAGACATGGAAATTTTGGTCACAAGTCACGATATTTACATGCTGGTAGACTTTCATTTTTTCTCCTTCTAAGACCCTGATTTTTTCTAGCTATTGTAACAAAAAAGTCACCCGAAGGCAACTTTTAGTGTCATTAAGAATTTAAATGGGTAGGAATGACTTATTCAGAGCTAAAGGCCGCAGCTTTTTGCATTTGGTAATACTTGCCCTTTCTAGCCATGAGCTCTTGATGATTGCCATGCTCCACAATGTCACCATCTACTAAAACTAAAATCAAATCCGCATCCTGAATGGTTGACAAACGGTGAGCAATGATAAAACTTGTGCGCCCCTTCATGAGTTTGGCAAAGGCATCCTGAACTAGCACTTCTGTCCGTGTATCGATGGAAGAAGTCGCTTCGTCTAAGATAAGAATCTTTGGGATAGCTAGAAAGACTCGGGCGATGGTCAAGAGCTGGGCTTGCCCAACAGAGAGAGATTCTCCTGCATTTTCCAACTTGGTATCGTATCCCTGTGGCAACTGTTGGATAAAAAAGTCTGCGTTGGCTGCTTTGGCAGCAGCAATCACCTGCTCCCGACTGGCATCAGGATTTCCAAAGGCAATATTATCATGAATGGTTCCTTGCTTGAGCCAGGTTTCTTGGAGCACCATGCCAAACTGCTGTCTCAATGACGCTCGGGTATAGTCGTAAATGGAACGACCGTCTAGCAAGATATCTCCCGAGTTAATAGGATAAAAACGCATGAGGAGATTGATAAGAGTTGACTTACCAGCACCTGTCGGACCAACGATGGCTACCTTGCTACCAGCTGGGATATCGATGGATAAGTCCTTAATCAAGATCCTTTCAGGATTGTATCCAAAAGAAACATGCTTAAAGGAAATAGCGCCCTTGACTTGGTCGCTGGTTAAGACTTCCTTACCTGTTTCAGCCACCTCTGTACTTTCTAAGACAGCATAGACACGCTCTGCACAAGCGAGAGCACTTTGCAATTCGGCTAGAACAGAAGAAATATCGTTAAAGGGCTTAGTGTACTGCTGAACATAGTTCAAAAAAGTCACTAAACGCCCGATGGTCAAGGTGGATCCCATCATGATACGATAGGCTCCCACTCCAGCAAGAAGAGCATAGATGAGTGCATTAACAAAGCGA
Organism: Streptococcaceae bacterium AF54-32pH5A; assembly: GCA_027682205.1. Lineage (GTDB taxonomy): Bacteria > Bacillota > Bacilli > Lactobacillales > Streptococcaceae > Streptococcus. The sequence goes on from JAQDAD010000001.1 coordinate 506,692, forward strand.
GTTGAAGGATTGACCGTTGATGAATAAAAGATGGCTGACTGAGAATAGCCTGAGTAGTTGGCATTCGCCTCGTGCAGTCTTTGGATAAACTCTGTCTGAGCATTGAAGGACTGGATAATGGTTTGCTGGCTAAGCGATTCTTCAATCAACTGAGTCTGAATCCCCCTGGTCTCTGTTTGCTTCTGAAAGAGATGATAAGATCTCTTGGCAATAAAGCGTGAAATCACCATGGACAGTGGCGTCAACAGCAAGACCAAGAGGGTCATGAGGAGGTGAATTTGAAGCATGGCTAGAATGCTAACTAAAATCATCAAGACGCCAATGAAAAATTGGTTAAAAATCATGGTCAAGCCGGCTGCCAGCTGTTCTATGTCTGTGGTCACACGACTAACCATCTCTCCACTGCCCTGCCGATCCACAAAAGCAATCGGTAAACGATGAAGTTTATGAATGATTCTCTCTCGCAAGTCCTTGGTATAAGAGAAGATTAGGTGATTATAAAGGAGAGGATTGACCCATTGTACCAGTGTATTTCCTATGACCACCAAGATCATCTGGAGAAAAATCTGCCAAAAAACTGGTGAAGAATCAGCTACTAGGACCTGGTCAATGACCTGCCCAATCAAGATAGGTAGGTAGATTGATAAAGCAACTTGGGCAATAGTTCCTAGAAAGGCTAGGAAAAGGAGGAAGGGATGGCTTGCTAAATCCTTAGCCAAACGCTTGAGCGTCTGGTTTGCAGTTTGTCGTTTCATGCTAGTCCTCCTTTCCATGTTGGGATGCATTAATTTCGCGATAGACTTGGCTAGTCTTCATCAAGTCATCGTGATTGCCAACAGCTAGTAACTCACCTTTTTCCAAAAGGAGAATCTGGTCAGCCATCTGAAGTGTCGAAGTCCGTTGAGAAATCAAGATTAAACTCGTGTTTGGCAAATTTTCTCGGATAGCTTTCAAGAGCTTGGACTCGGTAATGGTGTCGAGGGCCGAGGTCGCATCATCTAGGATGAGAAATGGAGCTTGGCGCAAGACTGCTCGAGCGATAGACAACCTTTGTTTTTGCCCTCCTGAGAAATTTCGCCCTCCTGCCTCAACAGTGGCATCCAAGAGCCCTTCCTTTTCACTGACAAAATCCTTAGCTTGCGCAATTTCCAAGGCCTGCCAGAGTTCCTGATCAGATACTTCTTGATTGAAACCTAGAGTCAAGTTGGAACGAATGGCTCCCTTAAAGAGTTCGACTTTTTGGGGCACATAGGCAATCCAATCCCGCCACTGCTCAAGATTAAGAGGACTACGTCCATTTCGATAAAGGTCAATGCTTCCCTTGTCTGCTGGATAAAGACCAAGTAAGACTTGCACCAAGCTTGATTTACCAGAACCAGTTCCTCCGATGATACCAAGTATTTGCCCTTGCTTCATATCAAAGGAAATGTCTCTCAGAGAAGGCTGGGCTGCATCAGGATAAGTAAAGGTTAATTCCTTAACTTGTAAAACCTTATCGCTGGTAACTTGTTTTTGTTCTAATTCTGAATGAATATCTTCTGGAGCCTCGGCAAAGACTTCCTCGATTCGCTTAGCTGAGATATAGGATTGATTAAGAGAATTTATCAGCATGGCTAGCTTAACCAATTCCACCAAGATCTGCAAGAGGTAGTTGATAAGGGCAATAAGAGCACCTTGACTGAGCAAGTTTCCTTGAATTGAAATATAACCCTGCCAGATGATGACAAGAAGAGTTCCATTAACAATCAGATAGGTCAGAGGTGTTAACAAACTAGACCAGAAACCTGTCTTTTCTTGCAATCTAGCATAAACTTGATTAAGAGTTTGAAAAATCTGTAACTCTCGTTTTTCCTGGCCAAAAGCACGAATAACTCGCATGCCTTGTAATTGCTGGCGCGTTTCCTGAACCAGCTGGTCCGTTTTCTTTCTGAGACTACTGTAGAGAGGATTGACCAATCGAGAGAGGCCGACAATGACAATCGTCAAAATGACAACCATAACTAAGAACCAGAAAGTCAGCTCAGCTGAGATGCGATAGGCCATAAAGATAGCCCCAAAAACAATAATAGGCGCTCGCAAAAAGAGGCGCAGGAATTGATTGATACCAGTCTGTATCTGGTAGGTATCCGAAGTCAAGCGAGTCACCAAGCTAGAAGTTGTCAGATAATCTCTGCTCTCCTTGGGCAAGGAAAGAATATGACGATAAAGGTCGTTTGTCAGTTCTTTGGCAAACCCAACCGCAGCTTTAGCTGAGTAAAACTGAGCTACCAAGGCCACTAAAACGCCAATTACGGCAAAGATAAGGAGCAGGCCAATCTGCATCCAGAGGTGTCCTTGATCTCTCTGGGGCAAGGATTGGTCAACAATCCCAGCAATCACCATGGGAACCAAGAGCTCAAACACAGCTTCTAGTAGCTTGAACAAGGGTGCTAAAATCGATTCTTTGATATAGGATTTGAAGTAAGATAGTAAGTGTTTCATAAATCCCTTCTATTCATATTCTAGAAATGAAGAAAGTGGGAAGCCCCACCCTCTCAGTTTTATTTGTTTAAGTAAGGTAATAGATAGCCATATCCTGCTTTTTCCATCTCATCCTTGGCTACAAAACGCAAGGATGCAGAATTAATACAGTAACGCAGGCCACCTAATTCCTGAGGACCATCTGTGAAAACATGACCCAAGTGAGCATTTCCTGACCGAGAACGAACCTCGATTCGCTCCATTCCATGACTCAGATCTTTGTAATAGTGAATCAATTCCTTAGAAATCGGACGACTAAAACTTGGCCAACCACAACCTGAGGCAAACTTATCCTTAGCGAAAAAAAGCGGTTCACCCGTCGTGATGTCTACATAAATTCCTTCTTCAAAGGTTTGGTCATAGGCATTGGTAAATGGAGCCTCTGTAGCAGCTTCTTGAGTGACACGGTAAGACTCTGCAGACAAACTTTGCCTTAACACTTCTTGACTAGATTTTTCATAGTGAGAGGCATCAATCAATGGCTTCTCAGCATCAGTCACATTGATATGACAGTAACCAGAAGGATTCTTCTTAAGATAGTCTTGGTGGCAGTCTTCAGCTAGAATGTAGTGACGAAGTTTCTCCACTTCCACTGCAATCTTGCGACCAAGCATGCGCTCCTGCTCCTGCACCACTGTGTAGATAGCTGGCAAGTCTGTTTCATCTTGGTAATAGATCCCAGTTCGATATTGGCGACCACGGTCATTCCCTTGTTGATTAATGGATAAAGGGTCGATAACTCGGAAATAATAGAGCAAAATCTCTCTGAGTGACACTGCCTTCTCATCATAAATCACTTGAACAGTCTCTGCATGGTCTGTTTCCTTGAGTAGTTGATAATTGGTTGTTTCGACTTGCCCATTAGCGTAACCAACACTGGTTGCTAGCACTCCAGAAATGCGTGAAAAATACTCCTCTAAGCCCCAAAAACAACCACCTGCTAGATAAATTTCTGCCATCCTTATTTCTCCTTTATCAAGTTCTTTGACTAGACTTCTTTTCAAAAAAAGGACAGGAAGCCCTCTAATCAAGACTTTCCCCATCCTATCTTCTATTCTTTATTTTTCTTCAACACGGACACCTTGGGTATCCACCTTCAAATCATGAAGTTTGCCTTTGAAAGACTGCTTTTGCAATCCTGCCTTAATCGCTGGCATCTTGTCATGAGAAGCCAGAACCATAACTGTCGGTCCAGCACCAGAGAGGTAGGTCGCATAAGCTCCATTTTCCTTGGCTACTTGCTTAATCGTCGCAAATTCTCTCACCAAGTCCTGACGATAGCGTTCGTGGAAGAGGTCTCCCTCAATCGCTTGGCCAGCAGTCACCATATCTCCTGCCAGTAAGGCTGCAACCGCTACATTAGCAATCGAACTTGCCGCAACAGCTTCCTTGTAGGATAATTTTTTAGGCAAGACACCGCGGCTGTCTCGGGTACGCAATTCATAGTTTGGAATGTAGGCTAGGAAACCACACTCTGGGAAGTCTGCCACAATGGCTGAAACTTGCCCTTCAACAGAGCTGGCAATAACGAGATTTCCATAGATAGCTGGAGCTACATTGTCAGGATGCCCTTCAATCTTGGTCGCCAGCTGCAATTTTTCATGGTCAGACAAGTTGAGCTGGCCCAGTTGGTTGGCGAGTTCAATCCCAGCAACGATAACCGAGCTAGAAGAACCCAAACCACGCGCCAAGGGAACATCACTGGTCATTTTCAAACGTCTTGGTTGCAAGTCAGGCGCAATTTGCAAAGCAATTTTGAGCAAGAGATTGCGCTCATCATGGGGAATCCATTTGCCGATCTGGTGTTCAATCAGCCACTCATCTCGTTCTTCACAGACCTCAATTTGAAGATACTTGGTAACAGCTACACCGACCGAGTCAAAACCTGGCCCGATATTGGCACTGGTTGCAGGTACAATAATCTTCATCTTATTCTCCTAGCACCTTAAAGGTATTCAAGAGGTCAAATTCTGAAGCTTTGGTCAACTCAGCTGAAACCTTCTCAAGTTGAGCTTTATTGATCTTATGAGTAATAATCACCACACGCGCCTTGTCCCCTTCTTTTCCGTCTTGAAGGATTTGCTTGAAGGAAATATCTTGGGCATTGAAGATTTCAGCAAGTTTCAAGACCTGACCTTTTGAGTCTGGAGCCAAGATCGAGAAGTAGTAATTGGCTTTGACATCCTCAGGTTTAGCCAAGACCAAGTCACGGCTGTATTCGTTGAAGTCTTTTCCAATAGTACCATCATCCAAACGTCGAACGATACGGACAATATCTGCTACAACACTTGTTGCAGTTGGTTTTTGACCAGCACCTGGTCCGTAGTACATAGACTCGCCGATACCGATAGATTCTACAAAGACGGCGTTCATCACGCCATTCACGCTGGCAAGTGGGTGTGCTTTAGGCAGGAAGGTTGGGGTCACTTCTGCTGCAATACCTGAAGGAGTTTCTTCGATAGAACCAACCAATTTCACAACATAGCCAAGGTCTTGGGCTACAGCCACATCTTCTGGTGTGATATTACGGATCCCCTTGTGGGCTACATCGTCAAATGCAACCTTCATCCCAAAGGCAAATTGGCTTAAAATGACCATCTTGTAGGCTGCGTCAATGCCATCTACGTCATTTGTCGGGTCGCTTTCTGCAAATCCCAGTCTTTGAGCTTCAGCCAAAGCGTCATCATAAGACCAGCCTTCTTCGACCATTTTGGTCATCATAAAGTTAGAAGTTCCGTTAACGACACCAAGGACTCGCGTGATTTTGTCAGAAGCCAGCGAATTTGCCAACGTACGAAGAATTGGAATACCACCAGCTACTGCTGCTTCGTAGTAGAGTGCCACATTGTGCTCTTTAGCGATTTCTAGCAATTCTGCGCCATGGACAGCCAAAAGATCCTTGTTAGCAGTAACAACGTGCTTCCCAGCTTCTAAAGCACGAGTGATAAAGGTCTTAGCAGGTTCAATACGCCCCATCAATTCCACTACGATGGTAACATCTTTGTCTGATAAAATATCATCTACATTGGTTACAAAGTTAAAGTCATTCCCTGCTGCAAGCAAGCGATTCTTTTCATCTTCATCCTTGACCAATACCTTGGCTACTTCAATCTCAGAATGAGCTGACTGAACGATTTTTTCCCCATTTTCCTTTAGGAGGAATGGTACGCCACTTGCAACAGTACCAAATCCAAGTAAAGCAATTTTAACTGTCATGTTTGTCTCCTCGAAATTTTCTGATATAGCCATTATAACAGAATTTTGTGAAAATTCCTATTATAGTAAATCACTATTTCAGTCTAGAAAAGAAAAAACGAATCCCATGATTCGCCTTTCTTAATTGTTGATTTTTTGAAGACCGAGCACCGCGTCATGATTGATCAAGATGCGACCATACTCTTGTAAGACAGAACGACTGATATCACTATCATCTGCAAATTCACGCATACGGGCCAAAAGCCAGGCTGGATATGGACTAGGATGGTTTTCCACATCAACTAAGATTGTCAAATAATAGTGTCCGTTCATCTTGTAGAGTTCAGATGTTTCCATCTGGTAGTTAACAGTCTTTGCAAAAGCAACTAGGTCAGAAAGGCTTGCAAAACGCAAGATATAGTAGATATAAGGTTCCTTCTTGCTCTCAGTCTCCTTGTTCGCTTGCTCCAGCTCCTCTTCCTTAGCCTCGACCTGCTCTAGAGATTGGATAGCTTCTATATCGTCCTTGGTCTTGTCTGCAATGCTCTTCTCCAAGGTTTTGAGAAATTCATCCGGCGACATTTGGGCCAACTCTTCCATGTCAGGTAGGTCTGCCAAATCCTCAAAATCTAGATTTTGGTCAATCTTGGACTTGGTTACAAAGACGTCCACCTTATCTGGTTTTGGCGTCACACGGAAACTCAGCATGCCACTATCCAAGAAATTGTCTGGCATCTCTAATTCATCTAAAATAGCATAGAAAAACTCTTCGGTTTTTTCCTGAGGAACGAGAAAGTCTGCAATCTCCATTCCCCGATCCATCAAATCATCTAAAGTCATTGTGATTTTCAGTGTTGTATCACTAATTTGTTTCATCTTCATATCTAACAACCTCATACTTTCAGTCTATCTATTATACTAGATTTTTACGATTTTATCAAAAGAATGAAGCTGGAATGTGATATAATACTAGAGATGATTTTAGATTTAAGAAAGAAAGTGCAATGAAAAATATAAAAGTTAATGCATTGGCCAGTTTGCTGGTCAATATTCTCAATATCGTTTTTCCTCTGATAACCAACCCTTATCTGACGCGGATTCTCAGCAAATCCAACTACGGTTATTTCAATACCGCCAATACCTGGGCTAGCTTTGTTATTCCACTAGCTGCCTTTGGTATTTACAACTACGGGATTCGGGCTATCAGTAAAGTCAAGGATGACAAGAATAAAATCAACTACGTCTTTTCTAAGTTGTTTTATATCTCTGTTTTCACCTCTCTCCTGACGACTGGTATCTACTTCCTCTTTATCTTCTTTGACACCAGCATTGAGAACCTGAAAGTCCTCTACTACATCCTAGGAGCTCAGGCACTCTTCCAATTCCTCAATATCGAATGGATGAATGAGGCCTATGAAAACTATGCCTTTATCCTTTACAAGACATTGATTATTCGGATTACCATGCTGGTCGCCATCTTTGCCTTTGTCAAAACTGCTGATGATATTGTTCCCTACGCTATCGTCATGACTGCGACAACTATCCTCAACTACCTCCTTAGTTTTCTTTGGATTAAGAGAGAAGTTTCTTTTGTTAAAATTGGTTTCATCGAGTTAGCTAAGGCTTCTAAACCACTCTTTACTATGCTTCTCTTGGCAAATGCCAATATGCTCTATACCTTGCTTGATAGAATGTTTATCACTAAGGGACCTGATGAAAACTATATTTCTTATTATACAATTGCCTATAGCATCGTCATGCTAATTGCTGGTGTCTTAAGTGGAGCTATCAGTGTCAGCATTCCACGTCTCGGCTACTACCTCGGGAAAAAGGATTACAATTCTTATAATTATCTTGTAAATCAAGCGGCATCATTATTCTATTTTCTCATGATTCCAACTAGTTTTGGGATTATGATTTTAGGAAAATACGCAACGGTTATCTACTCTTCTGAAAAGTATCTTGAGGCAGGTATCGTGACCAGTGTCTTCGCCTTTCGAACCATTATCTGGGCTATTGAATTGATTCTTGGTAAGCAAATTATCTTTATCAATGACCACGAGAACCGCTTGACCGCTTTCTACTTTGCTGGTGGTGGAGCAAATCTCCTATTAAATAGCATCTTGTATTTCAATAATATTTTTGCCCCTGAGTATTATATTGCTACTACCATTATTGCAGAAGCCATCGTTGTTCTCTTAGAAATTCATTTTATTAGGAAACACCAACTAATTAGTTTAAAAGAAATCTTTGTGACCTTAACACGTTATGGTCTCATATCCCTTGGATTTATCCCAATCTTCTATATTTTCAAGATGATTTTCCAAATCAGTTCCTATACAGTGAACCTCAATATGATTCTCATGGTTCTCTCTACCATAGCTACTTGTGGAATCTACTATCTCTTAACACTCTTTCTCACTAAGGATAAAACGCTTCACTATGCACTGAACCTAGTATTAGCTAAGATCAAAAGAAACTAAAAGAACACCCTACTGATAAACGAACGTTTACTAGTAGGGTGTTTCTTATTTACTCTTTTTCTTTCTTGTCAGAAGTATTGGCTTCTAGATTTGAATCTTGTTTAGGTTGTTCAGCAATAGAGGAATTAGCTTCTTGCTTCTTTTCTGACTGATCTGCTTCACCATTTACAGCAGCAACAGCCTGTTTCCAAATGCCTTCCTCGTTTACCTTATAACCATCCGGTGTGGTAGCATTTTTCAACAAGGAACCATCTGTTTGGAAATAATACCAATTACCGTCAATCTGTTTCCAACCGGTCTGCATAGCTCCGGTTGAATCAAGGTAATAATGATCGCCATTGATTTTGTGAAGACCGACTAGCATGATGCCATCTTCAGGATTGAGATAATACCAGACTCCTTTATCCTTTATCCAACCTGTCTTCATAGCTCCACTTGCTTCAAAGTAACGATAGTGATTATCAAACCATTTCCAGCCTGTTTGCATAGCTCCTGATGCACTAAAGTAATACTGCTTACCATCTACTTGTTGGAAACCGACCAACATGATACCTTCCTGATCTTCAAGATAATACCATGTTTCTTGTTCTTTCAACCAACCAGTCTTCATAGCCCCTGAGTCAGCGTAGTAACGCCAGTGTTTATCAAGCCACTGCCAGCCTGTTTGCATGGCACCGCTGGTATTCAAATAGTATCGAGAACCATTGATTTCTTGTTTTCCAGTTTGCATAATACCATCTTGATTTAGGTAATACCATTTTTCATTATCCTTAATCCAACCAGTTTTCATAGCGCCTGAGTTCGTATAGAAGAACCAGTTATTGTCTAGCCACTTCCATCCCGTCTGCATTGCACCACTAGCATTCAAATAGTAACGAGAGCCATTGATTTCTTGTTTTCCAGTGAGCATGATACCATCTTTGTCCAGATAATACCAAGTATCTTGATCCTTGATCCAGCCAGTTTGCATGGCGCCTGAGTTCGCAAAATAGTTCCAGTGACCATCAATAAAGGCCCAGCCCGTTTGCATGACACCTTCTTGATTAAAGTAGTAAGTGGTTCCGTTGATATTCTTTTTACCGACAGTCCGAAGACCATCTTCGTCATAGAAATACCAATCTGAGGAAATCTTTTGCCAAGTTGAAGGCTTACCTTCTGTTTGTAGTGCTCCACTATCTGCAAAGAACATCTTCTTTCCATTAAAGACTTGATGTCCTGTTAGCATCTTACCATCTTCTGCAAAGAGATACTTTTTCCCTCCAATTTCAGAAAGCTCACTAAATCGTCTAGCACCATTTGATTGGATATAATACCAAGAGCCCTCCAGCTTGAACCAACCACCTGTTTGCATTTTACCATTTGAGTTGAGATAGTAATCATTACCCTTAGCATTCTCTCCCAATCATCGTTAAGGTGAAGCCAGCGTCCTGCCTGCATTTGCCCTTTTCCATTAAAGAAGTAAGTGGCTCCGCCAATCTCTTTCCAACCGATAGCCATTTCCCCGTCAGCCAAGCGATATTTCCAGTAGCCACCTTCTAGATACCATTTTTCGTCAACTACAGGGATATCCGGGAAGAGATTAGAAACATTGGCAAATCCGCTATCACTAATATCAAAAACGGTAGCATCTTGAGTTTGACTAGAAGCTCTGAGAACTTGAATATTTTTCTTTTGGAGATATTCTCTGGTTGAAGCAACATTAATATCACCACCAGTTGTCTGAATAATCATCTTTGGAGATAGGTTTTCAAGAAAATTAATCGTATTTGAAATTGTCGCATCATAATGATGGTTCCATTTCATCATATCAACCTTGCCGATAACTGGGCCTAACTTATCTTCCGCTCCTTCGGCATTATCCAAATCTCCACCAAGGTAGATTCTCTTTCCTGCCACAGTCACCACTGAAACGATAGAGTTGGAGTTATCATCTAGAACTTTTTTCAGATTCCCCTCAGCATCATATTCATTCTTATAATTATAGAGTTGGATATCCATATCACCTAATTTAAAGTGACTATCCTCGTCTGTAATATTCTGAATAAGAGTAACTCCTCGTTTGTGTGCGGTTCTCAAAGCATTATCATAATTGAAAAGATTATCCCAGAGTCCCCAGTGTGAGGTAATCCGATCGTCTGAATATTTTTTCAGATAAAACTTATCAACCTGGTAACGATTAAGTATCTCATCTGCTCCGCCGATATGGTCACTATGTACATGGGTTCCTATGATAAAATCTAATTTTTTTACACCTATTTGATCCAAGTGGCGAATCAATCGATCCTCTAATACTTGATAATTTCTCATGGAAATTCCCCAGCGACTTGGATACCTTGGGTCACTCCCATCAGGGAAGTCATAGTCTTCACCCATATCAATCAATGCATAATGACCATTACTTTCAAGAAGGATTGCATCACTCCCAGATTTTGCTTTAGTATTTATAAAATGGATACGATTACCCGAACCAGCAGTAATGGTGTCTGCATCAACTTGTTGTGATAAACCAATCAACACAAAAAGGAAAGCAAGTAAACTATAACTGGCTGATTTAATTAATCCTTTATTCTTCATCTTGAACACTCCTTTCTCGATGAAAACAATCTCTTACTAATCAATCCAATAATTCTTATCAGTTCCTGGAACCTGTTGTTCAACAGGTGGTGGAGTCATATAGTCTGCTCCAAATTCGTAGGCAAGAATTTCATGGTATTTTCTCGGAGCCTTCACTACGATGTTTTCGTATGGCATATCAATCAGATCATAGAGCCATTCTTTTTTGATTCCCTCTGGAAAGCTAGGATCAAATATCGTACAAGTAAGATCTGTAGCTTGATTTACACTATATTTCAAAGCAAGATTCTCTAATTTTTGATTCCAAGTTTGTGGAGAGCTAAGACGGAAAATAGCTGACCCAATATAGCGAGGCAGATTTTTTATCCCCCCATTTTCTGATTTAATTCCTTTGAAATTCAAAGAAGAAAGGCGGACAAAATGTTTATAGAGCTTCATTTTCTTACAATCACTTGCCTCCGTCACGACACCATCGTATGGAAAAATATCAACGCATGTTCCCAATACAACTGTCGGATCCAGAAGATCGGCATCTCTACGTGTTCTAATATCATGGACACGCATATAACTGTACGGATAGCCTTTTGTTTCTCTAAATGAAATCAATTTGTAGTAGGGATGATTCTCATTTTTTAAAACCTTATAAAGTTTTTCAAATTCATCTCGCGCCAAGGAAATATCCGTATCATCATCCCAAGGGATAAATCCTTTATGGCGAACAGCTCCTAGTAAGGTTCCAAAATCAATAAAATATTTAATCTGATGCTTTTCACATAGTTCATGTAGATACTTTAAAATATCCAACTCCACTTGTTTTATTTCTTCAAGACTTAAAACTCTCTCAGACATACGTTTTATTCTCCTAATTTCGACTAATTTTTTAAACGATTTTTAACTGCGATTTGCTTACTTAGAACTTTTAGTGATTTTCCACAGTTTGAAATCATGGTGAGATACTCTCTGTTCAAGAGGGGGCAATTGCATGTAATCTCCATAGTCAGAAGTCAAAATTTCATGGTAATGTTTTGGAATCATAAATTCCTTGCCTTCAAACGTTCCCACAATCACTTGTTCTAACCACTCACGTTTCCAAACTGGCTTATTCATATCCTTATAAATCAAATAATCAACTTGCTCGTAGTCAGCAACTGCTCTAGATTTAGCAAGTTCATCAATTTGCTCAACATACTTATTCGTATTTGTGAAATAGAAAATGACAACAGAAAAATAACGAATCAAAGAATTCAGTAGACTTTTTGTATTTGTAATTCCTTTAAAAGTATAACAACTCAATTGACGTTTCTTTATCAGTTTCGTCATCTTATTTTTAAAGTCCGCGTCATCTTCGTATCCATCCACAGGGAAAATGTCCACATAGATTCCCATATTTGAATCGATGCGAACATCTTCTTCTAGCAAGTAGGTATGGTTATCTTGCACTTTCATAAAAGGATAGACATAGTTGAGATTATTTTTATAAGACATAACCTCATAACGTTCATCAGGGTTAGCGATAAGGTAATCTTGTAGTTTCTCATAGTCTTCTCTTAGCATGCAGATGTCCATGTCATCATCCCAAGGAATAAAACCTTTATGGCGAACAGCACCAATTAGACTTCCATATGCTAAGAAATACTTGACACCAATTTTCTGACAAACTTCATGAATATACTCCATGATTCCAAGTTCCATCTGTTGAATTTCACTGACATCTGTTACTTCTTGGTACCGAACTCCTTCATCCCGTTTGCAAACAACTAATCCATAACCGATTGCCAACCAAAAGATGATATTGATAAAGTTGGTAGAGTACATGATCTGACTTTCAAACAACTGACCAAACAAGATACCGAAGAAGAGAATCATAATTAGTTTGTCAGTATTTTTCTTGGAAACAATCAAATAAGTTAAAAAGCGCTTGATTACATAACCCAATATAAGAAGGAAGGATACTAATCCTAGAACTCCCGAACTAACAAATATGGTCACAAAAATGTTATGGAAGTTCCCACCAATGAGGGAATTTTGAATCTCAAATTTACTGAAATACTCTGTGTAGTAATCTGGAACATTCCGTACACCATAACCAAAAATTGGTTTGGCACTTCCCATTTTAATAGCATTTTTCCAAATATAGGTCCTACCACTTGGTGTTGTTTCAATCAGATGGAGTTCACCATTCTTCTTGGTAACAGACGAATCTGTCTCAGCGTAGGATTGTCCTTTGTTTAAGTCAAAAACAGTCGCAGTTTCAGATGAGATATAAATTGAAGTTGCATAACTTAATCCAATATTAGTAGCGGTAATCAGCAAACCAGCAACAATAAAAGTAAGGAATCGTTTAACGATACTTCCTCTAGTAGCAAAGAAACTATAAAGTCCAATCATGAGGAGTAAAGAAAGTAAGGCTCCTCGACTTTGCATAGTAGCGAAGTAAACTAATTGAATCACATTGTTCAGTTTAAGGTATACAGAATATTTACTTCCTTTATGGATCAAATACATAGCTAAAATAATGCTAATGTATGAAAAAATCGCACTAGCATTAGGATTGACAATCCCCCACAGACGTCCATTCATGACACCATAGTAATAGGATTGCTCTCCAATCTTAAATAGGATAAGGATTCTACTTACTAATAAACCAAATGCAAAGATTGCGGAAGAGAAAGAAATGATTTGAACTGTATAGGCAATCCAGTCAAATAATTTTTTGAGTTGACCCGATTGTAACATGGTAAATAATAAAACATAGGTTACCATAAAAAGTATTTCAATCACATTCCCAATCAAATGTCCGGAGCGATTGAATACTGCTGATAGCAGATGACTCCCAGATAACAAGCCAAATAAGGCCAAAAACTTTCGATCTACTGTAATCTGTTTCCACTTAAACAACAATGTGTAGCAAATGTAAAGTACAACAATCGCTGACAATCCCTTATAGATTGGATTTGCTACCTTATAAACTAGTGAACTCATACTTAAAATCGAAATGAAAACAAACAGATATGAAATCCATAGTTTTGATTTTTCAAAGTATTCATCCATTTTTGAAAAATTCATTTTCAACTCCTTTTTATAATATTTAGTTTCTTAATCCAACAATTTTCTTATAAATCCATGGAGAAAAGACAAGTGATAGAACTGCTATCTTGCGAAATGTAGTAAAATAAGCGTCCTTCCAAATTTCGTGTCGATGCTGAACAATCCAAGTTCTCAGCTCGGCTTTCTCCTTTTGATACTGTTCAGATGAAGTGAAGATAATTTTATCGTAAACTGTGATATATGACCAACGTTCTCTATTTTTTAATTCAGGTTTTAAATCAGGAAAAGCTTGTGATACTTGATCTATAATCTTCTTATAAACTTCTATCGTGTCAAATACATGCTGATTAACAGATGTTGTTGCACTTCCCTCACGATGATCATAATAATAAATTGGTTTGTCAATAAATACGCTACTGCATCTTGTCTTTAGTAGCAATTCAGTTAAGAACAAGGCATCTTCAGCTAGATGATAGCTTGTATTAAATTTTTCATCCGCTAGCAGGTCTCTCTTAAACAGTTTTGCGACAGGAAAAAATGACGTCCTAGTGGTCATCAGTAATTCCTTCATGGTTTCTTCTGTTGACCAGATTTCTTTTTTTCCAGAATGAGGAGGTAAATCTGTCACAATTCCATTTTTAATATGGTGCAGAGGAGCAATTGTAAATCCTACGGACTCCTCATCATCAACTGCACCAATCAAAATTTCCAGATAATCTTTCGTAACGAAATCATCGCTATCAATAAAGGTGATCCAAGCACCAGTCGCCAGCTTGATTCCCGTATTTCTCGCATTTGAAACTCCAGTATTTTCGATATGATAGACCTTGACATTCTCATGCTGAGAGGCTAAGTGATCACAGATCTGTCCGCTGGAATCGGTAGAGCCATCATTGATCAGAATTAATTCAAAATAGGCATAAGTCTGTTGAAGAATCGACTCCACACATCGCTCCAGATAGGCTTCTACATTATAGACTGGAACAATGACGCTAATTTTGTCTGCCATCATGCTCCGTATTCTCCCTTGTACTCTGTGTAACTCTTGTCCATGTCTGCTATGATGGCATCATGATGCGGTACTTGTTTGTCTACTGGTGGCGGCGTCATATAATCTCCAAAAGCAATGCTGAGATAGGCATCATAGCCGACTGGGATGGGCATCTCAGTATCTTCAAATGGCAAGAAGAGATTATCTTCAAAGGAAGCGATTGGGTACTTGTTTCGCATGTAGCCAGGACCTGAGCATAATTCCGTAATGCCATCGCTCTCAGCTAGACTGTACTTGGTCATTTCTTTCTCAGCCTTTTTCCAAATGCGGTAACGTAGACCTTTGGGAGTCAAACCGAGTAAAATGCGACTCCCCCATTTCATGACTGCACCATGCTTTTCTGGAATAGTTTGTGCGCAAAAGAGTGAATAAATCAAGGCCCAGCGAACCTGTTTTTTACGCTCAGCTGGATTTTTAGGATAATAATCTAAAGGCAAAACATCCAAGGCCAAACCATGTGGCAAATCCAAATCCTGCTGATAAGGCTTGATACAGGTCGTTTCCTTATCACGGATAGTAATAAAAAGGTTACGGTCTACAAAATCCTTGTGACTCTTTGACAAGAAATAACGCTCATCTGCATAACGAGGCCATAGTTCGGCTAACTTTTCATAGTCCTTGCGAGGCATGAAAAAATCTAGGTCATCATCCCAAGGAATAAAGCCCTTGTTACGAAGGGCACCAATAGCTCCTCCACCACAGAGATAGCACAACAAATCATGTTCTTTACAAAATGCGACGAAATATTCAGCCATTTCCAGACTACGATCCTGAATCGCTTTCAAATCACTCATGTCTCTCCTCTTCTTTTCAAAAACGAGTTATATCGTTTTATTATACCATAAAAAAGCCTTAAAAATCCATCAGATACCGTAAAAAATCAAAGCTTCATCTACTCTTTTTACTAGTGAATAAAGCTTTGATTTTTATTTATATACCTCTTATCTCATTCCCATCTGGGCGAGTTTAGTCTGATATTTGTTTTGGTCGACAAGTAGACCTTGTCCTCCGTAGACATCATAAGCGTCTACCCAATCGCCAAGTTCTGGCACTGTCAATCTTTCAATACCATTCTGTGCGCCTTGGATAACTGACAAACCATTGGTCAACAAGAAGCTATACGGTAGATTGGTTGAAGTCATTCCAAAGACCTTTCCAAGCGCCTCTGAACCTGTAAAGAGTTTGGTTGGGTCTTTGATTTGCTCAAGAACAGCTGACATGACCTGCTGCTGACGTTTGGTACGTCCGTAGTCTCCTTCATCATCATCACGGAAGCGAGCATAGTTCAGCAAAGTGGAACCATTCATCTGCTGTTTTCCAACTTTGATGGTTTGGGTTGGGGACTCTGTTTCTGTTGCATGAAGGTCATCTCCAACTGTAGCTTCTGTCAGAGGCTGACCATTCAATGTTGAGAATTGAGCATCGATGGTCACCCCATCAGGAAATAGAGTATCAATGGCAGTTGCAAAGGCCTGAAAATCCACTAGAGCATAATACTTAATGTCCAAATCAAAGTTATCTTTTAAAACCTTGCGAACCATTTCTGCTCCTTTTTGTCCCTCCTGCTCCCCAAGTTCATAGGCTACGTTGAGTTTGTTATCCCTCTGCTTCTTTCCATTCACAATCTGGCTGTAGCTATCAATATAGACTAGGTTGTCACGCATAAAGCTGACTAGCTTGATCTTCTTATCCGAACCACTAACATTCAACACCATAATCGTGTCTGTGCGAGTTTCTGCACTGTTTTGACCAATACGGCCATCTGTCCCCATGATTAGGATATTCACCCCGTCTTTAGTATCTTGACCATTAAACACTTCAACCTGAGCTGCCCGTGCATTGGAAGGATTTTTAGTAGAATTTGTGGACTGGAAACCTCGAAGGAACATAATAATCATGCCCGCAGCCACACAGGTTACCAACAGTAAAAGCCAAATTAGAACTCGTTTAAAAAATCTTCTTGGTTTCTTCTTTTTCACTTTTGGAAGAGAGGGAATTTTCTGATGTCTATTCGAGCGACTTTGATTGGAATACTGTGGAATTCCAATGTCCGTCCCTCGATTTTCTTCCCTTTCTTTAGAGGGTAATTCACCATCCATTTTTCTTTTCAGATAGTCAAATTCTCTCTTTTCTCTGTCATTTAGGTAATGAATATTCTTAAAAAGGTAGTCATAACGTAACTGCTCATGATGACTTAAAGGGCTTTCTTTGCTCATAGGTTCTCCTTTCCTAGGTCCCTTATGGTGAAAATAGGGTAGGTTCCCAATATCTTGTACTGGATCCCAATTGTTTCTAGTTCTTGTTTGGCAAAATGAACCAGCTCTTTGGCACTATAATCCACATCAATAATGAAAAAATATTCTCCCAAGGCTGTTTTCAAAGGACGACTTTCTATCTTGGTTAGGTCAATACCTCGCCAAGCAAAGGTTGAAAGAGCCTTGTAGAGGGCTCCGGGAAGGTTGTCCGGTAAGGTTAAGGCTAGACTCATTTTTTCATTTTGTGATTGCAGAGGGATAGTGGGAACCTCGGACCCTAAAACCCAAAAACGAGTGAAATTGGCTTCCATTTCTTGGATATCTTCTGCTATCAGCTCCAAACCATACTCGGCAGCTGAATTTCTAGGAGCAATAGCTGCAAAAGGTTGGTCTGGATGTTCAGCGATAAAGCGAGCTGCATAGGCAGTACTTGCCGTCACTTCAAGCTGGGCTTCTGGATAATGCTCCTCTATGAATTTCTTTCCTTGAGCCAGAGCTTGTGGGTGTGAAAAAATCTTTTCAATCTTAGTATGACCAGGAACTGCCATCAACTGCTGATGAATGGGCTGAACGATTTCTGCAACAGTTTGAATGTCCGCCTGATGAAAAAGATAGTCCAAGCTTTCATGCACACTTCCCTCAATGGAGTTTTCAACTGGTATCACTGAATAGTCCACCACGCCCTGTTCATAGGCCTTGATAACATCTGTGATGTTGGCAAAGGCTTGTAATTCCTCATTAGGAAAAGCAGTCTGCACAACGTGATGCGAAAAAGATCCCTTAGGACCTAGATAGGCAATTTTCATCTCAGTTCCTCTATAATTTCCTCTGGGCTTAGCTTGGTCACATCCAGAACCCGACTGGCTACTTCCTCATACCAAGTCTGTCTTTCTTGGAAAATACTGGCTAATTCTTTCTTGCTTTTGTTAAGAAAGAGCGGGCGCTGATTGCCCTTATCAGCTGCGATACGTTGGTAGAGAGTTTCAAAATCTGCTTTTAGGTAGATGTTATCAGGATTGGTCTTGAGCAAGTCACGATTTCGCTGAGAAATAACAACTCCTCCGCCAGTTGACACAACTCGGTCCGTTTTTAGTAAATCAGCTAGAACTTCTGACTCCACCTGACGAAAGGCTTCTTCTCCATTTTCAGCGAAAAAATCCGCAATGGACATGCCTAAACGTTCCTCAATTAAGGCATCCATATCGATGTAGTCTGAGTCCAATCTTCTAGCGATTGTGGACTTGCCAGCCCCCATAAATCCAAGTAATACCTTCGCCATGAATCAAGATCTCCAAATCATCAAAGAAGCTAGGATAGCTGGTATTGATGGCTTCTGCACGGTCAAGCTCGACTTCTCCATCTGCAACCAAGAGAGCTGCGATGGCTGTCATCATTCCGATACGGTGGTCACCAAACGTATTGACTCTAGCACCATGAAGGGAGGATTTCCCCTTGATAATCATTCCATCTGCCGTAGGTGTGATTTCCGCGCCCATACTATTTAAAGCATCCGCTACCACTTGAATGCGGTCAGTTTCCTTGACCTTGAGTTCCTCAGCATCCTTAATAACTGTTACACCTTGGGCTTGCGTCGCTAGAAGGGCAATAATGGGCAATTCATCAATCAAACGGGGAATCAAGGATCCACCAATCTCTGTTCCTTTTAAGTCAGAAGACTCGACAGTTAGAGTTGCAGATTTTGCGACTGGATCGATTTCAGTTATTTCCAATTTTCCACCCATGGCGCGAATGACATCAATAATACCAGTACGCGTTTCGTTAATACCAACATTCTGAAGCACCACACGAGAATCTGGCACAATCAAACCAGCGACCAACCAAAAGGCCGCACTGGAAATATCTCCTGGAACGATAACCTTTTTTCCGGTCAGTTTTTGCGGTCCAGAGACAGTGATCCTTTTACCATTCACACTTAAATGACCACCAAATTGCTGCAACATGTCCTCTGTGTGGTTGCGAGTGCATTCTTTCTCGATAATAACAGACTGACCCTGAGCCTGCAAGGCAGCAAACATCAAGGCAGACTTGACTTGGGCAGAGGCGATTGGCAACTCATAGTGAATGGGAACTAAATTTTTCGTACCTTTTAAGTGAAGGGGAGGCAGGTCTCGCTCTGTTTGCCCTGAAATGCTGACTCCCATCTTTTTCAGTGGAAGGGTCACACGATCCATAGGACGTTTAGATAGACTATCGTCTCCGAACATCTCTACTTCAAAATCTGCACCAGCAAGTACACCTGAAATCAGGCGAATCGAGGTGCCAGAATTCCCCATATCCAAAGCATGTTGCGGAGCTTTAAGGCCATCCATCCCAACACCTTGAATGGTAATCACATCGTCTTTGTCCTCAATCTCAACACCAAGGTCACGAAAAACTTGAATAGTCGAGAGCACGTCCTCACCACGCAGAATATCATACACCTTGGTCTCACCCTCAGCCAAACTTCCAAAAATAATAGAACGATGGCTGATAGACTTGTCACCTGGAACCCGGATACTGCCATGTAAGTGGTGAATGTTTGTTTTTAGTTTCATAGTTGACCTCATACTTGCAATACTTTTTCTTATTTTATCACAAAAAAGCCAGAAATTCCTGAAATTTCTGGCTTTTATACAGATAAAATACTATTTCAATAATTCTGAAACAGGTTCAAAGACTATTTTTTCAATGTCTGAGAGATAAATAGATAACTGTTGCTGCTTGGCAAAGAAATCTGACAAAAGAGCGTTTTCTTGGATCTGCTTGCTGAAGGACTGCATCTTTTCTTGGAAAGAGGCATCTGGCATTTGTCCAGTTTGCGCCATGACTTGGATTTCTTGCTGGAAGGCGAGGTAGTCTGCAAAAATCTTGCCAGCTCGTTCATCTGCTTGGATGGCATCTTTTGCCGCCTTGACAGCCTTGTATTCTGGTAATTCGCGTAATCCGCGACTGAGTTCATTTGCACTATCGTAAATATTTGACATGATTTTCTCCTTATTTGATGACGACTGTGTAGTCCGTATTTTCTGAAATTAAGCGCTCAGCTCGTCCCAGATCCTGAGCATTTTTAAAGGAAATTTGTAGAATCCCGTGAACATCCTCACGGTTTTCTTCGTTGATGTGGATATTGACCAAGGAAGTTCCTCGTAGCAATTCCAAAATCCGCAAGATAACATCTTCTTCATCGGGAACATCAACATAGAGGTCATAAGAACTGTCCACGCCTCCTCGTTTATGGATTTCCATAGCCTGACGTTGCTCACGAGCTTGGTTGAAAAAGTTCCAAATCTGCTCTTCTTCCCCCTTACTAATAGCCTGACCAATCTCATCTAAACGTTTCTTGAAATCCTCAATCCGCTCTAGGATGGCCTTTCGATTGGACAAAAGAATAGAAGTCCACATACCTGGTTCACTCTCTGCAATACGAGTCATATCTCGAAAACCACCGGCCGCAAAGCGCCTTGCCATCTCATGTTCTTGAGCATAGACAGCTGTTTGCTCCATGAGACCTGACGCCAAGATATGGGGAAAATGGCTAATCTGTGAAGTTACTCGATCGTGCTCCTTGGCATCAATTTCAATGAAACGAGCATGGAGACCAGAAAGTAGATCCTTCATTTCTAAAAGAGTTTCTGGAGTGGTCAAACTCGATGGCGTAAAGATATAGTAGGCATTTTCAAAGAGATTGACATCTGCAGAGGCAGCCCCTGTCTTGTGGCTACCAGCCATAGGATGGGCCCCAACAAAGCGAATTGACTTACCAGCCAAATACTGCTCCGCCGCATCCACAATGGCAGCCTTGGTCGAGCCAGCATCCGAGATAATGACGCCTTCTTTCAAGTTCAAACCTGCCAACTCCTGAATAAAAGTAATGGTCTGCTTGATTGGCAAGGTCAGAATGATGACATCTGCCAGAGGAGCAAAACTGGCAAAATCATCCGTCGCACGGTCAATCATTCCCCGCTCCAAGGCAATATCTCTCGAAGTCTGACTGCGATTATAACCCAAAATTTCATAATCAGGATGGTCGCGCTTGATACTGAGAGCCATAGATGCACCAATCAAACCGAGACCTGCGATATAGATGGTTTTTGCCATAGGAACTCCTTAATAGTTCTTTGTATACTCACGGTGCTTAGCAACTGCCTCTTTTAATTCCTCAAGATTATCTGATGAGAATTTTTCAAGGATTTCTTGTGCCAGAACCGTTGCCACAACGGCTTCCATGACCACACCGGCTGCTGGCAGAGCGGTCGGATCACTTCTCTCCACGGTTGCCTTATAAGGTTCGTGAGTCTCGATATCCACACTCATAAGTGGTTTATAAAGAGTAGGAATGGGTTTCATAACACCTCGAACAACGATGGGTTGCCCATTGGTCATGCCACCTTCAAAACCACCTAGATTATTGGTACGACGAGTATAGCCGTCTTCTTTAGACCAGAGAATTTCGTCCATGACTTGGCTGCCTTTAAGGTAACCAGTCTCAAACCCAAGACCAAACTCCACCCCTTTAAAGGCATTGATAGAGACAATAGCTTGGGCTAATCGCGCATCCAATTTTCTGTCCCATTGAACATAGGATCCAAGGCCAACTGGAACGCCTCCGACGACTGTCTCCACAACCCCACCGATGGTATCACCGTCACGTTTGATTTGGTCAATATAATCCTTGATTTCCTGTTCCCGTTCTTGGTTGACAATAGAAACTTCTGACTGGGCAGCTCTTTCCTTAATCTCAGCGACCGTCAGATTTTCAGGAACATCGATTTCCTTGCCACCAAAGACCACGACATGGTTGGCAATTTCTATCTCCAGTTCAGACAAGAGACGTTTGGCTACTGCTCCAACTGCCACTCGCATGGTGGTTTCACGGGCAGATGATCGCTCCAAGGAATTTCGCAAATCATCAAAACGGTACTTGATGCCCCCAACCAAATCGGCATGACCTGGCCGAGGATGAGTGATTTTCCGTTTGCTTTTAAAGCGGTCTTCAATGTCCTCAGCAGACATAATATCCAGCCATTTTTGGTGGTCCTTATTGACGACATCCATAGTAATGGGAGCCCCAGTCGTCTTCCCATGGCGAACACCCGAAGTAAAGACAACCTGATCACTCTCAATCTTCATACGGCCACCACGACCATATCCACCCTGACGACGTTTCAAATCCTCATTGATATCCTCTGCTGTCAAAGGAAGTCCAGCGGGAATTCCTTCAATGATAGCTGTCAGACGGGGTCCGTGTGATTCTCCTGCAGTTAAATATCTCATAGGCTCTCCTTATTTTACCAAGTAGTCTTTCATCTCTTCTAGGGAAACAGGGTGAATGGTTGCCGAACCAAGCTCTGGCACCAAGACCAATTCCAAGGTGTTCCCACGCGCTTTCTTGTCATGAGTCAAAGCCTGATAAAGCTTTTCAACATCCCAGTTTTCATAATCAACTGGTAAGCCAAATTTCTGACACATATCTGTGATGGACTGGGTAATGCCAGCTGGCATGAGGCCTTTTCCCTCAGCAACCTTGGAAATCTGCACCATTCCCATTGCAACGGCTTCTCCATGCATGACTTTGCCATAACCGGCAGTCGCTTCAATGGCATGGCCAATGGTGTGGCCAAAATTGAGGTAAAGGCGGACACCCTTGTCTAACTCATCCTCAACTACCATCTTGCGCTTAACTTGGCAAGAATGTTCAATCAATTGTTCGGAATGTTCTAAAATGCTCTCAACAGAGCCATCTATCTCCGTCAAGAGATCCCATAGTTCTGGATCCTCAATCAATCCATACTTGATAACCTCACCCATTCCTTCAATCAACTCTCTTTTCCCGAGTGTTTCAAGGACAAGCGGGTCAATCAGAACTCCATCTGGTTGGGCAAAGGTCCCCACCATATTTTTAGCAAATGGAGTGTTAACGCCTGTCTTACCACCGATAGAAGAATCAACCTGGGCTGTCAAACTAGTCGGAATCTGAACAAAGTGAATCCCACGCATATAGGTAGAGGCTACAAAACCAGCCAAGTCTCCAACGACACCTCCACCTAGGGCTACAATCCCATCACTGCGGGTAAGCCCTTGTTTAACTAGAAATTCATAGACTTTCTGAACAGTAGTTAAATTCTTTCGTTCTTCACCTTCTAAAAAGTCAAAAACAGCTACCTGAAAACCAGCATCTTCTAGGCTGAGCTTGACCTTCTCCGCGTAGAGTGAGGCCACATGGTTGTCTGTTACGATAACCACTTTTTGCGGTTGCCAGAGTTCTCGCAACCATTGACCTGCTTGCGATAGACAACCTTTTTCAATCTGAATATCATAAGGATGATGTGGAATATCGATTCTGATTTTCATAGTAGGATCTCCTTTTCACTATTTATATTTTTCTGTTAAGGACTGCCAAATCTCGCCTGTCGGCATTTCTTTACCTGTCCACAGTTGAAAAGCTTCTGCAGCTTGATAGAGCAACATTCCCAGGCCATTGACAGCTGGATTCCCCTGACTTTTAGCCCATTTTAAAAATGGTGTTTCAAAGGGTTGGTAAATAATATCTGCGACCAAGAGAGTCTCTGGCAGATTGATGCTTTCTGGAACTGGGGACGACTGGCCATCCATCCCCACACTGGTCGCATTGACGAGTAGATCCGACTTGGCAATCTTTTCTTGCAATTCAGAAATATCCTCTAAAGCATACAAGTCCACTTTAAAGCCTGTCTGCGCCTGTAACTTAGTCAGGTAAGGCCTTGTTTTTTCCATGGAAACTGAACGAACAAAGACTGAAATCTGACTGACGCCATCCAAAATAGCCTGTGCCAAAATGGACTTAGCTGCACCACCTGCTCCCAGAATGGTCATTTTTTTATCTAAAATTGTAAAAGAAGGCAAGCTCTTAAAGAATCCCTTGCCATCTGTATTATATCCAATTAACGTTCCGTCATGATTAACAACTGTGTTGACCGCCCCAATCAAACGAGCCTCATCACTCAACTCATCCAGATAAGAAATCACCTGCTCCTTGTATGGCATGGAGAGATTGATGCCAAACATCTGGTAGCGGCGAATATTAGCGACTGTTTCTGCCAAATCACCCGCTTCGATTTCCCAAGCCACATAAACACCATTGGTAGCAGTCGCCTCAAAGGCACTATTGTGGATAAAGGGTGAAATAGAGTGTTTAATGGGATTGGCAACGACAGCCGCCATACATGTGTAGCCATCAAGCTTCATCCAAAATCTCCCTGATTTTTTTCATGTTTGATAGAGAAATCTGACCTGGTGCACTCGCTTCATCTAGACTAGCAAATGACCAACTTGAACCCGTCACATCTGAAGTGATACGAGATACCTTGCCCATTTTCCCCATGGAAATGGTCACGTACTCTTGCTCAGGGTTGAGTGTCTTAAATCCTCGAGTGTAGTTCATCAGATCTAAAACATCCTGCTCCGTATGGGCCATGACAGATACCTTAACCACTTTTGGAGAAAGACTGGTCAACTCAGACAGGATCTCCATCATATTTTCAGGTGTTTCCTGGAAATTATGATAACTCAATACGAGATTTGGGAAATCCAACATTTCCTCAAAAACATCCTTGTAGCTGAAGTACTCAAAATCAACGTAATCCGGTTGATAGAGTTGGGTGACTTCCTTGATGATTTGAACATACTCTTCAGAAGACAGCTCAATTTCTCCTCCCTCAGCACGAGTCCGAAGGGTAAAGACAAGTTCGCGTCCTGCAAATTTCTCAAAGATAGCGGGTGCTACCTGTAAAATAGCGTCCTTAGCAAGAAAGTCCGCACGCCATTCGATGATATCGGCATCTTCATACCTTGTGGCATCCAGTTCTTGCGCTTCTTCTAAACTTCTTGGCATTACTGAAACGACTAATTTCATTTACTAACCTTCATACTAATTACCTTGAGGTAATTACTGCTTTCATCTTTTTTATTATAGGCAAAGTCAGCTGGAAGACCATATTGGTTCAAAATCTGATACCTTCTTCCTGCAAAACCTTTATCAATTTGTTCTGTAAATTTCTGACGGGAAACATTGGCAGCATTAGTACTGGCGATGATAATGCCTCCCGGATTTAAAATTTCTAGACTCTGGGAAATCAGCTTGTGATAGTCCTTCACCACAGAAAATGTTTGTTTTTTATTGCGGGCAAAGCTTGGCGGATCAAGAACAATCACATCATAAGTCAAACCTTTTCGCTTGGCATACTTGAAATATTCAAAGACATCCATAACGATAAAACGATGGTTTTCAGTGCTGAGTCCATTTGCCTGAAAATGAGCTTCTGACAGCTCTCTGGACCGTTTGGCCAAGTCGACAGAAGTCGTCTCACTTGCACCTCCCATAGCTGCAGCAACTGAAAAGGCAGCTGTATAGGAAAACATATTGAGCAAGGATTTGCCCATGGCTAAACCGTCTACCAAGCTCCCGCGAACCTCATGCTGGTCTAGGAAAATCCCTGTCATCAAGCCATCATTCATAAAGACTTGATAGAGCACGCCATTCTCAAGAACAGTAAAGTAGTCTGGCGCTTTCTCACCATAGACATGGGCAGACTCGTAATCTAGACCTTTAAAACGGATCTTTTCGTACGCCCCCAAGACCTCCGGAAAGATTTCCTTAAAAGCCTTCACTATCAACTTCCGAATCTGGTAAACATAGGAGTTGTACCAAGAAAAAACCACATAATCTCCGTAGAGATCAATAGTCAGACCACCAAAACCATCCCCCTCTTGGTTAAAGAGGCGAAAGGCAGTTGTCAAGTCATCCTGATAATAAGGTTTTCTAGCTTCCTTAGCCTTACGAAACAGAACTTCAAAAAAGGCTTGATCGAAAGAAACTTTTTCCTTGCTGATGAACCAGCCAATGCCTTTGTTCTGCTGAGAAAGATAGGCAGTCCCCAAAAACTTCCCGTCTTGACTAAGAACTTCTACTGCCTGATCCGTCAGATCAATATCTGTTAAATCACTTGCTTCCAAAAGAACTAGACCCTTAGCTAGCTTTTTTTCAACACGTCTGCTGACCCTAATTCTATTCATAGCTACTATTATAGCAAATTTTGTGACAATTCTCAAAAAAGAAACCGTTTAACCATCTATACTTTAGTTTACTAAGTGTCACTTTTGTTAAAAAAGTTTAGTCATATTATTCTTTGTACTAAGAACCCTTTTCCCAGCAATAGAAAGAGGGTGAGCAATCTCTAAAAATAGACATTTCTAGAAATGAATATAGAAACTTGCGCAAACGTTTGCCTAGTTCTAAACTTTATGGTAGAATAAAACACAACATTGATAAGCAAGAGGAAAAACAATGCAAAATAAGACACTTATGCAATACTTTGAGTGGTATCTGCCCCACGACGGACAACACTGGACGCGATTGGCAGATGACGCTGAACACCTAGCAAACCTTGGTATCAGTCATGTCTGGATGCCACCTGCCTTCAAGGCAACCAACGAAAAAGATGTTGGCTATGGCGTTTACGATCTTTTTGATCTAGGTGAATTTAACCAAAAAGGGACTGTCCGTACCAAGTATGGATTTAAGGAAGACTATCTGCAAACGATTCAAACCCTCAAGGAACATGGGATCCAACCAATGGCTGATGTGGTGCTCAATCACAAGGCTGCAGCCGATCACATGGAAGCCTTTCAGGTCATCGAAGTCGATCCTGAGGATCGTACCGTTCAACTAAGCGAGCCATTTACTATCAATGGCTGGACTCACTTTACCTTCGATGGTCGGCAAAATACCTACAATGACTTCCACTGGCACTGGTACCACTTTACAGGGACAGACTATGATGCCAAACGCCGTAAGTCTGGCATTTACCTGATCCAAGGAGACAATAAAGGTTGGGCAAATGAGGAATTAGTCGACAACGAAAACGGCAACTATGACTACCTCATGTACGCTGACCTGGACTTTAAGCATCCTGAAGTCATCCAAAACATCTATGACTGGGCTGACTGGTTCATTGAAACGACTGGTGTGGCTGGTTTCCGCTTGGATGCCATTAAACACATTGACTCCTTCTTTATGGGCAATTTCATCCGTGATATGAAGGAAAAATACGGTGAGGATTTCTATGTTTTCGGGGAATTTTGGAATCCTGACAAGGAAGCCAATCTAGATTATCTTGAAAAAACGGAGGAACGTTTTGACCTTGTCGATGTTCGCCTCCACCAGAACCTCTTTGAAGCTAGTCAAGCTGGAGCAAGCTACGACCTTCGTACTATCTTTACTGATAGCTTGGTTGAACTCAAGCCTGACAAGGCTGTCACTTTCGTTGATAACCATGATACTCAAAGAGGACAGGCACTCGAATCAACCGTCGAAGAATGGTTTAAACCAGCAGCCTATGCGCTCATTTTATTACGCCAAGATGGGCTTCCATGTGTATTTTACGGAGACTACTATGGTATTTCAGGAAAATACGCCCAACAAGATTTCAGAAAAGTTCTTGACCGTCTCCTAGCCATCCGAAAAAACTTGGCCTATGGAGAGCAAACAGACTACTTTGACGATGCCAACTGTATTGGATGGGTACGTTCAGGTGCTGAAAATCAATCTCCAATAGCAGTCTTGATTTCAAATGACCAAGAAAACAGCAAATCTATGTTTGTCGGTCAAGAATGGGCTGACCAAACTTTTGTAGATTTACTTGAAAACCACCAAGGTCAAGTTACAATTGATGAGGAAGGTTATGGACAATTCCCTGTCTCAGCTGCTTCAGTCAGTGTCTGGGCAGCCAATACGATCTAATAGTTCATAATAATTAAGCCAAGTCCACTAGGATTTGGCTTTTTTGTATTCACAAAAAGACCTACCCAAATGGATAGATCTTTATACTCAATGAAAATCAAAGAGCAAACTAGGAAGCTAGCCGCAGGCTGTACTTGAGTACGGCAAGGTGAAGCTGACGTGGTTTGAATTTGATTTTCGAAGAGTATTACTTGATTACAATTTACCTGCTACTGAATCCAATAATTCTTGGATTTTCGCTTGGTTGCTTCCTCCTGCCATGGCCATGTCTGGTTTACCACCACCACGTCCATCGACGATTGGAGCCAATTCTTTAACCAAGTTACCTGCGTGGATATCTTTGCTCTTACTTGCAACAAGGATATTGACCTTGTCACTGATAGCTGCAACTAGGACGAGAAGGTCAGAGTAGTCTTTTTGTTTCCAGTTATCCGCAAAGGTACGAAGGGCACCTGCATCTGAAACAGAAACTTGGCTTGCAATGTAACGGTAACCGTTTGCTTCTTGATTCTAAACAAAGTTTTCTCTAAAGAACTTGTATATAAAGAAACCATTGTTTTAACACTTTCACATCTATCCTTACTATCAAAAATTAATTGATTAAACATTTTCTAAAAATTACTTGTTAAATATCCTTTTATATGATTTAGTTATCAATTTCATTCTATTAATTGTTACTTGAATTTATACCAACAATTTGATATATGTTTTAACGAACTAAAAAATTAAGATGATTATCATTTTCATATTCCTCAAGGCTTTGGAACAGACTAGTATTTTTAAATGACTCTAAAGTGAAACTAGTTCTCAGTACTAACTCAACATCTTTACTTTTAATATTTTTTTCAATTCCAGAAGTGTTACAAATCACTTTAAATAATTCAGAAAAATCATGTCCTCTTGTAATTAATTTTAGATCTGTAACGCAATGATAGTGTCCCTCAACAATAGACTGTTTCTCTGAATCGTAATTATTTTTTGACGGTCTATTTATTTCTTTTATAATTTCTTCATTACAATCTAATTTTGATTTTCTATACAGTTCGTCAATAGAAATATTTTCGGTAATGAGTTCCCACCCCTCAGATGAATTTTTTTCTCTAAAACAACTTATATACTTTAGTTTTTGAAATACTTTATTTCTCAACTCAAATACTTTCTCACCACCACAATAAAATTCAGTACATACACTTTCAAATGACTCATTATTCATAGCTAACATAATCTCTAAACTATGATAATCATACAAAAATATTTTATTGCTACCAGAAATTAGATTACTATAGTCTTTATCTCGTATACCAATAACTCTTTTATCACTCTGAAAATAATTAACAATTTCTTCAACGCCATCACATCCTGAAAACGATTCGAATCCATATGCCTTAGAATTAAATTTATTTTTAATAAATTTTAAATCATCATCTCCCTCTACTATCACAAAAGTCTTAACTTTTTTATAGTCTTCCCCACATAAAAGTTTAATTTCAGAAATTATATCCTCTCGTTTGAGATTTCTTCTAATCGAATTTTTTTCCATATAACTCTCCTAAATCAATTTGATTCTCCCAATGATTATTAATAATTTGTGGAGAGTGCGTGGCTACTATTACATTCAACTTTTTGAATTTAATTATCTTATATAAATCATCCATAAATTTCTTCTGCCAAGCAATATGTAAGGATATCTCAGGTTCATCAATTAATAATAAAGTATTTTCTGGAGTCTCGAAAATTAATTTATAAAATAAAATAATTTCCTGTTTTTCACCGGATGACAGCTGAGATAGGGAAATCTGTTTTCCTGTAAAATCAGTATCCTGAATAAAAATACCCTCTTCTCTTGAAATTGCAATCTCTTTGAAATTCAATTTCTCATTTATTATATCTGTAAATAATTCTAATTGATTAATAAAATTTTCATAAATTTGATATTTTTCATCAAAATCATCAAAATATATTTTTAATGCTTTTGAAAATTCTTCTTTAAACTCTAAATTACTCAAATCTTGAATACGAGATAAATCAAACTTATTTAATTTTTGAAACTTTTCTGTCATCAATTCTATTTTCTGATTGAATTCATATTTTGAGGTAATTGCTTCTTTATTATTAAATAATCTTATGGGATAAGAACTATCTAATTCATTAGACTTTGAGGAATATTCTGAACTATTCCTATCCAAAAGAAGTTTAAATTTTTTAGGTAATTCTTTAATCTCATCCTTTAATCTCGATTCATCAAAACTATCAAATTCCTCGCTGACCAATCTTTGTTCTCTTATGTAAAATACCTTGCCTAATTCTTTCGAAAATTCTTTCAGAACATTAATCACAAACTTAATATTATTTTTTTGAGTAACCTCCTTTTTAGAATATCGTTCTATTAATGATACATAATTAAAAACTTCATCCAAAGTTTTTCTATCCTCAAATTTTTTGTCAAAATTTTTGTTATAATATCTATTAAAAAAGGAGTCATTGCCTAAATATTTTTTAATATTTTTTAAATTGACGGAGTAATTTGTTTTATCATTTATTACTAGAGCTCCAGCTTTTTTTGTGATCTTTAATTGTTTTTCGCCAGAAATTAAAAAAATTACTTCTTCAAAATCTAAATTCAAAAAAAACGGAATACCTTTTTCTTTTTTATACAATTGGTATATAGAATCTAATATGGTTGATTTACCAAATCCATTTGGACCTGTAATAATGGTTAGTCCATCTTCTTTTAATTCTATACTATAATCAAATCGACCAAATAAAGCTTTGAATTGAATTTTCATAACTATCACCCTCTTTTTCATTCCTGACATTAGATAACTAAAAATGTCTATCAACTTTAAGTAATTTTAAATATTTCATAAGCAATCATATAATTGAATTCTCTATTTTTAAAGTACAAAATCTAACTAAAAGTCCAAGTGTTTTTACTATATTATATAGTTGATGTTAAATATCTTGTACACAATACTGTTTCCTTCATCTAATAATAACACTATAATCTTTTCTCTAATATATTCTCTAACTATCTGATCACCTAAGAAATCGATTTCATTATAACATCCTTTTTCTGTTTTTTCAAATTAGAAGAGAAATTATGTTTACTAATCTTAGTAATAGATAAAATAGCAAATATTCAACTTTAAATAAATTGATAAAAACAAATTAACATCATTATTTATTCTATTAATTTTCTAAATTTGTTATTTCTATAATAAATTAACCCATTGATTTAATAATTTTAATAAACAAACAATTTTCTTGATTTCATTGAGCTTAATTTATTTAGTTTTAGATACTCTTTATAATTTCGAAGATGTACTTTCCCTACATTAAAAATCAAATACGTGAATAGCAATCTAACTATATATCATATCTCTTCATCAATTTAAAATGATTGACAAAGAACTTTAGAAAATTTCCTTTAGAAAACAAAGACCTACCCAAGCGGATAGATCTTTATTTTCTTACAATTTGCCTGCTACTGAATCCAATAATTCTTGGATTTTCGCTTGGTTGCTTCCTCCTGCCATGGCCATGTCTGGTTTACCACCACCACGTCCATCGACGATTGGAGCCAATTCTTTGACAAGGTTTCCTGCATGAAGGTCTTTTGTCTTGCTTGCGACAAGGACATTGACTTTGTCTCCGATAGCCGCAACTAGAACAAGCAAGTCAGAGTAGTCTTTTTGTTTCCAGTTATCCGCAAAGGTACGAAGGGCACCTGCGTCAGATACAGAAACTTGGCTCGCAATGTAACGGTGGCCCTTGACTTCCTTCACATCCTTGAAGACATCACCAGCAGCTGCGGCTGCGGCTTTTTCTTTCAATTCTGCATTTTCTTTTTGGAGTTGACGGAGTTGCTCTTGAAGTCCTTCTACTTTATGAGGTACTTCTTTGAGTTGAGGTGCTTTCAAGGTTGCTGCTACTGCTTTCAGAGCGTCTTCTTGCTCACGGTAGGCTTCAAAGGCTTCTTTACCAGTCACTGCCAAGATACGACGAGTTCCTGATCCAATCCCTTCTTCTTTGACAATCTTGAAGAGGCCAATTTCAGAAGTGTTGCCAACGTGGGTACCACCACAAAGCTCAACAGAATAGTCTCCGATGGTTACAACACGGACTTCCTTGCCATATTTCTCACCAAAGAGAGCCATAGCTCCCATTTCTTTAGCGGTCTCAATATCAGTCTCAACAGTCTTGACTGCAAGAGCTTCCCAGATTTTCTCATTGACTTGTTGTTCAATGGCACGCAATTCTTCAGGAGTCACTGCTTGAAAATGCGTAAAGTCAAAGCGAAGGAATTCGACTTCATTAAGTGAACCTGCTTGAGTTGCGTGGCTACCAAGGATATTGTGAAGGGCAGCGTGAAGCAAGTGAGTCGCTGTGTGGTTCTTCATCACACGAAGACGACGGTCAGTATCAATTGCCAAAGTATATTCTGCATTTAAAGTAAGCGGAGCATGGACTTCAACTGTATGAAGCGGTTGGCCGTTTGGTGCTTTTTGAACATCTGTTACAGTAGCCACGATGTTTCCTGCAGTGTCCAAGATTTGACCGTGGTCAGCCACCTGTCCACCCATTTCAGCGTAGAACGGAGTCTCAGCAAAGATGAGAGAGGCAGTTCCTTCAGAGGCATTTTCTACCTCTGTATTGTCCGCTACAATGGCCACCAATTTTGAAGACAATTGTGATGCTTCATAGTTAAAGATACTTTCAACTGTGATGTTCTGAAGGGTTTCATTTTGCATACCCATTGAACCACCTTTAACAGCTGACGCACGCGCACGTTCTTGCTGCTCTTTCATGGCTGCTTCAAAACCTTCACGGTCTACCGTCATACCAGCTTCTTCTGCGATTTCTTCTGTCAATTCAACTGGGAATCCATAAGTATCGTAGAGTTTGAAGACATCTTGTCCAGCGATGACGCTTTGACCTTTCGCTTTCAAGTCCGCTACAATGGTTTCTGCAAAGTGTTGACCTGAATGAAGGGTACGAGCAAATGACTCTTCCTCGCTCTTAACGATTTTCTCTATAAAGTCACGTTTCTCAAGCACTTCTGGGTAATAGCTTTCCATGATTTTTCCAACAGTCGGAACGAGTTTGTAAAGGAAAGGCTCGTTGATACCCAATTTTTGACCATGCATAGAAGCACGACGGAGGAGACGACGAAGGACATAACCACGACCTTCATTTCCAGGAAGGGCACCATCACCGATGGCAAATGAAAGCGAACGGATATGGTCCGCAATGACCTTGAAGCTCATGTTGTCGCCATCTTGGTCATAGACCTTACCTGACAATTTCTCAACTTCACGAATGATCGGCATGAAGAGGTCTGTTTCAAAGTTTGTCTTAGCACCTTGGATAACGGCTACCAAACGCTCCAAACCAGCGCCCGTATCGATGTTTTTGTATGGCAATTCCTTGTATTCGCTACGAGGAACAGCAGGGTCTGCGTTAAATTGTGACAAAACAATGTTCCAGATTTCGATGTAACGGTCGTTTTCGATATCTTCTGCAAGAAGGCGAATACCGATATTTTCTGGGTCAAAGGCTTCCCCACGGTCAAAGAAAATCTCTGTATCTGGTCCAGAAGGTCCTGCACCGATTTCCCAGAAGTTATCTTCGATTGGGATCAAGTGACTTGGATCCACGCCCACTTCAATCCAGCGGTTGTAAGAATCTTTATCATCTGGATAGTAAGTCATGTAAAGTTTTTCAGCTGGAAAATCAAACCATTCTGGGCTTGTCAAGAGCTCATAAGCCCAAGTGATAGCCTCATCACGGAAGTAATCGCCGATAGAGAAGTTCCCCAACATTTCAAACATAGTGTGGTGACGCGCAGTCTTCCCTACGTTTTCGATGTCGTTGGTACGGATGGCTTTTTGGGCATTGGTAATACGCGGATTTTCAGGGATGATGGTTCCGTCAAAGTATTTCTTAAGAGTTGCTACCCCAGAGTTGATCCACAAAAGTGTTGGGTCGTTTACTGGAACCAAACTCACTGATGGTTCTACAGAGTGGCCTTTGCTTGCCCAGAAATCCAGCCACATTTGGCGAACTTGAGCACTAGATAGTTGTTTCATAATATCTCCTTATTTACTTATTTAATTTGATTGGCTTTCCAGCATTTCTACATAGTCAATTGCGACACAGAGGGAAATGACTAGGTCTGCATAAGAGTCTTCATAGACGGTTACGGTGTAAGTTGAGGTTAAATGGAAAATCTCTTTCCGAATCTCGGCGACAAGTTGATCTCGGTCATCCAGCAATTTGAAATTCAAATCCCAGATATTGCCCTCGATACGAAGCCCCAGATCATCAAACTCATACTTATCTCGCCAGAAGGTCAACTTCTTACGAATGACGAAATTTGACCCGTTCCGTAACTGAATGTTAAAGCGAGGAAGCAAAGTGAAAAATTCTTTGCTGATTTCACTGACTTGCTCACCATAGGCGTCATAGATGGTAAAGGTTTTAGGAATTTGGAAAAAAGATCCCTCCACCTGATAGTTCACTACTCCTCTATCATCCTTGATATCAAAGCGTTCGCCTCCAAGACGAAACTTTTGTTTCACGAGAAATGTCTTCATAAACACCTCCAAAAATCAAAAGACAAGCCATATCACGAAGGGCGAAAAACCGCGGTACCACCTTCATTCAATGAACTTGTCATTCTCTTATTCTTATGCAATTGTCTGATTGAGTAGCATGACTTCCTAGCTTAGATGGCTCGCAGCACCGCCAATTCTCTGGACTAAGGCAACTGAAAATCAATTCTCAACTTTTTTATTATATCGTTTTTTTAAGTCTGCGTCAACTGGAAATCATCTCCATTGAATCATACCCATTCCCTACATCTCAGATTACTTTTTCAGAATATATTTTTTCAGAATATATTTTTTCTTACTGCTATCACTCTTTTTATCCCAACTTTTATTCCAAATTTTTGAATTGCTAAAGATAGCTTCGAAAATATTTACAAATATAAAGTACCCTATCACCAAATGTATGGAATCAGTTGTTAGGTATTGTCTATCCAAGCCATCCTTTAAATGGATTAGTATAGCTGTTTGTTGAACAATCAAAAAGGTTGGCCAAAAACTTTTTTTGAAAAAAGTAGATATTTTCATGATTTGTTACCGTTTTCTATTAAGATAAGATTAGTATACTACTAGGCAAGCAAATAAGCAACTGGAATAGAAAAAGATAAGGCTGTAAAAGTTGACTTCTATTAAAAAAACGAACCAGCGTCAACTGATTCGTTTCATGATGGATAACTCCTACTTCCGATACATTTTAAACTGGAGGAAGAGGTCGCTATATTTGCCTGTCCATTTATGGTCAAATTTCTCATAAACTTCTAGGTGTTTCATGGTATCAGCGTCTGGATAGAAGCCCTTGTCTTCCTTGGTCTCCTCTGGGAGCATTTCTTTAGCTGATAGATTTGGTGTTGCATAGCCCACATACTCCGCATTTTTCAGAGCATTTTCGGGTTTCAACATGAAGTTGATAAAGGCATAGGCTGCATCTTGGTTTTTCACGGTTTTTGGAATGACCATGTTATCAAACCAGAGATTGCTGGCCTCAGTCGGAACGACATATTTGAGGTTAGGATTTTTCTCCAACATCTGGCTGGCTTCCCCAGAGAAGGTCACTCCGATAGCAGCATTGTTCTGAATCATATAACCCTTCATCTCGTCCGCCACAATAGCCTTGATATTTGGGGTCAATTTGTAGAGCTTATCCACTGTCTCTTCCAACTGCTGAGGATCCTTTGAGTTGAGGCTGTAACCGAGCGAGTTAAGTCCGAGTCCCAGTACTTCACGCGCCCCATCAAAGAGCATAATGGAATCCTTATACTCTGGCTTCCAGAGATCATCCCAATGCTCAGGAGCCTCATCTACCATGGTTTCGTTGTAGACAATTCCCAAGGTACCCCAGAAATAAGGAATAGAGAATTTATTGCCTGGATCAAAAGATTGGTTGAGGAACTCAGGTCCGATATTTTCGATTCCTTCAATTTTTGAATAATCAAGTGGAACCAAGAGGTCTTCATCCTTCATCTTGTTGATCATGTACTCACTTGGAATAGCAATATCGTAGGTTGTTCCGCCTTGCTTGATCTTAGTGTACATGGCTTCGTTGGAATCAAAGGTTTCATACTGGACTTGGATTCCTGTTTCTTCTGTGAATTGCTCTAAGAGTTCGGGATCAATGTAGTCTCCCCAGTTGTAGATAACCAGTTTTTGACTATCACGACTGTTGATTTTACTATCTAGATGGTGGGCAATCCCCCACAAGACAAGGATAATTGCTGCAATTCCTGCTAAAAATGAATAGAGTTTTTTCATGCTTGCTCCTCCTTCTCACGTGAGATAAAGTAATATCCAACAACTAGGATAATACTAAAAAGAAAGACGAGAGCAGACAGGGCATTGATTTCTAACGAAATCCCCTTCCGAGCACGAGAGTATATCTCGACTGACAGGGTTGAAAAGCCATTTCCCGTCACAAAGAAGGTCACGGCAAAGTCATCCAGCGAATAGGTAAAGGCCATGAAATAACCTGCAATGATAGACGGAGTCAGGTAAGGAAGCATGATTTCCTTGAACATCTGAAATTGACTGGCTCCCAAGTCATAAGCCGCTTGAATCATATCTCCGTTCATTTCCTTAAGGCGAGGTAGAACCATCAAGACCACAATTGGGATGGAGAAGGCCACGTGACTAGATAGAACCGTCAAAAATCCAAGTGAAAACTTAAGCTGGGTAAAGAGAATCAAGAAGCTAGCACCAATCATAACATCAGGCGCAACCATGAGGATGTTATTGAGTGATAAAAAGGCTTCTTGGTATTTCTTACGAGACTGGTAAATGTAAATAGCACCGAAAGTCCCAATAACGGTCGCAATCAAGGCTGATAGAAAGGCCAAGAAAAAGGTTTGGGTGAGGATCAACATAAGACGACCATCACCAAACATGGTTTGAAAATGGCTCAAGCTAAAACCAGTAAAGCTGTTCATATCATCACCAGCATTAAAGGCATAGCCAATCAGGTAAAAAATTGGCAAATATAGGATGATAAAGACAAAGGCTAGATAGAGATTGGCAAATTTTTTCATCGTTCTCTCCTTTCCTTGGTCACCCACATGGTGATAAACATGGTCAGGATGAGAATCACACCGATGGTTGAACCCATACCGTAGTTGTCATTTGTCAGGAAGTTCTGCTCAATAGCCGTCCCCAAGGTGATAACGCGGTTCCCACCAATCAAACGTGTCAGCATGAAGAGGCTCAAGCTAGGGATAAAGACGGACTGAACCCCACTTCGCACACCATTCATAGATAGAGGGAAGATGACATGGCGGAAGGTTTCCCACTTGGTTGCACCGAGGTCATAGCTGGCATTGATTAGATTATTGTCCATATCATCCAAAACATTGAAAATTGGCAAAATCATAAATGGAAGCTCGATGTAGCTTGCGACAAAAATAAAGGAGAAATCCGTAAAGAGCAACTGTTGCGAACCGATTCCGATAAATTCTAAGAATTGGTTAATGGAGCCATTTTGACCAAAAATCCCAATAAAGGCATAGGCCTTAAGGAGTAGGTTGATCCAGGTTGGCAGGATAATCAGCATGAGCCAGAGTTGACGGTGTTTGAGACGAGTCAAAAAGAGGGCTGTCGGATAGCTGATGAGAAGCGTCACCACGGTCACAATCCCAGCATAGAGCACAGAGTTGAAGCTCATTTTAAGGTAGGTCAAGTTTTGTGACGCAAAGTAAGATTTATAGTTTTCTAAACTAAACTGCCCTTCAATGTTGAAAAAGGATTGTCCAAAAATCAAGATCAAGGGTGCGAGGACAAAGAGGGCAATCCAAAGCATGTAGGGCACTACAAAGAGTTTAGAGGTTGTTTTCTTCATCTCTTTCCTCCTCGATCGCGTTAATCAGACCTGCTTCTTGCTCTTCGATTTCTACGTATTCTTCGATACGAGCATCGAACTCTTCTTCGGTTTCGTTGAGACGCATGATGTGGATGTCTTCTGGTTCAAAGTCCAGACCAATTTCCTCACCAACGATGGCCTTACGAGTCGAGTGGATCATCCATTCATTACCGAGTTCGTCATAGGCGATAATTTCGTAGTGAACCCCACGGAAAAGCTGGGTATCGACCTTAACTTGGAGCTTGCCTTCTTCAGGAAGGGTAATGCGCAAGTCTTCTGGACGAATGACAACTTCAACAGGTTCATTTGGCTTCATCCCACCATCGACCGCTTCAAAGCGTTTGCCGTTAAACTCAACCAAGTAGTCCTCAATCATAGTTCCTTGCAAGATGTTGGACTCACCGATAAAGGTGGCAACAAAATGGTTGATTGGCTCATCATAGATATCTACAGGTGTTCCAGACTGAACAATCTCACCATCGTTCATAACGAAAATCCAGTCACTCATAGCCAGGGCTTCTTCCTGATCGTGAGTGACAAAGACAAAGGTAATCCCCAATCGTTGTTGCAGTTCACGCAGTTCGTACTGCATGTCTGTCCGCAACTTCAAGTCCAGCGCTGATAAAGGCTCATCCAACAAAACCACACGGGGTTGGTTGATGATAGCACGGGCAATGGCTACACGCTGACGTTGTCCTCCAGAGAGCTTACGGATGGAACGTTTTTCGTAACCTTCTAACTGAACCATCTTGAGAACTTCCGCTACGCGTTGTTCGATTTCTTTCTTGTCGATTTTACGCAAGCGGAGTGGAAAGGCAACATTTTCAAACACATTCATATGTGGAAACAAGGCATAGGATTGGAAGACCGTATGGACGTCTCGCTTGTTGGTTGGGATGTCGTTGATCCGTACCCCATCCAGTAAAATATCCCCTGTTGTCGCATCCAGTAAACCTGCAATAATGTTTAGTATGGTTGATTTTCCTGAACCAGATGCGCCTAAAAGAGTGTAGAACTTCCCTTCTTCCAACTCAAAGTTGATGTCTTTGAGAACCTTGGTGTTGCTGTCTTCAAAAACCTTAGAGACGTTTTTGAATTCGATAATTGGTTTTTTCAATTGGCATAAATTCCTTCTTTTTCATAAATTAACAGATCAGGGCTCTGTCAGACCGCTACTACCTCTTGCAGGGAGTAAAACCACCTGCATACATCTTCGCTACCGATAGGCTTTCACCCCCTTTCCATTGACATAGCAGCAGCTATTCTGGCGAAACCTTACTCTTTCTCACCCAAGATTCGGACTTCTCTCTCAAGGGTGACACCTGAATGTTCCTTGACTTTTTCGATGACGGACTGGATCAAATCCTCGTAGTCTTTAGCTGTACCGTCAGCAACATTGACCATAAAACCAGCGTGCTTTTCAGATACTTCAACACCACCGATACGATAGCCTTTCAGACCAGCCTCTGAAATCAACTGACCTGCAAAATGACCAACAGGACGCTTAAATACAGAGCCACAAGATGGGTACTCTAGAGGTTGTTTGAGTTCACGAAGATGCGTCAAACGGTCCATTTCCTGTTTGATAACATGGTGATTTCCTGGAGCTAGGGCAAATTTAGCTGACAAGACAATGGCCCCAGAATCCTGAATAGCTGAATGGCGGTAACCAAAAGCCAAGTCCTTGGCTGACAAGGTCTCGATTTCCCCTTCCTTGGTCAGAATCTTACAAGACTGCAAGATGTGAGCAATCTCTCCTCCATAGGCACCCGCATTCATAAAGACAGCGCCGCCTACGCTCCCTGGAATCCCGCAAGCAAACTCAAAACCAGTCAAACTATGACGAAGGGCAATACGTGTTGTCTCGATCAAATTAGCACCCGCTTCTGCCTCAATGGTATAACCATCAACTGAAACGTTATTGAGTTTGTCACACAAGATAACAAAACCACGAATTCCACCTTCACGCACGATGATATTGCTGGCATTTCCTAGCACCATCCAAGGAATATTCTCTTGATTGGCAAATTGGACGACACGCGCCATCTCATAGCGATTGCGTGGTAAAACTAGGTAATCCGCTCGACCTCCAACCTTGGTATAGGTATAGGTCTTCAAGGGTTCCTTGAAACGAATATCGATTCCTTCTAATTGTTCTTGTATTTTAGTTACTAATGTCATATCTCTCATCCTTTTGTAAAGTCATTTCATTATACCATTTTTAAAGGCTTTTGACGAACCGAAAAATGGAAGCATCAAAGCATCGCATAAAAAAAGAGGTGAACCTCTTTTTATGATTTTTTCCAAAATGTAAATTTTGTAAGCCAGACAAAGGCTAGTACTTCTACAAGAAGAATGCCCTCCACTACAAGTGGATTTGCAATCCATCCCACTTGAGATAAAGCTGGAGCCAAGTCAAACAAGGCATGCAATCCATAGGCAGCAAAGAGATAGATCCATTTCTTTTGGCGGACACTTTGATAGACCCAAACAGAGAGACCAATTTGCAAAACTAGAGCCAGCACACGCTCAACTCCTAGTAAATAAACCTGCCATACAGAAAGAGACTGAACCGTTTCGAGTGTAGTCTTTGGAAGGAGATTGGCCACATCAGTATTTGAAGACTGGATGAGTGAAAAGAGAATCAAAAGGCTGATCAAACTTCCCATCCCGAGATAGAGCAACTCCAAGCCCCCATGTCCTAAACCATAAGCCAAAGCATCTTTCTCTTCTAGATTTCTCTTTTTCTCCAACCATTTAAAAAAGACAAGTCGAGCAGTTTCCTCAAAGAGGGCTGCCATGGCAATCGCGTAAAGAACGTACAGGAAGGGTTGCTCATTCATGAGCAAAATCGTTCCATCTTTTTGCGGTTGAAGAACTAGAAAGTGGACCATCTTCTCTAACACTTGAGAAGAAACGAAAAATGCGATTGCCCCCAAGCCCATGACTGCAAGAGAAATCTTAAAGCGTTTTTTGGCGTACCAAGTCCCACCTACTAGGACTAAAACCAAAGCGATCATAGTAAGAATAATATGTAGTGTCATCTTTTTCTCCTATTCTGACTTGTCAATGTCTTTCTTCATCTCATCAACGTTAAATTTCGCAAATAAATACTGGCGATCTTGGACTGGAAAACGTTGGTCCAACTGATCGACTGCCCCAACCTCGATTATTCCTTCTTTGA
Source organism: Streptococcaceae bacterium AF54-32pH5A (assembly GCA_027682205.1). Lineage (GTDB taxonomy): Bacteria > Bacillota > Bacilli > Lactobacillales > Streptococcaceae > Streptococcus. The sequence goes on from JAQDAD010000001.1 coordinate 547,730, forward strand.
TAACAAAGTCCATCACGTGTCCACCAAAAGTCAAATCATCTGAGATAAAGTGCAAATGGTAGCCTGCAACACTCACCCCATGGAAAATCTCCGGTGTCCAAAATCCAACGATGGTTCCCGATACATTTTCACGACTATATTCAGGCTGTTGGGTGGCAACCTCAGCAAACTTGGTGTCTGTTGTTGACTTGGGAATCATTCGTACATGCATGTGGGCGAATTCTCCATGAATCTTGATAGAGCGAAAGAGATTTTCCCCATCATAGTAAGACTCAATCCGCTTTTCTAATTCCTTGTCCGTCATCTCAAAGCGCTGGCGGAAAATCACTTCTGCCTGATGGGGAACAACTGCCGCATAAGGGATAAGGGCATCAGGTGCAACTTCTACAATTTCAGGTTGCTCCCCTGAACCTTTGGCTTGATAAGCCTTGCCATCAAGGACAATCAACTCCCCATCAATCGAATCAAGGGTTCCCAAACCAAGGTCGCCATGTTCCAACAATTCTCCCACTGTCATGGTTCCACCATAGAGACCAGCCATTAGGGCACCTAGAGTATTGTATTGAAATAATTTTACTGGTTCCTGCACTTTTCTATCCATTCTCTTTCTTATCTTCTTTTCAATGAATTATCATACTTTCTAAGTATACCACATTTGCTCCTAGATGTGAAAGGGAGAAATGCTTTTCCCATTGCCAAGTAGACAAAAAAAAGGTACAATGTAACAAAATCAAAGGAGGTCTGGAATGACGAAACAAAGTAAGTATCAAGCAGTTGTTTCCTTTCTAAAAAAAGGTATTGAATCAGGAAAATTTCCAACTGGTAGCAGACTTCCCTCCATCCGTCAACTGAGTCAAGACTTCCACTGTAGCAAGGACACTGTCCAACGAGCCCTACTGGAATTACGCCATGAACAATACCTCTATGCCAAACCCCAAAGTGGCTACTATGTTCTAGAACAGGGCCAGCATCAGGACTTGGAAATCGAAGTCACTGACGAACATGCCAGTGCCTATGACGACTTCCGACTCTGTGTCAACGAAACCCTGATAGGCCGAGAAAACTACCTCTTCAACTACTATGACAACCAAGAAGGACTTGAGGAACTGAGACAATCTGTCCATCAACTTCTTTTCAACCAAGCCCTCTACTGCAAACTCGACCAACTGGTTCTGACTTCTGGCACCCAGCAAGCTCTCTTTATCCTTTCTCAGATTAACTTCCCGAGCAAGGGAGAGGAGATTTTAGTTGAACAGCCGACCTACCACCGAATGAACCGCCTCTTGGTCGCTCAAGGATTAGCCTACCAGACCATTGAACGCCGAATCGATGGAATTAATCTTGAAGAACTGGAAGAACAGTTTAAATCTGGGAAAATCAAGTTTTTCTACACCATTCCTCGCTTCCACTATCCCCTAGGTCATTCCTATTCTGATCAGGAAAAGAGGGCTATTCTGGATCTAGCAAATCAGTATGGTGTATACATCGTCGAGGATGATTATCTAGGTGACTTAGACCCTAAAAAGGGACAAACCTTCCATTATCTGGATACTGAAGATCGAGTCATTTATATCAAGTCCTTCTCAACCAGCCTCTTTCCAGCCCTTCGTATCACCGCTCTCATTCTCCCAAATGCCCTAAAAGAAGCCTTTGTTTCCTACAAAAATATCCTGGACTATGACAGCAATCTCATCATGCAAAAGGCACTCTCTCTTTACATCAATAGTCAGTTATTTGAAAAAAATCGACTGGCTCGACTAACCCTTCAAGAGAACTATCAGACTCGGATAAAGGAAGTACTTGAAAAAAATACCTGTCCCTTACCCTACTATCCTCTACATGATGGGCTTCTCCTTGATTTGAGAAATTATCCTAAAATTGCCAGTTTGAAGCATAGCTCACTCAAACTAGACTTCTTTGAAGAGGCTTATTTGGAAGCCTGTCCTTATCAGTTTACCAAAGTCTCTCTCGAAAATTTAGAAGCACTATTACAATACATAAAAGCAGAATTGGATTAGACTCCAACTCTGCTTTCTTTTTTATTGTTCAACTTCTGTTAGTTTCGCTGCTTTTTCAAGATAACTTTGATATGTTCCGTCATCTTTTAATTTTTGGATAACCTTATCTACTACTGCCTTCAAGTCTGATTGATTCTTCTTGATAGCAACGGCATTGGCTTCGCCATCTTTCATCGTCAAAGTAGCTGTCGCAACGACAAGGTCTGAGTTTTTACCTGCATAACTTAGAGCCACTGGTTCATCCATATGAACAGCATCCACTTTCCCAGCCTGCAATTCATTGACTGCTTCCCCCATATTGGTCAAGGATGTCAATTGAGCATTTGACAATTGTTCCTTGACCATTGTTTCTGGAACGGTTCCCTTTTGAGCTGCGATATTAGCACTTGCTAGATTTGAAAGATCCTTGTATTTGCCTAAATCGGCTTTTCTAACCAAGAAACTCATCTTGTTTTCATAGTAAGGAATTGAAAAGTCAAAGACTTCCTTTCTCTCATCTGTGGCACTAATTCCTGCAATGGCCAAATCAGCCTTTCCAGTTTGAAGGCTGGTCAAGACATTGTCAAAACTCATACTAGAGATTTCAAGCTTAACTCCAAGTTCATCCGCAATCGCTTGAGCCATATCAATATCTGCACCAACCACTTGGTTTTTACCATCTACCAAGGATTGGAATTCAAATGGTGCATAGTCTGGACTAGTCGCCACAACTAGCTTCCCTTTTTGTTTGATAGCATCCACAGTAGACTGGGAACTATCTGTACCTGACTGACAAGCTACTAATATCATGCTAGCTAGCATACTACATACAACTAATATCCATTTCTTAAACTTCATAAATAAACGACCTTTCTGTTATTTCCGAATAATTATAACCTATTTAAAAATGCTTGTCAATATTTTCAGAATTTTCATTTTAAAAAAATTCTTTTTATTCAAAAATAAAGACTAATCTGAGTTGATTAGCCTTTTTTATTGCATCTTTAATCCATTTTTTAGAGTTCGACGATTTTACCTGTTTCAAAGTAAACAACCCATTCACAGATATTTTTTGCGTAGTCTCCGATACGTTCCAAGAAAGAAATGACCTGGAAGTAATCACGTCCTGTAACAATGGCTTCCGGATTTTTCTTGATTTCTTCTGTAGCTAAATCACGGATGCTATCAAAGTAATGGTTGATTTTTTCGTCCAGAGCTGCTACTTCATATGCTTGATCCACAGAACCGTTCAGATAAAGATCTAGAGCTGCTTCGACAAAGTTTTTCACGTCGCGTCCCATCTTTTTGATTTCTTCTTCAACAGCAGGGATACGTTGCTCTCCCTTCATGCGAATAGTTGCTTTTGCAATTGACACCGCGTGATCTCCCATGCGTTCCAAGTCGGATACGGCCTTGAGAACTGTCAAGACAGTACGAAGGTCTTGCGAAACAGGTTGCTGGAGGGCAATCATTTCAAATGATTTCTTTTCTAGTTTCACTTCGTATTCATTTATCTCTGCATCTTCCTCGATAACTTCTTTTGCCAAATCACGGTCGTGCGTGACAAAGGCGCGCACTGTACGATTGATTTGTGAGAGCACTTCTTGTCCCATGGCGTAGAACTGGTTGTGCAATTTCTCCAAATCTTCTTCAAATTGTGATCGTAACATCATTCAACTCCTTATCCAAATTTTCCTGTAATATAATCTTCTGTTTCCTTGTTTTGAGGGGAAAGGAACATCTTCTTCGTATCATTAAACTCAATCAAATCTCCATCTAGGAAAAAACCTGTCTTATCAGAGATACGTGAGGCCTGTTGCATCGAACGCGTTACCAAGAGCATGGTGTATTTGTCTTTTAGACCATACAAGGTTTCCTCAATCTTACCAGCCGAGATAGGATCCAAGGCTGAAGTTGGTTCGTCCAAGAGGATGATTTTCGGGCTAGTTGCCAAAACACGGGCAACACAGACACGTTGCTGTTGACCTCCTGAGAGACCAATGGCCGAATCATGCAAGCGATCCTTGACTTCATCCCAGATAGAAGCGCGTTGCAGGGCCTTTTCTACTGCTTCATCAAGAACTTGCTTATCCTTGACCCCATTGATACGTAGTCCGTAAACAACATTTTCGTAGATAGACATAGGGAATGGATTGGGCTGTTGGAAAACCATGCCGATTTCCTTACGCAATTCAACCGTATCTGTGCGGGGGCTGTATATATTGTGACCATTATAAATCACTGTTCCAGTTGTTGTCACCTCAGGGTTTAAATCTCCCATGCGGTTGATGGCCTTGAGAAGAGTTGACTTCCCTGACCCAGATGGTCCAATGAGAGCGGTTATCTCCTTGGGTTGGAAAGAAAGGGAAACACTATTCAAGGCCTTCTTTTTGTTGTAATAAACGGACAGGTCTTTAACCTGCAAAATCGGTTCTGTCATACTGTTTCCTTTCTAACCAAAGTGTCCCGTTACATAGTCATTGGTTGACTGTAGCTTGGCATTTTGGAAAATGTTGGACGTCTTGTCATACTCAATCAAATCACCCAAGTAGAAAAATCCTGTGTAGTCACTTGCACGCGCAGCCTGCTGCATACTGTGGGTAACGATAATGATGGTAAAATCCTTCTTCAATTCCAACATGGTTTCTTCAAGCTGGGCTGTCGCAATCGGATCCAAGGCTGACGCTGGCTCATCCATCAAGAGGATATCTGGCTTGACAGAGATGGCGCGAGCGATACAGAGACGTTGTTGCTGACCACCAGAAAGCATCAAGGCTGACTTGTGCAAATCATCTTTGACCTGGTCCCAAAGGGCAGCCTGACGGAGAGAAGTTTCCACAATTTCATCCAAGACCTTCTTATCCTTAACTCCTGCACGTTCGTGGGCAAAAGTGATATTGCGGTAGATAGACTTGGCAAATGGATTTGGCCGTTGGAAGACCATTCCAATGTGCTTGCGCATCTCATAGACATTGATTTCAGGACGGTTGACATCAATCCCTTGATAAAGGATTTGCCCTGTTACCTTAGCGATGTCAATGGTATCATTCATCCGATTGAGACTGCGAAGATAGGTAGATTTCCCAGATCCAGACGGACCAATCAAGGCTGTAATTTTATTTTTTTCAAATTGCATATCGATGCCCTTGATGGATTCATTTTTACCATAGTAAACATGTAAATCCTTGGTTGAGAGGGCCACTTTTTCTTCAGGGAAGGTGATGATATGCTTTTCATCCCAGTTATATTTTGACATGGCTTCTCCTTTAGGCAGCGGTTAATTTCTTGTGTAAATAGCTTCCGAGTTTGCGAGCTCCAAAGTTAAAGATTAAGATAAAGATGAGGAGCACCGCTGCAGAACCAGCAGATACGATGGTAGCATCTGGAATGGTTCCCTCGCTATTGACTTTCCAGATGTGGACAGCCAAGGTTTCTGCTTGACGGAAGATTGAGATGGGGCTGGTAACACTTAGGATATTCCAGTTAGACCAGTCAAGGGCTGGTGCAGACTGTCCTGCGGTATAGATAAGAGCGGCAGCCTCACCAAAGATACGGCCAGATGCCAAGACAACACCCGTTACGATACCTGGAAGGGCTTCCGGAATAACAACATGAACAATTGTCTCCCAACGAGAAATCCCAAGAGCCAAACCAGCCTCACGCTGTGTATGGTGAACGTGTTTTAAGCTGTCCTCAACATTTCGAGTCATCTGAGGAAGGTTAAAAACCGTCAAAGCCAAGGCACCTGATATGATTGAAAATCCATACTCAAACTGGACTACAAAGATCAAGTAACCAAAGAGACCTACAACGACTGACGGTAGAGAAGACAAAATCTCAATACAGGTACGAATAAAATTGGTCACAGGTCCTTTTTTTGCATACTCAGCTAGGAAAATCCCCGCTCCCATGGATAAAGGAACAGAAATAACCAAGGTAATGACTAAAAGGAAGAAGGAATTATAAAGCTGAATCCCGATACCTCCGCCTGCTTGATAGGAAGAAGATTTCCCAGTCAAGAAGGACCAAGAGATATGTGGTAACCCTCTCACCAAGATATAGAGAATCAAAGATGCCAAAATGGTCACGATGATACCCGCGATGGTATAGAGGACAGCTGTTGCAAGTTTATCTAATTTCTTAGCGTGCATAGTTTTTCTTTCCTCTTTCTTTCGTAATCAATTTAATCACACTGTTAAAGGCCAAACTCATCAAGAGCAATACCAAGGCCAGTGACCAGAGTACGTTATTATCAACTGTACCCATGACGGTATTTCCGATACCCATAGTCAAAACAGAAGTCAAAGTCGCAGCTGGTGTTGTTAGTGAAGTGGGGGTAACTGCTGAGTTTCCGACAACCATCTGAATAGCAAGGGCTTCACCAAAGGCACGTGCCATCCCAAAGACTACTGCTGTGAAAATACCAGAACGTGCTGCTTTCAAGGTCACACGCCAGATGGTTTGCCAGCGAGTCGCACCCATAGCCAAACTGGCTTCACGGTAGTGACGGGGCACAGCACGTAGGCTATCTGTGGTCATAAAGGTTACAGTTGGTAGGATCATGACAAAGAGAACGAAAATCCCTGACAAAATTCCAAAACCAGTTCCACCAAAGACACTACGAACAAAAGGCACCACAACTTGCAAACCGATAAATCCATAGACAACTGAAGGGATACCGACGAGGAGTTCAATGGCTGGTTGCAAAATCTTTGCACCCTTTGGTGATACTTCTGTCATAAAGACTGCAGCTCCGATGGCAAAGGGAGTTGCGATGAGGGCTGACAAAATCGTCACAATAAAGGAACCCAAAATCATTGGCAGGGCACCAAATTGTTTTCCTGAAGGATTCCAAGTTTGTCCAAAGAGGAAATCAAAGATGTTGACTCCATTGACAAAGAAGGTCGACAAGCCTTTCTGCGCTACAAAAATCAAAATCATCGCCACAATGATCACAATCAAAGAAAGACAGGCGAAGGTCAATCCTTTACCAAACTTCTCAAGCCGAGAGTTCTTTGAAGGAGAGAGCAATTTTTTTGAAAGTTCTTCTTGATTCATTATTGACCTCCTTCTACTGCTGTAACGGTACCTGACGCATCTTTTTGGACTTTCATTTCATTGATAGAGATATAGCCCATTCCCTTAACAATTCCATTTTGAGCTTCATCTGAGAGGATGAATTTTAAAAATTCAGCTGCCAACTCATTCGGCTGACCTAGGGTATACATGTGCTCATAAGACCACAAAGGCCAGTTATTGGTCGTTACATTTTCAGTTGTCGGCTCATAACCATTGAGCTTCATGGTCTTAACCGAGTCATCCACATAAGCAAAGGCGAGATAAGAAATGGCTCCTGGAGTTTGGGAGACAATCGACTTAACCATCCCATTGGAATCCTGTTCTTGGCTCTGCATAGCCGCTTGACCATTCATTACGACATTATCAAAGGTTGCTCGTGAACCCGAACTTGCTGCACGGTTGATAATCGAAATAGCTAAGTCTTTGCCACCAACCTCTTTCCAGTTAGTCACTTCACCAGTAAAGATTTTACGAAGTTGCTCGGTTGTGAGATTTTCAACGTCTACTTCCTTGTTCACAATCACTGCCAGACCAGCTACTGCAACCTTATGGTCCACAAGCGCTGAAGCGTCAATACCATCTTTTTCCTCAGCAAAAACGTCAGAATTACCAATATCAACCGCTCCAGACTGCACCTGGGAGAGTCCTGTTCCAGAACCTCCACCTTGAACGTTGACTGTTTTTCCGATATTTTTTGAACCAAATTCGTCTGCTGCGGCTTCGACCAGAGGTTGAAGGGCAGTTGAACCGACGGCTGTCATGGTTTCTCCACGATCAATCCAGCTTGCACATCCCGCTAGAAAACCTACAAGTAAAAATGTCGCAAGAGATAGGACGAGCTTTTTTCTTTTTTTCACTACTTTTCTCCTTGAACATAATGATGAATGTTCTGATTTCTTCCGTTTGTCCTGATCATCCAATTATCATCAATGGTTGTCCCGCTTGATTTTATTTAGACATTCTTAGGGGCGGACAATTCCATCACATAATATAAGTAAAAATGAAAGACTATCAGAAAAAACTCATACTTCCAATATAACATAGAATAGATTCTTTGACTAGCTTTTTCACTTGAATCTGAGACCTTTTGGATAATAATTTTTCAAAACATTTCCAGTTACCTTGGCAAAGCCCAGACCGTTTCCTTGAACAAGGACTTGATACCAGCCATTTGGTAGACTTTCAGCTAGCTGAACTGTCTCCCCAGCCACATATTTTACAAAATTCTCATCCTTGATTTCGACTGTTTGCAAAACTTGACTTGGTTTTAAGGCTAATCCCAGAGCAAAACTTGGTTCGAAACGTTTCTTCTTAAAAGTACCCAGATGAAGTCCATTTCGGGCAATTTTAAGTTTTCCTAGATCAGGTAGCATCTCTGGCAAGAGATAGAGTTGGTCGCCAAAAGTTTGTAGAAGGCCAGTTAGTGATATTTTGAGATGTTTTTGGGAAAATTCCTGCCATAAGTTCTGCTGTTCGCGACTGAGATTGGTCTTGCAGGGTTTTAATTTGGGTGTTGGATTTTCTCCCTTGAACTGCAAATGAGCAACAAACTGACCTTCTCCCTTAAAATGGTGAGGGTACATCCGAGCCGTTTCAGGAAGATCAATTCCTGCTACCATACCATTCACATGCTCGACCGGAAGCAGTTCAAAATTATAAGTATCTAGTAACCAGTGAACGATTTCTTCGTTTTCCTCTGGCGCCCAGGTACAGGTCGAATAAACCAGACGACCACCTTCAGCAAGCATGGTCACTGCATCTTCTAAAATCTCTCTTTGGAGGCTGGCACATTGGCTCGGATAGTCGAGGTTCCAATAGTCCATGGCATCTGGTTGCTTACGGAACATCCCTTCACCCGAGCAAGGGGCATCAAGGACAATCACATCAAAATAGCCTTTAAAGACTTTGGCCAAACGGTCCGCAGACTCATTGGTCACGACAACGTTTGTAGCTCCAAACCGCTCCATATTTTCCACTAAAATTTTAGCACGCTTGCTTGAAATTTCGTTGGAAACAAGGACTCCCTGATTAGCCAGATAGGCTGCTAGTTGCGTGGATTTTCCACCTGGTGCTGCCGCCAAGTCCAAGACCTTCATACCAGGAAGAGGCTGAGCCACCTGGGCCACCATTTGGGCTGCAGGCTCTTGTGAATAAACGAGACCCGTCACGTGCTCTGGTGACTTCCCTGAGACCTTACCATAATGTCCCCAAGATGTATTTGGAATAGCATCCGCAAACGACAATTGACTTTCTTTTAAAGGATTAACCCGAAAAGCCGAAACCGCTTCCTGCTTAAAAGAGGCAAGAAAATCTCTTGCCTCATCTTCTAGTATCGCTTCATATTTTTCAACAAATCCTTCTGGAAATTGCATTTAGTTCTCTTTCCTTTCGTAGATATAAGACTGAATCTCTTCTTGCATCTCGATTGGCACCATCATGACAGGCTGACGCGTTTTAAAATCAGCGGGCTCACCTGATACCGTAAGAAGACGATAACCCAGACTTTCCCCCAAAATACTAGCCGCAGCGTAATCCCATGGCTGTAAGTAGGTAATATAAGTCAGAAGACGACCCGATAAAACCTTAGCAAAACTAATGGCCGCACTGCCATAGACACGGACTCCCAATGCTGCTCGGCCCAAATCCGCCAAGCCCCACTCATTACTTTCAAACATACCTGAGTTACCGGCAACTAAAAATTCTTGAAGAGGTTTCTTTTTAAAAGGCGGTAAGGGATCATTATTACGACAAGGAGGAAAGGCACCACCACCATGGTAACAATCACCTTTCATGACATCATAGATGATGCCAAATTTGCCCACACCATTCTCAAAATAAGCCAACATAACGGCAAAATCTTCCTTCTGAGCGACAAAGTTATTGGTACCGTCAATGGGATCAATCACCCAAACGCAACCCTGACCAACCGCAGCACGTAAACAGCCCTCTTCCGCACAAATCAAGTCTTCTGGATAAGATGCTAAAATTCTACAAACCAAGAGTTCCTGGACCTCCTTGTCCAAACGCGTCACCAAGTCAGTAGGTGAAGACTTTCGCTCGACCTGCAAATCTTCTTGCATGTGAGCTAAAATATACTCAGCAGCTTCTTGCACAATCTGTTTGGCAAATTCAAATTTAGTTTCCAAGAGAAATCTTCCCTTCTCTTTTTTCTTTTGCCAATTGAACTGCACGATAAAAGGAATAACCGCTAGCCATTTCAAATTCGCGACCTAAGCGCTTTTCTTCGCTTTTGCTTGGAACCACGGATTTAAATTCCTTGTAGGAATCTAGCAGTTTTTTTGCTTCTACCTTATCTTCATAGGCAGCTTCAACATCATTAAAAAAAGAAAGCACTGAAGCAAGTTCTTCAGTGCTCCACGACAAATCTAGTGGGTAACTATACTGTTTGTTCATCTATCCAATACCAGCTCTCAATGTTGCTTCTTTTAGTTCTTGTTTACGGTAACTACGAGGGAGAAAAGCACGAATCTCATCTTCATTAAAACCGATTTGCATGCGTTTGGTATCTATAATAATTGGGCGACGCAAAAGACTAGGATATTGCTCAATCAACTGAAGCAACTCCGATACCGAAATACTCTCTACATCAATATCCAATTTTTGGAAAATTTTTGAACGAGTTGAAATGATGTCATCAGTACCATTTTCGGTCAAGGAAAGAATGTGTTGCAATTCTTTTCTTGTTAAAGGACTGGTCATAATATTATGCTCTTGAAAGGGCACCTTATGCGTCTCTAACCAGGCCTTTGCCTTACGACATGATGTACAGCTCGGTGATAAAAATAGTGTAATCATGCTTTTCTCTTCTTTATCTATACTTTGCTATTCTTATTATACAAAAAAATAAAGCGCTTGACTAGCAATTTCTAGAAAAAAGCCTATTTTTTTCTAGAAAAATAGACTGTATGCGAACGAATGCCTCTATTCTGACTAGATTAATTCACCCCTCATCAGAATTTCTAAATTCGTTTCTATTTTATCTATGCAAAATACTAGAATAGTTTACGATTATGACTTTTCAAATAAAGGAAGCCAAAGAAGCTTTCATAGAAGCCAAAGAAGAGAAGGAAAGCATGGAGGAAGAAGGTCTCTGGTAAAATCAAAATCACTGGGTCCTTTGCGGGATCAAAAAGCCAGGTATCATCTCCCACAAAGAGAATCTGATGGAAGAGAGTAAAGAATTGCTCAAAACCAATCAACACTCCCACAAGCCCAATGACTAGAGGCAATAGCACTAAAGCCAGGATACTTTTACGATAGAGTGCTAGGAAGCCTTTTTTTACAATATTTTTAACAAAGAAATAGAAACTTGGTAGCGTCACTAGGGCAACTAGCTGAACTAAGTGGAAGAGATTCTTCACCACCGCAAAGTGGTGTAGGCCTGCCGCTGAAGAACGAAAATCCGGCATTTGTAGGATCTGATTAAAGGGATTGGTCAGGTAATTCATCAGGATATGAAAGTTGTACTGAATGGTTTCTGACTTTAGGTAAACCCGATCCGCTAAGTTCAGCCACTCAATCTCCAAAGGATAGAAAATCCAAGCCAGATAAATAGTCAGTAGGATAGACAGTGAGAGGAGAAAGAGCATACTTCCCCAAAAGGTTAGTTTAGTTTTCATCAAAATCCCACTCCGCTAGGCTAGAAAGGACATGAGTCGGGGCGATTGGCAAGTCCGCCACTTCTTCTGCTTTGGTAAAACCTGTCGTCACCAAGAGGGTCGGTATGCCATTGTCAATCCCTGCTCGGATATCTGTCAGATAGTTGTCCCCAACCATGAGCAATTCTTCTCTTTTCAAGCCCAAGTGCTCAACTGCCTTATCCATAATGATAGCATTTGGTTTCCCGATATAAACTGGTTTTACTCGTGTTGCTACTTCAAGAAGTGTTACCAGTGAACCAGCACCAGGCAAAAGACCACGTTCCGTCGGGATATTGAGGTCAGGATTGGTTCCGATAAAGTGGGCACCCTTTTGGATAGCTAGGGTCGCCGTAGCAAATTTTTCATAGTCGACTTGCCAGTCCAGTCCAACTACCACATAGGCTGGATTGTCCTTGTCTTCGACATAACCAGCCGCTTTAATGGCATCTTTGAGCCCTGCTTCACCGATGACATAGACTGTCTTTTCCAGTCCCAAGTCATTCATATAGTCGATGGTTGCCAGAGTCGCTGTGTAAACTGTTGATAGAGGCGTGTTGATATTAAAATTTTTAGCCAACATTTCTTGAACGCTCTCAGGAGTTCGAGTTGTATTGTTGGTCACAAAGAGATAGGGAATGTCTCGCTTTTGCAACTCATGGACAAAAGCCTCACCCGCCGGAATCCGGTCTTTCCCCTTGTAAATGGTCCCGTCTAAATCAATTAAATAACCTTTATAAGCCATATCGTCCTTTCTAATTCGCTTCAATTTCTTGCCAAGTAATCATAGCTTGGGCATTGATCTCGCCATCACTGATAATCTGGTGCTTGCTTTCTAATCCCTTGAGTTCATAAACTGAAGCAATCATGCCACCTGGTCGCACTTCTTTAACATATTTGAGATTGATCTTCTTTGGAATATACTTGGTTAGAAAATCGGCACCCATGACCTCAAAAATCCAGTCTAGGTATTTACTATTATTGACATGACCATTCATATCCAAGTCGTAAAAACGAACATGGTAGTCTTTACTGATCGGGTTTTCTAGATTTGCATACTTTGGTCCACGGATAAGTTTTTTATCGAACTCAGACTGGTAAGGCGCAACAATCTCAGGTTCGACAGTATGGACCTTACGACTATCTCTGTCCATGAGAACAAAGGTTGCTACCATGCGAATGATTTCTTGGCCTGCTTCATCATAGATGGTGAAACGGCGGTAGCAAAAAAGACGATTGTAAGTCAATGCTTCTGTTTCAATCGTAATCTCCTCAGCAAAGCGGGGCAAACGTACCACGTCAATCTCATAATCCGTGATAATCCAGACCAGATTATATTGTTCTAACATATCCTTGTCGCTAACTCCCAGTTCAATTGACTGCATACCTGATACTTGCAAGGACAGTAAAATCACGTCTGGAAGTTTGATATGACCGTTCATGTCCGCCATATCAAAAGGAATTTTCATTTTCATTTGATAAGTTAAGCCCATTGTTCTACTCCAAAATAAATCGTTCTGCTACAGTGTCTCCTAAAAAGAGACCTCTCTTTGTCATTCGGACACGATCACCATCGATCTGCATAAGACCCTGTTGCGTTAAGTCTTTGACGATTTCTCCATAAAGTCCTTCAAAGGAACGTCCGAATTTTTCCTCGAATCTCGCCATGGAAACTCCAGATTTCTTGCGGAGTCCCAAAAACATTTCTTCTTCCATCTGCTCCTTTTGGCTCAGGTGTTCTTCTGTTATCCGAGCATCTCCTGCCTCTACCGCACTGAGATAATGTCGAATAGGTCCATGGTTTTTATAACGAACTCCGTCCACATAACCTGAAGCTCCCGCACCGATACCATAATATTCAGCATTATCCCAGTACATGAGATTGTGGCGACTTTCAAAGCCTGGTTTGGAGAAATTGGAAATCTCATAATGCTCAAAACCAGCCCGCTCAAGTTCTGCAATGATGTACTCAAACATCTCTGCTTCTAATTCTTCCTTGGGCAGGGGCAATTTCCCACGTCGCATACGGTTCATAAAGACCGTATGATTCTCCAAAATTAAGCTATAAAGGCTCATATGAGGAATATTCAGTTCAATGGCCTTAGCCACATTTTCCTTGACCTGATCCATGGTCTGACCAGGAAGAGCATAGATTAGGTCAATGGAGATATTGTCAAAACCAGCCAGTTTGAGGCGGTCGATATTCTCATAAATGTCCTTCTCCAAGTGACTACGCCCAATCTTTTTCAGCATTTTGTCATCAAAAGTCTGCACACCTAAGGAAACACGATTGACTGGCGAATGTTTCAATACCGCAATCTTATCCGCGTCCAAGTCTCCTGGATTGGCCTCAATGGTCAACTCTTCCAAGACAGACAAGTTCAAGTTTTTAGTCAAACCATCCAAGAGCACCTCTAATTGCGGAGCGGACAAAGCCGTTGGAGTCCCACCTCCAATATAGAGAGTTCGCAACTTTTGGATATCATAAGAACGAAACTCTTCTAGCAGATGCTCCAGGTAACTATCTACTGGTTGATTCTTGATAAATACTTTTGAAAAGTCACAATAATAACAAATCTGTGTGCAAAAGGGAATATGCACATAGGCTGACGTTGGTTTTTTCTGCATAGTACTTATTATACCACAAAGACGGGTTTCCAGATAAAAATCACCATCCCCAGAACCTTAGATGAACCAGAGACGGTGATGTTTTATTCTTCTGTAATATCAATAATAATCTCTTCTTCGTCTTCTACGATATCTGGAGTTGCTGACTGTTCTTGCCATTGCTCCTTGAGATTGTTAAAGGTTTCTTTCGATGCTTCTGTCGCTTGTCGTGCACATGTTTTGGCTTGATTAAGGACACTTTCAAAAGTAATTTCACCAGATTCTACTTGTTCCTTTGTTTTCAGAACAAAGTCTGTTGCTTGTGCCTTCACTTCTGTCAATTTCTCACAGACTTGCTCTCTGGCATATTCTGGATCTTCTCTCAAGTCATCTAGAAAATCCTGAGCTTGACTACAAACTTGCTTGCCCTTGTCACTGGTTAAGAACAAGGCCAGAGCTGCACCTGAAACAGTTCCTAAAAGGATAGAGGATAGTTTTCCCATGAGATTTCTCCTTTTTTATTTTTTGAAAAATTTACTTGCGAAACGAAGAGCTGACAAGCCCGCTCCCGTCTTAAGTGTTTTTGACCCAGCTGATGAAGCTTTCTTGCTCAAGACACGCGCTTGGCTATTGAGGTCAGATACTGACTCAGACAAGTCCGCCACAGCTGTAAAGAGTGGGTCGATCGTCGCAACCTTAACATTGATATCATCTACTAAGACATTAACTTTTACCAACAATTCATTGGTATGATGTAAGGTAACATCTACATCTGAAGACAAGGTTTTGATGGTTTTCTCCGTCTCATCAATCATTCGACCTGCTTTTTGAATGGTAATCGTCAGATAGACTAAACAAACGATCAAAGCAATGGCAACAAGAATATAAGCAACTTCTAACATTTAGTTTTCCTCCTCAGTTTGATAGAAAGGGGCTTTCTTTCGATTTTGATAAAGTATGATGTAAACACCTAGTCCAATGAGGACAACTGATAACCATTGGGATACCCGCAGTCCAAAGAACATAAGGCTATCTGTTCGCATTCCTTCGATGATCATACGACCAAAACCATACCAAATCAAGTAGAAAGCAGTGATATGACCTCGTCTGATTCCCTTCAATTTTCTTCTAAAAATCAGAATCAAAGCAAATCCAACCAGATTCCAAACCGACTCGTAAAGGAAGGTCGGCTGACGGTAGCTACCGTCAATGTACATCTGATCACGAATGAAGCCTGGCAAATAATCCAGACTATCTACTGCTGCACCGTAGGCTTCTTGGTTAAAGAAATTCCCCCAGCGTCCTAAACTTTGGGCAACCATCACGCTCGGTGCTGCAATGTCTAAGAAATCCCAAGTATTGATCAGCTTTCTATCTGCAAAGATATAAAGGACAATAGCTCCCGCTATCAAACCTCCATAAATGGCCAAACCACCATTCCAGATGGCAATAATTTCACCTGGATTTTGCAGATAGTAATCTAAGCGAAAGAGTACATAGTATAATCTAGCGCCTAAAATCGCAACTGGAAAAGCAATCAGGATAAAATCCAAAATGTCATCTGACAGGATTTTCTTTTTAGGAGCTTCTTTCATGGCAAGATAAACTGCCAAGACCAAGCCTGCCACAATACACAAGGCATACCAACGAATGGAAAAAGGTCCGATTTCAAATGCAACTGGATTAATCATCTTTCACCTCATTTTTGGAGATGAGATTAGTCAAGCGTTCTTCAAATAAACGCGTCGCATCAAAGCCCATTTCCTTAGCGCGATAGTTCATAGCTGCTGCCTCAATAACAACTGAGATATTGCGTCCTGTTTTTACTGGGATACGAATACGTGGAATCGTTACACCAGAAACTTCTAATTCTTCGGCATTGTTTCCTAGACGATCAAAAGTCTTTTGGGTATCGTAATTTTCCAAATAGACTGCCAGCTGAACTTGTGAAGAATCTTTTACAGCGCTTGCTCCGTAGAGACTCATCACATCGATAATCCCCACTCCACGAATCTCAAGCAAATGCTTCAAAATTTCAGCGGGCTCTCCCCAAAGGGTCATTTCATCCTTAGCAAAGATATCCACACGGTCATCTGCTACCAAACGGTGTCCGCGTTTCACAAGCTCGAGACCTGTCTCACTCTTACCGATACCACTATCCCCTTGGATCAAGACACCCATGCCATAAATGTCCATCAAGACACCATGAACACTAGTCCGTTCTGCCAAACGAGAATCCAAATAGCTAGATAATTCTCCTGACAGGCGACTAGTAGCTGTACGACTGGTTAAAATGGCAATCTTGCATTCCCTAGCAGCTCTCAACATCTCCTCTGGAATCACCAAACCACGCGCAACAATAACCACTGGTGTTTCTGGTTGAAACATCTTGGTCAAGACTTTATAACGGTTGTGAGAAGACATAGCGACCAGATAAGACCACTCCTTCATCCCCAACAGTTGAAGCCGTTCCGGAGTATAGTAATCAAAATAGCCTGTCATTTCAAGACCTGGTCGAGAAATGTCCGCTGTGTTGATTTCTTTTTCAAGCAATTCGCCCTCGCCGTATACAATGTCTAGTCTGAGTTTTTCAATGACTTCTCTTACTAAAACTGACATAATTTCCTCCTTCAATCGAGTTCTCCTTACTATTATATCAGATTGTAGGAGGAAGTTTTCTTTTTTTGCAGGATTTACAGTATTTATTTAAAAGAAAAAGACTAGATTTCTCTAGCCTTTCATTTCTAATTAGAATTTTTTACGTTTACGAGCTGCTTCTGATTTACGTTTACGTTTTACAGAAGGTTTTTCATAGAATTCACGTTTGCGTGTTTCTTGAAGAGTACCAGCTTTAGTAACCGCACGTTTGAAACGACGAAGTGCATCGTCAAGAGATTCATTCTTACGTACTACTGTTTTAGACATTTTTTTCACTCCCTTCAAGTCCAAGATCTATTCTATTTTACACGCAAAATGAATAAATGTCAAGGGGATACAGTTAATATTTTACTCATTATTCTCTATTTATTGTTAAATCTACTTAAAAATATTTTTAATTTATATCTTTAAACTTTATGTTTAATTCTCTTAATAAGTTCTTTAAATCGATTATTTTATTATCCAAATCTTTACCTGAAACATCATTAGTATTGTGTACAAGTTTATTTCTAAACCTACGAATTTCGTCTATTTTTTGTCTTTCGTCTTCATTTACTTTATTTCTTCCACTTACAAGTACTTTTAAACCTTTTTGCAAATCATTGAGTTTTGTTGTATTTCTAATTTCGTCCTCTAATAAATTCCACAAAGTTAAAAATGTTCCGATCAAATTCCCGTTATTATCCTCATTTCCTATATAGTAGTACTTTCTCTCCTTAAGCCTATCACAAATATCTTTCATTCTATCTTCTTCTGGATATAAATTTCCCTTTTCAATTGGTCTTTCAGAGCCCCAGAATTTTTTAGTATTTTTAAATTTATAAATAGCAACTATTCTTCTATTAAAATCTAGTTCACCTTTTTCTATATCAGTATTAGAAGCAAATTCTGTCTGTACCAAATATCCCTCTTGAAAAAATGGCCTTTTTGAAGAGCTAGAACTTATGCTTAATAATCTTACGTTTGTAATATAATCTTCAGAATCTACCGAAATCCTACCATTTACATAAGGCATTCCTAATACATAGATATATCCCGTTTTATCTTTATTGTCTAATATAGCAAATGAACACGCTACTTTTATTGATTGAGTTAAATCTAATAATGGTGTCTTACATACTTCATAGTGTTGTAATATTGAGTATTGCAATAATTTAATTTTCTTTAATTCTTTTATTTCTTCCTTATCCACATTATTATCTTTTTCTAATTCTGTCATTAACAGAGTCGATGTTTTTTCTAAAATATCAAAATCAAAATTAATATCTTTTTCACTATTTGAACGATAGATTGTAGGATACAAAGTAGCATATTTAGTTTTTATATAGTTATTATTTTGGCCTCTATAAAACAACATGACATCAGGATTTTTATATGAGAGTTCTGCTATTTCCATTATTAGATCATGAAATGTCTCAATATTGATGGAATGGCTTCTTACGAAAGATGTAACATCTCTAGTAGTTTGACCTTTATATTTATGTTGTTTATAATGCTCTTTTAATTTTTTTGTTAAATTATTGGAAACTATATACCAGTTTACACTAGACACAAGATATAGTATTTTCTAGAATATCAAAAAAGTCGACTTCCAAACGGAAATCGACTTTTAATAATGTCTAAATTCTTCATTATCCATAGTTACCCTCTATAAAGAGTTTCAAAATATCTTTTGGCTGACTTTTACGGTTCGCTTGTAAAACATGTTTTCTTGTGTATCCCTTCTGTCAAAGCATCTTGAAGAGTGATTTTTTGAAAAGGTGTTAAGACAGGATTTTTTAATAATTGCTCTACATCATCAGTAGTTAATTTAGTCCCATTATCTTGAGCTAGCTCTCACCATGTAATCGTACCATGTTGCCATTATTATCTCCCCTCATCTTTTCTAGGGTTATAGTGCATTGCTATCCAAAGTTTTTTGTCAAAATCAGATAACTCTTTTTTCTTCTGATAAATGCAATCGTTCAAATCAGGAAATTTGAGACTGTATTTTTTCTCAAAAAAGTTCTGAAACTCCTCTTTACTTTCTGCAATATCAACCAAGGCTTCTAACTCTGCCATTTGTTTGGCAATAGCCTTTCTGTCAATTTTCTTTTGACTATCTCCAAGTACGTCATAAACACAACATTTTGTCAGTTTAGTATAAAAAGAGCGATGTTTAGTAACAAAATCAAAAGAATAGGTCTTATCCCAGAGTTTGGTGTATTTATTGTAAAAACCATCTGAAAGGCTGACTTGATAACCAATCAGCTTACTATCAACCCTGCGAGCGATAGACCTTTCCAATTCAAAATGCAGGTCATGTAATGTATTAGTAGCCATAAATCAGCTCCCTGTATTTAGTTCGGACACAGGCATTTGAAATCAGGAGATTAAAACGCTCACTATCCGAATAGTCACGAGTATTATAACGAAAAACAAATTCATCTACATAGTCTTGAAGATATTTCTTAGACCACGAGTGGTAAATTCCTAGTACTCCACGTTTCAATCCAGCCCAAAAGCCTTCAATCGTGTTGGTATAAACATCACCTTGCACGTACTCGCTAGTTCCATGATTAACAAAGTCATGATTATACATCTTAGCCACTTTATTATAACCTAGCCATTCATCTGTGTAAAGTTGAGCTGTTTCCTTTACGTATTTGACAATCTGTTCAGTCAATGTTTTCGTCTTTGTATCTGGCACATGATGAGCATTGACTTTACCTTGACGTTGCACCATGCCTACTACAGCAGATTTATCTTTCAATGAACGCCCTTGAGCATTTTTGACTTTTTTGGAGTTATGACGATTCTTATTTTTACCACCTATGTAGGTTTCATCAACCTCCACAACATCATCAAGACTATTGTTGTTTTCAGAACTAAAACACTTACGGATACGTTCCAGCATGAACCAAGCTGTTTTTTGCGTAACACCAATATCTTTTGATAATTGCACAGATGAGATTCCTTTTTTGTGAGAAGTCACAAGCCAAATTGCCATAAACCATTTACGGAGTTCAATTTTAGTATTGTCAAAAAGAGTACCAGTCTTGACATTGAAGTATTTTCCAGTATTTTTACAACGGTATTTGTTATCTTTGCATTTGTAGACCTTTGAGGTAGCATCAAAAGGGCTGATAATCATATCGCCCCAAATCATATTTTCTAAATGGTCAATACATGACTGTTCGTCTGGAAAAGCAGATTGTAAATCAAATAATGACTTAAACTCAAACTTCATAACTGTTACTCCTTACTTCTTGATTATATTATATCTAAAACAAGAATATCTGTCAATCAAAATGTAAACTTCTACTAGAATAAATTCCAAAATTTTGATATAATAGAAGTATCAAAACATAAAGGAAGTTGAGTATTATGAACACAATCACAGCTCACAGCTCACAGCTCACAGCTCACAGCTCACAGCTCACACTGATTATGTAATCGGGCGTGTTTTTTGTCAAGCATTAAAACAGGCTTTTTCACATTTTTGTGAGGAAGCCTTTTATGCTCCCTACGAAAGTGGGGTGGCATAATGGCTGGCTCACTCCACAACGCTAAAAAAGCCAAAAACGATGAGTTTTATACTCGTTATAAAGATATTGCTGAGGAAATGGGGCATTATAGAGAACACTTTAGAGATAAGGTTATCTACTGTAATTGTGATGACCCAACACAATCAAATTTTTGGCGTTATTTTCATAACAATTTTGCTAGTTTGGGTATTAAAAAACTGATAGCAACACATTTTCAAGAAGATAGCGAACCTTCGTATGCTCTGATTTATGAAGGTGGCGATGACTTCAATATGGAAGCAGGAAATATTGTAACTATTTATGGAGATGATGAATACACAGCGGGAGATTTCCGAAGCGAGGACAGCATAAAATACCTGAAAGAAGCAGATGTTGTTATAACTAACCCTCCGTTTAGTTTGTTTAAGGAGTATATTAGCCAACTAATCAATTACAACAAATCGTTTATTGTTGTTGGAAATAAGAACGCTGTTACCTATAAAGAAGTATTCCCTTTAATCAAGAATAACCAAATCTGGATTGGAGCTCGAAACATGAACTCTGACTTTTGGTTGTATGTTCCAGATGGGGCTGATTATGAAAAACTGGATGAAGATGGCAGAGAAGTAAAACATATTATGGCATGTTGGTATACTAACCTAGATTTGAAAAAACGGCACGATGGTTTATGGCATGTTGGAGATAAGTTTGACCTTACAAAGGCTCATAAATATTACGAGGGTTTTGAAGATAAATACCCTAAATATGAGAATTATAATGCTATTGAAGTTACATTTGTCAAAGATATTCCCATTGATTATGATGGAATTATGGGTGTCCCCATTACTTTTATGGACAAATTTAATCCAAAGGAATTTGAAATTTTATGGACTACTGACAGAGGAGGAGATGGAATGTTAGAGGATTATAAACTCCCTCATTCTCGATATGATGCTCCAGTAATTAGCGGAGAGGGGAAATATAAACGTATTTTGATAAGAAATTTAAATCCTATCAACCGTGCGGAAGACAGAGGTTATTAACAAGGAGGTAATATTATGAAAGTAACTAGATTAAGAGATTTACTAAATAAACCATTTACTATTCGAGATTTAGCTAGTGGTTATACAAATAATGATGATGGCGCAACAACAGACGCTGTAAAAGGATATAATGGTAACTTGAATATTCGTCCGTCTTATCAGAGAAATAGCGTATATAACGAAGATAAGAGACAAGCTGTAATTCAAACCGTTTTAGATGAGTGTCCTTTAGGTATTATGTACTGGGTTGATTTAGGAAACGGACAATATGAAGTTCTCGATGGTCAACAACGTATTTTAGCTATTTGTAATTATGTTATGGGGAATTACTCTGTAAAATCAAGTAAATTTCCATCCAGTGCTCCACAACAAGATTTCCCAAATCTTCAGATGAACCTAACTGACTTAGCAGAACAAATTCTTGATTATGAGTTAGACATATATGTTTGTGAAGGAACTGCGTCCGAAAAAATGAAATGGTTTCATGTTATCAATACAGCAGGCGAACCATTAAATGAGCAAGAATTAAGAAACTCTGCTTATACAGGAACTTGGCTTTCTGATGCTAAACAAAGATTTTCAACAAAGACTGGACGTGGCGTTGTACTTGCTGACGAGAATCCGAATAACGATAAAGCAGAACCACTATTAAATGGTAATTGGAATAGACAAGAGTATCTACAAACTGCTATTAAATGGGCTTCACAAAATGATAATGACGATAGTACAAATACAATCGAAGATTATATGTTGAAGCATCAAGGAGATGCAGATGCTTCTGAATTATGGCAAAATTTTTCTGCCATAATTGAATGGGTTCGTGGAAAGTTTATAAGCTATCAAAACAGTTTGAAAGGGATGGATTGGGGAACAATCTACAAAGAGTATCAATTAGGACAGTTAGACAACAATATCATCAAAAATAGTGCTTCTGTCATTAACGAAAAAATTGCAGAGTTGGTAAATGATGATGAAGTCACAACTAAAATGAAAGGGATTTATCAGTACATCATTTACGGAGATTCCAAATATCTCCAACTTAGAGCTTTTGATGATAAAACCATCAAGCAAAAATATGAAGAACAGAGCCATCACTGCGTTTATTGTGTGGATGAAGGAAACAACAGGGAGTATGCTCTTAAAGAACTAGCAGGCGACCATATTACACCGTGGTCTTTAGGTGGAAAAACTGTCCCTGAAAATTGCCAACTATTATGTAAAAAGCACAACTCTTCAAAAGGGAACAACTATTAAAATCGAAAAGGCGACTTCCAAAACGGAAATCGTCTTTTTTGATATTCTCATAAATACAATATGTTGTTGGTGGTGTAAACTGGTATATAGTTCCCAAATTATTATAAGTTACTGAATATTCTCTCATAAATAAAAATCCTTTTAAAAATATCTTTTTTGTTAACTATCACATATTTTAAGTTATTAATTACGATTCTAGTTTTATATTATCTTTCATTTTAGGCAATTAAACATTAAAGAATCACCCAACCCAAAGAATTGAATGATCTTTAATCATAAATATTTTATTTTTCAAGTAGGCTTAATGCTTCAGCATCCGCAATAATAGTCACATCAGGGTGGTTTTGTAGGCTACTTGCTGGTAGACTTTCAGTTACTTGGCCTGACACTGTTCCAGCAATGGCTTCTGCTTTTGACTCACCGTAAGCAAAGAGAAGGATAGACTTGGCATCCAAGATGTTTTTAATTCCCATTGAAATGGCTTGGGTTGGGACGTCTTCAATCTTGTCAAAGAAGCGAGCATTAGCTTCGATGGTAGACTGGTCAAGCTCTACAAGGTGTGTTTGGCTATCAAATGGAGTGCCTGGCTCGTTAAAGCCGATATGCCCATTGCGTCCGATTCCCAAGATTTGCAAATCAACTGGATGGTCAGCCAAAATTTGGTTGTAGCGTTCAACTTCAGCTTCAGCATTGTCCTTGACCCCACGAGGCAAGAAGCTTTCTTTAAATGGTTTTTGGTTGAATAGGTGTTCTTGCATAAAGTGACGGTAAGACTGTGGATTGTCTCCGTCAAGTCCCACATACTCATCAAGGTTGACACTGGTTAGATTTGAAAAATCAAGCTCACTCTTAACGATTTCCTTGTAAAACTCAAGCGGACTGCTTCCTGTTGCAAGTCCCAACGTTTGAGCGCCATTGGCCAACTTTTCCTTCAAAATTTCAAAAGCTACTTTTCCACCTTCGACTTGATTTTCAACTTTAATAACTTTCATTTTATATCCTCCATATTTCTATATTCATTATATGGTATAGACCAATTTTTGTCAAGTGAAAACGATTTAATTTCCAAAAAAAGAGCGTCCAAACTTGAAACATGTTATAATGGATAAGATTAGAAGTTAGAAAGAATGATGAAAAAAAATGAATACAGCTGATTTTGATTTCCACTTGCCTGAGGAATTGATTGCCCAAACACCCCTTGAAAAACGTGATGCTTCCAAACTCCTCATCGTCAATCGTGAGACGGGAGAATTTCAGGATAAACACTTCCACTCTATTATTGATATGTTAGAACCAGGTGATGCCCTTGTCATGAACGACACCCGTGTTCTCCCAGCCCGCCTCTATGGTCAAAAGGAAGAAACAGGTGGCCATGTGGAGCTTCTCCTTCTCAAAAATACTGCTGGCGATGAGTGGGAAGTCCTAGCGAAACCTGCCAAACGCCTCAAGGTTGGCACTCGCATCAGCTTCGGAGATGGCCGTCTCAGCGCTGTCGTTACGGAAGAATTGACCCACGGGGGCCGTATTGTCCGCTTTGAATACCAAGGAATTTTCCTAGAAGTTTTGGAAAGTCTAGGTGAAATGCCATTACCACCTTATATCCATGAAAAACTGGATGACCGTGAACGTTATCAAACGGTCTACGCCAAAGAAAGTGGCTCTGCTGCTGCACCGACTGCTGGATTGCACTTCACCAAAGAACTGCTCGCAGAAATCCAAGCCAAGGGTGTTCATTTGGTTTATTTGACCCTCCACGTTGGTTTAGGAACCTTTAGACCTGTTTCTGTTGACAATCTGGACGAACACGAAATGCACTCAGAATTCTACCAACTTTCTGAGGAAGCAGCTGCCATCCTTCGCTCTGTCAAGGAAAATGGAGGTCGTGTTATTGCTGTTGGAACTACTTCTATCCGCACACTGGAAACCATCGGTTCCAAGTTTGATGGGCAAATCCAAGCAGATTCTGGCTGGACCAATATCTTTATCAAACCAGGCTATGACTGGAAGGTTGTGGATGCTTTTTCAACCAACTTCCACCTTCCAAAATCAACTCTGGTCATGCTAGTTTCAGCCTTTGCAGGCCGTGACTTAGTCCTAGATGCTTACCACCATGCCATCCAAGAACACTACCGTTTCTTTAGCTTTGGGGATGCCATGTTTATCTATTAAAAATAGCTCGGCCGTTTCTCAAGGGAATTTCCTCCCCAGAGAAACGACTGAGCTATTGACGTTTAAATGACTAATTCCGTATTTTCAGCAGTAAGGTGAGTCAGTTCCCCTTGAACTCCAAAATAGTCTTTCACCAAATCCTGTAATTCTTCTATGGCAGCCCGAGCACGTCTTGCCTGTTCAGCATTGATCGCTTCAATGACTAAGACAGCATCCTTTGTCTCTTCTGTCAGCATGGTTCTCTGTGCCTCTCTCCAGTTGAGACAGCGACAAACCGCTCCTTCATCATCATAATAGATGATTTCTTCAGGTAAAGCAGGCGCATCGTTTTCAGCTCCTAGTGGAAAGAAAGATTCTCCTCCCTTGGCCTGACCAAGATGAAGATTGCCTACAATCTTGTTCACATCCTCGCCACCACAGGGAACCGCATAAGATAGAGAGACACTATTATAGATGTCTACTAAGGGATTGATGGGATTAAACTCTCTTCCCTGACTGACCCTTTTAAGCAGAGCTTCTATAGAGGAGCGTGCTCCTTTTTTCGTTTTGAACTTGCTGAAAGCCTGACGCCATTCTTGAATGACATCATTCTGAGTAAAATTCTCATCCGAAATGAAATCCTCAGCTCGTTTAGCTCCCTTATCTAGCAAGGTTTTGAAATAGGGATCCTTGCTTTCATCAACTGTATTATCTAAGCCCTTTACTACTAAAACGCTAATCTGTGCTTCTGGAAACAAGCTCCAAAATTCATTTTCAACGATAACTTTCATCTTTCACCTCTCATTAAGAATAATTTCTTTTCAGGCCTTTTTTGACCATATCCCAATCACTTGTAATATTTTTTCTAACCCGAATTAGTAGGCTCTCCAGTTCCCTGGCCTCTTCCCTGGAAAATCCTTTTAGGGCAGAATTCTCTGAATAGTGATGTTCAGCAAGGATAAAAGGATAAAGTGCCTCTCCTTTTTCAGTGACAAACCACTCTTTATTTTTCCGATTTGTACTGGTCATTCCTTGTTTTATTAACCCCTTTTCTTCCAGTTTTTTTACTGAACGAGCAACTGTCGAACGGTCAACCTTCAGTAAATCCGACAAGACTTCTTGAATGATTCCTGGATTTTCCTTGATTCGAACCAAATAAAGATACTGACCACGAGCTAGGTCTATATCACGAAATTCGATATTGGCAATAGAGTCCAAGGCACGGGCTATAATTCCGATTTCGCGTAATAACGACATGTTTCCTCCTTTCGCATCTATGAAGACAGAATAGCATATTTTTGTTGCAAATGCAACAAAAAGACACTTTGTAAATAAAGAGTCTTTTTATTATTCTCTATTCTTTAAAATGAATGTGTCACCACGAAACCTTGGATCCTTCAAACTCTGCACACTGGCATTGATAACTGCTCCAATAATCAACATCTTAGCGATAAGAATAAACCAGAACATCATGACCACCACGATAATGGAACTGAAAAATCGGACATCGACCAGATGGTTGACATAGTTATTGAAATAGACAGAAAAGATATTTAAAAGAAAGACCAGAGTCAGCAAGACAAAGATACTGCCAGGGAAAACGTAGCGAATACGAGGAACTCTAACATTTGGCAGGAAATAGTAGAGCATGACCAAAATGGCAAAGAGCAGGGCATAAATCAAAGGACCTGTAAAGTCCTGTAGATAATCAAAGAAAGGACCGTCTGATTGCCAGTAAGTTTTGACTAGGTTGAGCAACATACGCCCAAACATACTCAGAAACAAGGCCAAAGCAAAAAGAATCTGCAAGCCAAAACTAACAAATAAACTCATCAGTTGATGGGAGATGATTCCTCGACTCTTGGCCACTCCATAGGCCTTATTAAATGCTTTTTGGAGGAAATCCATTGATTTCGAAAAGGTCCAGAGGGCAGACAAGACTGCAAAACTCAGCAAACCAGTCGATGGTTGAGTCAGTACTTCTCGGGCAATCTTTGCGACCACATCATAAACTGTATCTGGTACAAATTCCTTGATGGTGAGTAAAAAATTTGAAATCGGAATCTGAAAATAGGGCAAAATATTGACCACTATCATCAGCAAGGGGAAGATCGAAATCAACCAATAGTAGGCAACCGCAACACTGGTCAGTTCACTATCAGAAGCTTGATAAAAATGTAAAAAAGCTTTCAACAAGGGCCGTTCCATCAGCTCTTTCCACCACTTTTTCATGTTGCAATCCTCCTAATACAATTTGATTTTCTAAACTAATTTCTTCTGACTAATTCCATCATATCATAGGGTAGGGTATTTGCGGCTTCTTTTAGAGAATAATTCTCAAGATTGTTGACATTTTGCCGTAATTTCTTGGCATACTTGGTCGTAATCAATTTCTTCTCTTCGTATTCAAAGATTAACTTACGTTCTAGATAGTAACCTCTTAGCATTTCATCGATATTGTTTGGCTTGATGCGATTGATAACACGTTCAACAAAGGCACCACTACCGATAATAGCTGTTTCACGCAAGCGAGACTCCTGCATAAAGCTAATCAGACTACTCTTGTAGATTCCTTTTAGGTTTTCCAAACTTTCGATAATCAACTCCGTATTCTCCAGATAGAGTTCAGATATTTGATCATAGTCAATAGCTCGAAGTCGACGTTGCTCCTTGTCATTCCAACTACGGAAGGTCTGACCAAAGGTCAGCAATTCATGCAGGACAAAACGCAAGATACGGAGCGATACAAGGAAGTAATATGTTAAACGAGAAGCCACCTTGCGATTGATGCTCTGCTCCATATTTTTCAGATAGCGTTGGTAAACTTGATAACCACGCTCACCG
The DNA here is from genome assembly GCA_027682205.1 of Streptococcaceae bacterium AF54-32pH5A. Taxonomy (GTDB): domain Bacteria; phylum Bacillota; class Bacilli; order Lactobacillales; family Streptococcaceae; genus Streptococcus. The sequence continues at coordinate 575,524 of JAQDAD010000001.1, forward strand.
ATTTTCCCTTCCTCGTAAGCCTGCTCCAAACCATCGCTTTCGATACTCAAGATGAGGAGTTTTAAAGCCTCCCAGTCTTCTCGGGCGCTTTTATTTTCTTGACTAAGGATTAGGTTTTCAATTCGTCCGTGATAATTATCAATAGCTGCATAAAGAGGAAGTTTGTTCTTGTGATGATCCAGTTCTTTTTCTAATTCTGCCGCTACATCATTCAAAATCGCTATATGCATCAAATGATCCTTACTTTCCTCTTGTTCTTCAGATAAGTGGGGGAGAAGCAGTAAACCCATTAAAAAGCTCAATAGTGTAACGCCTGCTACTAGGAAGAGCAATAGAGGATATTCCTGCTCCAAACGACTTGGTATGAGGAGAATCGTCGCAATAGATACTGTCCCTTTGACACCAGAGAAGGTCAAAAGAAGCATATCTTTCATGTACTTATGGATTTTTTTCTTGAGTCGATGTGTTCTCACAAAGTAAAAACCAGCAATCATGACAAAGCGGATGGCAAAGAGCAAGAAGGTCAGCACAACAACTGAAAGCAGTAAAAGAAAGGGATTGTAGAGAGAATTAGACAGAATTGGCTCCGCAATCAACTCTAATTCCATTCCCAAGATGACAAAGACAGAACCATTGAGCATAAAGGTCACGGTATGCCAGACAGTATCTGTAACAGTATCTACCTGAGCTTCAAGGAGCGTGATTTTTTTGAAACGACTGGCCTTCAAAATCCCTGCAACTACAACTGCGATAATCCCTGAAACATGGATTTCTTCAGCGATAAAGAAGGTCATAAGAGGCAAACTCAGTTCAAGCAAGAGTTCACTCGCTATATCCGTCGCTCGCACACTCAGTAAAAATGTATGCAGGAAACGATTGATCATTGCCGTCACAAAGCCGACCGCAAAACCACCTATGATAGACAGGGCTAAAGAAGTCCCAGCCTGACTGAGGGAAAAAGCGCCTGTTGTCCAGGCAGCCAGTGCCACCTGAAAGGCAACCAGGCCAGAAGCATCATTTAAAAGTCCTTCTCCTTTGAGGATATTGGAAACCCGTTTTGGGAAACTAAAACGCTCAGACAGAGAAGCAAAGGCTACCAAATCCGTCGGTCCAAGTGCCGCTCCAACTGATAAACAGGCCGCCAAGGGAAGAGTGAGCCAAAGGAAATGAGCCAAGGTTCCCAAACTCAAGGTCGAGATGAAAATCACTGGAAAGATTAAATAGACAATGATGCGCCAGTGTTTTAAAATAGCCGTGATATCTGCTTCTTCGGACTCTCGGAAAAGCAAGGGCCCGATAACCAGTGCCAAAAATAACTCCGTATTGAGATGAAAGTCGGTGTTTGGTATAAAGAGACCAATGCCAATCCCCAAAAGTATTTGTACCAGGGGGAGGGGCAAAAAAGGTAGAAGTTTATTGGTCGTGGTTGAAATGATTAAGACAAATAAAAATAGAATCAAGTATATAAGTAATTCCACACAATTCCTCCTTAATCTTTTTTACAACAAAATTCAAAAATCTCCTTTTGCTCTTGGATTTTCTGATCAATCTTGGAACAGTCCTTGTGCTCAATTTTTTTCTGGCACCGTTCCATTTCAAGAGCCACTAATTTTTTCTTGATTTTAAGCATCTTTTTGCTCATATGTGCTTCGTCGAGCACCCCTACTGCTCGCTCGTGATGCGTTGACTCGACAAAATTTTGGCGCATTGCCTCTAATTTCTCACGTAGGTATTGTTTATCCATGTCTATATCTTTCTAATTTCTCAATCATAACTAAAAACGGGGGATTGTTGACTTGGTTGAGCGTTCGATAAATGGCAGCAGTGTACTCTTGTTGGTTCAGCTGGCTAACAAAGTCCAAAACAGCATCCTTCTCAATATCTCCCCCCTCATGACCATAGTAAATCATGATGGCAATCCTTCCACCCTTAACAAGCAAATGGCAAAGCTTTTCAAGCGCTTCAATGGTAGTCTGAGGTCGGGTGATGACGGATTTGTCAGCAGAAGGCAAATAACCCAGATTAAAAATCCCTGCCTTGGCTTCTGTCACAAACTGATCAAGTGTCTCATGTCCTTGCAAAATCAACTGGACATTCTCTAAACCTACCTCATTTAAACGGTCTTGGGTTTTCTCTAAAGCTTGTTTCTGTATATCAAAGGCATAGACTTGCTTGGCTAGTTTGGCTAAAAAAAGCGTGTCATAACCATTGCCCATGGTCGCATCCACAACGATATCCTCTTTTGTCACGACTTCAGCCAAAAAATCATGTGCCATCTCAAGTGGTCTTTTCATTTTCAAACTCCTGTTTTACAGCCTTGCAACCTTGAACACTGCCGCGGCGTCTCATTTCGGTTTCAATAGCATTTAGCACTTCCCATTTATTGAGGCTCCACATGGGACCAATCAACATATCTCTAGGCGCATCTCCTGTGATCCGATGAATGACAATATGCTTGGGAATGATTTCTAGTTGGTCACAAATGACCTTGACATATTCGTCCTGACTCATCAGTTGCAAGCGTCCTTCGTGGTAATCTCGTTGCATACGCGTATTGGTCATGAGATGGAGCAAGTGCAACTTAATTCCTTGAATATCATTATCCGTGACACAGCGGCGGACATTTTCGACCATCATCTCATGAGTTTCCCCAGGCAGTCCATTGATTAGATGGGAAACAATCTCAATCTTAGGATATTTCCGCAAGCGTTTGACCGTTTCCACATACAATTCGTAGGAATGGGCACGGTTAATCAGGTCAGAGGTTGCTTCAAAAGTAGTCTGTAAACCTAATTCCACCGTCACATGCATGCGTTCAGCTAGCTCAGCTAGGTAGAGTATGGTTTCTTCTGGTAGGCAATCTGGGCGTGTTCCGATATTGATTCCCACCACACCCGGTTCGTTGATAGCTTGTTCATAACGCTCCCGAATCACTTCCACCTTTTCATGGGTGTTGGTAAAGTTTTGAAAATAAACCAGATACTTTTTAACATCTGGCCACTTGCGGTGCATAAAGTCGATTTCCTTATAAAATTGCTCACGGATAGGTGCATCTGGTGCTACAATGGCATCTCCAGAGCCCGAAACCGTACAAAAGGTACAGCCCCCATGCGCCACAGTTCCATCCCGATTTGGACAGTCAAACCCCGCATCAATAGGAACTTTAAAAGTCTTTTCTCCAAAGAGTTTTCGATAATAATCATTCAAGGTATTATAAGATTTCATAACTTTCATTATAACAAAAAACAACCACAATCTCAAAAGCCTGACTTTCCTACAAATTCCCTTGTTTCTCATTTCCTTTAGCGTTTTTTTATGATACAATATGGGTATGATTTTAATGAAAATAGCAGCTACTTTATTGTTAGTATTAACCCTCGTGGTCTCCATCATTGTAACAAAACTTTTTAAACTAAAAAAACTAGGACTGAACTTTGCGGATGTAGCTTTTCCACTTTTGGTATTTGAGTATTATCTGATTACTGCTAAAGCCTTTATCCACAACTTTTTACCGCGACTTGGCGTAGCACTTTCACTCCTAGCAATCCTCCTAGTTATCTTTTTCCTCCTCAAAAAAAGAAGTTTTTACTACCCTAAATTTATCAAATTCTTCTGGAGAGCAGGTTTTCTCCTAACCTTGGTCCTCTATATCGCTATGATTGTAGAGTTAATGATGCTCACACCCCAATAAATCCCTAGAACAACTGATTCTAGGGATTTTAATTTATGGAAATTTAAGTGTCAGCTAACCCAGACAATTAACAAGGAGCTAGCATTTCTTTTAGTTCTGTTAAGACAGTTTAAATTTTGCTCGTAGTCGGTCTGCTTGAACTTTGCCAATTATCTTGTCCAAGAGTCGTGTCCGTAGGCTCATCAAACCATAGAGGCCTCCTCCAAGCCCCCCGATGAGAGCTACGTAAAGGAAACTCCAGAAGCGTCCACTTGGCTGGAAGACAAAACCGAGTAGCCACTGTATGAAACCAACTAAGATAAACATGACAAGTGTCAAGATGCTGATCAAGATAGTTCGTTTCAAGATAATCTTTCGACGAGCACCCGTTACCTGGCAGATATCTCTATACATCAAGACATTCGGAATGATCAGCCCGATAGTCGTTGAAATCAAGGGACCATAACTGTGGAAAATAGCAATACTTGGAAGTTGCAAGACTAGCTTGGCAAGGGAGCCATAGACAAAGTAAAGTACTGCCTTGCGGTTGCGGAACATGGCTTGGAGCATCGGAGACAAGACCATATACAAGCCTAAAATAGTAGACTGTAAAACTGCAAAGACAAATAAGCCCATGGCCAAACTATCTGGCTTACCATAGAAGACCGTGTAGAGTGGTTCTCCCACCATGACGACTCCGACAGTTGCTGGCAGCAAGAATAAGAGGAGCATGGTCATACTATCTTGAACTAGGCGAGCTGCTGCTTGCAAGTCACCTTTTACATAGTTCTCCGTCAAAAGTGGTAAGCCGACACTCCCAATGGAAACTCCTACAGAGATCAAAATCATGGTGATTTTGTTAGGATTGGCTGAGAAATAAGAAAACATAACAACCAAGTCTTCATTGCTATAGTTGGTAAACCAGGTCATGCTTCTGATAAAAGTCATCTGGTCCAATATTTGGAAGAGCTGGATGGCTGATCCTGTCAGGATAAAGGGAATGGCTTCCTTGATGGTATCAACTAAAAGTCGCTTGCTATTGATTTTATCCCGTGTTTCAAATACTCTTTTGAGTAAACCTTCTTGGGCTAGGAAGTAGATCAAGACTGCAAAACTAGCCACCATGCCCACAAAGGCTGCAAAGGTCGACTGGGTAACTGCTGATAAGTAGTCTCCTGAACCCAACTTCATAATAATAAAGGTCGCCAACAACATCCAGATGACACGAATCACCTGCTCGGCGATTTGACTCATAGCATAAGGCTTGAGGTTGTTCATCCCTTGGAAGAAGCCTCGGATGACACTCATGGACGGGAAAATCAAGACCGCCCACGCCAAGCTCTGCATGATAGGAATCAGGTCTTTTCCCACACCCGACAAATCTGCCAGCCAAGGAGAGAAGAGGTATAAGACAAAGGCAAAGACTAGGCCCAAACCTGTCATAAAACCGAGGAAACTCCGAATCAAGGCAAAGCTGTGCTCTTCTTCTCGCATGGTATTGTACTTGGCTACTTGTTTGGCGACCGCAACTGGGATACCCGCTGTTGAAATCAGCAAGAACCAAGCATAAATATTGTAGCCCATGGTAAAGAGTCCATTTGCCTTGGCGGCATAGGTTCCCATCCAGATATACCAGGGAATAATATAGATAGCACCAAGGAGGCGACTAATAAAGTTACTAGCTGTTAGCCAAGCAGTCCCTCGCAACATCTGGGCTTGCTGGTGATTGTTTTCGTTAGACATAGTTTCCTCATTCAATTTTGATAACTAGGAAAAGTTCCTCATCTTCCATTATAAACTTTTCCTTGTTACTTGTAAAATTCGGGCTTGAAGTTTATAATAGAAAGTATGATTAAGATTGAAAACGTATTAGATATTTTAAAGAAAGATGGCCTTTTTCGCGAAATTATCGACCAAGGACACTACCATTACAACTACAGTGAAGTTGTTTTTGACAGCATCAGTTACGACAGCCGGAAAGTAAAAGAGGGCACTCTTTTTTTTGCAAAAGGTGCTGCCTTTAAAAAAGAATACCTTCTTTCTGCTATAACTCAGGGATTAGCCTGGTATGTAGCTGAACAGGACTACGAAGTCGGTATTCCTGTTATTGTCGTGAACGACATCAAGAAAGCCATGAGTTTGATTGCTATGGAATTTTACGGTAATCCCCAAGAAAAACTCAAAATTCTCGCTTTCACAGGAACCAAGGGTAAGACAACAGCAGCTTACTTTGCTTACCACATCCTATCTCAACGTTTCCGCCCTGCTATGCTGTCTACCATGAATACAACCTTAGACGGCAAGACCTTCTTTAAATCTGCACTGACAACTCCTGAGAGCATTGATCTCTTTGAGATGATAGCTCAAGCTGTGCAAAATGATCGCACCCATCTGATTATGGAAGTTTCCAGTCAGGCCTATCTGGTCAATCGCGTTTATGGTCTCACATTTGACGCCGGCGTTTTTCTCAACATCAGTCCTGACCATATCGGTCCGATTGAGCATCCGACTTTTGAAGACTACTTCTACCACAAGCGTCTCTTGATGGAAAATAGCCGAGCAGTTGTCATTAACAGCAACATGGACCACTTCTCTGTACTGAAAGAACAAGTGGAACATCAAGAGCATGACTTCTATGGTAGCAAGTCTGAAAACCAAATCGAGAACTCCAAAGCCTTTAGCTTTTCAGCTACAGGAAAACTCACTGGCGATTATGATATCCAACTCATTGGTCACTTCAACCAAGAAAATGCAGTCGCTGCAGGACTTGCCTGCCTTCGTCTAGGTGCTAGTCTAGAGGACATCAAAAAAGGAATTGCTGCAACCCGAGTTCCTGGACGTATGGAAGTCCTCACACAGAAAAATGGCGCTAAAGTCTTCATCGACTATGCCCACAACGGGGACAGTCTGAAAAAACTCATCAATGTAGTTGAAACTCATCAAACTGGGAAAATCGCTCTGGTTCTTGGCTCAACAGGAAACAAAGGGGAGAGTCGTCGCAAAGACTTTGGTCTCCTCCTCAATCAACATCCTGAGATTCAAGTCTTTCTCACAGCTGATGACCCCAACTATGAGGATCCAATGGCCATTGCAGAGGAAATCAGTAGCTATATCAACCACCCTGTTGAAAAGATTGCCGATCGCGAACAAGCGATCCAAGCGGCAATGGCCATCACAGAACAAGAACTCGATGCTGTGATTATTGCTGGTAAGGGAGCTGATTGCTACCAGATTGTCAATGGAGTGAAAGAATCCTACCCTGGTGACTCAGCTGTCGCAGAACGTTACCTATAAAATCAAAAAATCAAGGGAAGTTTTCCCTTGATTTTTTAGTCTTCTTTCTTAAATGAGTTTTTAAGACCTTCAACGGCACCCTCTACAGCGCCTTTAGCATCTTCAACAACTTCTTTTGCTTTCGCAACTGTTTTTTCTACAGTACCTTCTGCTTCTGTCTTGCTATCGCCAGTAACTTTACCAAATCCTTCTTTGATAGCACCAGTTGCTTGTTCCAATTTATTTTCAAGTGACATAGCTCTGTCTCCTTTGCTTTTAATACGATAATGGTTATCGCTTACATTCAGTTTATGCTTATTCTTTAGTAAAGTCAAACAATCTGCTCAAAAGCAAACAATTAAGTCAAATAGAAAGACAAGCCTTCCTTGTCAAAATCAACAGCCAACTCATACTTCCCTTCTTCGTTTTGAACAATATAGCCCAAGACGACTAAACTCTCAACGAAAATATCACACCGTTTCTGCATGATCTGGTCCTTTTTGAGGAACTTGAGTAAAAAGGTCGTCATATACTTGAGAGCATACTCAGGATTGACATCCCCCAAAATGGCATAGAGTTCCTGCTGTTTTTCTGTCAAAGGATATTGATTCTTGACCTTGTAGAAATAATTAGACAGGGTCATCTTTTCTCTTGCAAAATCCGTATATTCGACTAAAATGGCTGCATTGGTCTGATTGCGCAATTCTGTATCAAAAGTCTTCTCCAGCAAGGCTTGATAGACTGGACTGTCCTCTCTTATAAAAATTTCTTGGTCAAGGGATAGATTGTCTATCGATTCTAGAAAAGGGAGATTGAGAAAATAGCGTTTGTTTTCCCTTAGGATCAAACCTGCCTTTATATACTCTTCCATGAGTTTATCAACTGCCACATCTGGAAACTGAGCCTTGATTTCCCTGAGGATTACATCATCATGCTGGTCCAGATAGTCAACCAAATCTATAAAAAATGCCTGTCGAGTCAAACGAGAAGGATTAAAAATCTGAATCATGAAGGTTCCTTTCTTTACATTCTAAAAGAGGAGATGCTGCCAACTGACTGGGATTAGTCCCCGGCTGGTTCAGAGGCACAGGAAGTTTGAGTTTCTGGTAATACTCCCTCCAAAAATCACTAATCTCCTGCTCCCCATCCCCAAATTTCATCGGAACGCTTTCAAAAATAGGGAGGATTTCAGCGATGTACTGGGAGCAGTAAAAGCAAGATCCATCTGGATAAAAAGAGGTATTATAGGGTGCACCTAAATGTTTGCTCGCTCTTTCCTTTACCAAGTCAGCTGCAATCTCTGGGTAGGCATAAAGGTCATAGAGATGAGTCGGTTCAAAAAATTCTGCTGGTTCTTGACAGATGACACCTGCTTGCCCACTAGCATGATAGATCAAACCGTCCAAAAAGATAGCCACATGACTATAGTTCCCAGTTGAAGCTTGGATAGCCTGCCCCATATCTGAAAGATCCTTTACAAAAATCAAGTCACCATTTTCTAACATCTTTCTCTCCTAGAAAAAAAGGAGCCGAAACCCCTTTAGCTATAAGGAAACTAACATCTCCTCATTTCAATTCTCACTCAGACTATTAGCCATTAAAGCTTTCGGTCAACTGAGGCACCACTTGTTTCTTACGTGAAACGGCACCAGCAAGGAAAGCATGGTTGTTTTCAAGTTTGAAGTTAAAGGCTGCTTCCACCTTGTCCATGTTTGATCCAAGAGCAAGGATTTCCGAGTTTGAGTTGACGATATCTGTAATCATCAAGACAAAGTCAGAGTAGCTATTTGCTGCATTAGCAGCTTGCATTGCAGCTTCAATTTCTGCTTGACGTTCCAAGACTTCAGCAATATCAACTGTGTTTACTTGAGCTACACGAACCTTATTTCCGTTGAGTTCAAAGGTCTTAGCATCGATATCAATCAATTCTTCAGCAGATTTGCTTGCCAAGTTGGTACCAGCCTTGAGCATAGCAAGACCGTACTCTTCCAAGTTCACGCCTGCTAATTCTGCCAATTCAGGAGCAATAACTTTATCAGATGGATGAGTTGTTGGTGATTTCAAAAGAAGGGTATCTGAAATCAAACCTGAAAGCATCAAACCTGCAATTTCTTTAGGAACTGCTACACAGTGTTCTTTGAACATGCGGTAAACGATAGATGAAGCTGATCCAACTGGCTCCAAACGCATGTAGAGTGGGCTTGCAGTTTCAAAGTTAGCTACACGGTGGTGGTCTACAACACCATAAACTTCTACTTCAGCGATATCTGAAACAGATTGTTGGAATTCATTGTGGTCAGTTAGGATAACTTGCTCTGCACCTTCTGCTTTAGCAGATGTGATAACACGTGGTGCTTCTACACCAAAATAGTTCAAAACAAAAGCTGTTTCTTCATTAGGGGTTCCAAGTGCTACTGCTTCTGTGTCCAATCCATAAGCCTCTTTTGCAAGATAGGCAAAGGCTACAGATGACCCGATGGCATCTGAGTCTGGATTTTGGTGACCAAATACTAGAATCTTAGACATGATAATACCTCTTTTAATTTATTCATCTTATTTTAGCACTTTTTTCCTATTTTGACAAAAGTAAGAGGAGCCAAAGGACTCCTCGTTAAATTTCAATATGGTTGATTAGATTTTTTTCTTGATTTTCGGATAGAAATCGTTCTTTCTGTGGACGTTTCTTTCGTTTGAGGAGAGCCTCTGCAGACATGGCTTCTTCCTTACTAGCAAAACCCTCTACATAGATGAGTTTAACTGGCAAGCGAGCTCGGGTATACTTGGCACCCTTACCACTATTATGAACAGCAAGGCGTTTCTTCACATCTGTCGTGTAACCAGTATAATAAGAACCGTCGCGGCACTCCACCACATACATATATGCCTTATGATCCATAATAAATCTCTTGAATTTCTGGCGTGTAGGAGCCATCATCATTGTGAACAATGAGTGGTGGCAAGACCTTGAAGCCGCTCGTTGATCCATCCTTAATAGCTTCGATTAAAAGCATATTGGCTTCCTTTTCTCGTTTAGGATAGACAAATTGCAGGCGTTTGGGAGCCAGGTTATGGCGTTGAAGCATGTCTAGAATATCCAAAAGTCGATCTGGCCGATGAACCATGGCCAAACGACCATTAGACTTGAGAATACTCTGAGCACTTCGACAAATTTCTTCAAGATTAGTCGCAATTTCGTGTCTTGCTAGGAGGTAGTGTTCACTCTCGTTCAGATTGGAATGTGGATCCACCTTGAAATAAGGCGGATTGCACAAAATCATGTCCACCTTACTTCCCTGGATGTGAGCAGGCATATTTTTCAAATCATCGCAGATAACCTGCATCTGCTCTTCCAATCCATTCAATCGAACCGAACGCTCTGCCATATCTGCCAAGCGCTCTTGAATTTCTACAGAGAGAATTTTGGCCTTGGTACGACTACTTGCAAAAAGTCCAACTGCACCATTTCCAGCACAAAAGTCCACAATTAAGCCATTTTTAGGAAAGCGAGGAAAGCGTGACAAGAGAACACTATCCACCGAATAGCTAAACACTTCTCTATTTTGAATGATCTTGATATCTGTCGAAAAGAGCTGGTTGATGCGCTCTCCTGATTTTAATAATTGTTCTTCCATATATTGATTTTTAAAAATACGAAATCTAATAGACTAGTTTTTCTCTTTCAGATTGTTGAGGGCTTCCCTTGTCCAAGTTGGCATCATTCGGCCAAGAGGTGCAAAACCATGCTTGATGCGATCATTTGAAAAACGTCTTCGTCTTGGCAATTGATGTTTTTCTTCCTCCAGCGTGCGAATAGATAGACTAGCTTTACCTGTAAATTCGTCCAAATCAACAACCTGAACTTGCACTTCTTCACCAATTTTCAAAACTTCATAGATATTTTCGATAAATCCTGTCCGAATCTCTGAAATATGAATCAGCCCAATCACCCCTGTCTCTAATTCGACAAAGGCACCATAGGGCTGGATTCCTGTAATACGCCCTTTTAGCTTATCACCAATTTTCATCCTAGTCCTCAATTTCAATCGTTTCAATTACCACATCTTCAACTGGCTTGTCCATAGCGCCAGTTTCAACAGCTGCAATGGCATCCAAGACCGCAAAAGATTCTGCATCTACCAATTGCCCAAAAACAGTGTGACGACGGTCAAGGTGGGGAGTTCCACCTTTCTCTGCGTAAATCTCAGCGATTGGTTCAGGCCAACCACCACGCGCAATCTCTTTCTTAGAGTATGGCAAGTGTTGGTTTTGCACGATAAAGAACTGGCTACCGTTGGTATTTGGACCAGCATTTGCCATGGAAAGAGCACCACGGATATTGTAAAGTTCTTCTGAAAATTCATCTTCAAAAGCTTGGCCATAAATTGACTCTCCGCCCATACCAGTACCAGTTGGGTCTCCACCTTGGATCATAAAGTCCTTGATAATGCGGTGGAAAATCACACCATCATAGTAACCGTCTTTTGAAAGGGCAACAAAGTTGGCTACTGTTTTGGGAGCCTGCTCAGGGAAGAGCTTGATACGCAAGTCTCCGTGATTTGTCTTAATAGTCGCCAACGGACCTTCTACTGTTTCAATGTCTACTTGTGGGAAATGCAATTCTTTTTCTACCATACCAAATCCTTCTAAGGCATCAAAAATGCCATCTTCTTCTACTGTTTTTGTTATATAATCTGCTTTTTCTTTGATTTTTTCATGGGAAACTCCCATGGCAATGCTGATTCCAGCATAATCAAAGAGTTCCAAGTCATTGAGACCGTCTCCAAAGACCATGACATTCTCTGGTTTCAAGCCTAAATGCTCCACCACCTTGGCTACACCTGTGGCTTTTGAACCTGAAATAGGCACGATATCAGATGAATGTTCATGCCAACGCACCATGCGAAGTTTATCCGACAAGGAATCTGGCAAGTGCAAGTCATCCCCTTTATCTTCAAAGGTCCACATCTGATAAATGTCTGCTTTTTCATGGAAGTCAGGATCCACATCCAAGTTCGGATAAATCGGATCAATAGCCTCACTGATCATTTCTGTCCGAGTAGAGAGTTTGGCATCATGACTGCCAACCAAGCCATATTCAATCCCCTCTTGTTTTGTCCAAGAGATGTATTCTTCCACATCTTCTTTGGTAATCTGATGCTGATAAATGACCTGACCTTTTTTATCTTCTATATAGGCACCATTCAAGGTTACAAAAAAGTCAGGCTTGAGCTCACGAATCTCTGGAACAACACCAAAAATGCCACGCCCAGAAGCAATTCCTGTCAAAATCCCTTTTTCACGTAACTGCTTAAAGACAGTAGGAATCGTAGCTGGAATAAAACCTGTCTTTGACGTACGCAAGGTATCATCGATATCAAAAAAGACAATCTTAATCTTCTTTGCCTTGTATTTTAATTTTGCATCCATCTCTCTACCTCTTTCAATCTAACTCTTTCCATTATACCATAAAGTAGAGAAATCCCACATCTCCAAAAAATGTGCTATCTCTTATTCAAACTTCTTGGATAAGTACAGAACTAAATCATCATTATTTTGAATAGTAGCATTCATTTCTAACGGTTGGTTTCGATACCATACGCCCGAACCATCTGGAATATAGCCTCGTTTGATGTACAATCTCTGGGCAGGTCCATACCCTGAATGGAGCCCAACACCCAACGTCACTTTGTCCGAAACAAGCTTAACTCGATTTTCTGCTTCTTTCAGCAAGAGATTTCCAATACCTTGATTTTGAAAGGGTTCAAAGACATTGAAATCTGAAAGTTCTGGAGCCATTCCAGCAAAGGGACCCTGCTTAGCATAGGGTAAAATAGTAATGTAGCCCGCTACTACACCAGTAAGGTCAGCAATTAAAACTTCCCTCTCTCCACTTTCCTGCTCCTTAAAATATCGAGTTAAAATCTCCTCTCTACTTGGCCAACCTTGGCTGATAAATCCTCGAAATAGATCTTTAATGTCAGATTCTTGCATTTTCCTAATTGAACATGTCGTCTTCATAAGTTGCTCCTTTAAAGTTTTCTCCTACCATTATAGCACGACAATGAAAAGAAATAACCTAGTAAGAAAAAAGCATCTTACTAGGTCAAAAGTAGCTCTGTCCAACAGAACCCCGTAAAAGTCTGAAAAAGAGGTTCAACCGAATCTGAAAAAAGACTCGAGTGAGTCAGAAAAAAAGACCCACCCGGGTCTTTTCTTTAATCTTCGTTTACGAAAGGCATCAAAGCCATTACGCGAGCGCGTTTGATAGCTGTTGTTACTTTACGTTGGTTTTTAGCTGAAGTTCCTGTTACACGACGTGGAAGGATTTTCCCACGTTCTGAAACGAAACGGCTAAGAAGCTCAGTATCTTTGTAATCAACATATTCAATTTTGTTTGCTGCGATGTAATCAACTTTTTTACGGCGTTTGAATCCGCCACGACGTTGTTGAGCCATGTTTTTTCTCCTTTATAGTATTAATTGTCCATTAGAATGGTAAATCATCATCTGAAATGTCCAATGGATTTGTTGCTCCAAATGGATTTTCAGAACGTGAAAAGTCAGGTACTGATTGTGTAGGTGCTGTATAGCTAGCAGTTGGTGCAGAATAAGCCCCACCTGTATGTCCTTCACGCACGCTACGGCTTTCCAACATTTGGAAATTGTCAGCCACGACTTCTGTTACGTAGACACGTTGTCCTTGCTGGTTATCGTAACTACGAGTCTGGATACGACCTGTGATCCCGATAAGAGAGCCTTTTTTAGCCCAGTTAGCAAGATTTTCAGCCTGTTGGCGCCACATAACGACATTGATGAAATCAGCCTCACGTTCGCCATTTTGACTCTTGAATGTACGGTTTACTGCAAGAGTAAAAGTCGCAACTGCTACATTTGATGGGGTATAACGCAACTCAGCGTCACGTGTCATACGCCCTACAAGTACAACATTGTTAATCATAATTTACCTTCTTACGCGTCAAGTTTGACGATCATGTGACGAAGAATGTCAGCGTTGATTTTTGAAAGACGGTCAAACTCTTTAAGAGCTGCGTCGTCGTTTGCTTCAACGTTAACGATGTGGTAAAGTCCTTCACGGAAATCTTGGATTTCGTATGCAAGACGACGTTTTTCCCAAGTTTTTGATTCAACAACAGTTGCACCGTTGTCAGTCAAGATAGAGTCAAAACGTGCTACCAAAGCGTTTTTCGCTTCTTCTTCAATATTTGGACGAATGATATAAAGAATTTCGTATTTAGCCATTGATATGTTCCTCCTTTTGGTCTAATGACCCCTAGTCTTTGCAAGGGGTAAGTGAGGTTTGCTCACAATTAACTATTATACTAGAAAAGCTAGTAGATAGCAAGAGAAAAATGAAAAAACTATCTCTATTATTTAGAAATAACATGATCTTTCAGTTCTAAATCTCTAACCATCTCTTTCAAAATGAATATTAACAAAAATCCTACTAATACTAAAAAGAATCCTAAGTAAAGGAAGGCTACTACAAATCCTAGATAGTCAATCAACCACCCCGTTAGAGGAAAAATAACAATCATACTCAGGCTGAACATCATGGAGTAGACACTTAGCATGGTTGCCCGTACCTCACTTGGGAGTCGCTTTTGTAAATCGTTGTCAAAAATCGGTTGAAAGAGAGCATATAAGGCGTTACTAATCAAATAAATCAAAATATAAATCAGTGGCGTACCAAAGTAGGAAAGCAAGTAAGTCACTCCTGTCAAGAGCACAAGAATTGGAAAGAGCTTTAAGGCTGCATACATCTTTCCAATCTTACTTGCTAGATAAACTGACCAGATATTCAAAACACTGCCCATCAGCATGACCATCGAAATCTGCCATCCTTCTAAGTCCGGCAGTTGATTTTGATAGTAAAAATAAAACATACACATCAGTGTTCCGATGATTTGGGACAGAATCATCCAGCCAAAAAGACTGGGATTGCTCCGCAATTCCTCTTTGACAGTCAACATAATCCTTTTCATCGTCAGACGCTCAGACTTTTGCGCTTTAACACTAGGCTCTTTTAGCATCCAAGTTAGGAAAAGAACGATTATAGAAGTGGCAATCATGATATAGTAGGTCAAGTGCAATTGACCATGGACAAAAAATCCCGCTAAAACGGTCCCCAAAGACCGAGTTCCTTCTGCTACTCCTGACATAAAACTTGAGATAGACAAGTAGCGCTCTTTTAATCCAGCCTCCACGGCCGAATCATAAACCATAGCTGCACTCGTGCCCGAATCAAAATTATAAGACAAGGCACTTACCACCATAGCGAGGACATAAATCCAAAAATTACCTTGCCCTACTAACATGAGAATAGACGACGCGATTCCAGCTATTCGACTTAAATACAGATTGGTTTTATATGAATAGCGGTCAGCTAACATTCCAGAAGGAATTTCACAAATGACACTAGTAGCATGAAAAATGCTTTCCAATAAGCCAATCTGCCAAAGTGACATCCCATTTTGACTGAGAAATAAAATCCAAAAACTGGTAATGCCCAGAAAAGCAAAAAATTCCACTCCAGCCATGAGACCGATATTCTTCCGATAATTTCGTTTAAACATATTTTCTCCTTTAACAAGTGTATTTGTATCTTTGTGTTTGTCACTTGTTAATCTGTGCTTTACATGATCTCCACCTCTTCCTTCAAGTATTATAGTGTTTTGAAAAAACGCCTATTACGGCGTTTTAGTTTTTTTATGGTTTAATACGATGCAACATACGTGGGAATGGAATAGCTTCACGGATGTGTTTTGTACCTGCTGCGAAGGTTACCATACGCTCGATACCGATACCAAATCCTCCGTGTGGTACTGTACCATATTTACGAAGGTCAAGGTAAAATTCATACTCTGTACGATCCATACCAAGTTCTTCCATCTTAGCGACAAGGGCATCGTAGTCTTCCTCACGCATAGATCCACCGATGATTTCTCCATAACCTTCTGGTGCAAGCAAGTCTGCACAAAGCACACGTTCTGGATTTCCAGGAACTGGTTTCATGTAGAAGGCCTTGATAGCTGCTGGATAGTTCATGACAAATGTTGGCACACCAAAGTGGTTTGAGATCCAAGTTTCATGTGGTGAACCAAAGTCATCACCATGCTCAAGGTGTTCGTAGTCAGCGTCTTCATCGTTTTCATGCTCTTGCAAGAGGTCAATGGCTTGATCGTAAGTGATACGTTTGAATGGCTCTGCAATGTAGCGTTTCAAGAGCTCTGTATCACGTTCCAAGGTTTCCAAGGCTTGAGGCGCACGATCTAGAACACCTTGAAGAAGAGCCTTTACATAAGCTTCTTGCAAGTCAAGTGACTCATCGTGTGTCAAGTAGGAGTACTCAGCATCCATCATCCAGAACTCAGTCAAGTGACGGCGCGTTTTTGATTTTTCAGCACGGAATACTGGACCAAAGTCAAAGACACGGCCAAGAGCCATAGCACCTGCCTCTAGGTAAAGCTGACCTGATTGACTCAAGTAGGCTGGCGTTCCGAAGTAATCTGTTTCAAAGAGCTCTGTTGAATCTTCTGCCGCATTTCCTGAAAGAATTGGGCTATCAAACTTCATGAAGCCGTTCTTATCAAAGAACTCATAAGTTGCATAAATGATAGCGTTACGGATTTGCATCACAGCCACTTGCTTACGAGAGCGGAGCCATAAGTGACGGTTGTCCATCAAGAAGTCTGTTCCGTGTTCTTTTGGTGTGATTGGGTAGTCTTGAGATTCACCGATCACTTCGATGTCTGTAATATCCAACTCATAGCCAAACTTAGAACGTTCGTCCTCTTTGACAATTCCTGTCACATAAACAGAAGTTTCTTGGCTCAAGCGTTTGATGGTGTCAAATTTTTCAAGACCTACTTCTTCACCAAATTTTTCAATAAAGTTTGGTTTGAAGGCTACACCTTGGAAGAAGGCTGTTCCATCACGCAATTGCAAGAAGGCAATTTTTCCTTTTCCTGATTTGTTGGCAACCCAGGCTCCGATGGTCACTTCTTGACCAACATAGTCTTTTACATCAATAATTGTTACACGTTTTGTCATAATCTATCTTCCTTTTTTCGTTTAACTTGTCCGAAGACATCATTACCCACTATTTTACCATAAATAGACTGCGATAGCTAGGTTAGACTAGAGAAAAATCGCGAGATTTTCGATACAAAAAATCTTCGCTAAAAAGGCGAAGATTCTAAGTTTTATTTTTCCATAAATTGATGCAAGCGACGAATAGCTTCTTTCAAAGTATCCAAGTCTGTGGCATAGCTGAGACGAACATTTTCTGGCGCCCCAAATCCTGCTCCCGTAATCAAGGCAAGACCGACTTCCTCAAGAATAGCCGTTGTAAAGTCCGTCACATCGGTATAGCCCTTCATCTCCATCGCTTTTTTAACATTTGGGAAAAGATAGAAAGCTCCTTGGGGCTTGACAACTTCAAATCCTGGTACTTGGCACAAGAGAGGATAAATGGTATTCAATCGTTCCTCAAATGCTTGGCGCATGATTTCGACAGAGTCTTGTGGTCCAGTTAGGGCTTCAATGGTAGCATATTGTGATACGGCAGTCAGGTTTGAGGTTGTTTGACCTGTTAGTTTGCTCATAGCAGCGATAATCTCAGGATTTCCCACCGCATAACCTACCCGCCAACCAGTCATGGCATATGCTTTAGATACACCGTTGATGACAATGGTTTGCTTGCGAATAGCTTCTGACAGGCTAGAAATTGGAACAAATTCATTTCCATTATAAACCAGACGTCCGTAGATATCATCTGCTAGGATAAGGACATCATGCTCTACCGCCCAATCTCCGATAGCCAGCAATTCCTCACGATTGTAAATCATACCGGTCGGATTCGATGGTGAATTGAGAACCAATACCTTGGTCTTATCTGTTCGAGCTGCTTCTAGCTGCTCGACTGTTACTTTAAAGTGATTGTCTTCCTTGGCTTGGACAAAGACCGGCACACCTTCTGCCATCTTGACTTGGTCTCCATAACTGACCCAGTATGGTGTAGGGATAATGACCTCGTCACCTGGATTGACCACGGCCATAAAGAAAGTGTAGAGAGAGAATTTAGCGCCTGTGGCAAAAGTAACCTCATTGGCCGCTACGGAATACCCATAGTAGCTTTCAAAATAGGTATTAACCGCCGCTTTTAACTCGGGCAGCCCTGAAGCAACTGTATAAAAGGAAGCTCGTCCATCACGAATGGCTTCCACCGCTGCATCCTGAATGTTTTCAGGAGTATGAAAATCAGGCTGTCCCAAGGTTAAGAAAAGAACATCCTTTCCTTGAGCTTTTAATGCTTTGGCTCTTGCATCACTAGCTAGAGTGACGCTTTCTTCCATTTCTAGTACACGTTTGGATAGTTTCATATGCCCTCCTTATTGGATCACTGCTCCTGTTTCAAAATCGACTAGATAGTACTGGTTTCCTGACTTAACTTCCCAAATTGGCTTGTCCTGATAACGACCAAAGGTGATCTTGTCAATGTCGCTAGCTCCTTTTTCCCTCGAAATCGTCGCCGCCTTGTCTTGAGAAATCCCCTTATCTAGCTGATAAACGTAAATCTTGTGGTCATTCTTTTCAATCAGTACGGCAATGGCCTCTTGCTTTTTATTATGCCCCAGAACGCTGTAATATGCTTCCAAACCATTAAAAAAATCAACCTGATCTGCCTTTTCCAATTCTGCATACTGCTTGGCTAGTTTTTCTCCCTCAACCCTAGCATCTTGATAAGGTTTCATGCTGAGCGATATCAGGTAAAGAAAGGAAGTAGTCATGACTAGCAATACTAGAGCAATGCCAATTCCGTACTGTATAAGTAGCTTGTTTTTTGCTTTTTTCTGTCTTAGTTTCACTCGTCTATTTTACCATCTCTCTTCCTTTATTACAAGTGAAGACAGGAACATTCTAAGAATCTTTCCCTATAAAATCTATGCCTCTTGTATTTCTATTTGTTTATTGATAGAATACCCTTATGAAAAAATATTTGAAAGAAAAAATTTCCCAAAATCAATTAGACTTGAAAACGGCTATCGTTCTCAATAAAGCGATGCGAAGTTTTAAACCTTATGAAACCAAGGCTGCTAAAGAACACGGATTAACACCCACTCAATTTTCCGTTCTGGAAACCCTCTATAGCAAGGGAGAACTGCGTATTCAGGATTTGATTGAAAAAATGCTAGCCACTTCTGGAAACATGACTGTTGTTATTCGAAACATGGTTCGAGATGGGTGGATTTCTAGAACTTGTGACCCCAAGGATCGTCGCTCTTTTTTCCTGAAACTAACACCAGCTGGACGCAAAAAAATTGAAGAGGTTCTTCCTGACCATATTAACTCTATTGTAGATGCTTTTAGTATCTTGGAAGATGGAGAAAAGGAAGACTTGATTCGAATTTTAAAAAAATTTAAAGATTTGTGAGCAAAATTATTGCTAATTAGTATTATTTGTTGTAACATAGACGGTAACAAAAGAGTTCGCTCTTTAAATTTTAACTAAAGGAGACACATCATGTCTAAAAAAGTACTATTTATCGTCGGATCACTACGCCAAGGTTCTTTCAACCACCAAATGGCCCTTGAAGCTGAAAAAGCACTTGCTGGAAAAGCGGAAGTTAGCTATCTTGATTATTCAGCTGTTCCCCTCTTCAGCCAAGATCTTGAAGTTCCAACTCATCCAGCTGTAGCTGCTGCTCCCGAAGCTGTCCTTGCTGCGGATGCCATCTGGATCTTCTCTCCAGTCTACAACTTCTCTATCCCTGGAACAGTGAAGAACTTGCTTGACTGGCTGAGCCGTGCCCTTGACCTATCAGATCCTTCAGGACCATCAGCCCTCCAAGACAAGTTTGTTACTGTCTCATCTGTGGCCAATGCAGGTCACGAACAACTCTTTGCTATTTACAAAGACCTCTTGCCATTTATCCGTACACAAGTCGTTGGCGACTTTACTGCTGCTCGTGTCAATGACTCTGCTTGGGCAGATGGAAAATTGGTGTTAGAAGAAACAACTGCTTCATCACTTGCCAAACAAGCTGACGACCTTCTTGCAGCCATCAACTAATTAAACAAAAACCAGCTCACATGAGCTGGTTTTATACTTGTTTCACAAAGACGAGTTCTAAGTCACTTGATAAATCAGGTCGGTAGTCAAAGCCTGCAAAGCGGAGCTTACGAGCTTGCTCAACTGTTTGGACTTGCCCTTCTATCAAGGCGGTCAAAAAGGCACCACGCGCTTTCTTTGAAATGGTTGAGTGGATTTTCAACTGGCCTGCCTTGTCCTCCATAAATTTGAAGGTCACCATCTTTTCTCTGATTTCCTTAGAAAATACGGTTTCAAACTCTGATGACAAGAGGGAAAATATCAAGTCCTCATCCTGTAGCGCCTCATCGTAGGCTGATTTCCAATGACTTTTTAGGGTTTTTCCAGCCACTTTTAACTTCATCAAAAAGTCCAAACGGTGAGGAGCCATAGGTGATAAGGCTGGGACAACGCCATACAAAGCCGAGGTAATTAGGACATGATTCTCAAGATAGGCTTGTTCTGCCCTGCTCAGCTTGTCTCGTTTGATGTGACGGTACATGAGACCATCAAATAGTTTCAAGGCTGGATAATGTTTAGCCCTCTGATCTTTTAGAGCTTGAATATGAGCGTGCTCTTCTTCTGCTTTCTCGGCAGATACCTTATAAAAGGTCTCTAATTCACTAGCTGGGTAGTGCGCCAGTGAGTCAAGAACTGCCTGACTTTCTTCCCTCAAGGGGAGCGCTTCGGTACAAGGAAGGTCTGTGTTCATTTCTTTTGCTGTTGGGATTAAAATTTTCATATTGTTAGTGTAGCATATTTTTCAATCACGACCAAGAATTTCATCTGAAAAACCTCGGTTTATACCGAGGTTTCTTTTACTTGACTTTAAATGTTTTGAGGAAATTATCTTTTCCAACCTGACCTTCGAAGGATTGGCCATTTTCTAGATAAGGAAGGTCGTCTGACACTGAAGCCTTGACTTTATAAATCTTGCCATCAACTTTGAAGAAGTATACGGTATCACCCTTGATGACAGCTGATTTAAGGTCTGAGACCACTCCCTTGATGTTTTCTACCGTTTCATTATCCAGCTCGAGGTCATTTTTATTGGCATATTTACTGAGGAGTTCATCTACCGTAGCTGCTACGATGACGTTTTGGTACTCTACTGCATCGACCAAAGCATACTCCTTGACCAAGCCTGCATTATCCTTCAAGCCCATGATATAGAGTGGTTTGTCGTTGAGATTGACAAGGATAGGGAAGGTAGCCTTGTAGGCTTTCTCTTGAACTGCTCCTTCTGCGGAAGCACGGGCAGATTCTTCGGTTGCTGATGCTAGATTGTACTTGGTGATTTCTCCAGTGCGCATATTTTCAAGGATAAATCCTAGATTACTTTCGTCGGCATTTGCTGAAGTCACCCCCGTGTAGAGATAAATGTCATTTCCGATAGAAAGATAGTTATAGCCCTCTGTCGTTTGGGTAACATTTTTCTTAGAAATCAAGGCATTCCAGAAGCCGTCTTTATACTTGCCGTTGTAGTTGATTTGCTGGATGGTTTCTTCGGCTGGATAGACACGATCCACCCATTCTGGCACTTCATCCAAGCTATATTCCTTGGTTTCTCCATTAGTAGCATCCAAGATAATAACAGATGAAGGTCGAGGTACTCCTAGACCAAACTGTTTTTGATAAACGGTTGCTACATAGAAAGGATTGCCTTCATCATCCACCTCAAAAGATGGGGTTTTAAAAATCTTGGTCGGATACTTGATCCGAAGATGACGTTTGACGTCACGGTTAAAATACTCGGAGTCCGAATACTTCATCGGTGTTTTTAAATCTACCAATTCCGCATTTCCTGTCACCATATCAACCTTGATATACTCGCCAATTCCCTTGGACTGATTATTAAACCATTTAATGGGATCGGCATACTCCAGAGGGGTTACCCGATAGGGTTTGCCATCTACTGTTAACTGCGTGTAGGTATCTGCTGCTACGTACTGAGAAACCTTATCCGTCAAAGATCCTAGGTAACGGTCACCAATTTTTTCAGCAGTACTACGATCTAAAATCGGAACCTTACTGGTATCGCTCTTAGGAAAATCTTTAAAGTCTTTTTCTGTGATAGACACCACATTAGCATAGTTTTTTGCTTGGAAAAAGCTAGAAGTTACTAGGCTAACCAGACCAGCAAGGGCAAAGATAAGGCCTGCAGCCAGTAACAATCCTCCACCTAATTTATTAAAATGAAGCCCTTCTAGATTGAGTTCGTTGGCAACCTTGCCATGACGTACATGAACCGTCTTGAGAAGATTGGTATCCTTGCGGAAACTAAACAAAATTCCCATCACCACCAAATGTCCACAGAGAAAGAAGATGAATTCCCAGCTAGTAAGATTGAAGGGTGGCAAAAAGATATACCAAGTCGTTGCGATAAAAACAAGTTCAAAGAGTATGCGCTTCATCTGAGTTCCTCCTAAATAATCCGTCCTTCCAAATGATCCAGTTCATGTTGGCATATCTGAGCTGGAAAACCTGTTAGCGTAATAGTCTGTTCCTGCCACTTGCTATCGCGATAGGATACCGTAATCGTTTCATAACGAGTCGTCGTTCGAACCCCAGTCAAAGACAAACAACCTTCCTCTGTCTCGTAAGGTCCTTCGTAGGAAAGGAGCATGGGATTAAACATGACCATGGGAACTAGGCCAAGATTAAAGACAATCACGCGCTTCTGCACACCAATCATGTTAGCCGCCAAACCGACACAGGTCTCGCGATTAGCCAGCAGGGTATCCTGCAAATCCTTAGCCAGATAAAGGTCTTCCTGACTTGCAGGTTTCGAGACCTGCGACAAGAATAAGACATCTCGGACAATTTTCTTTTCCATTCTCTTACGCTCCTTAAAACTTTACTTTATTATAGCACAAAAGGGGGCAACTTCCAGTCCTTTCCCTCAAATGCAAAAAAAGCCATCCGAAGATGACTTTCTTTTTAAATCGCGTTCTTATCAAGACCAAGTTTACGTTGAACAAACTTAACGATTTCTACGATAAGAATCATTGAGAAGCTTCCAGCTAGAACAATAGCCCATTGCGATAAGTCTAGTTTGGTTACGTGGAAGATACCTTCAAGGGGTTCTACGACGATAGTTGCCATCAAGAGGATAAAGGATACCAAGATTGACCAGTTAAAGGTCTTAGACTTGAATGGTCCAACTGTCAAGATGGATTGGTAAACAGACTTCACATTGTAGGCATGGAAGAGTTGGATCAAACCGAGTGTTGCAAAGGCCATCGTAAGGGCATCTGCGTGAATGGCTTGATTATCTCCCACATGAACTGGGTAGACAAGGGCGAGACCATAAACGGCCAGAACAAGGGCACCTTGAAGGAGACCTTGATAGATGATGGAGCTCATGACACCACCAGAGAAGAAGCTTGACTTACGTCCACGTGGTTTGTGGGTCATAACACCAGGCTCAGCAGGTTCAACGCCAAGAGCGATAGCTGGGAAAGTATCGGTTACCAAGTTGATCCACAAGAGATGAACTGGCTGTAGAACATCCCAACCAAACAAGGTTGATAGGAAGATGGTCAAAACTTCAGCCGTATTGGCAGAAAGAAGATATTGAATAGTCTTTTGAATGTTTGAGAAGACCTTACGTCCTTCTTCAACTGCGACGATAATAGTCGCAAAGTTATCATCGGCAAGAATCATATCAGAAGCACCCTTAGAAACCTCTGTACCAGTGATTCCCATACCGATACCGATATCAGCTGTTTTCAGAGCTGGCGCATCATTGACACCGTCACCTGTCATGGCAACGACCTTACCTTGGTTTTGCCAAGCTTTCACGATACGAACCTTGTGTTCTGGAGATACACGCGCGTACACAGAGTATTGACCAACTACTTTTTCAAATTCTTCATCAGAAAGTTCGTTGAGCTCAGCACCTGTCAAGACATGGTCTTCTGAGTCATTTTCATCGATGATTCCCAAACGTTTGGCAATGGCTTCCGCTGTGTCTTGGTGGTCACCAGTGATCATGATTGGACGAATTCCTGCTTCCTTAGCCACACGAACAGCTTCTGCTGCTTCGGCACGCTCAGGATCAATCATCCCAATCAATCCAGTAAAGATCAAGTTGTTTTCCAGTTCTTCAGAAATGAGGTTTTCTGGAATGCTATCAATAATCTTATAGGCACCTGCAAGGACACGCAAGGCTTGGTGAGCCATTTCAGAGTTGTTTGTGTGAATTAAGTCATTGACTTTCCCATCAATCGGAGCGACATCTCCAGCTTTATCACGAGCAACACAACGTTTCAAAAGTTGGTCTGGAGCTCCCTTAACCGCTACAAGGAATTTCCCATCTGGCAATGGATGAACAGTTGACATGAGCTTGCGATCCGAGTCAAATGGCAATTCAGCTACACGAGGATATTTCTCTAAAAATCCTTTAACATCATATCCCTTGTCCAAGGCATACTGGATGAAGGCTGTTTCCGTTGGATCCCCGATTAGGTTTCCTTCTGCATCAATCTTAGTATCATTCGCCAAAACAACTGAACGAAGAAGAGGCATGTCCAAGCCTAGTTCAATGTCATCAGCAGAGTCATGTAAGACAGCATCATAGAAGACTTTTTCGACGGTCATCTTGTTCATAGTCAGCGTACCAGTCTTATCAGAAGCGATGATTTCAGTTGAACCAAGTGTTTCTACTGCTGGCAACTTACGAACGATAGAATTACGTTTTGCCAAAACTTGAGTACCAAGGGCAAGAACGATGGTCACGATAGCAGGAAGTCCTTCTGGGATGGCTGCAACAGCAAGCGCAACAGAGGTCATCAACTCACCAAGTGGATTTTTACCTTGAATGAAGACTCCGACTACAAAAGTAACCAAGGCAATGAGCAAAATTGCATAGGTCAAGACCTTAGAAAGGTTGTTCAAGTTTTGCTTGAGTGGTGTATCTGTCTCATCCGCATCTTGGAGCATGCCAGCGATATGACCAACTTCCGTGTACATACCTGTATTGACAACAACACCAAGACCACGACCATAAGTCACGTTTGAGTTTTGGAAGGCCATGTTCACACGGTCACCGATACCAGCATCTGCAGCGAGCTCGACAGTCAAGTCTTTTTCGACTGGAACAGACTCACCTGTCAAGGCTGCTTCTTCGATTTTAAGAGAATTGGCTTCTAGCAAACGTAGGTCTGCTGGTACCACGTCACCTGCTTCAAGGGCAACGATATCGCCTGGTACTAATTCTTTTGAGTCAATCTCAGCCATGTGCCCATCACGAATAACGCGAGCAGCTGGACTGGACATAGACTTGAGGGCTTCGATGGCTTCTTCTGCTTTTCCTTCTTGATAAACACCAAAGGCAGCATTGATGATAACCACGGCTAGGATAATGATGGCATCTGCGATATCTTCCCCACCAGAAGTTACGACAGACAAGATGGCTGCAGCCACCAAAATAATAATCATCAAATCCTTAAACTGTTCAATGAATTTAACCAAGAGAGATTTTTTCTCACCCTCTTCGAGTTCATTACGTCCATATTCAGCAAGGCGTTTCTGTGCTTCGCTTGACGAAAGGCCTTGCTCAGTTGCTTCAACCGACTTCAAGACCTCTTCAGGACTTTGAGTATAAAACGCTTGGCGTTTTTGTTCTTTTGACATGTGTCTCCTCCTTGACTTTGTGTGCAAAACAAGCTCTCTTTTGGTTTTATGACAAACAAAAAGAGACCTGTTAATCATAACAAGTCTCGCTGTTTAAGATAGCGCCGGAAAGCATACTTTGCAGTATACAATTCGGAATGACGACACTATCACAGGTTTCTGCCAGCTACTCCCTTGAGTAGTACTATTATATCAAAATTGGGACAATTTTCAAGAATTAAAATCCGATGAAACAAGACTAAATTTGAATTTTCCTTTGAAAACCAGTATAATGGTAGAATATTATACGACTAGAAAGGAAGCCCAATGAACCAATCCATGTCAAATCTCAAGTTAGCTGAGCGTGGGGCCATTATCAGTATTTCGACCTATCTGATCTTGTCTGCGGCAAAATTAGCAACTGGCCACCTCCTTCATTCTTCCAGTTTGGTAGCCGATGGTTTCAACAACGTGTCGGATATCATTGCAAATGTGGCCCTCTTGATTGGGATTCGGATGGCACGCCAGCCTGCAGACCGTGATCACCGTTTTGGCCACTGGAAGATTGAAGATTTGGCTAGCTTGATCACTTCCATCATCATGTTCTACGTTGGTTTTGATGTGCTCCGAGATACTATTCAAAAGATTCTCAGTCGGGAACAAACACCCATCGATCCTCTGGGAGCGATTCTAGGAATCATTTCAGCAGCAGTCATGTTCGCAGTTTACCTATACAACACCCGACTCAGTAAGAAATCCAAATCCAAGGCTCTGAAGGCTGCCGCCAAGGACAATCTTTCCGATGCTGTCACCTCACTTGGTACTTCCATTGCCATCCTAGCCAGCAGCTTCAACTATCCAATCGTGGATAAACTGGTTGCTATCATCATCACTTTCTTTATCTTAAAGACAGCCTATGATATCTTCATAGAGTCTTCCTTCAGTCTTTCAGATGGTTTTGATGACCGTCTGCTGGAGGACTACCAAAAGGCCATTATGGAGATTCCAAAGATTAGTAAGGTCAAGTCCCAAAGAGGTCGTACCTACGGTAGTAATATCTACCTTGACATCACGCTGGAGATGAATCCCGACTTATCAGTCTATGAAAGTCACGAAATTGCAGACCAGGTCGAGTCTATGCTGGAAGAGCGTTTTGGAGTCTTTGATACCGATGTCCATATCGAACCTGCTCCTATACCTGAAGACGAAATTTTGGACAATGTCTATAAAAAACTACTCATGCGTGAGCAATTGATTGACCAAGGCAATCAACTGGAAGAACTCTTAGCTGAAGACTTTCTCTATATCCGCCAAGATGGAGAACAGATGGACAAGGTGTCCTATCAAGCTGAGAAAGAACTTAAAGCAGCGATTAAGGACATTCAGATTACTTCTATTAGTCAAAAAACCAAGCTCATTTGCTATGAGTTAGATGGTATCGTCCATACCAGTATCTGGCGTCGCCACGAAACTTGGCAGAATGTCTTCCACCAGGAAACAAAAAAAGAATAGAGAAATCCTGCCCATGAGACGGGATTTTTCTATTCTTCTAGCTATCAAACTCACTTAGATACTCATAGCGTTCGTATTTTTCAAGGAGTTCTTCGTTTTTTTCATCGAGCTCTTTCTGAAGTATCGCAAGTTTACCAAAATCAGAACCATTAGCCTGCATCTCCTCTTCGATAGCAGCGATACGGTTTTCTAAGGCCTCAATATCTGCTTCAATGCTTGCCCACTCCTGCTTTTCTTGGTAGGTCATGCGTTTCTTATCTTCTCTGACCTTGACCACTTTTTCCTTTTCGGCCTTTTGAACTTGATTAGCCATATCTGTTTCAAAAGCTTTTTCATCAAGATAGTCGGTATAATGGCCAAAGAAAGTACGAATCTTGCCATCCTCAAAAGCGAGAATCTTAGTCGCTACCTTATCCAGAAAATAACGGTCGTGGCTAACTGTCAAGACAGGCCCCGCAAAACCTTGCAAGAAATTCTCCAAAACTGTCAAAGTCGCAATGTCTAGGTCATTTGTCGGCTCGTCCAAGAGAAGTACATTGGGTTTTTCAAGGAGAAGTTTAAGGAGATAGAGGCGTTTTTTCTCGCCACCAGACAACTTCTCAATCAAGGTTCCATGGGTCGAACGTGGGAAAAGGAATTGCTCCAGCAACTCAGCGATGGAGGTTGTAGAACCACCGCTAGTTTTGACCTCTTCTGCTACTTCCTGCAGGTAATTGATGACCCGTTTGCTTTCATCCAACCCTTCGATTTGTTGAGAGAAATAGGCGATACGAACGGTTTCCCCAATCACAACTTGACCTGCTGTAGGCTCAAGAATTCCTGCAATCAGATTAAGAAGAGTTGATTTTCCGACGCCATTATCACCAACGATACCGATACGGTCTTTGGCTTGCACCAAGAGGTTAAAATCTTTTAAAATGGGCTTGTTCTCATAGGCAAAAGAAACATCTTTAAACTCGATGACCTTCTTGCCAATCCGACTGGTCTCAAAGTTCATGGTTAAGTCTGTCTCAGCAGTACTTCCTGAAACTTCCTTTTTCAGGTCATGGAAACGATTGATACGAGCCTGCTGCTTGGTCGCACGTGCTTGCGGTTGTCTGCGCATCCAAGCCAATTCTTGTTTGTAGAGTTGCTCCTTTTTGTGAAGGAGAGAAGCGTCACGCTCATCTTGCTCCGCTTTGAGGCGAACATAGTCCTGATAATTACCCTGATACTCCGTCAAACCAGCTCGATCCAACTCGAAAATTCGTGTTGACAACGCGTCTAGGAAATAGCGATCATGGGTGATAAAGAGAACCGTCTTCTTGGAATTTTTCAAAAAGAGTGTCAGCCACTCAATGGTCGCAATGTCCAGATGGTTGGTCGGCTCATCCAGTAACAAGAGGTCGTGGTTTCCTAGGAGAACTTGCGCCAACTGAACCCGTCTTCTCAGACCACCTGACAATTCCCCAACTGGAGTCGACAAGTCCTGAATCCCCAGCTTGCTGAGAACGGTCTTGACCTGACTTTCGATTTCCCAAGCTTGGAGAGAATCCATCTCAGCCATGACCCGTTCCAAACGCGCCTGCTTGTCCTCACTGTAGTTGAGCATGATCAACTCATACTCACGAATCAGCTGAATCTCTTTGAGATCGCTGGATAGAACCGTATCCAAGACCGTCTTGCTATCATCAAAATCTGGATCTTGCGTCAAGTAACCAATCTTATAATCATTCTTAGCTGAAAAAGGACTGACATCCCCATCAAAACCAGAAATACCAGAAAGGACATCCAAAAGGGTGGTCTTACCCGTTCCATTGACACCAATCAGACCGATTCTATCCAAATCATGGATAATAAAGGAAATATCTTTAAAGACTGTCTTGTCACCAACTGATTTGCTTAGTTTTTCAACGATAAAATCACTCATTTTCTCTCCCTCAGGTAATCATGGATGGCTTGTCGGTCATTCTCCAAGTCACCATCGACAATGGCGAACTCAATCTCTGTTAAAATCTCTCCCAAATCTGGCCCAGGTTGGTAACCATATTCCTTGATTAAAATACCACCGTTAATCTGGATTTCTTTCTTATCATGAATGGTCAAACTCTGGTAAGTTTCTGTAATGGCTTGTTGGTTGACTTCTTTTCCTTGAGCCTGACGAAGACTTTCAGCCTGTAAAAGCAAATCCAAGTCAAATTGATAACAATCACGCTTGCTCAATTCTCCTTCTTCACGCAAAGCTAAAATAGTCAGCAAGTTCTGAACCTGCTTAGCAAATTGACGTGAGGTCTTCCAATCTTTCAAAAATGGCTGTGCATCTTTAATCTTCAAAGTCCACAATAGAGCCGCCCAGGCTTGCTCAGAAGACTCAAAGGTGAAATCAGTCTCCAAATCAAACAGTCTGTTAAGCTTGTCCTGACTTCCTGCCATATCAGGGAGATAATCATAAGCTTGACTCTCAATCATGGAAGACAATCCTACACGCCAAAAGGGTGCCAGCAAGAGCTTATCAAACTCGACGAAGGTACGTTCCACAGAAATCTTCTCCAAGAGCGGAGTCAAGGATTTCATCGCTTCAAATGTTTCTCTCTCAAGTTCAAAACCAAGACTGGCCTGAAAACGAAAACCACGCATAATACGCAGAGCGTCTTCATTGAAACGTTCACTAGCCACTCCAACTGCTCGCAAGACTTGGTTTTCCAGATCTTTGAGACCATCAAACAAATCAATGATTTTTCCTGTCTCATCCAAGGCAAAAGCATTGACTGTGAAATCTCGGCGTTTGAGGTCTTCTTCTAGCGAGCGCACAAAGGAAACTGCACTGGGTCTGCGATAGTCAACATAGACATCCTCTGTCCGAAAGGTCGTCACCTCATACTCCTCGTCTCCATCTAAAACCAAGACGGTTCCGTGCTCGATTCCGATATCGGCTGTACGAGAGAATATCTGCTTGGTCTCCTCTGGATAGGAAGAAGTCGCAATATCCACATCATGGATGGGACGATTGAGGAGGGCATCCCTGACAGACCCACCAACAAAATAGGCTTCAAAGCCCGCTTTTTTAATTTTTTCTAATACTGGTAAAGCCTTCTGAAATTCAGAAGGCATTTGCGTTAATCTCATAATAAGTGTTCTAATCCATAGACAAGCTCATGACGCTTGACAACTTCTTTGATTCCCAAATTCACTCCTGTCATGAAGGAGCTACGGTCATAGGAGTCATGACGAAGGGTCAATCCTTCTCCCTGATTGCCAAAGATGACTTCCTGATGGGCTACCAATCCTGGTAGACGGACCGAATGGATGCGCATACCATCAAAATCAGCACCACGAGCACCAGCAATCAACTCTTCCTCATCAGGTGCACCTTGCTGAATAGACTCTCGAACTTCTGCCATCAACTCAGCTGTTTTGATGGCTGTTCCACTCGGAGCGTCCTTTTTCTTGTCATGATGAAGCTCGATAATCTCCACATTGGGGAAATATTTAGCAGCCTGCGTCGCAAATTGCATGAGCAAGACAGCACCCAAGGCAAAGTTTGGAGCAATCAAGCCACCCAAATTTTGCTTACGGGAAAGTGCTTTTAATTCTGCAATTTCTTCACTCGTGAAACCTGTTGTTCCAACTACTGGAGCAAAGCCATTTTCCAGAGCAAAGCGTGTATTTTCGTAGGCAACAGCTGGTGTGGTGAAATCCACCCAGACATCAGCCTCAAATCCAACCAAGGCTGCCTTATCATTGAAGACAGGAATTCCCTGCCATTCTGATTCAGACTCAAAAGGATCCAAAACTGCAACCAAGTCCAAGTCAGGATCAGCCAAGACCATCTGACAAGCGGCTTGACCCATCTTCCCCTTAAAACCGGCAATAATTACTCGAATACTCATCTCTACTCCTATTCAAGATACAAAGGACGCTAGCTGCCCATGAAAAATAGGGAATGGCGCTGACTTTCCATGAAAGGCAAGACAGGCATCTTTTTTCAAGAGGCAGATAGTCCATGTTCAATTTCTAAGATACAAAGCCTGCTCAGACAACTCTAGACAACTGGCGTATAGCTCAAGGCGATACTGCCTTCTCCAAGGTGGGTTCCAATGACACTACCAAAGCTAACAATTGGAATCTCAGAAGTCACACCACTCTCGATCAAAAGCTGACGTAAATCGGCTGCCTTTTGAGGAGCGTTCCCATGAATGATTGTAATACGGTAGTCCCCATCTTTTGTCAACTCCTTGATGATTTCCACCAAACGTTTGATTGCCTTCTTTTCCGTACGAACTTTTTCGTAAACTTCAATCACCCCTTGGTCATTAAAGTAGAGGATAGGCTTGATACTGAGGAGATTCCCTAAGACAGCTGCCCCATTTGACAAACGGCCTCCCTTAACCAAATGATCAAGGTCGTCTACTATGATAAAGGCTGAATTATCAGCAATTTGGATAGCCAACTTCTCCTGAATCTGAGCAAAATCATCGCCCTCTTCTGCCCATTCAAAGGCACTCTCCACCATAAATCCTAGAGGGGAACTTGTGATATGGGTATCTGGAAAGGCAATGGTCAAACCTTCATACTCGTCCAACATATATTGGATATTCTGATAAAAACCTGAAATTCCTGACGAAAGGAAAAGGCCCAAGACATGGGTATAACCCTCTTCTTTCAAGGAACTTAAAATCTCATCCAATTTGGCAATGCTTGGTTGACTGGTCTTAGGCAATTCTGCAGACTGAGCCATCTTTTGATAAAATTCCTCAGCAGTCAGATTCACACCTTCGACATACTCCTCCCCATCAATATTGACAGGAATATCCAAGATATATAGATTCTCTCTTTGCAGCGTCTTCTCCTCTAAATAGGCTGAAGAATCTGTAATGACAGCTAATTTCATGACTAAAACTCCAAATTGATCCCTGGAAGATCCAAGGCGATTTCTGTTACTTCATACGTCAAACGATTGAGCATGTTCAAGCATGGACGCGCCAAGTTTTCGACTTCTTCTTGGTTAAATTCGCTTGGTTCGTTGACAATACGACCTTCCACATGGTTCACTTGAGAAATCGTTCCACTGATGACAAATTTGTCAAAGACAATCATGAAACTCAAGATAACAACTAGCGAAGTTACTTGGTTTTCTTGGTCATGTTGGAGTAACTGAAAGTTCACATCTACCTTGGTTTCAGGAGCCCCATTTTCAT
Organism: Streptococcaceae bacterium AF54-32pH5A; assembly: GCA_027682205.1. Taxonomy (GTDB): domain Bacteria; phylum Bacillota; class Bacilli; order Lactobacillales; family Streptococcaceae; genus Streptococcus. The sequence continues at coordinate 607,882 of JAQDAD010000001.1, forward strand.
TTTCCCATTCAAAGTTACGAGCATCAAAGTGATACTGGCTAACAAATTCTTGTTCTCGTTTAAGATTCATTTTTCTCTCCCATTGCTACAATTTACTATGCAATTGTACCACATTTTTATCATTTCATCTAGTTTTCTAGGCTTTAGTCAATTCCGATTTCATCTTTAACCACAGCAGCAATCGTATCTACATAGTAGTTGACTTCCTCTGTTGTTGGAGCTTCTGCCATGACACGTAAGAGGGGTTCGGTACCACTTGGACGGACAAGGATACGACCGTTCCCTGCCATCTCTTCTTCCATCTTTTCGATGATTTTCTTGATGGCTGGTACTTCCATGGCTTTTTCTTTCATGGCATTTTCCACTCGGATATTGACCAATTTTTGTGGGTAAATCGTCACTTCTGATGCCAGTTGAGACAAGCTCTTACCTGTTTCTTTCATGATTTTGGTCAATTGAACAGCTGATAATTGACCATCACCTGTTGTATTGTAATCCATCAAGATAACGTGACCAGACTGTTCACCACCAAGATTGTAGCCTGATTTTCTCATTTCTTCGACAACATAGCGATCTCCAACTGCAGTAACTGCCTTGTTAATGCCAGCACTATCCAAAGCCTTATGAAAACCAAGGTTAGACATGACGGTTGTTACGATGGTATTTTGAGCTAACTGGCCTTTTTCAGAAAGGTATTTCCCGATGATGTACATGATTTTATCACCATCGACGATGTTGCCATTTTCATCAACAGCAATCAAACGGTCGCTGTCTCCGTCAAAGGCCAAACCAATAGCTGACTGGCTTTTTTTGACCACTTCTTGAAGAGCTTCTGGGTGAGTTGAACCAACATTCAAGTTGATATTAAGACCATCTGGCGTCTCACCGATAACAGTCAACTGGGCACCTAGATCAGCGAAAATTTGACGGGCGCTTGTAGATGCTGCACCGTTGGCTGTATCCAAGGCCACTTTCAATCCCTCAAGAGGAGCTCCAGTTGAAACAAGGTAGCCTTCATACTTACGCAAACCTTCTGGATAGTCCACCAAGGTCCCCAAGCCCTCTGCACTCGGGCGAGGAAGAGTGTCTTCAGTAGCATCTAGCAAGGCTTCGATTTCTGCTTCTTTTTCGTCATCAAGTTTGAAGCCATCCCCACCAAAGAACTTAATTCCATTATCAAGGGCTGGGTTGTGACTCGCTGAAATCATGACACCTGCACTAGCTCCCTCTGTTTTAACCAAGTAAGCTACTGCTGGTGTTGCAAGGACACCGAGTTTGTAGACGTGAATCCCTACTGATAGAAGACCTGCCACCAAGGCAGATTCTAGCATTTCTCCTGAGATACGTGTATCGCGTCCTACAAAGACTTTAGGCGCTTCCGTTTCATGTTGGCTAAGAACATAACCACCAAAACGTCCCAGTTTAAAGGCCAATTCTGGCGTCAATTCTACGTTTGCTTCTCCACGGACTCCATCAGTCCCAAAATATTTACCCATTTTGTTAATCATCCTTTTCTATTATTTTTTTATTCTTGTTTAGACGAGTCTGGTTTCGTTTCTGAACTCGTTGAAGACGAGCTGCTTGTCGAGGAGCCAGATGACGAGGTCGTTGACGAAGAGCTCGAGCTAGACGATGCTGTTTTGGTTGTAATTTTCATTGTAGTGTCAAATGGCATAATGACGCTTGGCAAGACATTTCCATTTTTATCAACCGCTTGTAGAGGAACAGAGGCTGAGTAGTTACCTGTTATCCGTTCACTCGTCGGTAAGATGGCAATGACTCGATCTACTCTTGATAGAGTCTCCTCATCACTAATAACCGTCACTTTCTCATCTGAAACAGTGACTGTGTCGATTTTCACGCGAGAATCTATCTGACTAGGGTCAATCTCCGGCACAACGATTACATTGTCTCGTTTTGCTTTTTTACCGACCTTGACTGTTATCTTTTGCGGAGTTGCAACAGCCGTCAAACCACTCGGTAAATTTTCAATGGTTAGAGGAATTTCGATGGTCCCAACACTGGCATTGGTTAAGTCAGCTTTGACCTTGAATTTCCGAGTGCTTTCCTGCATCTCGCTCGCTAGAGCAACTCTATTTGAACCAGTTAGGAAGACAGTCACCTCAGATGTGAAACCACTGATAAAGTACTGATCTCTATCATATTGAATATCGATTGGGACATTAAGAACCGTATTGGTATAGGTTTCCGTCCGCACCTGTCTGGCACTATTATTATTCTGGTAGTTTGTTGAAGTCGCGTAGATAAAGAGGATGCAGGCGAAAAAGAAGGAAGAAATAATATAAAGACTATTTTTTCTCATGTTTCAATCCTCCTAGCAAGCGCTCTTTCAGACTATGTTTTTCCTCTGATTTTGGAAGTAGGATTCTTCTCAATTCAGATTCAAACTCTTCCAAGGTCAAATCGTGTTTAAAAACTCCATTATAGGTGATTGAGATTCCACCTGTCTCCTCCGAAACCACAAATGTAAGAGCATCTGATACTTCCGACAAACCAATCGCCGCCCTGTGGCGTGTTCCAAACTCTTTGGAAATCTCTGTATTTTCAGTTAGTGGCAGATAGGCTGAAGTTACGGCAATCCGATCTTCTCGGATAATGACCGCACCATCGTGCAAGGGAGTATTGGGGATAAAGATATTAATCAATAACTCAGAGGAGATTTTCGCATCAAGAGGAATCCCAGTTGAGATGTATTCCTGCAAGGTTCTCACTCGCTGAACAGCAACCAGAGCACCAATCTTACGCGGACTCATGTACTCGACTGATTTGACAAAGGCACGAATCATTTGCTCTTCTGCGCTAATTGGAGTATTGGAAAAGAAATCTGTCGCCCGACCCAATCTCTCCAAACCAGTCCGAATCTCTGGTGAAAAGATAACCACAGCTGCGATGACCCCGTAGGTGATGATCTGATTGATCAACCAGGAAATGGTCGTTAAACCAATCATATTAGAAAGAATCTGAGCTAGAATAAAGATCAAAACTCCCCGAACCAAAACCATGATTTTGGTACCTGCAATGGCCTTTGTAAAATGATACAAAATATAAGTCACAATCAGAATATCAATCAGATTGATGACTATAGTCCAAGGGCTTGAAAACAAACTCGTCCAGTATTGGAAATTCGATAATTGTTGAAAATTCATCCCTGGCCTCCTCCCTGTCAAAACACGTTCCGAACTATTATACCATTTTTTGCCCATTTTTTCTCTATCCTACCTCATTTTAAATTAAGCAAAAATATGATAAAATAAACTGACTAGAAAAAACGAAGGAGAAATCATGTCTCAACTCTATGATATTACCATTGTAGGTGGCGGTCCTGTCGGCCTCTTTGCTGTCTTTTACGCCCACCTACGCCAAGCCAAAGTCCAAATCATCGACTCTCTTCCCCAGCTCGGTGGTCAGCCTGCCATCCTCTATCCTGAAAAGCAAATCCTTGATGTGCCAGGTTTTCCAAACTTAACTGGAGAAGAGTTAACCAATCGTTTGCTTGAGCAGCTGGATAGTTTTGATACACCTGTTCACCTAAATGAAACCGTTCTTGAGATCGAGAAACAAGATGAAGGATTTAGCATTACAACCACTAAAGGAAACCATCTCAGCAAAACAGTCATCATTGCCATGGGTGGGGGTGCCTTTAAACCACGTCCGCTAGAATTAGACGGTGTTGAGGACTATGAAAATATCCACTACCACGTTGCCAACATCCAGCAATACGCTGGTAAGAAAGTAACCATCCTTGGTGGAGGGGACTCAGCAGTTGACTGGGCATTGGCTTTTGAAAAAATTGCCCCAACTACTCTCGTTCACCGGCGAGATAACTTCCGCGCCTTGGAGCACAGTGTTCAAGCCCTGCAAGAATCATCAGTGACTATCAAGACACCATTCGTTCCTAGCCAACTCCTTGGAGATGGAAAAACACTTGATAAACTCGAAATCACAAAAGTCAAATCTGATGAAGCCGAAACGATTGACTTAGATCACCTCTTTGTCAACTACGGCTTCAAGTCTTCTGTCGGAAATCTTAAAAACTGGGGTCTGGACCTCAACCGTCATAAGATTATCGTCAATAGCAAGCAAGAATCCAGCCAAGCGGGTATTTACGCCATTGGAGACTGCTGCTACTATGAAGGTAAAATTGATTTGATTGCGACAGGACTGGGTGAAGCTCCAACCGCCGTCAATAATGCTATCAACTACATCGATCCTGACCAAAAAGTACAACCCAAACACTCGACCAGTTTATAAGAAAATAACCACGAATCAATGATTCGTGGTTTTATAGTTCATCGGCAATCTTGTTTATTTTTCTGAGTCTGTGGTTGACACCACTTTTGGTCAGGGGATTGCTCAGACTATCTGCCAACTGCTGGATAGAGTAGTCTGGGTGCTGGATTCGCAAGCGAGCCACCTCCTGCAAATCCACTGGTAAATTTTCCAAGCCTATTCTATCTTTGATTTTACTGATATTGTTGATGGTCTTCATGCTGGCAGAAACTGTCCGAGCGATGTTGGCTGTTTCAGCGTTATTGGCTCGATTGAGATCATTACGGGTTTCACGCAAAATCTTGACGCGCTCAAAATTATCACGCGCCTGCATGGCCCCAATCACAATTAAGAAATCCATGATGTCCTCTGCACGCTGGAGATAGGTAACTGCACCTTTCTTGCGCTCAATAACCTTGGCGTCCAGCAAAAACTGCTGGAGGAGAGAGGCCAGTCCTTGGGCGTGGTCCAGATAAACGGAACTGATCTCCAACTGGTATTTGCCAGACTCAGGATCACGAATACTACCATTTGCCAGAAAGGCCCCACATAAGTAAGCACGACCAGCTTCTTCATCTGCTAAAATATTGGGATCAATACCTGTCTCCAAACCAAAGAAGGAATCCGCAAGCCGCAAATCAGCTAAAAGCTCCTGCACTCTCTCTTCAGTATAGACCGTATAGACACGGTTCTTGCGAAGATTGCTTCTCTGATGGTGTCGAATCTCTGACTTGATATCATAAAAATGGAGAAAGGATTCATAAAGGTGACGAGCTAACTTGGCATTTTCAGTCACGACAGACAGGGTCAGACCAGAAGTCGAGAGACCAATACTGCCAGACATCTTGATGATGGCAGACAATTCATGACGACTGAGATGGTGTTGACCAAGAATTTCCTCTTTTACTGCAACTGTAAAACTCATTTTCTCACCTGTATAATTCGCATCAATTCATCCACAATCAAATCGCCATCATGGAAGGCTCCTCCATTTTCCAAACGAAGGAAGTTGGATGAAATCACACGAGGGACCTGTTTGCAAAGACCAGCAAAATCATGCTCTACCTGAACCAAATACTCATCAAAACGGTTGGTATTCATGTATTCTCTAGGAACCTTCTCGATATTGACCAAGACCGTATCAATAAAAGGCCGACCTAAGTGTCGATGGAGGACTTCCACGTGGTCACTGTCTGAAAAGTGCTCTGTTTCCCCACGCTGGGTCATGATATTGCAGACATAGGCTATCTCCGCCTTGGTCTCTAAGAGAGCCTGCCCGATCTCCTCGATGACAATATTGGGCAAAATCGATGTAAAGAGGGAACCAGGCCCCAAGACGATCATGTCACTCTCGAGAATGGTATTGACTACTCGACGGCTGGCTTGGGGTGTTTCATCATCCAAGGTATTGGTCACATAGACATGGTCGATCATGCCTGGATGATCAGCAATGTGGCTCTCACCTGCCACCTCAGAACCGTCTTTAAAGACTGCATGCAGTGTCAAAGGATGATCGCTTGAGGGGTAGATCTTTCCTGTTGTGTGAAAGAATTTACTGAGTAATTGCATAGCATTGTAGGTAGATCCTTGCATTTCAGAAAGCCCTGCTATGATGATATTTCCTAGCGGATGACCCGCAAAAGCTCCAGCCTCTTCTGAAAATCGGTACTGAAAAACCTTCTCATAAAACTTTGGCATATCCGACATGGCTACCAGAACATTACGAAGATCACCTGGTGGTGTCAGCTGTTGGATATTCTTTCTTAGCTCACCAGAAGATCCACCATCATCAGCGACTGTTACGATGGCTGCGATGTCAACATCCTTTTCCCGCAAGCTTTTCAAAATGACGGGGATACCAGTCCCTCCACCAATCACCGTTATTTTTGGTTTTCTCATGAACGGTTTACCGTTTCCTTTCTTCGGTCTTTATCACGATGGCTTTCATTGACAGGCCAGTTTTTAGCAAGGTCCTCAGCGATTCGCTTGGCAAAGGCTACACTACGGTGCTGTCCACCTGTACATCCCACTGCAATGGTCAAAACGGACTTTCCTTCTTTTTTGTAACTTGGCAAGATCGGCTCAATCAAGGCGAGCAAGTGCTGATAGAAACTTTCCGATTCTGCATGTTTCATTACATAGTTGTAGACAGGCTCATCCAGCCCCGTTTGATTACGGAGTTCTGGTAGGTAATAGGGATTTGGCAAAAAACGGACATCAAATACCAAGTCCGCATCAATAGGGATACCATACTTGAATCCAAAAGACATGACCTCGATACGGAAAGACTGGGCTTGTTCTTGATCCGAAAATTGCTCAGCAATGGTTTTACGAAGTTCACGCGGAGTGAGTTCTGTCGTATCCACCACATTTTGGCTCATGTTTTTCAAAGGTGCCAAAAGTTCACGTTCCAACTTGATGCCATCTAAAATCCGACCATCCGCTGCTAGAGGGTGACTCCGTCTGGTTTCTTTATAGCGAGCAACCAATTCCTTATCCGCTGCGTCTAAAAAGAGAATTTTGAAATCCAAATCATCCTGGTTTTCCAATTCATCCAAAACAGCCTGAATCTCCGAGAAAAAGGAACGGCTACGCATGTCGACTACTAGGGCCAACTTGTGGTCATCATCTTTAGTTTCGACCAACTGTAAAAACTTTGGCAAGAGGGCTGGCGGCATATTATCAATCGTAAAATACCCCAAATCCTCGAAGGACTGAATAGCTACGGTTTTTCCTGCACCACTCATACCTGTCACAATCACTAGGTGAAGTTGTTTATTCGTCATCTATCTCTCCTTATATCAAAAGAAGTTTGGCAAAACCAAACTTCAACTAGCTTATCCAATCTCTGCGATGACTTCAATTTCGACTTTCACATCGCGAGGAAGACGAGCTACTTCCACAGCTGAACGAGCTGGGAATTCCTCTTTGAAGGCCGTTTGGTAAACCTCGTTAAAAGGAACAAAGTCGTTCATATCGCTCAAGAAGCAAGTTGTTTTGACAACGTGATCAAAGTCCGTTCCCGCTTCTGCTAAAATAGCACCGATGTTTTTCAAGACTTGTTCTGTCTGTTCTTGGATGGTCTCTCCTACAATCTCCCCAGTTTCAGGAGAAAGAGGAACTTGCCCACTAGCAAATAAAAGATTGCCAACGATTTTCCCTTGAACATAAGGTCCGATAGCTTTTGGAGCCTTGTCTGTGTGAATAGTTTTTGCCATTATTTCCCTCATAATTTTTCGAAAATAGCATCCCAAGCTTCATTCATCCCTGCCTTGCTGACAGATGAAAAGAGGATGAAGTCGTCACTTGGATCAAAGTTTAATTTCTTTTTGATTGCAGATTCGTGCTTGTTCCACTTACCACGAGGAATCTTGTCTGCCTTGGTCGCAACAATGATGACCGGAATTTCATAATACTTGAGAAATTCGTACATCTGCACATCATCCGCTGATGGATCGTGACGGAGATCCACCAGACTAACCACTGCACGGAGATTTTCACGAGTTGTGAGGTACTCCTCAATCATGCGCCCCCACTTTTCACGTTCCTTTTTGGAAACGCGGGCATAACCATAACCAGGCACATCCACAAAGCGCATCTTGTCATCGATATTAAAGAAATTGAGAAGCTGGGTTTTCCCAGGTTTTCCCGATGTACGAGCCAGATTCTTACGGTTGAGCATGGTGTTGATAAAGCTGGACTTCCCAACGTTTGAACGCCCTGCAAGGGCAATCTCTGGCAGTTCATCCTGCGGATAGTGGGACTTGTTGGCCGCACTGAGCAAGATTTCTGCATTATGTGTATTGATTTCCATAGTCACCTCTAGGCTGTTTCTAGGATCGGTTTATCCGTTCCATCAACAGCTTCTTTAGTGATGCGGACCAATTTCACATTTTCCTGACTTGGTACTTCAAACATAACATCTAGCATGGTCTCTTCGATGATGGAGCGAAGACCACGCGCACCCGTTTTGCGTTCGATGGCCTTATTGGCGATTTCTTGAAGAGCTTCGTCGTCAAATTCCAACTCAACATCATCATAAGATAGCAAGGTTTGGTATTGTTTGACCAAGGCATTTCTTGGCTCTTTCAAGATGCGAACCAAGTCATCCACTGTCAATTGTTCAAGGGCTGCAAAGACAGGCAAGCGTCCAATCAACTCTGGAATAATACCGAATTTTTGAATATCTTCTGCGATGATTTCTTGCATGTAGGAGCTGTTTTCATCAATCGTCTTGTTATTTTGACCAAAGCCAATAACCTTTTCACCCAGACGTTGTTTAACGATTTCTTCGATGCCATCAAAGGCACCACCCACGATAAAGAGGATATTCTTGGTGTCCACTTGAATCATCTCTTGTTGTGGATGTTTGCGTCCACCTTGAGGTGGCACACTAGCGACAGTTCCCTCGATAATCTTAAGAAGGGCTTGTTGCACTCCTTCACCTGAAACGTCACGTGTGATAGAAACGTTCTCGCTCTTCTTGGCAATCTTGTCAATCTCATCCACGTAGATAATTCCACGCTCTGCACGTTCGATGTTAAAGTCAGCAGCCTGCAAGAGTTTGAGGAGGATGTTCTCCACGTCCTCACCCACATAACCAGCCTCAGTCAGAGCTGTCGCATCTGCGATAGCAAAAGGCACGTTCAAGCTCTTAGCCAAGGTTTGAGCCAAGAAAGTTTTCCCAGAACCCGTTGGACCAATCATCAAGATGTTTGACTTCTGCAAATCCACATCTTCTGACTCTTCACGAGTATCATGGAAGTTGATGCGTTTATAGTGGTTGTAAACTGCCACTGCCAAGGCACGTTTGGCACGATCTTGACCGATTACATAGTGGTTCAAGATATTGAGGAGCTCGATTGGTTTTGGTACTTCAGACAAGTCTGCCAAGACTTCCTCAGCCAACTCCTCCCGAATGATTTCCTGAGCCAACTCCACACATTCATTACAGATAAAGGCGTTATTCCCAGCGATTATTTTCTTTACTTCTTCTTGGCTTTTGCCACAAAATGAGCAATAAACCATCATATCATTTTTCCTATTTGTAGGCATGATTTCCTTCCATTCTAAATTTTCATTCTATCTAAAATAAGGTCATATAAAAAGCATGGATACTATTTACCAAGTTGGTAAAAGCATTCAACCAGAGTAAGGCAGACAGTCCATAGCGCTTCTTACGAAAAGCCTGTGCTCCCGCCAAAATACAGATTACACACAAGAAAGCTGTAAAAAATCCAAATATACTGCGCTCCATTAGACTTCCTTTCTCTTTCGGTATTGGATGGTAAAATCATAGTCATTTTTCTCATCTCGCTCATAAGATTTGCTTGCGACTGTCTCAAAAGGAGACAAGTCAAAATCCTCAGGGAAATAGGTGTCTCCCTCCACCTGAGCATGAATCTGTGTCACGATGATTTCATCTAAATAGGACTCAAAAGCCTGAAAAATCTGTTTTCCACCAATGATATAGAGATTTTTGTCCTGACTCTGATACCAAGCTAAAACAGACTTCACATCTTGAAATACGAGCGCACCATCCACGACTTGGTCACTGTTTCGTGTCAAAATCAAGGTTTGGCGTTTGGGAAGCAGACGACGCCCCATTCCATCAAAAGTCACTCGTCCCATCAAGATGGCGTGGTTCAAAGTTGTTGCCTTGAAATGTTGCAACTCTGCTGGCAAATGCCAAGGAAGACGATCTTCCTTCCCAATCACACCTTTTTCATCTTGGGCCCAAATGGCTATGATTTTCTTTGTCATGCTTCCGTCCTTTTTATTGATACTACTATTTTATCAAAAAACTCCCAAAAAGACTGTTTTCAAATGCTCCCCAAAGAGAGAAAAAAAGCAGGCTAGCCTTAGCCTGCTTCTCCTGTCACTAGGACATGCGTTTTTTTGCTTCTGATTCAATTTTTTCGACTACTTCTTGGATACTTAGTCCAGTTGTGTCAAGGTAAACTGCATCCTCAGCCTGTTTGAGAGGCGATGTTTCGCGATGACTGTCCTTGTAGTCACGCGCCGCAATTTCCTCTTTTAGGGTTTCAAGGTCTGTCTCAATCCCTTTAGCAATATTTTCCTTGTATCGTCGTTCTGCTCTTTCTTCAACAGAGGCTACTAGGAAAATCTTGAGTTCAGCTTGTGGTAATACAACTGTCCCAATATCCCGTCCGTCCATCACAATACCACCTTGCTGAGCAATCTCTTGTTGGAGAGAAACCAGTTTCTCGCGTACTTCAGGAATAGCAGCGATGCTTGAAACCTTGTTGGTCACTTCATTTTCACGAATCGGATGAGTAATATCCACATCCCCTACAAAAACAAGTTGCTCACCTGTTTCTGAACGTCCAAAACTAATGGGGTGTTGGTTAAGAAGCTCAAGAAGTTGATCTACATTTTCTGCGTCCAACTGGTGTTTGAGCGCTATATAAGTCGCAGCACGGTACATAGCACCCGTATCGAGATAAGTGTATCCAAAATCCTTAGCGACAATCTTTGCGACCGTACTCTTACCACTCGAAGCTGGACCATCGATAGCAATTTGAATTGTCTTCATGACCTGCTCCTATCTTGTTTTAATCACATCACCTGGGTTAGCAAACCAAGAGCCAGATGACATATGAGAAGGATTCAAAGCTTCCAACTGGGCAATAGAAATTCCTGCACGTTGTGCAAGAGCTGCTTCACCCTCTCCTGGATGAACAGTAATTGTTCCTTCATCGTCGGTATGCTCTTCAGAGCTACTTTCTGACGGAGTTGTTTCAGAAGAAGATGTTTCTTCTACCTTGCTGCTTGATGATGAAGACTCTTCCACTTTTGAAGTGGAGCTGCTAGCAGGTGCTGAAGGATCATAAAAATCCTTCAAGGCAGCTGTGCGGTTGCTTCCTCCGGTAGAAAGGTAAATCAATACGACAACCATTGCTACAACGATTACAAAGAAGAGGCTAGCTAGGACTGTCAAGACACGATTGGCAACAACGCCTTTCCCCTTTTGTTTACGGCGACGACGATCTGTTCTTGATTCTTCCTCATTGTTTTCATAAATATCTTCTTGCCATGGTTCTTTTTCCATACCTTACTCCTTGTATTTTTTAAACTTTCTTATTACAATATAAATATGAAACTCACACTTATACCTGAACGATGCATCGCCTGTGGGCTTTGCCAAACCTATTCTGAACTCTTTGATTACCATGATAATGGAATCGTTCGATTTTGCGATGATCCAGTTGAATTGCAAAGAGAAATCGCTGAGACCAGCGATGTTCTGGAGGCCATCAAAAATTGTCCTACACGTGCACTTCTAAAAGATCCGTCATAGTTTAAAAGGGAGACTGATTTTGTAAATTTTTTTTTATCACTTTAACCCCTTCATCTATTAGTTTAGCATATTTCTAGGTAAAATTATAGTCTTTTTCGGTTATTTTTTCCTTCAGTATTAGAAAGATCACTTTTTTCTTTAACGAGATAGAGTGGTCTTTTTTTAGTTTCCATATAGATCTTACTGATATATTTTCCTAAAATCCCAATGGTCAGAAGTTGAATCCCTCCAAGAAAGAGAATCACAGCCATCAGAGAGGTCCAGCCAGATGTCGGATTTCCCAAGATAAGGGTCCGAAACACCACAAAAACAGTCATCATAAAAGAAATAAAACAAGATAGGAGTCCCGCTACAAAAGCTATACTCAAGGGAAAATCTGAAAAGTTGAGAATCCCTTCAATCGAGTAGAAAAAGAGTTGCCTAAAACTCCAACTAGTCTTGCCAGCCTGTCTTTCGACATTTGGATAATCAAGATAGTGCGTTCGGAAACCAACCCAAGCAAAGAGCCCCTTAGAAAAACGATTGGACTCGGTCAGGGTTAAAATAGCATCTACCACAGACCGTCTCATCATGCGAAAATCACGGACACCAGAGGGCAGGGCTACTGGGCTGATTTTTTGCATGAGGCGATAAAAGAGATCAGCACAGAAACTGCGAAAGAAAGGCTCTCCCTCCCGACTGGTTCTCCGTGTCCCAACACAGTCCAAGTCTGCATCCTGGTCTAGTAAGGCTTTCATTTCGAGCAACATACTAGGAGGATCCTGTAGGTCTGCATCCATCACGACCACCAAGTCTCCCGTCGCATGCTGCAAGCCTGAATACAGAGCTGCTTCTTTCCCAAAATTTCGCGAGAAAGAAATATAATGCACCGCAGGATTTTGCAGTCGATAGGCCTTCAAAAGCTCCAAGGTCCCATCTCTTGAGCCATCATCTACAAAGACATACTCGATCTCTGCTTCCAATTCTGGAATTAGTGCTTCCACAGACTGATAAAAAAGAGGAAGTACTTCCTCTTCGTTTAAACAAGGGACAATGATTGAAATCATCATCTTAGTCTTCAAATCCATTTGGATGCTTGCTTTGCCAACGCCATGCGTCTTCACACATTTGAGTGATGTCGAGTTCAGCTTCCCATCCGAGCTCTGCTTTAGCTTTTGCTGGGTCTGAGTAGCAAGCAGCGATATCACCTGGGCGACGGTCTACGATGCGGTAAGGAATAGGACGGCCTACCGCTTTTTCCATATTTTGGATAATTTCAAGAACGGAGTAACCTTTACCTGTTCCAAGGTTGTAAATGTTGAGTCCTGAACCTTTTTGGATCTTTTGTAGAGCCGCTACGTGTCCTTTGGCTAGGTCCACAACGTGGATATAGTCACGAACACCAGTTCCATCTTCCGTATCGTAATCATCTCCAAACACTTGCACTTGCTCTAGTTTGCCCACTGCTACTTGTGAAACATAAGGCAAGAGATTGTTTGGAATTCCGTTTGGATTTTCTCCCAAGTCTCCACTTTCATGCGCTCCGATTGGGTTGAAGTAACGAAGCAAGACCACATTCCATTCTGAGTCTGCCTTGTGGATATCCGTCAAAATTTCCTCTAACATGAGCTTAGTACGGCCGTATGGATTGGTCACTGAAAGCGGGAAATCTTCTAGGATTGGAACTGTATGAGGATCTCCGTAAACTGTCGCCGAAGAACTGAAGATGATGTTCTTACAGTTGTTTTCTTCCATAGCTTTCAAAAGGCTGACAGTTCCTGCGATATTATTGTCATAATAGGCAAGAGGGATACGTGTTGATTCACCAACAGCCTTCAAACCAGCAAAGTGAATGACACCAGTCGGCTCTTCCTGCTTGAAAATATCTCTGAGGGTATCTGTGTCACGGATATCTGCCTCATAGAAAGGAATCTCAACTCCTGTAATTTTTTCAACAACTTCTAAACTCTTACGATTGCTGTTAACAAGATTATCCACCACAACGACTTGATGACCTGCTTGGATCAACTCAATAACAGTATGGGTTCCGATAAACCCGGCACCACCCGTTACCAAAATCTTTTCTTGCATCTTTTTTCCTCGATTCTTGGATTATTTTTTCTTATTTTACCATTTTTGATAGGGAATGTCATTCGCCATCCTAGAGGGTAAGCTAAAATTTCAGTAAAATTCTTATTCACATTTTACTCGTTTGACATAGTTTACAATTGGATAGTTTATTGGATCCAAGGTCAACTCCTTGTCTTGGATCAGTTGAGCTAAGTGGTAACCAATGATAGGACCCGTCGTCAGACCTGATGACCCTAGTCCACTAGCCGCATAGACACCTGCTAAACCTGGGACTTGTCCAAAAAATGGCGAAAAATCTCTGGTATAGGCGCGGATTCCTACTCGCTCACCTCTGATAGTAGCTTCAGCCAAGGCTGGGTAGTATGGCAAGGCTGCTTCCTCCATTTGTTGGAGTAAGCCTTCATCCACCGCCAAGTCAAACCCCATATCGTTTTCATGGGTAGCGCCTAAGGACAATTTCCCACCTGCAAAAGGAATCAAATCCCACTCCCCTTCTGGCATGACAACAGGGTAGTTTTCCATGTCTTGTCCTAGTTGATAATCTCGTAGTTGTCCCTTTTGTGGACGAATATCCACTTCATATCCTAAGGGTTCTAATATGTGCCCCAACCAAGCTCCCGTTGCCAAAATAACCTGATTAAACACCTCTTCACCAATCTGGTAGCCTGATGATACAGGTGTCAGTCTCACTTTTTCTTTGACCAGATTGACTTGACTGGCTTCCAGCAAACGAGTCACTAAGAGTTGACCATCTACTCTAGCTCCACCAGAAGCATAGAGCAGGCGATCAAATCCATGCAAACCAAGAAAGTAGCTATCTGCAGACGCTTGTTCTAGGATGGCTAACTGGCCTATCAAGGGAGATTCTTCTCTACGCTGGAGGGCTAGTTGATAAAGTTCTTCCAACTTGGACTCATCCTTTTTCAAGAGAAAAACTCCCGAACGCTGGTAAAAGTCGATTTCTTGCCCTGACTTCTCTAAATCGGCCAACAAATCCACATAAAAGTCCGCTCCCAAGCGCGCCATCTTGTACCAGGCTTTATTTCGGCGTTTGGAAAACCAAGGACTGATAATTCCTGCTGCTGCCTTGGTAGCCTGACCCTGTCCATGATCAAAAACGGTCACCTCTAAATCTGCTTCTTTGGAGAGGTAGTAGGCGGCTGTGGCACCTACAATTCCTGCTCCAATAATGGCAACTTTTTTCATTATCTTCACTTCCTAACTAGATATGGTGGAAAGGATTGGTCGATGCTTGACTAGGCAAAATATCAATAGACCAGCCCTTTTCCGCCTTCCATTGAGTAAGGAGCTCAGCGATTTTTTCGACAAAAAGAATTTCAATATAGTGGCCTGGGTCCAGCGCCAACAAGCCATCAGACAACATATCCTGAGCTGTGTGATAATAAATATCCCCAGTGATATAGACATCAGCTCCTTTTGCCAAAGCATCAGAGTAGAAAGACTGCCCACTTCCACCACAGATGGCCACTCTTGAAATTGGCTTCTGCAAATCAGTCTCTTGATAATGCACCATTCGAAGGCTATCTAGACCAAAGACTTGCTTGACATGACTGGCGAATTCTCCAAAGGTCTGAGGCTGAATATTCCCAATCCGCCCAATCCCACGTTCAGGACCTGTCTCCTGCAGATAAGTCGCCTCCTGAATTCCCAGCATCTGGCAGAACCAGTCATTGAGGCCATTCTCGACAATGTCGATATTAGTATGACTGACATAAACGGCAATGTCATGTTTGATGAGGTCGATGTAAATCTGATTTTGCGGAAGGTTGGCTACCAAGTCCTTGATGGGACGAAAGATCGGCGCGTGCTTGACGATGATCAAATCCACACCCTTTTCAATGGCCTCTGCCACCGTCTCTTCACGAATATCAAGGGCAACCATGACTCTTTGAATATTCTTGTCTAGAGTCCCGATTTGCAGACCACGACTATCCCCCTCCATGGAAAATTCCTGGGGGCAAAAGGCTTCATAAGCTTGGATCACTTCACTTGCTAACATAGAATACCTCCTTGATGGCTTGAATTTTATCTGCCAGAATCTGACGTTCCTCCAAATTCTTTTCTGGGATTTGACTGAGGGCAACCTCTAACTTAGCTGCTTCTCTCTGCCACTTTTGAACGAAAACTGGGCTGACTTCTTTGGACAAGAAAGGTCCAAAGCGAACATCACTAGCTGCTAGCTTCATTTTTCCCGCTTCCACCACTAGAATTTCATAAAACTTGCCAGCCTCTTCTAGGATACTTTCGGCTACAATCTGAAATCCGTTGTCTTGCAACCAGATACGCAAGTCATCTTCACGATTATTGGGCTGGAGGATTAAACGTTCTACACTCGCAAGTTTATCCAATCCTTCTTGCAATATGGTCGTAATCAAACGCCCTCCCATACCAGCAATGGTGATGACCGTCACTTGGTCTTCCTCTTCAAAGGCTGCCAAGCCATTGGCTAAACGGACTTGGATTTTCTCCTTTAACCCGTGAGCTTCAACATTTTTAACCGCAGACTGGTAGGGTCCTTCTACGACCTCACCTGCAATGGCAGTTTCAATTTGACCTCTTTCTACCAACTCAATAGGCAGATAAGCATGGTCACTCCCCACATCTAGTAAAACAGCTCCCTGTGGCACAAAGGAAGCCACTAATTCTAATCTCTTTGAAATCATCTTCTCTCACTTTCCAAAACTCTATTACCTCTTATTATACCATATTTCAGTTAGCAATCTTGCACCTAAAAAGACCGCAATCTACAGATTGCAGCCTTTCTTTATTTTCTAGCATGATAGCGACTGGTCAGGATGAAAATCACGGTAAAGACCAGCATCATAGCACCATAAACAGGCAATGTTTGTCCTGTCAAGGTCGAAATTTCAAGCAGTTTTTGAATTCTTGGGAAGAGAGCTGTAGCTAGGAAGCCTCCCACAGACCAGACAATCAAAAGCACACGCCAGAGGGTGAATGGCATACAGGCTCTAAATACGGATAAGAAACCGATAGACCCAAGGAGATAATAGAGGAGGGTTGAGATTTCTAACTCTGACCAACCTTGGCTAGCCCCAAAGATTTTCACAAAAAGCACACTGAAGACGACCATAAGTGCACTTGGTAGGGCACGAAGCATGGATCTTCTGAGGAAATTTGGCTCAACAGGTTTGATATTTCGCTCAAAAGTCAGAACAAATGGCGGGAAACCTTCCACGAACTGATCAATCATGGTAATCTGAATCGGAATGAAAGGGAAAATCAAAATCCACTCAGACCGTCCTAGAAGAGCACTGGCGATACAGATGACTGTGAGCAAGAAGGAATAAATGGTCTTTATCAAGAAAATCGGTGCAATATGGGCAATGTTATTGACCACACGACGACCTTCAAAGAGAATCTCAGGAACATCATTAAAGTCTGAGTTCAATAGAACCAGATTAGCAATCTGACGAGTCGCAGGATCTCCCTCAGCCATCACGATAGAACAATCCGCCTCACGAAGGGCCAGGATGTCATTGACCCCGTCCCCCGTCATAGCCGTTGTATGACCCGCTTTTTTCAGCGTTTGGATGATGAGTTTCTTTTGATGAGGAGAAACACGTCCGAAAATCGCAGTCTCCTCCGCCATGGCCATCAATGCCTCATCCGTAATTTTTGAACAGTCTACATAGCTGTCATAGTCCGCAAAACCGGCCTTCTGGGCAATGCTGGAAACAGTGACTGGATTGTCACCAGAGATAATCTTGAGCCCCACTTCCTGAGAACGGAGATAGTCTAGCGTCACAGCTGCTCCTTCTCGAATGGGATCCAAGATCTCCAGTAAGGCCAAAGCCTGAATATCAGATGGTTTCTGGGGCTTTTGATGGTCTAGTTTTTCCTGACTGAGAGCCAAGACCAAGACACGCGAACCTCTCTCCAAGGCCTCTCTAGCTTCAGGGACTTCAGAGTCCAACAACATCTCAGGTGCCCCTAAGAAAACCGTCCCCAGACCTTCCAACTCCATTGCTCCCCACTTGCGGTCGCTTGAGAAAGGAAGATTGGAAAGCATAGGATGAGCAACTTCTCCCACAAAACGCTTTCGAATAGCTTGGGCTGTTGGATTTTTATCCTCACTATGAGCGATGTAGCTGGTTAGAATACTGGCAATAGCCTCGTCACCATAAGTTTCCGTCAGTGGAAGAACATCCTCCACCTGCATCTTTCCTTGGGTGATGGTTCCCGTCTTGTCCAGACAGAGCATATCCACGCGCGCCAAGGTCTCAACAGAGTACATCTCCTGTACCAAAACCTTTTTCAGACCCAGCTTAATCACCGCAGTCAAAAGAGAGGTGATGGTCAAAAGGGCGATTCCCTTAGGCAACATGCCCAAAAGTGCTGTCGAAGAATTTACAACGGATGACTTGAGAGGTAAACCTTTTAAAATCAAGGCTTCTAGCAAGAGAGCCAGACCAAATGGAATGATAATCTTCCCAGTGAAACCAGCTAGCTTGTCCAGCGATTTCATGATACGGGAGTTGATGGGTTTCACTGTCTTAGCTTCCAGCATGAGTTTGGAAGCATAGTTTTCTGCCCCGACATGGTGAACTTGAGCCAAAACTGACCCACTAGCTAAGAAACTTCCAGACAAAAGCAAGGCGTCCACTTCTTTTCGCACCAAATCACTCTCACCCGTCAACATGGCTTCATTGACTTCCGCAAAGCCTTCCAAAACCAAGGCATCACTAGGAATCTGCTCTCCTGCAGACAAACGAATGACATCTCCTAACACCAATTCTTCTGGATTGAGAGCGACTTCTTGGCCATCACGGATGGTTTTGACCTTTTCCTTGGTCATGAGATTGAGCTTGTCCACCATATGTTTGGCCCGTAGCTCAGTCACAATCCCAGAAAAAGCGTTAAAGCAAATAACGGCAAAGAAAACCAGATTGCTCCAAGCCTGCACAAAGGCCAGCGCTAGGGCAATGGCAAAGTTCAAAGCGTTAAAAAGGGTAAAGACATTTCGTTTGATGATTTGCCAAGTACTGGTACTAGCTGAAGCGGTAAAGTCATTGACCAAACCTTGAGCCTGTCTTTCCTTGACTTCTCTTTGGGTTAATCCCATTATCTTATTTTTATCCATGAATTCTATCATATCATTTTTTCTAGCAGAATTCTAATCTCATCCAAAATATCTCCACTGATAACTGAAAAAGTTTGCCAGTAGTCTTTCGATAAGGTATAATAATAAAAGCAAGACAATCGAAGGAGATCTCATGTTTTATACTTATTTGCGTGGACTAGTCATGCTGATTTTGTGGTCCATCAATGGCAATGCCCACTATCACAATACTGATAAAATCCCTAATCGAGACGAAAACTATATCCTCGTCGCTCCTCATCGTACCTGGTGGGATCCTGTATATATGGCCTTTGCGACCAAGCCAAAACAGTTCATCTTTATGGCCAAAAAAGAGCTTTTTAGCAACCGCATCTTTGGCTGGTGGATCCGTATGTGTGGCGCCTTTCCTATCGACCGGGAAAATCCTAGCGCTTCTGCCATCAAGTATCCTATCAACGTCCTCAAAAAAAGCGACCGTTCTCTCATCATGTTCCCAAGTGGGAGCCGCCACTCAAACGATGTCAAGGGTGGCGTAGCCTTGATTGCCAAAATGGCCAAGGTCCGTATCATGCCTGTCACCTACACCGGTCCCATGACCTTGAAAGGCTTGGTTAGCCGCGAGCGTGTCGATATGAACTTTGGAAATCCAATCGATATCTCAGACATCAAGAAAATGAATGATGAAGGAATCGAAATGGTTGCAGATCGTATCCAAGCAGAATTCCAACGTTTGGATGAAGAAACCAAACAATGGCACAACGATCAAAAACCAAACCCACTCTGGTGGTTTGTCCGCATCCCTGCCCTTATCCTTGCAGTGCTTGTTGGTATCCTAACGATTATCTTTACCTTCATCGCAAGCTTTATCTGGAATCCAGATAAAAAGAGAGAGGCTCTTGGTTAAAAAATACAATTATCCCTTGGCTTTTGCCAAGGGATAATCCTTTTATTCGATTTTCCATTTTTGGGCCAACCAGCTGGAAAAGGCTAAAAATCTCTCAGCTACTTGCTCATGATGCCCATAAGGATCAAAGACAAACTGACCATTCGGATAGTGTTTCTGAAGACTGGTATGGATCTGCTCAGCATAGGCTGGTGCTTGAGCCAAGCGATTGGTATGATGGGCTCCTTCTGTTTGACCATTCTGTAAATACAGTAAACAGTCCAAATTTTTCACCTTTTCTTCCTTGCAGTAAGCAACAAAATCAGGATACCAAAAGGAACCGCAGATAGAGAAGATACAGGAGACCTTATCAAAACGGAAAAGACTGTATACAGCAGCCAATCCACCTAGTGAGTAACCCCCATAGGCAAGGCGATTTTTGTCCAGGCGATAAAGCGACTGCAACCTGTCTAAAAGACCACCAAATAAGTGACCATGATAGGCATTTGCCTGACCACCAAAATCTGGAGCCCCATCTCTCAGAGCAGATGCCTTCCAGGGAGTGTAGTCATCTAGGCGATCTTTAGAAGTCAAACCCACTAAAATCACAGATTCGGAAAGAGATGATAGGAAATCCAAGTTTCCATCATTTAAGAGAATAGCTGGATAGGTTTGATTGGGATTATAGGTCGAAGGAAGGCTGATTTTGACTTGGATTCCTTCCCAATCAAACTCATTATTTATTGATAAAGTCATTGATTTTCTCAAGGGAATCAATCACTGCTGGACCATAATCCATCAACTCATCGTATGAGATAGTCATGATTTTTTGATTCTTAATTGCAGGAACGTTTTCCAAAACCTCATTTGCCTTCATCAACTCTACTGCCTTGGCATCCAATTTTTTATTGCGGTCGCTGGTTACATAGATAATCAATTCAGGATCCATTGACACGAGATTTTCCAAGGTCAAGCCTGATGTTCCCGTTGCAACGTTGGTATAACCAAGTTGATTTAGCAGGCTTTCTTGCAAAGCAGACTTGTAAGCACCGAAGGTTTCGTCGTTATATGCAACCATAATCAAAGCCTTTTTCTTCTCACCTTGGCTTGTTGGATTTGCTTTCTTAACAGCGTCAATTTTAGCTTGTAATTGAGCTGCGTATTCATTAGCCTTGTCCTGAGCATTAAAAATCATTCCAAGATTTTTGACATCTTCTACAATATTCCCCAAATCTTGCTGAATCGTTGAAAGAGATGCTTTTTGTGTATAGACTGGGATTTTATTTTCATTCCAAGTGCTAACTGTCCCCAAGGATTTTTCAGAAAACATCATGTTTCGACCCATCACAGCATCTGGCTCATAAGAAAGGACTGTCTCTTGTGAGACTGTTTTTTTATCACCGATTTGAGGAATAGTCGCAATCGCGTCCTTGTATTTACCTGTTACGGCATTGTCTGGGTTGAGCATGCCAGCAATTTTATCCTTCAAGCCTAACTCCAACAAGATTTCAGTGGTTGAGAGATTGTTGGTGATAACTTTTTCAGGTGCCTTGTCAAAGACTTGCTCGACTTCACTTCCCTTAGCATCATAGGTTTTGACCGTTAGTGGATAAGTCGTCTCTGTGCTCGCCTTTTGACTTGTTTCTGTGCTAGATTGTGTAGTAGCTTTTTCTGTAGTAGTGTTGCCACAAGCTACCATGGTTAGGGTAGCTACTGTTACGAGTAAAATACTGAGTGTTTTTTTCATCTTGTTTTCCTTTTCATTTTTATAAATAGTGAATCATGGCTTGCTGATCCTCAGTCCAAGTAACCTGACTTTGAACTCCGTATACAGTTTGCAATGACTCAGGGGTGATGGTCTCCTTTGGAGTCCCTTGGTAAAGGATTTCTCCCTCTTTCATCAGATAGAGATAATCCGAATAGCGACAAGCAAGTTGAATATCATGCAGGACAGCTAGAACATTAATCTTGAGCTCCTTTACAATGGCCAACAAGTCTAGCTGATACTTGATATCCAAGTGATTGGTTGGTTCGTCCAGAAGCAAGAGAGTCGGTTCTTGCGCCAAGGCGCGGGCTAACAAGACTCGCTGTTTCTCTCCCCCTGACAGGGACGAATAGAGACGAGTTTTCTTCTCGAGCATGTCCACCTTAACGAGGGCATCTTGAACGAGCCTATAATCCCTTTCCCTTTCTTTCTGTAAAAAAGACAGGTGGGGAGTTCTTCCCAGCAAGACAATTTCCTCAACTGTACAATCAAACTGCAGTTGGTTAAACTGTGTCACGACTGCCATTTGCTTGGCAGTTTCTTTGAGTGACCAATGCTCCAGTGGCTTTCCATCTAGGCTTATCAAGCCATTGTCCGCCTTTTCCTGACGATAGAGGAGTTTAAGCAGACTGGTTTTTCCACTTCCATTTGGTCCTAGTATCGTGTGAAATTGATGCCCTTCAACCTTAAGAGAAACTCCTTTGAGGATTTTTTTCTCTCCTAGTCTAAAATGGATATCCTGACAAATCAAGTCCATATCAGCCCCTCACCTCCCTTCGCCTACCTCCAACAATGTAGATAAAGAAGGGAGCACCTACTAAGGCTGTGAAAATACCAATAGGCAGTTCAGCATTTGGAATGATGATACGAGAGAGTACATCTGCCCAGATGACAAAGAGGGCACCCAGTAAGGTCGCAACGGGAAAAAGCCTCTTGTAATTCGTTCCTACTAACCCTCGAGCTAAATGTGGCGTAATCAGACCAACAAATCCAATAATCCCACAGGTTGCCACTAAGACAGCTGTCAGCACAGCCACCACTGTCACGTAAAGATACCAATAGAAGCGTAAGGGAATTCCCAAGGTTAATGCAGCCTCATCTCCCATCATCATCGCATTAAAAACACGATACTGAGTAGAGAAAAATAGAAAGGCCATTCCTACAACCATAGTTGGCAGGACCAAGTCAGACCAGGTAGTCCCAGCTAGCGAACCCATGGTCCAAAATTTAATGGTCATCACACTGTCCGCATTGGCACCAACTGAGATAATAAAGTTGGAAAAAGCCAGAAAGAGAGCGTTGACCACCGTTCCTGATAAAATCAGGCTGGAAGTCGTCATCCTTCCCTGCATAGAGGCAATGATGAGGACAGCGACTGTTGCCAAAATAGCTCCAAGGAAAGCTCCAAGGCTAATCATCACTTTTAAACCAAGAATGATGCTCAAAGTTGCCCCTAGAGTTGCACCCGCAGAAATTCCTAAGACATAAGGCTCTGCGATGGGATTGTTCACTGTAGACTGCATCACGCTACCACACATAGATAGACCAGCCCCTACTATCAGACCTAACAATACTCGGGGGAATCTCATGTTCCATACAATGGCAAGAGTAGACTTGGAAACCTCTCCTATCTCAAGAGGAAATCCCAATCTGCTCAAAATAATCCGATAGGTATCTCCTAGGTTAATCGCAACAGATCCCATAGAAACTGCTAGAAAGAGGGAAATTCCTAAAACACCTAGCAAAATACCTAAAAGTAGCACAAATTGCAGGTCCTGTCGGCTTCCAGAAAATTTGGAAAGCATGCATTCCTCCTTTGATAGAATCTTAAAAATTTAGAAAATTCTCATGAAAAGTATATCATATTTCTATTAGATGAACAAGGCTAGAAACATATATAGAAAAAAGCCCTCTGAACATCAGAGAGCTGATTTGAGCTCAGGCTAAAATCCTAGTGAAAAAGATGAAACTCCTTGTGTTCATCGAACACGGTGTCCTTTCCCTATTTTCATACGGATTTTTAACGCCCTTAGCACATCCTATTTCTTGCTGGATAAAACGTTTATAGACTAGGCGACGATGCGAAGATCATATGAAACTTTTAGTGAAACAAAAAAAATCTCCCTGTAGGGAGAAAAGCTGGTTTATTTTACCTTACAGTGCTAGGAACCGTAACCGAAGATAATACTTGAGTATATTGAGGTAAGGTGACAAAAGTAAAAAAGCCCTCTGAAAATCAGAGAGCTGATTTGAGCTCGGGCTAAAATCCTAGTGAAAAAAATGAAACTCCTTGTGTTCATCGAACACGGTGTCGTTTCCCTATTTTCATACGGATTTCTTACGCCCTTAGCATCATGATTAGCGACGAAGTCCTAGAGAGTTGATCAACTCACGGTAACGGTTAACGTCGTTTTTACGCAAGTATGCAAGCAAGTTACGACGGCGACCGATTTTCTTCATCAATCCACGGTAAGTAGCGTGGTCTTTTTTGTGTTGTTTGATGTGTTCGTTAAGGTGGTTGATTTCCCAAGTAAGGACAGCAACTTGAACCTCTACTGAACCTGTATCACCTTCGTGACGTGCATATTGTGCGATGATTTCATTTTTTTTCTCTTTTGAGATTGCCATGATGTTTCTCCTTTTTATTTGGCTTCATCCGAGTGACAGGTTGGCATGCCTGTAACCAAGAAGAAGTTATTTGTCTTTACGACAGTTCTTATTCTACCAAGAAGCAGAGACTTTGTCAACTGATTTACTGTTTAAAACCGTGAATTACTCTACTGATTTCAAAGCTTCGAGCATATCCACCTTTCTCAAGTGGTGATTGACAAAGAGGCCCAGTAAGGCTAAGATTACAGTCACTGCGACGATTGGAAGAGCATAGACTTCCCAGCTGACTCGTGGATAAAAAAGTATGGTGGCAGGTGAAATCATTTGAATCAAAAATTGATGTAAATAGTAGCCAGCTACCAAACCGAGAACAATCCCCACAAGGGACAGCACCATGGTCTCGCGGTAGATATAAAGGGTCACTTCTTTATTGTGGAAACCGAGAACCTTGATGGTCGAAAGTTCACGGATACGTTCTGCCACATTGATATTGGTGAGATTGTAAAGAATGACAATGGCTAGCAAGACGGAAACAAGGACGAGGATTGCCATGGTTTTATTGAGAGAATTGGCCACGGATTCAAAGAGATGGATAGCCGTTGCATTTTGGACCACCCCAGAAACAGCAGCTTTTCCCATAAAGGCAGCAGCTTCTTTCTCCGTATTGGATGGTGTTGGGTCTTTTAATTTTACTAGGTAGGTATTGTCTTGTGGACTGGTACCGTAGACTTGTTCGTATGTGTCTCGTTTGAGATAAACAAAGTGTCCAACGTAGTTTTCAGAAATCGCCGAGACCTTGATTTCTTTCCCATCAAGCTCTAGCTTATCTCCAGCCTTAACATTTGCTAGTTGGGCTAATTTTTGACTCACGACCGCTCCATCGGTAACCTGCACCTCTTGCCCATTTTCCTCTAATGCGATAAAAGGCTTGAAGTCTTCTCTGCTTGTGACCATTATGGTGATAGTCTGAAGTCCTGCTTTTCCTTTGAAATCTTTTTCAATGGATTTAGAGTAAATCTTTTGATAAGCATGGATAGGCCCAGCTTGCAAGGCACTTTCTAGATCTACTTTTTCTTGCTCACTCGCACTGCTCTTTTCCGCTACGATCATCTGGTATTGCTGGATTTGTTCAAATTGACGCTCCACAACTCCTCCCACAGAAGATTGAATTCCAAGACCTGCAAATAGGAGAGCAACCGAACCCGCAACCCCAAAAATGGTCATCAACATTCGTTGCTTATAACGGAAAATATTTCGCGCCGTAACCTTATGAGTGAAGCTCAAACGACTCCAAATAAAGCTCAGGCGTTCCAGCAAAATCTTTGAGCCTTCAACGGGAGATTTGGGAAGCAAAAGTTGGGCCGCTTCATCGTGCAATTCTCTCCGCGCCACCAGATAAGCTGGCAAAACGCTGGATACCCAACTCAAGGCTAGGGCAAGGAGGCTATAAGACCAGTAAAAATACTCCTGACTTTTACCAACGACCAGTCCAGCTGTTATAACATCCGAAATCACGCCTGCAAGGAGATAATGTCCAAGAAACGTTCCTATAACGGTTCCCACAGTTCCTGCAAGAAAACCATAGAGAACAAACTTGGCAACAATATCTCGGTTATGGTAACCTAGGGCCTTGAAAATACCAGCATTGGTACGCTCTTCATCCACAAAGCGAGTCATAGTAGTAAAGGTCACCATTGCAGCGACCATATAAAGTACCACGGGAAAGATATTCCCGACAGAACGAATGCTTTCTGAAGCGTTACTACACTTGAGATAACCTTGACCACCTGGCATGGTTTGGCGGTTGTATACATGGTAAGTCGGCTCTGCCAGTTCATCAAGCTCTTTCTGACGTTGTTCAAGCTTCTCTTTTTCCTTGGCTAGATCACTCTCTGTCTGAGCCATTTTTTCTTTTTTTGTAGCCAATTCTTCCTTAGCTTTTGTCAATTGCTCCTTGGCTTGACTCTTTTGGGGCTCAGGCAAAACGGTCACTTGTTCTTCTTGAGTTTTCAATCGACTTTCAGTCTGTTCTAACTGACTCTTGCCTTTTTGAAGGTTGCTTTCAGCTGTTTGGAGCTCTTCTTTTCCATCTTCCAAGTTCTTTTGCCCATTCGCTTTGATGCTTGCTAATCGTTTTTGACCATTATCAGCCAGCAAGTCTTGCAACTCTTCCTGATGTTGAGCTCGTTTGGTCCTATAGTCTGATGAAAAAGCATCCAGATTTTTTAAATCATCATAGCGCACACGCGCAATACTGTACACTTCTGTATCAAACTGACTGGCTACAATCACTCCATATCCAGCCAAGCTTCCATTTCCACTACTAGCCCCTCCCAAGTCTTTTTGAGAAAGTATCTCACCCGACTGAACAAATCCAGTAATGGTGAAAGATTGGGATTTTATGACGGTCTTCCCTTCTTCTTTCTTGCTAAATGTGATAGTCTGTCCAATCTGATAGCGGTCTTTCCAGAAATCAGCCAGGGCAATTTCCCCATCAGACTCTGGAAGTCGCCCTTCTGTCACTTGGAAGGTTGAAATGCCTTCTGGCTTGGAATAAAGTCGAACTGCCTCTTCACCTTTTTCAACTGTTAGGTCCTCCATATAGCCAAACTCGACACTTGCTCCTTGAAGGGTCTTTAGTTTCTCCTGGTCTTCTTTGTCCAAGCCATAATCAGCTATCACTGCCAGATCCAAAGTATTGGCTTTACGGAGATAATCCTCAGCCGTGCGTTCCATATTTGGGCTAGTCACTTTGAGTCCTACTAGGGCTAAAGAACCCAGCATCATCAAGGTCAGGATAGAAGCAAAGCGTCCCTTGGAAGCAGTCACCGACTGGAGCAAATCTTTTCGGTATGTTTTTTTCATGCTAATACTCCAATGTATCGATATCCTGTGGATGCTTATTGATTGTTACGCTCTTAACCGTGGCATCACGCATGTGAATCACCCGATCTGCGATAGGAGCTAGCGCGCTATTATGGGTCACGATAATCACTGTTGCTCCCTTTTGACGAGACATGTCTTGGAGAATCTTCAAGACTTGCTTCCCCGTCTGGTAATCCAAGGCACCTGTCGGCTCATCACAGAGAAGAATTTTAGGATTTTTGGCTACAGCACGTGCAATGGAGACTCGCTGTTGCTCCCCTCCAGAAAGCTGGGCTGGAAAGTTATTCAGGCGATGAGCCAGATCTACATCTTTGAGCACTTGCTCTGGATCCAAGGCATCTGTCACGATTTCTGAAGCCAGTTCCACATTTTCCTTGGCTGTCAGATTGGAGACCAGATTGTAAAATTGAAAAACAAAGCCTACATCTTCACGACGATAGTTTGTTCGTTGGTGCGAATTGTAGTCGGCGATATTGGCACCATCAATCCAAATCTCTCCCTCATCATTAGTATCCATACCTCCTAGGAGATTGAGAACCGTTGACTTGCCTGCACCAGATGCACCTAGAATGATAACCAACTCACCCTTTTCAATTTCAAAATTCACATCACTATTGGCCACAATCTCCGTATCCCCAACCTGATAACGCTTGTAGCTATGTTTCATTTCAATATAGGCCATCGTCCTTCTCTCTTTCTTACAATTAAGTCACTCTTTACTATCATTATAACGCTTTTTCAACTAGTTGGAAACTAGAAGCAAAAACAAAAAAGCCTAGGAATCCTAAGCTTTCTGTTTATAGATTATTTTCCAAGGTAGTATTCAGAAACCACGTTCAATTTTTCGTCAAATTCGAATACCAATGGTGGGAAGTTAGGGATTTCCACGTCCATGATTTCGTCATCTGACAAGCGTTTGATGTGTTTTACAAGGGCACGGATTGAGTTACCGTGAGCTCCTACGAATACGTTTTTACCATCTTTAAGTGCTGGAGCGATTTTGTCTTCCCAGAATGGAAGGGCACGTTCCAAAGTCACTTTCAAGTTTTCAGCATCTGGAATGACTGAGTCGTCAAGTGAAGCGTAACGACGGTCAGTGTGAGCTGAGTGCTCATCGTCACGATCCATGTTTGGAGGCAATACATCGTATGAACGACGCCAGATGTGTACTTGCTCATCACCAAATTGTTCAGCAGCTTCAGCCTTGTTTTTACCAGTCAAACCACCGTAGTGACGTTCGTTCAAGCGCCATGATTTTTCAACTGGAACCCAAAGTTGGTCAGCAGCTTCAAGAGCCAAGTTTGTTGTTTTGATCGCACGTTTCAATACTGAAGTGTAAGCTTGGTCAAATTCGATACCAGCTTCTTTGATCAATTTACCAGCGTCAATCGCTTGTTGTGTTCCTTTTTCAGACAAATCAACATCAGCCCAACCAGTGAAAAGGTTAGCTTTGTTCCATTCAGACTCACCGTGGCGAGCAAAAACCAATTTTACCATTAGATGGATTCTCCTTTAAATTTTCCGAGGTTTCCCCTCGTTTATCTATTCCATTTTACACAATTTTTCACAAAAAAGCTAGTCAAAATCAACGAAAAAGAGAAGTGCTTTTCAGCCTTCTCTTTATCACACTATCATAATTGTTCTCGATGGAGGATGAAATATTCCCACCCAAATAATTGGAAAACTACTACTCTTCAATTACAAATTTTTTCAATGTTCCAAAGTAAAGTGAACCACCAATAATGGTTAGAATTCCACCTACCCATCCCAAAAATGGAATCAAGCCGACCGCACCACCTACAATGAGCAAAACAGAAGGTGCATTCGTAACACGTTCATCATCTTTATAATAAACAATAGCCACAATCCCCAGTACTAAAACAGCAATTTTAACCAATAACAAAATAATTGAGAGCCCTGTCAATGTCCCAACTGCTGCATCTGCATCTTCAGTTGCCGCAGCAGCTCCAACAGCCATCATAAACATGATAGCTGGCGCTAAAAGCAATACAATTCCTGAAATAAGGCCAAAAATAGCATTGACACGAGCAAGTGTATTTGTTTTCATAATAATCTCCTTAAAATTTTTATAGGTATTATTCTATTATAATTTCTCTAAAAATTAAACAGTCCTATAAAACTTTATAATAAATATTGATTTTCAAAAAATAGCTTTAAGTTCTATAGTCCCTTGATAATTATTAGAAATCTAAAATTATGAGAAAACTGAATAGTTGATTATTTTAATTATCTACACGGACAGGTTAGGAAAAACTTCATTTGAGGAAATAGACTAGGAAATTTTTCCATGATAAAACGCATAATATCAAGATACTTGAACTCTTGATATTATGCGTTTTTATGATTTTAGCGACCTTTCTCAGTCTCTTTCTGATTATTTCGCTTCAAATCCTTCTGCGACCGCGTCCGCAAAGTTTTCTTCTACGATGCTTGCACAGTGGTCACAGATGACTGCGTGGTAGCTACGTTCTGCCGTTGTTGGATCGATACGACGGCAACGGTCACATACTTCACCTGCTGCACGTTCAACTGTAAAGGCTACATCCTCAAAGGCAACTGCACCCTCTGGAGCTGGTCCTTCTGCGATGGTCAATTCTGATACGATCAGAAGTTGAGCGACATTGCTGTCCACTGCTCCAAGAAGAGTTTTCACCACTTCATTTGGATAAACTGTTAGATGGGCTTCGAGTGATTTACCGATTACTTTTGCATTACGAGCTTCTTCTAAGGCTTTTTGAGCTTGTTCACGGAAGTCCATAAAGGCTGCCCATGTATCCAAGATTTCTTCTTGATTAGCAAAAGTTTGAGCTTCTGGTAATTCTGACAATTGAACAAAGTCTTCTGCTTCAAACTCTAAATATGACCAGATTTCTTCCGCAGTGTGGGGAAGAATTGGTGTCAAGAGTTTCGTGATTTTGACAAGGATGTCATAAAAGACAGTCTGCATTTGACGACGTTCCAGTGATTTTGCACCTTCAATGTAGACAACATCTTTGGCAAAATCAAGGTAGAAGGCGGACAAGTCAACGTTGATAAAGTTTACCAAGGCCTTGTAGATTGTCAAGAATTCAAAGTTGGCATAGGCATCACGAATGGTCTTGACAAGCTGGTTAAAGCGAATTGTCATGTACTTATCAACTGAACGAAACTCATCGTAAGCGACTGCGTCTTGAGCTGGGTTAAAGTCAGATGTATTGGCAATCAAGAAACGAAGGGTGTTACGAATCTTACGGTAAGTTTCAGAGACTTGGCTCAAGATATCCATAGAGATGCGCACGTCGTTGCTTGAGTCTACACTTGTTACCCAGAGACGCAGGATTTCAGCACCAAATTGTTTTTCAACATCGCTTGGAGCAATGGTATTTCCAAGAGATTTAGACATCTTCTCACCTTTACCGTCAAGGGCAAAACCTTGTGACAAGATTTGTTTGTAAGGAGCCACGCCATGGTTGGCAACAGATGTGATAAGAGATGAGTTGAACCAACCACGGTACTGGTCAGAACCTTCCAGATAGAGGTCAGCTGGATATTTGAGTTCTGGACGGTTTACTACAACTCCATTCCATGAAGAACCGGAGTCGAACCATACGTCCATGATATCTGTTTCTTTCTTGAATTCGCCATTTGGTGAACCTGGATGGGTAAATCCTTCTGGCAAGAGGTCTTTAGCATCACGTTCCCACCATACAATAGAACCGTGCTCTTCAAAGAGTTGAGCCACGTGTTCAATGGTTTCAGCTGTCATGATTGGTGTGCCATCTTCAGCATAGAAGATAGGAAGGGGAACTCCCCAAGCACGTTGGCGAGAGATGACCCAGTCCCCACGATCACGGATCATGTTGTAAAGGCGCACTTTA
This sequence comes from Streptococcaceae bacterium AF54-32pH5A, assembly GCA_027682205.1. GTDB lineage: Bacteria > Bacillota > Bacilli > Lactobacillales > Streptococcaceae > Streptococcus. Next base: position 638,686 of record JAQDAD010000001.1, read on the forward strand.
CCCCATTCTGAATGGAATTTAACTTTTTCAATTTCATCCAAGATTTCTTGACGGAATTTTGATACAGAAGCAAACCATTGTGGCACTGCACGCCAGATGATTGGTTTCTTGGTACGCCAGTCAAATGGATATGAGTGCGAAATTTCTTCTTGGGCAAGGAGAAGATTACCAAGTTTTTCGATAACGGTTGGTACAACCTTGTCGTAGAATTGACCTTCGAACTCAGCACCTGCATTGGCCATCATGATACCGCGTTCATTAACCGTTACTGCAACTTCAAGACCGTTGGCAACACCGACATTGTAGTCGTCCTCACCAAAACCAGGGGCCGTATGGACGATACCAGTACCAGAGTCTGTTGTAACGTGGTCACCAAGGATCACCAGTTCATCTACTGCTGTATCCCACGGGTGCTTTGTCACAATGTGGTTGAGTTCTTGACCACGGTAAGTTGCTAAGACTTGGACATCAGCCCATCCGAATTTTTCAGACAAACTATTAAACAATTCTGCAGCAACTACAAACTTACGTTCTTCGCCAGCAGGTTGAACCAAAACGTAATCAATATCCGCTCCAACTGTCAATCCACGAGAAGCAGTGATGGTGAATGGAGTTGTTGTCCAAACAACGATATAAGTATCAGTGTCTAGAACACCTTTGCCATCTTTAACCTTATTAGCATAGTAAAGAGAAGTTGAAAGCAAGTCATGGTATTCAATTTCCGCTTCTGCAAGGGCTGACTCAGATGACCATGACCAGTAAACTGGCTTGGCACCACGGTAGATATAGCCTTTTTTAGCCATTTCACCAAAGACACGGATTTGAGCCGCTTCATAGTCTGGAGTCAAGGTCACATAAGGATTTTCCCAGTCACCAGAAACACCTAAACGTTTAAAGTCTTCGCGTTGTTTATCTACTTGAGAAAGAGCGTAATCACGGCAAAGTTTCAAGTACTCAACCAAGTCCATTTCTTTACGTTTGACACCTTGTTTCGCCAAAACTTGCTCGATTGGCAGACCATGTGTATCCCAACCTGGAATATAAGGCGCATAAAAACCTGACATAGACTTAGAACGAACAATAATATCTTTAGAAATTTTGTTCATAGCGTGTCCAACGTGGATATTTCCATTTGCATACGGAGGACCATCATGTAAGGTGAAATGCGGTTTTCCTTGGTTCAATTCTTGACGACGTTGGTAAAGTTTTGCTTCTTCCCATTCTTTTTGCCAAACTGGCTCTTTGGTTGGAAGTCCAGCACGCATTGGAAAGTCTGTCTTTCCAAGATTAAGGGTATCTTTGAGTTTCATATTATCTCCTTTAATTATATACTAAAATACAAAAACCACGACTCGCTGAAAAGGACGAAAATCGTGGTACCACCTTTGTTCGGAAAAAGACTTTGTCTTTTCCCCTCTTGTCCCGTAACGTGGGAAACGTCCAATCTTACTGCTTTCAGATTGGATTGCTTGAGAGGATAATCTGACCACTAGGGATTGCAGGACTCACACCGTCTCCTACTCGCTGGAAATATAGTTGGTTAGATCTTGTTCTCACATTTATTTCTTATAATATTGTAACGGATTCTTGTTGTGCTTCATGTCCAGTAGTTGAAGAAGCAGTTCCAGTTGCTGATGGCGATACTGAGAAATACTCTGTCACGATTTCTGAATCCTCATGTTGTGACTCAACTGAACGAGACTGTATCTCTTCTACAAGCGTATCAATGTCTAGGCCATGATTTTCCACTTGATTGTTAACTTGCTGGGCTTCAAACTCAGCCAATTCTTTGTTGCCCGCCTCAATCCGTGCTTGTAACTCCGCCATTTCCTCAGGTGAAAATTGACGTGTCATATCAATCGGCTCTTCTTCTGGTTGCGAAGGAACAGCTTCTCCCAAGACCTCACCTACGACTTCCTTGAAGGCTTCATCACTTGTTTGGAGATAAGTCGCAGTCGGACGAAGAATATCTTCCCAGTCTGAAGATTCGACAATAGCTAACTGGCTTTCAATCGTTGATTTGAGACGTTGATGAAATACACGGCTTTTATTTTTCAACTCCTCTGTCTCAACAGCTACCTTCTTAGCATTATCTGTTGCCTGACGTAGGATTTCATTAGCCTTGTATTTTGCCTCTTCAAGGAGGCGCTGGGCATCTTGCTCAGCCTGTTTAATAATATTATTTGAGCGTTCTTGAGCAGCTTGCTTTACACGTTCAGCCGTATCTTGAGCAATCAAAACAGACTGGCTCAAAGAATCTTTCATCTCATCAAAGTAAGATAAGCGCTCTTCTAAACTTCTAATGTGCCTTTCCATTTCGTGATTATTGCGAACCAAATCCTCGTAATCACGAACAACAATATCAAGAAATTCATCTACTTCTTCTGGATCAAACCCTCTGAATTTCGTAGAAAAGGTTTTATCTTTAATTTCTAATGATGTAATTGGCATACTTTTCCTCACTTACTTAATAATAATTGGATAGTCAGTTTTATCTTATCCCTTTTAGTTTGCCCATTTTCTTTGACAATCTTCAGACGGCCAAACTTTCTCACACTAATCAAATCCCCTACAGCTACTAGATAATCTAATTTTTCAATGGGGTGGTAGTTTACCTGAACAGATTTTTTCTCTATGAGTTGACTGGCCTGCTTTCTGGATAATTTCAAGGCACTTGATAAGAGGGCATCCAAACGAAAACTGGAAATTAAAATCTCTTGTTCTTGATAATTGATCTCAGATATAATTTTATCGGTGAAAGGACATTCCTCCAGCGACACAGGTAATCTGGCAATCTTTTGTATCCCATCCTGAAACAGAGGGATAAAATCACGATTGACAAAAATCTGTGCTCTCTTTTCATCTACCAAGATATCACCAAAGAGCTTACGATCAATTCCTAGTTGATTGATGATTGTCCCCAAAATCTTTGCATGTGTTAGCTGTTCAAATCTACTTGGATAACGGATTTCTAGCAATGCCATTTCAAAATCTGACAGTGTCGGACTGAAATAGTCCGGATACAGAAGAACACGGACAAATTCCGTATGGATATATTCTCCGCTACTCACACAGCCCAGTCCATGGGTCCCAGCCAAAACCCTCAATATATGTTCCTGATGCGGGTTGACAAAAGCAGTGAGGACAGGAGTATAAGTATCTTCCACCCGCTTGATCCACTCTAATCCCTTATCAATAAAGGGAGCATCATCACGTGAGAAGTGCTGGTAAATCGCTTTATTTGTCATCATAGTATCAACAAGAAACGAATCAAGCTGTCACCCAAAAAACGGACGATTAGGATTGCCAGCCAAATGGATAAATCCAAACCTCCAAATTGTAAAGGTAAACGGCGAAGTGGATCAACAATCGGTCTAATAAGCTTTTCCAGTAAACGTTCTAGTGAACTACCGTAAGAATTTGGAAACCAAGAGAGGAGTGCATAGATTAACAAAAGCAGGGAATAGATATTCACTGCATTTTGGATTAGACGAATCAGAAAAATCATCATCTTGCTCTATTTCGTTTAATATCAAAACTAAATTCTGCACTTTGAGAATCATCAGGCAACTTGATATCTTCAATATTCACAACCACATTGATTGGTGTCAACAAATACATTGTACTCGCAACTTTTTTCAGATTACCTGCCAAAACATGACGGGCACCGTCCAGATAATCTAGACAACGACGAGCCTGAACTTCTGTCATGTACTGGAAGTCAATCAAGATACTTTCATTTCCAGCCAATAAATCCACAATCTCTGTTGCATCCTCATATTTTCTAGGATAACGAACATCAATCGTTACTTTTTCATCAGTACGGTGACTTTGCATAGCCAATTCTTGTTGGCGAGCATGTAAGCGAGTGATGTTGGCATCTTTTGAAGTGCTTGATTGAAACTGCGCTGGCAGTTCTTTAGAAGCTGAACTGGATGAAGCAATCATCTGCTCATCCTGAGGTTGATAAGTCGCAGTTGTTTCTTCCCCATCTTCTGTAAAATAATCTATAAATTTATCAAATCTATCTTTTAAAGACATAGATCTCTCCTATTTAAAAAATGCTGTGCCAATTCGAACAAAGGTCGAACCAAATTGAATCGCTTCCTTATAGTCACGACTCATGCCCATGCTCAACTCTGTCATCGGCATATTAGGAATTTGTTTTTCCCTAATTTCTGCTTGCAGTTCCTGAGTTTTCTTGAAAATTTGTTTCAATTCATCAGAATCTGCCTCAAAAGGAGCCATGGTCATCAAACCAACATACTCAATCTGATCTAGCTGAGCTAAGTCTGGCAAAAGTTCTAGTAATTCTTCTTTTGAAAAACCGTGCTTGCTTTCTTCTCCTGAAATATTGACCTGTAGGAAACACTTGATAACATGATCTGTTCTCTTTTGAATCTCCTGTGCCAATTTAACGGAATCTAAAGCATGAAAGTAATCCACAAAAGGGATTACTTCTTTGACCTTCCGTCTTTGTAGCGTTCCAATCAAATGCCAAGTGACAGGGAATTCCTTTAACGTCTGATATTTTTCTAAAAATTTATCAACACGATTTTCACCAATATGATGAACACCAAGGGGAAGCAGGGCTTCCGCTGTTTTTACGTCCACATATTTCGTCACTGCAATAATTGAAACAGAAGCTGGATCACGATTGGCTTCTCGGCTAGCTTCAGCGACCTGCTGAAAAACGAACTCTGTATTTTTTTTCAAATCCATTGATTAACGATTCTTGAAGAATGGAGGTGTGTCCAACTCATCTTCGTCCTGATAAGTCGGTGCTTCGAAACGTTCTACAGGTGATACGACTGAATCAGTTTGACGAACGATTGATTCACGACGCAAGTCCCAATCACCAAAAGCAGAAGATTGACTTGTTTCAAAGCGTCGTTGGCTTTGTTTTGGTAATTCTGCTGTATCTTCTAGGTCAAAATGACGATCAAAATTTTGAGGGTGCGGTTGTCTTGAGGCTTCACGACGAGCCGCTTGTTTTACAGGAGAACCAACAACTTTTTCTACACGTTCTTGACGAACACCAGTCGCTACAACAGTAACACGGATTTCATCTTTCATGCTTTCGTCGATTGATGTTCCAAGCCAGATATTCACTCCTTGACCAGCTGCTTGGTTGACGATTTCTGAAGCTTCTTCCGCTTCAATCAAGGTCAAATCAAGACCACCAGTAACGTTGACAATGACATCTTCAGCTCCATCAATGGTTGTTTCAAGAAGTGGTGAGTAAATCGCTTTACGAGCCGCCTCAACGACACGCTCTTCTCCACTACCAATACCGATACCCATGAGGGCATTCCCTTTGTTTGCCATGACCGTTTTCACATCGGCAAAGTCAAGGTTGATCAAACCTGGGTTGGTAATCAAGTCTGTAATCCCTTGAACACCTTGGCGAAGGACGTTATCTGCCTCGCTAAGAGCTTCAAGAAGCGGTGTCTTCTTATCAACAATTTCAAGCAAGTTGTTGTTTGAGATAATCAATAGAGTATCAACATGCTCGCGAAGCTCGTTGATTCCTTCTACAGCGTACTGACCACGTTTGCTTCCTTCAAAGCCAAAAGGACGTGTCACAACACCAACTGTAAGAGCTCCAAGATCTTTTGCAATGCGGGCAATAACTGGGGCAGCACCTGTACCAGATCCTCCCCCCATACCAGCAGTAATGAAGACCATATCCGCACCGCTGATTGCTTCAGTCAAAACTTCTTCGCTTTCTTCTGCAGCCTTACGTCCAACTTCTGGACGACCCCCAGCACCCAAACCACGAGTCAATTTTGGACCAAGTTGGATAACTGTTTCAGCTTTTGTACTGCTTAAGGCTTGTAAGTCTGTATTCGCTGCGATGAATTCTACACCTGAAACACCTTCGTCGATCATGCGGTTAATAGCATTACCTCCGCCTCCACCAACACCAATTACTTTAATAACTGCACCTTGAGCAGTTGCTGTATCAAATGAAAATATCATAATTTCTTTTCCTCTTTTATTCGTCAAACATACTTCCGATCAAGCTACGGAAACGGTCTGTTAATTTTGGTTTATCTTGAGAACTTGCTTGGAATTCGTCTCTTGGAGCAAGGCCACTGTCAGGTGTGATTTCAGTTGCTGCAGTAGCTGGTTGCACTGGAGTTGATTGTATAATCGGTGTCACACTTTGATTTGAAACACCAAAATTAATTGGTTTTTGACGAAGGAATTCATCCCCTCTGACTGCCTTTTGAGCCAGAAGATTCACTTCTGTCAATTTACCTGCAAACTCAGACAAGCTGATTACATGTGCAAAAGCAGGGTTGCGAATTCCCACTTGATTTGGCACATAGAGTTTCACTCGAACACCAAACACTTCTTGCGCCAATTCGACAACTCCTGGTAAAATCGCATTTCCGCCGATCAGAACGACACCACCTGGTAGATCCAACAAGTGTCTTCTGTCTAACTCCTGTTTAATTTGATCAAAAATATGTTTGATACGTGCTGAAATAATTTCTGCCAAGTAGCTTTCTGTCACTTCAACAGGATCTACTTCACCAATGACTTCTACTTGGAAAGTCTCGTTACTTGCTAGTGGAACATAAGCTTCACCATAGTTTAGTTTCAAACTTTCCGCGATTTTTTGGGATGTTTTTAAGACCTTGGAAATATCTTTAGTGACATATTCCCCACCCTCTTGGTAAATGTTTGTAAATTGCAATTCTTGATTGCGAATGGTTGCAACTGTAGTCTGCCCACCACCCATATCAATCACTGTCGCGCCAAACTCACGTTCCCCCTCATTGAGAACTGAATTTACAATCGCTAATGGTGAGATGATGACGTTGTCAACATGGATTCCCACGCGCTCCACGGTTTTACGAAGGTTATGAAGGATGGTACGAGGTCCTGTGTACAACAAACCACGCATTTCCAAACGCACTCCCATCATGCCACGAGGATCACGAATACCTTGGAAACCATCTACGATAAATTCTTCTGGAATGAAAGTAATCACTTCACGATCAGGCGTCATGCTCTTTGTCAAAGCTGATTTGACAACATTCTCTACGTCTTGATCTGTAATTTCTTTTGTATCTGATGTTACAGGAATCATTCCTTGAGTTGGTTCAACCTGCAAAAGGTTTGCTGGTAAACCAACATTGACAGACTTGATTGAAATTCCTGCCTTCTCTTCTGCCTGGGAAATTGTGGATTTAATTGCTGAAGCAGCAGCCTCAATATCAACGATAATCCCGTCCTTGACACCTTTACTCTTGGCATTGCTAACGCCAATTACATTTACTTCACCATCTCTATGTTCGGCAACTAGCACTTTGATGGAGCTAGTTCCGATATCTAAGCCTGTAAAAAAACCATCTCTAGTCATTACATTGCGTCCTCTCTGTCTTCCAAGTTTCTCACTTCTATTTTCAATAACTGTGACAAGACACAGCTATTCACAAAATATTATAACACAAAAAATCCAATCGTGCTTAGTTTTTCATAAATTTCCTCTAGGTTTTTTGTAAAAGTCTTTTGAACAATTTTTCTCAGGAGCAATCATTATTTTTATATCCTTACAGCTATATTTTACATATTTAATCAAAAAAAGAGAAGGCCTTCTTAGGCTTTCTCTTGAATCATTTTTTCTGCTCTTTGTTGCAAAAAGACCTCTACTACTTTTGCAGTCAAGCTGATAGCTGCCGCCAACACACTGGACACGATGATGTAATTCGCCAATAGTCCGTGATTCCCCACTAGTGGTGGTTTCGTTAAAAAACCATAATCTCCACCTACAACCAAGTTGACAACTCCTATCAAGGCATTTAGAGAAAATGTAATCACTGTCACATTTTTCAAATTGAGCAGAGAAGCTTCATAATTCTTAAACAAGTATAGGAGCGCATTCCCCAAAAGTGCCACGTGTCCGATAATGAAGGACAAAATGGTCACGTGTGGAAATGGGTAGGGATCAAAGAGAGGGTAAGCCAGTGCTGCGGTTGCTCCAAAAGTTCCTAGAAGGGCAAAGTATTGTTTATACTTGGATGCCCCTGGAATCAAGAGCATAACAAACATGGCGATACGGCAATGATAGAAGGGCAAACTTTCTGATAGAGGCATCTGATTCCCCCAATACCAGCTATACAGAACAATCAGTTGAAGAGACTGAAGGATCTGAATAAAGCGCTGGTAAGCCACCTTGTCACGGTAACGATATGAAACATAGAAAGTAAGAGCCAATAAACATAACAAACCAATATACCAGTGGAGTTCAAACTGGGGCGGTTCTGATATCTGTGTGGTAAATAATTGTTCCCACAAATTCATATTCTATTCCTCGTTCATCTAGCCGGAGCAGTAGAAAAATCACTGCTCGACCTTTTTAATTTTTTTGAAAAAGCTTGATTCTATACTAAGCATAGAATACTTGCGACTTAAATTCGCAACCTATTATATCATTTGTGTAGCAGAAATGCACCTTACAGACACCTTTTTTGATTTGAAAACTTCTCTAGCATAATCTAATCAATATATTGCTCTCTTTGTCCCTGATAAACCTGCCAAAGAATCTCCATCTGCTCCTTGGTTATGCGCTTTTCAGACAAGGCTGGCAGTTGGTCAATGGCAAAAAATTGAAGGTCAGCAATCTCTTGATTTTCTTGAAATTGTCCGTCAAAAAGTTGGCATTCAAACACAAACTTTGCATATTGTTTGCTCTGTAGTTGGAAACGATTGGTATCAAAAACTGCAAGTAATCTTTCAGTTTTTGCTGTAAAACCGGTTTCTTCTTCAATTTCCTTGAGAATATTTTCAGTTGGAGAATAGCCGACTTCACCAAATCCACCTGGCAAAGCCCAACTATCCTCTCCTTTTCCTCTAACTAAACAGACTTTTTCATCCTCAACAATCCAAGCACGGATGTCCATCAGAGGAGTCGCGTAAGCGGAAGTTGGTTTCAAGACTTCTGCCACTTCTTCTGCATCGAGGTCTGATACCTGATTCAACATTTCGCTAAACAGACTTCGCAAGTCCTCGTAGCGCTCACGGTCAAAAGGATCTTTTGTAAAGGTTAATCCAGTATCCGTAATGTCTAGCATTCTTTGCAGATACTGGGTAAAATCACTTGCATTCGTTTTCTAAACTTTCTACCAACTTGGCTAGATTCATGGAGTTAGAGCCTTTAAGCAGGATCTGGTCATTGGCACCGAGGCTTTCCTTAACCTGCTTGACTAAGTCTTCAAATTGATCCTTGTCAGCTGTTTTCTTAAAATAGAAAACGTGACCGATCGGGAACATTTGACTGGCCAGCTGGCTTAATTCGGCAATGTCTTCTCCATAGAAAATAACCATATCAAGCACATCTGGCGATAGGCTCAAAATCATCTGGTTATGGAGTTGAACAGACTGGTCACCAAGTTCCTTCATGTCTGCTAGAACAGCAATTTTCTTGCCACCTTCATTAGCTGGAATAGCAGAGAAAGTCTCTAAAATTAGCTTCATGGCTGTTGGATTGGCATTGTATACGTCAGACAGAATATCTGCTCCATTGGCAGCTTTCTTCCACTCGGTACGGTTACGAGTCAATTCAAGATTTTGGAAAGCCTGACGAATCTGCTCCTCTGAAACTCCTTCTTGTAGAGCCGCATAAGCAGCAATCATAGCATTGGTGGCATTGTACTTACCAGTCACTGGCAAATCGAGGGTTTGTCCCAAGAAATTAGCTTTAAAGGTCAGACTGTCCTTGCGCTCAACCAAGTCTGTGATTTCCAGCTCTGCTCCTTGACCAAAACGAACCACCTTTTTATCAGTAGGCAAGTAGTCCTCTACAATAGGGTCAGCTGGCGCTAAAAGCAAGGAACCCGGTGCCATCCCGTCTGCAATTTGCATTTTTCCCTTGGCAATCTCTGAACGGTCTTTGAAAAAAGCCAAATGAGCTTCTCCAACCAAGGTCACGATGGCTGTTTTAGGATGGGCCAATTCAGACAAGAGATGGATGTCTCCAAGATGATCCTGTCCCATCTCCAAGACCAACTTTTCTGTTCCTTCAGGCATATGGAGAACTGTATAGGGAAGACCAATCTCATTATTGTAGTTACCTTGTGTCTTGTAGGTTTTGTAGGTTGTTGACAGTAAATGCGCCAGCATATCCTTGGTCGTTGTCTTGCCATTTGAACCCGTGACTGCAAAGACATCAACTCCCGTTTTTTCAAGATAGTAGGCAGCTAGGGTTTGAAAGGCAGTCAAGACGTCGTCTACTAGAATATAGGGATGATTTGCAACCTCTTTCTCAGACAAGGTTACAACAGCACCATTTTCAAAAGCTGTTTCGATAAAGTCATGACCGTCACGCGCTCCCTTGAGTGGTACAAACAAATCTCCCACCGCGATCAAACGACTATCAAACTCAGCTTTTTCTAACTGGATATCCTTAAAGATGTTAACATCATTTTTAGCTCCTACAACTTGAGCCACTTCATGGATTGTTAATTTCATTTCTACTCCTTTAAAAAGGGTTGAAGTCCGAGAACTTCATTCACCTGGCAGGTGGTGGTTCTGGCTTCTACCCTCTCTTTCATTTTATAGCAAATGCGCTTCGCGCTTGTTAAAGCTTTCCTTGGCAAGGTCAACCAAACGCTCGATTAGTTCTGGGTAGCTGATTCCCATATTGTCCCATAGTAGTGGATACATAGACCACTGGGTGAAACCTGGCATGGTATTGAGCTCGTTTAGGAAAATCTCGCCCTTATCTGTATAGAAGAAATCGCAACGAGACAGACCGAGGCCACCGATTGCACGGAAGGCCGTTTCTGCATTTTGGCGCATAACAGCTACCACATCATCACTGATCTTTGCTGGGATATCCATGGTAATCTTGTTATCGATATATTTGGCATCGTAATCATAGAAGGCAACATCCTTGACCACTTCACCAGGAAGGGTACTCTTGATATCATAGTTGCCCAAGAGACCAACCTCGATTTCACGGGCATTCACCCCTTGCTCTACCAAGACACGGCTGTCATATTGGAAGGCAAGCTCCAAAGCTTGACGGAGTTCCTCTTGGTTTTCAGACTTAGAAATACCGACACTAGAACCCATGTTTGACGGCTTCGTGAAGACTGGATAAGTCAATTTTTCTTCAACTTCAGCGATTTTAGCAGTCACATCATCCCCTTCAACAATGGCTACATAAGGAACTTGGGCAATCCCAGCAGACTCCAAGACACGCTTAGTCGTAATTTTATCCATGGCAAGACTTGACGACAAGATATTGCAGCCAACATAAGGCATTTTCAAAACTTCCAAGAATCCTTGAACAGAGCCATCTTCTCCCATCGGACCATGAAGGACTGGAAAGACCACTGCACCTTCTTCGTAGATGGCACTTGGCGCTATTTTCTTGTCCCAGTCAATAGTCGCATTGGTCATGAGACAATCTTCTTGACCTGGAGTCTGGCTAAATTCTTGCGTTTTGATAAAGTCACCTGACTGGCTGATGAAGAAAGTCTTGACTGTGAAACGATCGTAGTTGACCGCACGCATGACACTTTCAGCTGAAAGGACAGAGACTTCACGCTCTGCACTTCGTCCACCGTATAAAAGAATAATCGTTTGTTTCATATTACTGTCCTATTTTCTAATAGAATACTCGTTCTTTAGTATATCATATTTGCTTCTTTTTTGAAACTTGAACATGGTACTAGAATTCAATAAACATAAAAGAGACCGATATAAACAAAGTCGGTCTCCTTGTTTTTTTACTAAATGAATTGAGTTCGTAAATTTATTTACTCCTACAACTCTGTCCGATTTTCAATAGCTCGTAATAGTGTAACTTCATCCGCATACTCGATATCTGCTCCAACGGCTAGGCCTCGTGCCAGACGAGTGACCTTGATACCTGCTGGTTTGAGCAGGCGAGAGAGGTACATAGAGGTCGCTTCCCCATCTGCCGTCGCGTTGGTGGCTACGATGACTTCTGAAACCTCACTATCCATGAGACGGGTCATGAGGCTCTTGAGATTGATATCATCTGGACTGATGCCATTCATAGGAGAAATGAGTCCATGCAAGACATGATAGAGTCCGTGATATTCTTGGATATTTTCCATGGCAGCCACATCGCGACTATCTTCTAGCACCAGGATGGTCGTCTGGTCTCGAGTCGGATCTGTACAGATAGAGCAGGGGTCATCGTCAGTCAAGCGACCACAGATGGAACAATAGGTTAGTTCCCGCTTGGCAGACAGGAGATTTTTAGCAAATTCATTGACATCGTCATCAGACATTCCAATAGTATAGAAGGCTAGGCGGGTAGCCGTTTTAATCCCGATACCCGGAAGCTTTGAATAGCTATCAATCAACTTAGCAATAGGCGTTGGATACAGCATAAGTTCCTTTCTAATTCATTGGATGTTGTTGGTTATAGAGGTTGATAATGTCACGTGCAATCGAAGGTCCAACACCGTTTGTTAGGTTGGTATTATGAGGAAAGACGACTGCGACCGCAATTTGGGGATTATCTGACGGTGCATAGGCGACAGCATTGGTATTGTTGGCTTTTTGACCACCATTAACGTAACTCTCGGCAGTACCCGTTTTCCCGCTGATGGAAACGGCTGCACCATTTGAGAAGGCGCGACCGGTTGTCAGAGCGCTCGTTCCATGCGAAACTTGATAGAAACCTTGCTGCAAGATAGCCATATCTGCTTCTGATATATTGATCTTGTTCATTTCCTTGGCAGCTGTTTCCCGAACCAGACTGCCTAGTCCCCCTTGGTCATTGTTGCCATAGATTCCTTCAACGATGTGGGGGGCCAAACGCACACCATTGTTTGCGATTGTTGCGACATACTGGGCTAACTGCATCGGAGTGTAGTTATCAAACTGACCAAAGGCATTATTTAGATAGTTGGCCAAATCAAACTCTTTTGGTATAAAACCTGTTGATTCATCTGGAAGGTCAATCCCTGTTGCAGCTCCTAGTCCGTATTCTCCAAAGGTTGATCGCAATTTGCCCATTGCTGTCTCTAATTGGCTCGTTGCTACCATCATATTGGGTTGGTAAGTCTGCCCCATGATTCCCAGTGCTGTTTGCACCATGTAGGTATTAGAGGAGTACTCTAGTGCTTCCACTGCTGTGATAGGAAAGGATCCGTAGGACAAGGTGTACCATGAATTGATAGGAGAGGAAGCTTGAAAGACTATGGGCTGATCAAGCAAGGTTTGGTTGCCTGACAAGACGCCGTTTTCCCAGCCAGAACTAATGGTTGCCGCCTTGACAACAGATCCTGGAACAAAGACATTGGTGACTGTTCCTAGAGAGTCTGAGCTCAGTTTACCTGATTTAACATCATGCTTAATACCAGACATGGCTAGAACTGCACCTGTTTTAGGATTAAGAGCGACAGCGTAGACTCCTTCAGAATATTTGGCTCCACCGTTACTCAACTCGGAGTTAAAGTAGCTCTTAAGTAGGTCATCCACTCCATTTTGGAAAGCTAGGTCAATCGTTAGTTTGATATTGTTCCCTTTGCTTCCTTCCTCGACATTTTCCACACTTTCCATATTTCCGTGTTTGTCGAGATGCACTTCTTTGACAGAGCGTTTACCTTGGAGGACATCTTCATATTGCTTTTCAAGATAAGAAGTTCCCACTCGGTCATTGAGAGAGTATCCTTTCTTGAGATAAGCGTCAACTTCCTCTGCTGGAAGACCTGACTTTTCACTTGAAACGCTACCGACGATAGACGATAGAGAAGTGTCCAGTACTTTTCTGTCCCATGAAGTTGAAATGCTAATGCCCGGTAATTCCTTGGATGCAGAAGCTACAAGAGCAACTTGAGTATCATCTAAGGCATCTGTAGAAATGGTGCCCATCGCAAAATTTTCAACAGCATTGAGCTGACTAAACAGATAGATTTCCTTTTTTTGGTCATCTGTATAATTTAGTTGACTCACGTCAATGCTTTCTACCGCATTATTGTAGAGAGTCGCTTCAGATAAGCGGTTTCCATCTGAATCTAGGCGTTTATCGCTTGGCAAGGATTCGACTGTTTTTTTGTAAATGTCCTGGTCCGCCAAGTAGTAGTCTGCGATCTGTCGATCTGTGAGTTCAGGGGAGGTTACATTTACATATGTGAGAAGTTTCTTGGCTGTTTCCTTCAATTCAGCTGCCGTCATTTTATTGTTTCGCGTGAAAGAAACAACTTGCTTGACAGTATTTTCTACCAAGGGTTTCCCTGATGCATCATAGATCTGTCCACGAGCCGAACTGGTTGTTACCCTTGTCTGGCTAGCTGAAGCCAATTTTGTTTCATAAAAATCTTTATTGAGTACCTGCATATATAACAATCGGCCAATAATGGCCATAAACAACAGGATAACAATGGCAAACAGTAAATTAAGCCGAATCGGAATAGAATGGCTATTGAATTTTCTCATACAACTAAGTCTCTTTTCTAGAAAAATTCCAGTTTTCCCTGACAAATCCACCTAAAAAATCTAGGATTTGACTAGAAACCAGTACTCTTCATTGTACCATATTTTACGGAGAAAGACTTGGAAAAGGAGAAGCATTTTTTGACTTTTATCTGAAAATGCCTTTTTATTTAGTTATCCTATCTTCTATGATATAATGATAGTAATAGTTAGGAAAGCGTTAACTCTTAAGACTTTGACTCATAAAAAGGAGCCTCATGAACAAGCCAGACATCGCAACCATAATCGATCTCCATTTTGAAGAACTAACCGAGCTCGAGCAAGAAATCGCTCGCTATTTTTTGCAGGTAGATACGATTGTGGATGATCTATCATCGCAACAGGTTACTCAAAAACTGCATGTTTCCCAAGCTGCCCTTACTCGTTTTGCAAAAAAATGTGGCTTTACTGGCTATCGGGAATTTGTTTTTCAATACCAGCACCAGGCTAGCAAACAGGACACTCATTCTCACAAACACAGTCCCTTGACCAAACGTGTGCTTCGAAGCTACAGTAACCTACGGGAACAAACACAGGATTTGATCGATGAAGCGCAGCTTGAACGTGTAGCCCAGCTAATCGATAATGCTGAACGGGTTTACTTTTTTGGAACGGGAAGTTCCGGTCTGATTGCCCGTGAGATGAAACTGCGTTTTATGCGTCTAGGTGTGGTCTGTGAAGCTTTGACCGATCAGGATGGCTTTGCATGGACGACCAGTATCATGGATGAAAACTGTTTGGTGCTTGGTTTTTCCCTATCGGGTACTACCCAATCCGTCCTAGATAGTTTGCTGGATGCCAAGGACATGGGTGCCAAAACCATTCTCTTTACCGGTTCTCCTAGCAAAGACTGTCAAACCTACACCGAAACAGTCCTAGTCGCAAGTCATAGCCAATCTTCTTACATCCAGCGTATTTCCGCTCAGCTCCCTATGCTCATCTTAATAGATTTGATTTATGCCTACTTTTTGGAAATCAATCGTGAGAGCAAGGAAAAAATCTTTAACAGCTATTGGGAAAATAAAAAACTCAACGGCTATCGTAGACAAAAACGCGCTAGAAAATCCTAGTTTGGTTCAACCAAACTAGGATTGTTTTGTCTTGAAATGATAATGGGCTCATAGGCGGTTTTTCCAATCTTTCTCTTTGTGCTAATGCCTTCTTTATCATCTGTGTTTTTCAGTCCTTCCATAAATTCCCCTTTCCTTTTTTAAATTCTTGACAACAAAAAAGGAAGTATCGGCTATTTGCTTTTACTTCCTCTCTATCATTTTATTTAATTGTTTTACTTCGACAAACTAAGATTTAGATTTTATCCCTTTCAGAAAATAAAATAGGCTATACTCCTGAAATACGTTCCATAATATTATAGTTTAATGCAGAGTGTCGCTATATAGTCATTTCCATAGCGTGATAATCTATTTCTTTTATCACATGATTCATAAAAATCTATCATAGCGAGACCATTCTTCAGTTGTCCTCTAATCTGAGTTTCTAAGGTATGACTAAATTCATATCCATATTCTGGATTGATGTTTATCTTGCCTTCCTTTTCAAGCTCTTTTGAATTAAAAGGGAGTGAAAATTGTAACAGTAATTCCTCACCGGGTTTGTCCCATACAATGTCAGCATCATACATGTATATCCAAGGATTCATAAATCCGACCATTAAGAGTCCACCCTTTTTCAATACTCGAGAGGCTTCTTTATACATGTTTTCTAAATCTTCTATATATACATTTGAAACCGGATTAAAAATAATATCAAACGTTTCATCTTCAAATGGGAATGGTTTTGTCATATCGCCTTGAACGGTAGTGATTTTTAAGCCTTCTCTTTTAGCAACCATATCATCTCTTTGTAATTGTGATGTGGAAAAATCCATTATGGTGACATCATAACCTTTTATAGCAAAAACTGGCCCCTGCTGTCCACCACCACAAGCTAACCCTAGTATCTTTTTTCCCTTGGCTTTTTCAAACCATTCTTCCGGGACTTTTTTCCCAACAGTTAACGCAACAGAAATTGGATGTTTTCTAACTTTTTCTAATTCTTCATGTGTCAATGGCTCAGTATAGTCATTTTTTACATTATTCCATCTATCTTGATTACATTTTATATAATTGTTCATCTTATAATCTCCTGGTAATTTTATACTATTTCGATTGAAGTTGGATGTGCTGCCATTCCATTTTTCTCACCTCTACAACTTCTAATTTGTCAATTTCTCATCTACCTCATTATATCACTTTTTCTTCTTGGCTTGGGTTTAGTATTTGGAAACAAAGTAGAGAGCTTGCACCATCTTCGCTATCTTAAAAGGAATCTCCTCTCATATATTTTTCGATGGTAGGAATTCTGCTCTTATTGTTCTTTTTTGTAATTCTTCTTTGTCTTTCCACTACTTTTCATGTACTGGACAGTTTTTCTATCATCAAAAAAAGAATTAAGCCAAACACTTTTCACTCGAGTAGTGATTAAGTGTTCTGCTTAATTCTATAGTTCCAAATTAGGATTGTTTTGTCTTGAAATGATAATAGGCACCCAACATACCTGCTGTATTTTGGTGATGGGCAAATTCTAATCGTGTTTTTTCAGCTAGACTAGGTACAAGTGCATTTTTCAGAGATGTACGGATCTTTGGTTTGAGGATAGCCTCTTGCCCCATGATACCACCACCTAGAATGACCACCTCTGGATTGGCAACGTAGCAAATATTTGCCAGACCTTTTCCTAGATAGTCTACCATTCGGTCAATACCAGCCATGCAGATCTTGTTTCCTTCAGTAGCTTCCTTAAAGATACGTCGGCCATTCCACTGGTCAACTGAATCTCCATGAGCTGAAGCCACATACTCTACCAAGGCTGTCGTAGAAGCCAAATCTTGGAAAGCTCCATCCTGCATATGCATATAACCGACTTCACAGGCTGAATTGCTAAATCCATGGAAGACTTTCCCATCCATAATCAAGCAACCACCGATACCTGTTCCAATGGTCAAGCAAAGTGTCACACTCGCTCCCTTGCCTGAACCAGATACTGCCTCAGCAAGACCTGCGCAGTTGACATCATTCTCAATTTCACAAGGAATCGAAAAGCTAGTCTCGATTTCCTTTTTGAACTGGGTTCCTGCGTAGTTAGGAATTTGAGGCCCCGCATAGAAGATTTCACCCTTGTCAGGATCCACCATCCCAGCAGAAGAAATGGCAACACCTGCTACTGGCCCCTTTTCTAAATAGCTGGAAACGATATCTTTTGTCTTTTGTAAGATATGGGGGCCACCCTTATACGCCTCAGTTGGCATTTCATGCGATTCAACAAGTTGGCCTTCTTGGTCAATCAAACCATATTTGATGTTGGTTCCGCCAATATCAATTGCAACATAGTGTGTCATAAATACCTCCTTAGGTATTAGAGGAAGCGCTCCTTGGTTTCTTGAATCAAGGCTGCAGCTGCTTCTACAACTGGATGATCTGCTTCAGTTACTGGTGTCAATGGCGAACGAACTGAACCAATATTCAAGTCTTCATTGATCTTCAAGACTTCTTTAATGACACCGTACATATTTCCATGTGCAGCAGTCAATTTGCCAATGATTGCATTGATAGCGTATTGCAATTCACGAGCTGTTTCCAAGTCTTTCTCAGCAATCAACTCATTGAGTTTCAAGAAGAGTTCTGGCATAGCACCATAAGTACCACCGATACCAGCTTTAGCACCCATGAGACGTCCACCAAGGAACTGTTCATCTGGACCGTTAAAGACGATGTGGTCTTCTCCACCAAGGCTAACAAAGGTTTGGATATCTTGAACTGGCATAGAAGAGTTCTTCACACCGATAACACGAGGATTTTTCAACATCTCAGTGTAAAGACTTGGAGTCAAAGCAACACCTGCTAATTGAGGAATGTTGTAGATCACATAGTCTGTGTTTGGCGCTGCAGCACTGATATCATTCCAGTATTTAGCAACTGAGTACTCAGGCAATCGGAAGTAGATTGGTGGGATTGTTGCAATAGCATCTACTCCCAAACTTTCCGCATGGCGAGCAAGTTCCATACTGTCTTTCGTATTGTTGCAAGCTACGTGAGCGATAATGGTCAATTTACCTTTAGCAACTGCCATGACTTCTTCCAAAATCAACTTGCGGTCCTCTACACTTTGGTAGATACATTCACCAGAAGAACCATTGACATAGAGACCTTGAACTCCCTTATCAATAAAGTATTGAACCAAGGCACGCGTACGCTCTGGACTTACTTCTCCTTGATCGTCATAACATGCGTAGAAGGCTGGAATGACACCTTCATATTTTTTTAAATCTGACATAGATTTTCTCCTAAGATTTCTTTTTTCTGCTGAGAGCAGTTCTATTTTTTACAAGTTTAGTATACACCTTGTGAAAATCGCTTTCAATATCTTGTATACACTTAGATTTTAGTTTCTACTTGTATTTTAGAAACTGTAACGATTGAAAGTAGTTTCAGAAACAAACCATCCTACTGGTATTTGGCGAAAATTTTCTCCATCAAACCTGCTTGGAGAAAGACTAGCAAACCAAAACCAAAGAGGATAAAGGCTGACCCACCCAAAAGGAGAGTGAAGGCGGATAGATAAAGAACCATCACAATAAGAAAGAGAATGGCTAACATGAGGAAGAACCATGGAAAGTTAAAACTTGCCAAGATAAGCCCTTTTTGCAGCACTTCTTTCCAAGACAAATCATAGCGCGCAGCGATGGGATAACTAGCCAGCATCACCAGAGTGAGGAAGATGAGAATCCCCAAACAAATAGCTTTCACAATCTGGAAAGGCAAAGTTGTCTGTCCCCAGAAGAGATAGAGATCTAGAAAGCTTAATGACACAATGCCCAACTCTAACAGACCCAACTGAAGCCCCAGTTTCAGATTTTGCTTGAAGGCCCTTATATAAGTTCTAAAGACTGGTACCCGTCTGCTTCTCTTAATCTCGAACATAGTCTCATAGAGGCTGATTTTCGCCACTCCAATCGTCACGATGGGCAAACAAGAGACGACAAAAAGAAGATTGGCTGTCACGATATCCAAGACCTTCTCACTGAAACGCATGAGAAAATTATCTGTATCAAATGCTGCCTTGATCAGGCTTACTCCTTTTTGTGCCATGTTTGCTCCTCCTGATTTTTTTAATCAATCAAAATTTTAAAGAGATATTTGCGAACCTTCTCTTCCATACCTGCATAGCCATTTGGCTGGTGTGGTTCTCCTGGGAAGAAAATCGCAAAATTGTGATAGCCCAACAATAGTGGGTATTTTTCATGACAATGAACAAAACCAATGTCACTCGCTTCGTCGAATGCTACTGCCTCGTCTTTGATACGTGAACCGTAGCTAGAATATTCATGTCCTTCTACCAGCAAATGCAAATCTGCATAGTTCTTATGGTGTTCAAATTGATCATTTTCAGCTTGATTGAGGACATTTTCCTGAACAACTAGAAAGACCTTGTCCCCGTCAATCTCATACTTACCTAGTTCGAAAGAATCCTTACGGTGCTGATAGAGATAGTCGATAGCCTTATCTAGATTGGGATGAACCCCTTTGTAAAAGGCGATGTTTTTCAAATCGTCAAAAATCATACTGTTTCCTTCGTTTCTGATAGTTAACTAAAATCATAGATTAAGTTTATAAGTGTCTGACAAAATCTCTAAGGTAAGTAAATACCCAACATTTTGTAGACACTTATAACTCTGTATTCTCTTATACTCAATGAAAATGGAAGAATGGACTAGGAAGCTAACCGCAAGCAATACTTAAGTATGGCAAGGTGACGCTGACGTAGTTTGAATTCGATTTTCGCAGAGTATTATCCTTTAACAGCTCCCATAGTAATACCCTGTGTAAAGGATTTTTGGAAGACAAGGAAGACTGTTACGATTGGCACTGCTGCAAGAGCGGCACCTGCCATAATTAAACCATAGTTGGTTGCCATTTCGGCCTGCATGGTCGCAACCCCGAGTGAGATAGTCAAGTTCTGACGTGAAGTCAACATTACCAACTGCATGAAGTAGTCGTTCCAAGTATTGATGAAGGTAAAGATTGCAAGGGCTGCAAATCCTGGTTTCACAATAGGAAAGGCCACGCTCCAGAAGGTACGAATCTCACCACAACCATCGATTTTAGCTGATTCAAGCAATTCTGTTGGGATGTTTTCGCTGAATTGTTTCATGAGGAAGACCCCGAATGGCCATCCAATCAAAGGCAAGATAACTGCCCAAAGAGTATCGTGAATTCCCATGAAGTTGACGATACGTACTAATGGTACAAGGACAACTTGTTTTGGAAGAGCCATGGCAGCGATAAAGACTGCAAAGAGAATGCGCTGACCATAGAAACGTTTTTTAGCCAATACATATCCTGCTAGAGAAGAGGTTGCACAAACTAGGAACATGGTTACCAGCGAGATAAATACAGAGTTCCACATCCACTGCATAGCAGGGTTTTGCACCATGAGTTGTTGGAAGTTTTCCATGGTTGGCATTTTAGGGAACCACTGTGGCGGAATCATAATGGTATCCGGTTGTGATTTGAAGGCCCCTGTCAAGATCCAGTAGAATGGAAAGATGAACAGCACGGTCAACAAGAGCAAGATAATCGTTGAAATAACAGTGAAAGCTGTTAAAGGTTTCTTTTGTGTAGGTTGCATAACTGTCTCCTTTCTTTAGTATTCTACGTCGTTTCCGAGGATCTTGAATTGAGCAAAGCTGACAATGGCAATCATTACTGCCAAGAAGACACCGATGGTATTTGCATAGCCGTACTCTGTCAATTGGAAGGCTTTTTCGTAAAGGTAGTACATCAAGGTGCTTGTTGAGTAGTTTGGACCACCAGATGTCAAGAGCTGAATTAAGGCGAAACATTGGAATGAGTTGATGGTCGTAATAATTGCGATGTAAAGAGTTGTTGGAAGAAGGCTAGGCCATTTGATCTTCCAGAACACTTGGAACTCAGTCGCACCGTCAACACGCGCAGCTTCAACTAGTGAGTTATCAATATTTCCCATGGCAGCGATATAAAGGATAATCGGTTGACCAACAGATGTTGTCAAAAGGATAATCATAATCGCTAGCAAAGCCCAGTTTTTATCACCCAACCAAGAAATGTTTTGGCTGATGATATGGCTTGACTTAAGGACAAAGTTTAGAATCCCTGATAGTGGGTCATAGATCCATTTCCATACAACTGTTACGGCAACACTACCTGTAACTACAGGAAGGAAGAAGACGAAACGGTAGAAAGATCGAGCAATAGCATTCTGATGATAGGTTTGAGATGCTACAAAGAGAGAGAAAAGTACAACAATTGGTACTGATCCAATAACCAGGATAACGGTATTGATCAAAGACTTGGTAAAGACAGGGTCTTTAAACATACGAATGTAGTTGTCCAAGCCTACAAACTCAAAGCTGGTCATGGAGTAGTTAAAGAAACTTGTAATGAATCCCATAATCATAGGAGCCAAGACAAAGATGACAAAGAAGAATAACACTGGTGCTAGGAAAGCGTAGGAAATCACTGTTTCCCGCATACGAATTTTATTGACTTTCACAGTCGGCACCTCTCTTTCAAATAGAATAGTTTTTGATTTTCTTGAACTGTTTTAAAATCAAAATGAAATTTTTTAAGATTCGCTTATGTAAGAACTTCATTTTAATTTCGTGACAGTTCCTACCATTTCAAACAAAAGTCCCCCTTTTCTTACACCTTAGTGCACAGGGAAAAGGGGGAATCAATCTGACTTAGTGCTTATTGTTTTGTAGCTTTTTTGATTGTTTCGTTAGCTTTTTCAGTGAAGGCTTTCAAAGCATCCGCTGGTTTTTCGTCACCGTTTGATACAGATTGCAACATTGGGAACCAAAGTGTTCTCATTTCAGCAAATCCATCGATAGTGTTGTAGTATGGTGAGTAGTATTTAGTCCAGCTACTGATTGTTTCCATACGTTTGTCATCATAAAGTTTGCCAAATGAAGTACGAACTGGGAAGGCACCTGTACGAACTACGTCTTTAGGACCCCATTCTTTGTCATCTGCGATGAATTGAACGAATTTCTTAGCAGCAGCGATTTTCTTATCATCTTTGTTGTTGAATACTGCAAAGCCGTTTACAAGGTATTCAAGAGATGGTTTACCAGAGTCTGATGGGAATGGTACTTCTACCACGTCTACTTTACTTGCTTCCAAGAGCTTCGCTTGGATACCATTTTGAGCTGGAGCCCAAAGGATAGTGTATGAAGTTTGACCGTTAGCAAAGTTTTGGATGTCTGCTCCACCGTCAAATTGTGAACCGTTGTTCAATAGACCATCCTTGATCCAGCTAGCAGCTTTTTCAAGACCTTTGACGAATTTAGGGTCGTCAGTTGTGTATTTTGTTACATCTTTGTCTGTTACAGAACCGCCATAAAGGTTTGCAATGAAGGCACGTGTTCCTTGGTCTCCCCCTTGACCAGAACTGAACAATGAACCTGGAGTGTAGCCTTTATCTTTAAGCGCTTTCAAAACTTTTTCAAAGTCATCAGTTGTCCAACCTTCTTTGACAAGGTTTGCAACTCCTGCATCTTCCAACATCTTCTTGTTCATGGCCATGTAGAATGGTGCTGAACTGATTGGATACATGTAAGCTTTGTCACCGGCCTTACTTGCTTGTACGATGTTTTCGTTGTTAACATCTTTGACGAATTCGTCTGTAAAGAGGTCATTCAACTCAGCCAATTTACCATTTTTACCGTATTGAATGATACGTCCTGGTGCGTCAAAGAGTACGTCTGGTGCTGTTCCTGCTTCGATAGCTGTTGTGATCTTTTCTGGACCTGACTTGAAGTCGATGGTTTCCAATTTCACTTTTACATCTGGATTTGCTTTTTCAAAAGCTTCGATGATTGATTTTTCATAAGTTCCAACACCGTCTCCAGTTTTTTCTTGTGTGAAGACTGGGAATGCCCACCAAGTGATTTCCGTTTTTCCGCTATCGCTTCCTGATTTTCCAGCATCTTTACTTCCACCAGAGTTACCACAAGCAGCAAGGCCAAGAATCGCAGCACCCGCAAGTACTGTACAAGCTAGTTTTCTAAATTTCATTTGTATTCTCCTAATTGATAAGCGTGTCCATATTGGACAGTGAGTAACCTTCTATTTGTATACGTTTTCATTTTATCCGACGCATCGATCACTCTCCTCTGTTTTGATATTGTATTATTTAAGACCGGCAACAAAGCGTTCCGTAATCTCTTTTGGTCTAGTAATAGCTCCACCAACAACGATGCCTCGCACCCCATATTCAAGGATTTGCTTGGCTTGTTCTGGCGTATGAATTTTCCCTTCAGCGATGACATCCACCCCTGCTTCACAAAGTTTTTTGATCAGTTCAAAGTCTGGACCATCTACTTTTGGACTATAAGAAGTGTAACCTGATAGGGTTGTTCCAACAAAATCAATCCCTGCTTCAACCGCTGCTATTCCTTCTTCAAAAGTGCTAGTATCAGCCATTAAGAGTTGATGTGGATACTTTTCTTTGACTTGTCGGATGAAGTCCTGAATTTCCAAACCGTCGTAACGTTCACGTTTGGTACAATCCAGAGCAATAACCTCAATATCTAGTTCAGCCAATTCATCAACTTCTTTCATCGTAGCTGTAATGAATGGCTCCTGTGGCGGATAGTCACGTTTGATAATCCCGATAATCGGGAGTTTCGTAACCTCCTTAATCTCCTTGATATCGCGAACACTGTTTGCTCGGATACCGACTGCTCCACCTTGCTCAGCCGCTTTGACCAGCAAGGGGATAACCCCTCCCGCTTCTGTATAAAGCGGTTCATGAGGAAGTGCCTGGCAAGAGACAATGATTCCATCTTTGATTTGTTCAATCAAGGCTTCTTTGCTTATTTGTGGCATCCTCTTTCCTCCCTTTCTTTCTTCTATGGGCTTATTATATATTATTTGTTAAGCGCTTTCAATAGTTTATAGTAGAATAGATTTCAGTTTCAAAACTATTTTATAGAACAGACTATCCTGAAAGTAGTTTCAGACATCTTAGAATTTCTTATTAGTACACCTTGAGTCGAAAGAAAAAGATAGCAGGCTGAAAAACCTACTATCTCCTTCTATTTTTACAAAGCCAAATGATTAAAATTATTTTCTTATTCTTCTCTCTTTTTCCCCATTGCAAACAAACCAAGGAAGAAAGCTGTGAGTCCTAGTGAGGCAAGGATTCCACTCTCCTTGTTCCCTGTATCAGGAAGTGTCTGCTGAGCAAGAGGAGCTTTGTAAGTATAATCTTCTGTAGCAAGAGTCACAAGCGAATTAGCTCCCTTATATTCTGCGAGTTCATGGACTGCCGCATCGGCTGCATTCACACCACCTTTGTACTCAGGGGCTTCATGGACTGCTGCTTCAACAGCATTCACACCGCCTGTAAATTCTGGCTTCTCGACTGTTGGAGCTGCTTCTTCACCAGCTGTACCTAGTGGGTCTGTGTACTCTGGAAGTTCATGGACTGCTGCTTCAACAGCATTCACACCGCCTGTAAATTCTGGCTTCTCGACTGTCGGTGCTGGCTCTTCGCCGGATGTCCCTAATGGACCTGTGTACTCCGGCTTCTCTACTGTCGGTGCTGGCTCTTCACCCGCTGTCCCTAATGGGCCTGTGTACTCCGGCTTCTCGACTGTCGGTGCTGGCTCTTCACCCGCTGTCCCTAGTGGGCCTGTGTATTCAGGCTTATCTACTGTCGGTGCTGGCTCTTCACCGGATGTCCCCAATGGGCCTGTGTATTCTGGCACTTCATGAACAGCAGCTTCACTTCCGTTCATTCCATTCGAAAGCTTAGCCCCAGCCACAGAGACTGGTAAATTATACATACTTTCAATTGCACCTTCTGCCAGACCTGTAACTTTTTGACCCATATCCTCTGAATCCACTGTAAATAGGAGGGTTTTCGTATCATACTGGGTCATGAAGCGTGCTGTTTTACCATTTGCCAATTGAAGGGTTGGAGCCTTGTTGACCAATACTTCCGAATCAAACTCCATCGCAAGAATTCCTGGCCATTTTTCAATCGCGTATTTCACTTTTGCTTCTTTAGGAGAAATCCAATCCTTGGTCAAGAAATCCCAGTTGAATTTCTTGAAGGAAAGTGTATATGGAACACCTCCAGGCGCATGGTGCTCATATAAAAGTCCAAATTCATCTGGCCCAATTTGTTGAAGTGAGTTATACGCATACTCGCCTTCCTGAATCAAATGGTGGTGCAACCAAGTTAACTGGCCATCTTCTTCTACACGAGCCACTCGAATATAGCCATTTTTACGACCTGGACCATTCGCATTTGCCAAGAGAATATACTCTTTACCATTTTGAACCGTATGAGTCGCAGCCATTTGAACATAAACATCTGGTACATCGTAGCGATCAACGTTATTATCCCAAGTTAGACCACCATCATGACTGGTTGCAACCTGTAGATCTCCTGTCAATCCACGCATAAAGAGTTTGAGATCCCCATTGTTTAACTGAACAACTGAAGCCTCGGTATTTTGAGCATAATAATTGTTCATGGTGCTTGAATCAACCACGGTACCATCATAAAGTTTACGATTGTCATTGACACCACCACCCATATGCCATGTTTTACCATGATCGTCTGAGTAGATGATTCGAGATGATTGGGAACCATTGAGGTGGTTGGTACGATTAGTCGTATAGACAGGAACGACGATCCGACCTTTATGTGGTCCAGTACGAAGGGTAATCCCCACTCCTGGACCTACGCCCAAGAATTTCATCCAATCAGCTTTGACCATCGGAGTAATATCTTGAGGCGCTGACCATGTCTTCCCGTCGTCATCACTGTAGGACATCCATAGATAACTATCCTTAGCAATTCTAAATGGAGAAGTTTTGTTTGTTGTGAAATAGATATTGCCTAGTAGCTGGTCACCCTTGTATAAATCACCCTTGTCGCTATAGGCTGGTTTGACAGGATCTACAACAACACGGTAGTCCGTCGCCTTGCCATCTGGTGTATAAACCGTACCATTTTCTCGAATGGTATAAGCTTCCTTTTCTCCTTCACGATAGAGGATTTGATAGGTTTTGCCATTGATTTCTTTGTAGGCTTCTTCTTTTTGCGAAGACATACCAAAGATTCCTTTTCCTTCTGGGAACATGTCATAAATGGCAAAGATGCGTTTGGTCTCAGGATCTTGAGTCAAGGTCATGTCGATGTTCACTGGTGAACCGATCGATGGGTCAGAAGCCTTTGGATTGTCACGTAAGTTGGTAATGGTTACTCGGTCTCCCCAAGTTTTACCATTGTCTTCACTACGTCTGATTACCATACCGATATCACCCCAGTCACTCGAATGGAGACGGCGTTCATCCGCACCTGCGATCAAAGTTCCTTTATCTGTCTTGAGCAGAGCTGGAATACGATAACTCTTGATTCCATCTTTATTTGGTTTATTGTTCATTCCGCCTTCAAAGACGTCTTCTTTCTCTGAGATTTTCGCACCTTCTGGAAGTTTCTTCTCCAAATCACCTCTTTCAAATAGTTGACTTCTCGTCTGAACTTCTTCTGGGCTTAAGGCACGATCATAGACGGTTAGGTTTCGAACTTGTAGATTACTTCCCCAGACTGTATTGCTGGCACGCTTGGTTGCTCCGATTTGAGCATGCGTTACATCTGGCATATCTTTGATGAAATGACCAGATTTCAGACTTGTTCGAGATAATACTCCGTTCACATAGAGACGCACTCGGCCTTTTGGCAATTCTGCTGTCGGTTTTTCAACTGTGAAAGTCACCGAGTTCCACTGGCCAGGACGTACTTGTAAAGGAGCATCCGTATATTTATCATAGAACTGCTCCCCTTTAGCACCGCGTCCTTCAACCAAAGCTACCTGATTGTAGACAGCCATAGTGAAGTACTCATCTTTTTTGGTAGCACTCGACACAGAAAAGAGATTATAGAATGCTGGAGCTTTGGCATCTGGCTTAAACTCCATGTGAACAGTTGCGTTTTCAAGTTTCTTTAGCTTTTCTAATTCACTTGATAAATCAACTCTCTGACCATTTGCCGCATTGGTTTCAACATCTTCTTTTTCTAGGACAGGATTGGCATTCTGTAGATCTCTTGAATAATAATCACGAGGAATAGCATTCTCATCTGCTGATTCTTCCTCTTCTTTTAACGTTGTTGCCGTTGCATTTTCTGTCTTTTCTTCTACCTGCTTCTTGAGCTTATCTTGATCAAGTTCAGTCCCAGCTACGTTCTTATCAGCATCAGATGTATTTCCTACTACAGCTTCTTTGGGCACCTCTTCTGATGATTGGTCTTTGCCTTTTTCCACATTTTCAGTACTTGGCGCTACTACATTTCCCTGTTCTTGAGCTAAGACTGGCGAAACTCCAAATACAACTGTACCAATTAGTACAGAAGCTGTTCCAACTGCAAATTTTCTAATGCCATATCGTCGTTTTCGATCAAAATCCCTATACTTCATTTTTTTACCTTCCATATTCTTCATAAATAAAGCGCTTTCTTTTTTTCTTAAAATTTTTAGTTCCTCCAACTAAACAAGGAAAAAGAAAGTAACCGACTGAATGAGATCTCCCATTCTTCAAACGTCCACTGCTCTTACTCTCTGACCAAACAGCGGAAAGTTTCCTCCTTTCGCATAATACCTTTCCCTCATTATACAATAAACTTTGAACTTTATAGCTAAATTGATATAGAATAGATTTTACTTTCAAGAATAATTTAATATTTTAAATTTACAAAAAGTACTTTCAGGGATTTCGATATAAAAAAGAGAGCTAGTGCCCTCTCAAAGTTATTATTTTACATAGGAAAAAGAAATCTCACTGCCGCAGAGCCAGTTGTAGACTTGGTCATTGACAAAGACATTCATGGCTTCGTGGGCATACTCAGGCATGATACGATAGGCCTTATCGCAAGTTAGACGATTATAAATCGCGAACTGGGTAATGGGATAGCAAACATCGTCATCCAAGCCCGTTATCATCTTGACCTCTCCTTTGATACGATGGGCAAGATTCTTCACATCGATATAGGCAAGAGTCGCCATGATTTCCTCCTCTGTTTCATGGAAGGGATCGTGGAACTTGAAATAACGGAAGAGTTCATCATAGGCTTCACTGGTATTGCCAATCTCAAGCACTCGTCTGAAATCTGACAAGAAGGGATAGATGGCAACTGTTCGCTGAATCCGAGGATTGAGCGCTGCTGCAACCAGGGCTAAAGCCCCTCCTTGTGAAGCACCATAGCTAGAAAGTCGCTTCTCATCCACCTGTGGCAGACTAGCAACAATTTCGATCAACTGGTAAATATCCAGATAGACATCCTTATAAAAGAGCTGGTCTCGACCTTCAACAGCACCACGGATAATATGTCCCTTAACTGTATTTCCTAGTGGAGAGCGCAAGCCATCTTGCGAATAACCCGACTGGCCTCGAACGTCCATGGAAACAACACCGTAACCAGCCACGGTATAGGCCAGCATGTCAGCCCAATCCCAACCACGTCCCATGTACCCATGGAAATGGAAGATTAGCGGAACTTTCTCCTCGGTCTTTGGAAGGACGACGCGTGCATAGACCTCGCCTTCATTCCTTCCCTCAAAGGTTAGCTCATAGCACTTGACTTGGGGAATGTGGAAATCTCTCTCCTCCAACTGGTAGGCCGGAAGTGTTGAAACTTTTTTTACTTCCTCATCCCAGAAAGCGTCAAAGTCTACTGGGACCTCATCCCTTCCTTTATAAGTCTTGATTTCTTCTAACAAAGCTGGATTTTTCATAGCATGCTCCTTTTGTTTTGTAATCGCTATCATAACTGTAGCATATCTGGGAAAGCAATGCAAGAAAGAAGGGTAATACTCTTCGAAAATCAAATTCAAACCATGTCAGCTTCGCCTTGCCGTACTCAAGTACAGCCTGCGGCTAGCTTCCTAGTTTGCTCTTTGATTTTCATTGAGTATAAATAGATAGAGATTTTAAATTCTCCTCCCTCAAACCTATCGTCTGAAAGTAGTTTTAAAAATAAAAAGAGCGTTTCCGCTCTTTGGTTATCAATAGGTGCTAGCTCCTTTCTCTAGTTTGAAAGTCTGAAATTTCTTTTGGTAGGTCACTTTAATCGTCATATGAGAGTCCTCGTTTCTTTTTGATGACTCTAGTATAAGACCCAAACCTAAAAGCTAGCTTATAGATTTCTTAGAAAAGGCTTAATCCAGATGTTCTCTCTTTTCTAGATGGAGAGCAATCATGCGCCACTCCGGATCCTCTTTCCAACCTTCTATCGAACTAATGTAGCTGGCAATCTTTCTGGCTTCTTCTAAAATAGGAAAGTCTTCGATAATATCAGCCACTTGAAACTCTGGAAGTCCTGACTGTCTGATTCCAAAAATCTCACCCGATCCGCGCATTTTCAAATCTTCCTCCGCAAGAACAAATCCATTGGTGGTTTCTGTCATGATGCGCATGCGGTCTTTTCCAGACTCGGTCTTGGGATTGGCAACGAGAACAGCATAGGACTGCTTGTCTCCCCGACCAACACGACCTCTGAGCTGGTGAAGCTGGCTGAGACCGAACCGATCGGCATCCATGATGATCATGACGGTCGCATTAGGGACATTAACTCCAACCTCGATAACAGTTGTAGATACTAGAATATCTGTTTTTCGCTCTTTGAAATACTGCATGATCTGGTCTTTTTCATCACTCTTCATCTTACCATGTAGAAGAGCCACTTCGGCCTTACCTGCAAAATGAGCTGTCAATTCCTCTGATAAGGTAATGGCATTTTTCAAATCCAGAGCTTCTGATTCCTCGATCAAGGGAGAGATAACGTAGGCTTGAGAACCTTTTTGGATTTCCCCCTCTAACCAAGTTAGCACCTGAGGTAGTTGCTCATGTTTGATCCAACGTGTCACAATGGGTTTCCGACCCGCTGGCATCTGGTCGATAATGGAAACATCCATATCACCAAAGGCTGTGATGGCCAAGGTTCGTGGAATGGGAGTCGCCGTCATCATAAGAACGTCTGGATTGTCCCCTTTTTCTCGTAGGATTCGCCTTTGCCCCACACCAAAACGGTGCTGCTCATCGATGATAATCAAACCAAGTCGAGCATAATCCACTCCCTCTTGAATCAGAGCATGGGTTCCGATAATCAAATCAGCCTCACCCTTGGCAATTGTTTCCAGGACTTCTCTTTTTTCTGCAACTTTTAAGGATCCTGTCAAGAGAGCAAGTTTCAAGTCTGGAAAGAGACTCTGTAGACTTTCAAAGTGTTGCTCTGCTAGGATTTCTGTCGGTACCATGAGAGCAGCCTGGTACCCAGCCGTCACTGCCGCAAACATAGCCAAGCCAGCGACTACCGTTTTTCCGCTCCCCACATCTCCTTGTAGGAGACGATTCATGTGGTGGTCGGACTTCATGTCGATCAAAATTTCCTGTAAACTCTTATCCTGAGCTTGAGTCAAGGCAAAAGGCAGGTTTTCTTTGACTTCTGTCACTTTTTCTTGAGACCAATTCAGAACCAGACCGCTTCCCTGAACTCTATTTTCAGACTTGAGCGTCTGCAACTGCATTTGGAAATAAAAAAGTTCCTCAAACTTGATACGGCGAAGAGCCTGCTTGTATTCTGCCAAATCCTTAGGAAAATGCATAGCACGGACTGCCTGGCAACGGGACATGAGTTTGTATTTGTCTAGTAAAGACTGGGGGAGATTTTCCTCAATTAAGAGGTCCAGCCCCTGATCAAAGGCTGTCTTGATAACCTTGACCAGAGCAGCCTGACTGATTCCTTGAGCCAGACGATAGACAGGCTGGAGGTCATCTTCCACCTGAGCCAGAATCTTCATCCCAGTCAGACTGGCCTTAGCGCGATCCCATTTGCCAAAAACGGCAAGAGTTGCTCCCAACTCTATCTTATCAGCTAGATAAGGCTGGTTAAAGAAATTAACCGCAAAAACGACTTCTCCCTGCTTGAGGCTAAAGCGTAGACGATTACGCTTAAAACCATAATACTGGACACTTGCAGGAGTCACTACCTGACCAGACAGGACTGCCTTTTCGCCGTCTTCTAGTTCCAATACTTGTTTAGTCTTAAAATCTTCATAACGGAAAGGAAAGTAGAGCAAGAGATCTTGCAAGTTTTCAATTCCTAGTTTGGCATATTTCTCTGCCGACTTTGGTCCCACACCAGGCAAGACATGCAAGGGTTGATGTAGATTCATGCTCCCCCTCCTTTCTTTGTTTTAATAATATTCTCGTGGAATGCGATCGCTGAGAAGACAAACCACCTCATAGTTAATGG
This sequence comes from Streptococcaceae bacterium AF54-32pH5A, assembly GCA_027682205.1. GTDB lineage: Bacteria > Bacillota > Bacilli > Lactobacillales > Streptococcaceae > Streptococcus. The sequence goes on from JAQDAD010000001.1 coordinate 670,519, forward strand.
TTCCACGGTAGGCAGCTATCTGAGTTGCTGTGATTTCCTTGTCCCCGTTGGAGCCAATCAAAGTTACCTTGGTCCCTAGCGGGTAAACCTTAGGCAATCGAATCGTGATTTGGTCCATCGAAACCCTGCCAACTATTGGACAAGCTTGTCCATCTACCAAGACGGAAAAGTTCTGCATGTCTCGTGTCCAACCATCCGCATAACCGATTGGTACCGTCGCAATGACTTGTTCGCTATCCGCCTGATAGGTCGCCCCATAGCCCATGCAAGCTCCGGCTGGAACTGTTTTGACATGAACAAGGGCGGATTGCAAGGTCAAGGCTGGTGTCAGATCATAAGGCAAGTCCAAGACCTCTCCGCTGGGATTCAGGCCATACATGGCGTCTCCCATACGGACTGCATTGAAAATAGTCTCTGCATGCCAAAGAGTCGTGGCAGAATTGCTGGCATGGATCAGCTCTGGCACTTCCTTCATGCTTGACAAAATAGTTTTAAATTGTTCCAACTGTACATTAAAGTAGGTATCTGATGCTTCATCTGCAGTCGCAAAGTGGGTAAAGATCCCCTCAACACATGCGCCCTCTTGCTTGAGCAAGTCTTGAGCCTCTTCAGCTTCACTAGCTTCTCGAAAACCAATTCGTCCCATTCCTGAATCAATCTTAAGGTGAACAGATAAGCCAGATAAATCAGCCCCAGTGGCAACCAATGCTCGAATCCACTCCAACCCTGCCACTGTCAAGGTGATGTCGTATTCTTTAGCTAGAGCAACAGCTTCGATTTCAGAAACTCCTAAGATAAGGATTTTCTTGCTGAGTCCAGTCTGTCTAAGTTCGATAGCTTCATCGATATTGGAAACACAAAAGCCGTCGACATCGTCTTGGATAGCTGTGGCAACAGCTACAGCACCATGTCCATAGGCATTGGCCTTGACCACAGCCCACTTGAGCGTTCCTTGAGGGATATGAGCCCCCATCTGTTGGATATTTTTTCGAATGGCTCCCAGACGAATCAGAGCCTTGGTCGGTCTATGTGGACTAGCTTTCATGATTTTCCTCCAAAATGACACTGGCTGTCACAAACTGCTCTGTGTGGCTGATCGATAGCCAAATCTTTCCTGAAAATGGCGCCTGACTAAAATAGGGAGCCCCTTTTTCGTTGTTCAAGACTTCCAAATCCTGAAAGGTCAGTTTGCCAATACCCGTTCCCAGAGCCTTGGAAAAGGCTTCCTTAGCCGACCAACGACCTGCCAAATATTCAATTTGTCTGCGGCCTTTGAGACTGGTAAATCGCTCCATTTCCTTAGTGGTCAGCACCCGCTTGGCAAATCCTGTATGCCGTGTAACTGCTCGTTCTATCGAAGCCAATTCTTCGATGTCAATTCCATGTCCAACTATCATTTTCATCAAAAGGAGTTGAGATTCCCCCAACACCATCCTTTTCACTTATTTTGTTAAGGTAGTATAAATTTCGTCTACCAAGGCCACTGTATTTTCCCAACCTAGACAAGGGTCAGTAATAGAGCAACCAAAGACCTCTGGTTGGTTTTGGCGACCATCTGCTAGGTAAGATTCGATCATAAAGCCTCGAACCGTCTTTTTAATCTTTTCATTCCAATCACGATTCAGCAAGGCTTGACGCACAATGCGGATTTGTTCCATGTACTGCTTGCCTGAATTGTCATGGTTGGTATCGATGATGATAAAGGGATTTTCAAGTCCCATGGTCTCATAACGGTTGATAGCGTTTAAGAGGGTCTCATAGTAGAAGTTGGGTTCATTTTTGCCGTATTCATTCATGGCACCACGAAGAATCACGTGGGCCAAGGGATTTCCTGAAGTCTCCACTTCTTGGCCATGGTAAAGGAAGGTTTGCTTGTTTTGAGCTGCATAGATAGCATTAAACATGACACCTAGATTTCCAGATGTTGGATTTTTCATCCCAACTGGAGCATCAATCCCAGACGCCACAAAACGGTGTTCTTGATCTTCTACTGAACGAGCTCCTACAGCATGGTAGCTGACCAGATCATCGACCAAAATGAGATTTGACGGATAGAGCATCTCATCAGCCGTCGTCAATCCCGTCTCCGTAATCACACGATAATGCAGCTGACGAACGGCCTGCAAACCATTGATGAGACTAGGCGCCTCACTAGCATTTGGCTGATGAATCAAGCCCTTATAGCCATCTCCGTTGGTACGAGGCTTAGCCGTATAGACACGCATGACGATAAAGATTTTATCCGCAACTTTTTTCTGCAAGTCTGCTAAACGACGAGCATATTCCAAAACAGCCTCTTCATTGTCAGAAGAGCAAGGCCCCATCACCAAAAGGATTCGGTCGTCCTCACCCGAGATGATGGCTGCCAACTCTTGATCACGAGCTTCCTTATAACGCAAGGCTTCAGGTGACAGCTGGGTTGCAGCCTTGATTGCTTCAATATCAATTTCTTGACCTTTTTCGATAAATGCCATCTTATTCTCCTAGCGTTTGGTAAATTTCGCGAACAAGTGCTTCCGTATTGTCCCATCCTAGACAAGGGTCCGTGATAGACTTGCCAAAAACTTCTGGCTCATTTTGACGTCCATCTTCCAGATAGGACTCAATCATAAAACCACGAACGTATTTCTTGATTTTCTCATTCCAGTCACGGTTGATCAAGGTCTGGCGAACGATACGGATTTGATCCATGTACTGCTTGCCCGAATTGTCATGATTAGTATCGATGATGATAAAGGGATTTTCCAAGCCCATCTTTTCATACTGGGCAATGGTATCCATCAAATTGTCATAGTAATAGTTGGGAATATTTTTCCCATATTCATTCAAGGCACCACGAAGAATGGCATGAGACAATGGATTCCCAGTCGTTTCCACCTCTTTGCCGAGGAAGAGAAAGCTCTGCTTGTTTTGCGCCGCGTAAATCCCATTAAACATAACATTGAGATTTCCAGATGTTGGATTTTTAAATCCTGTTGAAAAGTCTGCTCCACTCGCTACAAAACGGTGCTGTTGATCCTCTACAGAACGAGCTCCAACAGCCATATAAGAAATCAAATCATCCACCAGCGGAAGATTTTCAGGATAAAGCATCTCATCCGCTGTTGTCATACCCGTCTCGGTAATCACACGGTAGTGTAGCTGACGAACAGCCTTGATCCCATTGATCAAGCTAGGAGCTTCTGTCGCATTTGGTTGATGAATCAAGCCCTTATAGCCATCTCCATTGGTACGTGGTTTAGCTGTATAGACACGCATCACCATAAAGATACGGTCTTTTACTTCTTCTTGAAGTTTTGACAATCGCTTCGCATACTCAAGGACTGCCTCTTCATTATCAGATGAACATGGTCCAATGACCAAGAGAATACGCTGGTCTTCCCCACGAATGATGGCTTCCAATTCCTGATCACGTCGTTTTTTTCTCGCAAGAGCTGCCCCCTCTAATTTAGACAAGGCGCGAACTTCTTCAATGTTAATTTTAGGACTTTTGGCTGTAAATACCATGATTCATCTCCTTATAAAGCAAACGGACACCAAGTAAAAATGTATTTTCACCAGGTATCCGCCTGTATCTTATCTCATATTATTGTCTCTTACCATGACAGTTCTTGAATTTCTTACCAGATCCACATGGACATTGGTCATTGCGTCCGATTTGGCTCAAGTCCACATCTTCTGGAAGATGAGTCTGTTGCGCTGCGATATTACGAGTTGCAGTCGTACTGATATTGTGTTCCGTTTGTGGTCTTTCCTGTTCGTGGATTTGTGCTTTCATCATCAAGCGGGTCACATCGAACTCAATCGATCCGATCATGTCGTTAAACATACGGAAACCTTCTGCTTGATATTCTACAACCGGGTTGTTTTGCGCATAACCTCGAAGGCCAACAGCATTTCGCAACTGATCAAGAGCATCAATATGGTCTGTCCACTTGTTGTCTACAACACGTAGAATCAAAACCTTTTGGAACTCTTTCACTGCATCTTCATCACGAAGTTTAGCAACTTGACTATCATAAACCTTCAATGCACGTTGATACAGTTCATCTTTGATGGCTTGATCTGACAGACCTGCAAGATCTGAACGGCTGATTGAATCTTCTGGAAGTAAGTTGTACTTAGCAAAGTTCAAGATTGCTTCCAGTTTTTCGTCTTCTTTCGAACGAGCATGTGCATCCACGATACGTCCAATCGTACGACGAATCATAGCATGGATCTCAGGTGCCAAGTCACGGTCGGCAGTAATGACATCATAACGTTGCGCATAGATGATCTCACGTTGTTCACGCATAACGTCATCGTATTGAAGAACCTGTTTACGTGTATCGTAGTTATTCCCCTCAACACGTTTTTGAGCCGCTTCCACTTGACGCGTTAACATACGGGATTCGATGGCTTCGTCAGACATGTTGAGTCGTTCAAAGATACCTTTCAAACGTTCTGATCCAAAACGTTTCATCAAATCATCTTCAAGAGACAAGTAGAACTGCGACTCACCTGGATCTCCTTGGCGTCCTGAACGTCCACGAAGCTGATTATCGATACGGCGACTTTCGTGGCGCTCTGTACCAATGACGCAAAGTCCACCAAGTTCACGAACCCCTTCACCAAGCTTAATATCGGTACCACGACCGGCCATGTTGGTTGCGATAGTAACCGCACCACGCTGACCAGCGTTCATGATGATTTGAGCTTCTCTGTAGTGGTTTTTCGCATTTAAGACTTCGTGAGGAACACCTGCTTCGACCAATTTTTTAGAAAGAAAATCACTGGTTTCAACGGCAACAGTACCTACCAAGACCGGCTGACCTTTTTGGTAACGAGCTTTTACATCTTCAACAACAGCCTTAAATTTCGCATCGAGACTTGCATAGAGAAGGTCTGAATGGTCAATACGCTGGATTGGGCGGTTAGTTGGGATTGGGATGACGCGAATGTTATAGATTTCACGGAATTCTTCTTCTTCTGTTTTACCAGTACCTGTCATACCTGCCAATTTCTTGTACATACGGAAGAGATTTTGGTAGGTAATAGAAGCTGAAGTCTTGGTTTCGTCTTGGATTGGCACACCTTCCTTGGCTTCAATCGCCTGGTGCAAGCCATCAGAGTAACGGCGACCTTCCATGGTACGACCTGTAAATTGATCGACGATCAAGATTTCTTGCTCTTCACTAACCACATAGTCGATATCGAGAATCATGATATAGTTGGCACGGAGGGCATTGTCGATAAAGTGAGTAAGAGCCACATTTTCAATATCGTAGAGATTTTCCAGTTTGAAGTAGGCTTCAGCCTTGTCAATCCCTGAATCAGACAAACCAATAGTCTTAGACTGGATATCAATGATATAGTCATCTTTGTCCAAAGATTTGACAAAGTGATCCGCCATATGATACAGCTGACTAGTCTCCACAGCATTGGCTCCTGAAACGATCAAAGGTGTACGAGCCTCATCAATCAAGATCGAGTCAACCTCATCGACCAAAGCATAGTTGAGCGGACGCTGTACCATGTTTTCCGCCCGAACGACCATGTTGTCACGAAGGTAGTCGAAACCAATCTCTGAGTTAGTCGAATAGGTAATATCACAGAGATAGGCTTCTTTTTTCTCCATTGGTGACTTAGCAGCCAAGTTAATCCCTACTGACAAACCAAGCCATGAATACAATTCACCCATCTCAGTCGCATCACGTTCGGTTAGATACTCGTTGACCGTTACTACGTGAACCCCTTCACCTGCTAGAGCGTTGAGGTATACAGGCATGGTCGCTGTCAAGGTTTTCCCTTCACCTGTACGCATTTCTGGCACATCTCCATGGTGGAGGACAATCCCACCCATGACCTGAACTTTATATGGGAAAAGTCCAAGAACACGCTTGGCAGCTTCACGTACTACCGCAAAAGCCTCATAGAGCAATGAATCCAGCGATTCACCCTTATTGTAACGTTCCTTAAACTCATCTGTTTTTGCTTTTAGCTGATCATCCGTCAAGGCTGCCATCTGATCTTCATATTTGAGAACCTTGTCTGCCATCTTTTCCAGACGACGAAGTTCACCTTTATCATTTTCGATAATCGTTTTTAAAATATTAGCCATTATTTTCCTTACTTTAGATTCTGAATATTTTAGAATGTTCTTTTAATTCTAGCACATTTACTCTTAATTTTCAAGAAAGAATCCGCGTTTCAACAGGGAAAAGAGACTAACTTCTAGGTCAGTCTCATGGCTTTTTATGGACTACATTTCACACAAATAGTTAATTGCCAAGCAGAGCTGGCAAAATTCCAAAAATCAGAAAGAGATTGATCCAGAAGGCCATACAAAAGATCACTCCAAAGAGGAAGAGACTCATCTTTTTAGTCAGTACTGAGAAAAAAATTGCCAATACACCAAAGACAACAAAGAGTTTTTTCATGATGAAGAAATAAACCGAAACTCCTCCTATTTGCCAATCCCATGGAAGACAAAAGACCAGCAGCCATAACAAGCAAATCGTAAGAATGTAAATCTTGTAGTATTGATGAATGAACTGCTTTATTTTGAACATTGGTACCTCCTATGAACTTTAGCTATTGATGGATGTCCTCGTTTTGTTCTCTTGTTTCAGCTTGACCATTCTCTTTAGACAGGCATACATTTTCCAGTCATTCACAAGAGATAAAAAAATCAAAAGAATCCAAATCCCCCATCTTGTTAAATCCGTAGGATTTTTCAAGACAAAATTGAAAATTAACAAAGAAAAAACTGTAAAAGCGATACTGAACAAAGCCCACAGAGGGAGGTAAATCCAGTAAAAGTAATAAAAGAATGCGAAATATTTACCGTCTTTATCTGCCTTCTCAATCCAATGGAAAAAATAAAAGTAAGGTGACAAAACCAATAGCTGTAATAATCTTTCCATCATGGCTTCCTCCAAGACTATTTTTTATTATATTATATCAAAAAGATCTGGAAAAGACTTTCCAGATCTTGTTTGTTTACTTCCGCTTTCTTGCAATCAGATGAATCGGGGTTCCTTCAAAGACGAAGGCTTTACGGATTTGATTTTCCAAGAAACGCAGGTAAGAGAAGTGCATGAGTTCTTCTTCGTTGACAAAAATGACAAAGGTTGGTGGCTTGGTTGCCACTTGGGTCGCGTAGAAGATTTTGAGACGTTTTCCTTTGTCTGTCGGTGTTGGATTGATAGCAATGGCATCCATAATGACATCGTTCAAGACTGCTGATGGGATACGTGTGTTTTGACTTTCGCTGATTTGCTTGATCATCTCAGGCAATTTGTGGAGACGTTGCTTGGTCAGAGCTGAAACAAAGACAATCGGTGCGTAAGGCAGGTATTGGAACTGCTCACGGATATCCTCTTCCCATTTCTTCATGGTATGGTTGTCTTTCTCAAGAGTATCCCACTTGTTGACCACGATGATCATTCCTTTACCCGCTTCGTGGGCAAACCCTGCGATACGCTTGTCGTACTCACGAATCCCTTCTTCGGCATTGAGGACCATCAAGACCACATCTGAACGGTCAATGGCACGCATGGCACGCATGACAGAGTATTTTTCAGTATTTTCGTAGACTTTACCAGACTTACGCATACCAGCTGTATCAATCATGGTAAACTCTTGTCCATCCGCATCTGTAAAATGGGTGTCAATGGCATCACGCGTTGTTCCAGCTACTGGACTGGCAATCACACGGTCTTCTCCCAAAATGGCGTTGATCAAACTTGATTTTCCAACGTTAGGACGGCCAATCAAGCTAAATTTAATCACGTCTGGATTTTCTTCTTCGACTTCATGTGGTAGATTATCCACGATGGCATCCAGCACATCACCCGTACCGATACCGTGGACAGACGAAATTGGCAATGGTTCACCCAAACCTAGCGCGTAGAAATCAAAGATATCATTTCGCATCTCAGGATTGTCAACCTTGTTAACGGCAAGGATAACAGGCTTATGGGTTTTATAGAGTTTGCGAGCCACGTACTCGTCCGCATCTGTAATCCCTTCTTTACCAGAAACAACAAAGACGATGACATCTGCTTCTTCCATAGCGATTTCTGCCTGGTGTTTGATTTGCTCCATGAAGGGAGCATCGACGTCGTCAATCCCTCCAGTATCAATCATACTAAAGGAACGATTGAGCCACTCTCCCGTTGCATAGATACGGTCACGTGTCACACCCTCAACATCTTCTACGATTGAGATCCGCTCACCAGCGATCCGATTAAATAAGGTCGATTTCCCAACATTGGGACGTCCCACAATGGCAATAGTTGGTAAGGCCATATTTTCTCACTTTCTACAATAACTTTTTCTGTTCTAGATTCTTCCGAGTTGAACTAGGTTCGGCTTGACCAAACTGCTCTGCAAGACGTTGACTCCAAGTGGTAGTCGCACGAGCTCCTGCATATTCAGTCTGCACACGATCATAGGCTTCAATAGCCTCCGTTGTTTGTTCTTGGTATTCTTCCTCAAAGACAACATTTTCGAGTGGTAATCTTGGTTTTACATCATGTTTTTGGTTTGGTACACCGAGTGCAATCCCAAAAACAGGATAAGTATAGTCAGGAAGCTTGAACAATTCTGCTAACTCAGCAGATTTGTAACGCACCAATCCAATAATTACCCCACCGTAACCTAGACTCTCTGCAGCCAGCAAAGTATTTTGCCAAGCAAGTGCAGCATCCACAGATGTAATCAAGAGACCTTCCACACCTTGTGGTTGGAAAGTATCTGTATGGAGACGAGCTCCTTTTTCTGCACGGTTTAGATCACCAACAAAGAGCAAGAATGCTGCTGATTGACGAATAGCTTCCTGAGGAACTAGTTCATACAGAGCATCTTTCTTCTCTTGACTTCTTACTAAAATCACTGAATAAGATTGGAAATTTTTCCAAGTTGAAGCCATTTGGGCAGCCTTCAAAATCTCATTCAAGTCCTCTTGAGGAATCTCTTGCTCCTTAAATCTGCGCACTGATGAGTGGCTTTGCATTAATTTAATCGTTTCTGTCATCGACGATTTTCTCCTTCTAATCTTGTTTCCTCTGCTAAATAACGGATACGCTCCATGACACGTCTAGCTTCCCAAGTTTCATCATTTCCGTTCTTGCCTTTTGCAAAATGTTTTTCCAAATCTTCAAAATTGAAGTTGGAAGTGAAAAAGGTCGGTAAATCTTCCTGCATACGATACTGAAGAATCACTTGCAAGATTTCATCACGTACCCACGGTGTTGATTGTTCAGCACCAATATCATCCAAAATCAAAACTTCAGAAAGCTTAATCTCATCTACCAGGGTCTTCACAGATCCTTCACCGATGGCATTTTTCACATCAATGACAAAACTTGGATAGTGGAGAATGGTTGTTGAAGCACCACGTTTTTCAGATAGGTCATGGGCCAGAGCTGCCATCATGAAACTCTTACCGACACCAAAATCTCCGTATAGATAGAGTCCCTTTCGGATACTTGGGTAAAGGTCAACAAAGGCATAGAGTCTCTCAAAAATAGGCAAACGGCCTAAGTCATCCAAGTCAATCTGAGCCAATTTCGCTTTCTTGAGACTTGCTGGTAGATTGATCAATTTGAGACGATTCTTGATTGCCGCCTCTTTTTCAGCCGCGATTAGTTCTGGTGTTTCTTCATAAGATACATCTGCATAACCATGATTCATGACCAAGATAGGCTTGTAGCCACGCGCTATATAGTCTGCATCCCCACGAAGAAACTTATCCCGTTCTGTGATATATTGGTTGAACTTTGAGATACTACGATTTAACTCCTCTTGGCTGAGGGATTCTTTCTGGATAAAAGCCGCTACATCGGGGTCCTTCATGATCTGCTGGACCAGGTCCTGATACTGAAAACGACTTGTCTGACGTTTGATTACGTCACCAACACTTTCCATCTAGTCTCCTCCTTCTTCTAATCGGGCTAACATTTCTTGTTTTTTACGTTCTAGTTCCAAACGAGTTTCCTCGCTGGTTTGATTTTTATATTCTGGATTGCTCCACTTGGGCACATTTGTCTTAGTCGAACTAGTTTTTGGCTTTTGGTCTTCCTGACCTTTTTGCTGACGCTCTCGAATCCGAATCACAGCTTCCTCTGCTGTCCGAATCTTGCGATAGGCATAGTCATTTGCGACCTTCATGGCGTATTTTTCATTGACATTGGCCGAATCAACCTTGTTAAAGGTTAAAAGCAGGACGATATTGATAACTTCGTCCAACAAGCCTAAAGACGCCATCTGGTGAAGGAGTTCTCTTTCACTTTGGGTGATGTTTCCCTTGCGTGTTTGCTTGATTTCAGCTAAGAATTGCAGGGGCGTTTTATTCTTGGCTTCCCTGATAATGGTTATTTCTTTGGGGCTAAAGTCAGAAGACGCTGGTTTTTGTGCTATCTTTTCACGCATGCGTTTGACTGAAATAACCTGAGCCACTGTAGTCGCCTTGGCTAATTGATAGGTTTCAAACCAGGTCCATTTTTTTTCATCTGCAATGGCAAACAATTCCAAAACATCTGCCTGCTCATTTTCAAAACGCAGACCATCTCGAGCCATCAGGCGCTGAAAATGTTTCAAGTCAAAATCATTTTTCATCTTAATTTTAGACTCGATTGAAGTCCCTTCTTCGGTCAGGTTTGGAAATACTTGGCTCAAAGAAACGGAGAGTGCTTCTCCCTCGCTTGGAATCTGTTTCAGGGAAGCAAACGCAGTATCCCCAATCTTTCTCTCCAATAGCCTGCTATAGACAGAATGACTTAGAAATTCCTGACTGGAGAGGGGAGAATGAAGCTGTAATTCATAGGTTTCCCCTTTCTGATAAAGGGTCAACAAGTCTACAGCAGATAAGATTTTAAAGGACTGGAGGAGCGTATTCATCCCGAAGTTTAAATGATTAAGAATGTTAGCAAAAAGGTGTTCCTTTTGCCCGCCATCCCAAAAGGTAATAGCATATAGATAGAGGCTCAGCGCCTCCTGACCGATAATCGGGAGGTAGCACTGCACCAGAGAAGAGGTATCTTGTGACACCCGATTATTCTTTAGAAAAGAAAAACGGTCATTTGGCTTCATCTATTTTTCCTTTTTCTTTTTAGAGGACTGGGTGATTTGCTGGAGCAGACTCTCCAACTCACTCACATCCTTAAAGCTACGGTAAACACTGGCAAAACGAACATAGGTAATCTCATCAAGCTCCGCCAATTCCTCCATGACTAAAGCTCCAATATATTCACTTTGGATTTCATTCTCACTGCGACTACGGAGTTTTTGCTCGATGCGATTGACCACCATGTTGATTTCATCACTCGAAACAGGGCGTTTCTGGGCTGAGCGAATAATCCCATTAAAGATTTTATCTCTCGAAAACTGCTCTCGTGTGCCATCTTTCTTGACGACAACCAGCGTTCTTTCTTCTACTCGTTCATAGGTCGTAAAACGATGCTGACACTCGTCACACTCACGTCTTCGACGGATGGTATTTCCTTCTTCGGCTTGTCGACTATCAACAACACTAGACTTAGTAGCCCCACATTTTGGACAACGCATGCATTTCCCTCCTTGTCGTTTTCTTTTCATTATACCATTTTTTGAGTAATTCCCAAAACAATTCTCATTTTTACTTGACAAGTTTTTTGTTTTATTGTATTATTTAATTAGAACAACAAAGAAAAAGAAAGGAGACTATGATGTCCTGGATTTTTGATAATACAAAACCCATCTATTTACAGATTATGGAAAAAATCAAACTAGAGATTGTTTCCCATAAACTGGAACCCAACCAACAGCTCCCAACAGTGAGAGAACTGGCAAGTGAGGCTGGGGTCAATCCCAATACTATCCAACGTGCCTTGTCTGATCTTGAGCGTGAAGGCTTGGTCTACAGCAAGCGCACAACCGGACGCTTTGTGACAGAAGATCGGGACTTAATTGTCCAAACTCGTAAGCAACTATCTGAGGAGCAACTGAAAAACTTTGTAACTGGTATGCTTCAATTTGGCTATCAAAAAGAAGAACTGCCAAATGTGCTTAGCGAATACATCAAAGGAGTGTAAAATTATGACATTACTAGCATTTGAAAATGTATCCAAATCCTATGGGGCTACAGCAGCACTTAACAATGTTTCCCTTGAGATTCCCGCTGGAAAAATCGTCGGGCTTCTCGGTCCAAACGGATCTGGAAAAACAACCTTGATCAAGCTGATTAACGGACTTCTCCAGCCAGACCAAGGACGTGTCCTCATTAACAACATGGACCCGAGTCCTGCTACCAAGGCCATTGTCTCTTATCTACCAGACACGACTTATCTGAATGAACAGATGAAAATCAAAGAAGCACTGACCTACTTTAAAACTTTCTACCAAGATTTCAATCTTGAGCGGGCTCAGCATCTTTTAGCAGATCTTGGCATTGATGAAAACAGTCGCCTCAAGAAATTATCGAAAGGGAACAAGGAAAAGGTTCAATTAATCCTCGTTATGAGCCGTGAAGCTCGTCTCTACGTGCTCGACGAACCGATTGGTGGTGTGGATCCAGCTGCCCGTGACTATATCTTGAACACCATCATCAACAACTACTCACCAACTTCAACTGTCTTGATTTCTACCCACTTGATTTCGGATATTGAGCCAATCTTGGATGAAATCATCTTCCTCAATAACGGAAAAGTTGTCCGTCAAGGAAATGTAGATGATATTCGTTACGAGTCAGGTGAATCAATTGATCAGCTCTTCCGCCAGGAATTTAAAGCCTAAGCAAAGGAGATTATTATGTTTTGGAATTTAGTTCGCTATGAATTTAAAAATGTTAACAAATGGTATCTAGCGCTCTATGGTGCTGTGCTTGCAATTTCGGTTTTGATTGGTGCATCCATTTCTGGTATTAGTCAGACCTACACTAGTTACGGTAATGACCCCTACTATCTGTTAGGCTTTCTGATCTTAGTTTTTGGGGGACTCAGCGTTACTCTCTGGATCGCAACAATCTTTCTAATCATCCGACGCTTCAAGGGAAGTGTCTACGATCGCCAGGGCTATCTGACATTGACGCTCCCCGTCTCTGAACACCAAATCATCACCGCCAAATTACTAGGTGCTCTCATTTGGTCAATCATAAGCTATATTGTATTTATCTTGAGTATCATTATTATCTTCTCACTCACCCCTGTAGTGAAAGATTTGCCACTCCTCTATCGATTTATCTCTCCTTATCTCGGTTACGGTTGGCTCTATGCCCTCTCTCTTCTGGTGGGTTCAATTACTTGGATTTTATCGATTTACCTTTGTATCTCAATTGGTCAACTATTTAACGAATATCGTGCCGCTATGGGAATTTTAGCCTATATCGTTCTTAACATCGTGATTGGCTATATTTCTATCTTCTTCCGAATGGATTATGATTTTAACCTCCTAATCAGCGTTGATCTCCTCAAAGATTTCATTCTAGCAATTATCTACTACCTCGGAACCTACTATATTTTGAAAAACAAAGTTAACTTGCAATAAAAAATGCCCAGCTAGAAAGCTGGGTTTTTCTTTAACTCAATATCAAACTGGCTACAATAGGACTTACAAAGACATAGAGAATACCAGTGACACCGATAGCCAAACCGCCCATGGCTCCTGCTACAGAACCGTATCGAAAGGCCGTTCCAGTTCCGACAGCATGTCCTGTCCCTCCAAGAGAAAGTCCAACAGCTACCGGATCATCTATCTTCAACCACTTCAAAAGTGTTGGTCCGATAACACTAGTCAAGATCCCAGTCGCCACTACGACGACCAAGGTTACTGTCGTCAAGCCTTGCAATTTTTCTGTGATTCCAACTGCCATGGCAGTTGTCACCGACTTGGGAAAGAGAGAAATGGCTAGGAAAAAGTCCATACCAAAGATTTTTGCCACTATGGCGGTGAAGCCAGTATTGACAACTACTGCTAGCAGACTACCAAAGAGAATACTCCGCGCATGGTGCTTCATCAGATGAAAACTCTTATAAAGCGGAATCCCTAGAGCTACGGTCGATGGGACGATCAAGTTGTTCAGATAAACTCCACCTTGATAGTAATCTTGGTAAGAAATACCCGTCACCTTTAGAAAGATGATAATGAAAATAGCTGACAAAAGCAAGGGCGTTGTCAAAGGATGTGGAAAACGTCTGTAAATCAACATTCCCGCTAGATAAGCTAGGATAGACAGGGCAAGCCCAAATAGAGGATTGGATACAAATTCGCTCATTTGGCATCTCCTTTCTCATAATCTCCCTCAAACCGTCTCTTGATAAACTGAACCACTAGGGCGATGAGGATAATATTGATGACAGCTGCAAAAAAGACAATCAAAACGATAGGTAAGAGGTAGGGAGCAATCACATCAAACTTTTCCATGATTCCCACCGCTGGCGGCAAAAAGAGAATGGTCATATTGGCCAGCAAGAAATTCCCAACCATATTAACATGCCTCGTTCTCAGCCACTTGAACTGTAGGGCTATAAAAAGAATAATCAAACCGATAATACTGCCTGGAATGGGCAGATGAAAGAAACTAGAGATTCCTTCACCGATTAGAGAAATCACAAAAAGAATCATTAATTGAACATATAATTTCATCCTAAACTCCTTGAAATAGAACTCTTGCATACCAGTTTACTCTTTTTTCAGAAAATTTCAAGGAAATATCGAAATTTTTCTTTCTTGCATGGATTAGATAAAAGTAGTATAATCATTGCATGCGCAATCATCTTGTGTTACAAAGACAGTTAGTAATGACTTTGTGATTTTTACTTTGAAAAGAAAGGAGAAAGCAATGACCTATTTGGAAAGGTGGTTTGACTACAACCGCCGTCAAAAGGAAATGGAAGCCATGTTGGAAGAAACTGTTGCCCAGCAGAGTGAACAAAGGCTGAACTTGAAAGAGTTTTACCTGCTCTACTATCTGAATCTAGCCCAAGAAAAATCTCTACGACAGATTGACCTGCCAGATAAACTCCATCTCAGTCCGAGCGCTGTTTCTCGAATGGTGGCCCGACTAGAAGAGAAAAACTGTGGTTTGCTTAGTCGCAGATGTTGCGATCAGGATAGACGGGCTAGTTTTATCTGCCTGACTGACGAGGGACAAACGACCCTAGCTTACCTGCAAAAGGCCGTCGAAGAAAGACTGGAAACGAGTCTTGACTTTATTTCTTAATCAGTTTTTTTAAAAAGTTGCGTGCGCAATCATTTTTCTTGACATTCCTCTTTTCAAGGAGTACAATAAAGTCAAGATTGAATAAAGGAGTTTTATATGATCGAAATTACCTATCTAGACGCCAGCAAGCAAGAGAGAACCATGACTTTTGAGTCTTATGAAGACTTTGAACGTTCTCAACAAGCCTGCCTTATCGGCGTCGCAGACTACTATACAGTCCAAAAATTAACCTACAATGGTCATGATTTGGACTACCATGGGACTTATGGAGATGTCTTCTTCTATCTCATGAAACAAGATTTAAGCCAATATAAGTAAAAGGAGAAATACAATGGCAAAAGCAATTACAGATGCAACATTTGAACAAGAAACAAAAGACGGTTTGGTCTTGGTAGACTTCTGGGCAACTTGGTGTGGTCCATGTCGTATGCAAGGTCCAATCTTGGACAAATTGTCTGAAGAACTTTCAGAAGATGTCTTAAAAATCGTTAAAATGGACGTAGATGAAAATCCAAATACTGCTCGTGCATTTGGTATCATGTCTATCCCAACCCTTCTCTTCAAAAAAGACGGCCAAGTGGTGAAACAAGTTGCAGGTGTTCACACTGCAGAACAAATCAAGGCCATCGTTGCTGAATTGAGCTAATCACGAAACACTCCCATTCAAAAAGGGAGTGCTTTTTTGTTCGTATAGAAAAAGCCCTGTTCCTCAAATTAAGGAGCAAGGCTCTTTTTGTTTATTATTCTTCTGTGCCAAGGCAGTTTTTAGCAACAAGAGCTGCAAGAACGCCACCAACGATTGGTGCAAGAATGAAAATCCAAACTTGTTGAAGAGCTACGCCACCTACCAAGACAGCTGGTGCCAAGCTACGAGCTGGGTTTACTGAAAGTCCAGTGATGTTCAATCCCACAAGGATCATCGCCATCAAAGACAAACCGATTACCAAACCAGCAATCGCGCCATTTCCTTTGCTTGCTGATGTTACAGTCATGATAACCAAAACAAACAAGAAAGTTGCAATTGTTTCAAACAAGAAACCACCAAAGACAGTGACACCGTTTGCCAAGGCATTTTCACCAAGACTAGCAGTTGACATTCCTGAGTTAGACAAGAGGAAGAATACTGCAGCTGACGCAAGGAAAGCTCCAACTACTTGACCAAGGATGTAGTTGACAAGCTCAGAAGATGACAAACGCTTGTTTACAAACATAGCAATCGAAACAGCTGGGTTTAAGTGAGCACCTGAAACAGTTCCGATTGAGAAAGCTGCAACCACGATTGCCAAACCAAAGGCAAAAGCAATTCCAAGGTGTCCAAGACCTTCAACACCATTTCCAAAAACAACGGCTCCTGTTCCGATGAATACAAGCATAAATGTACCGATTAATTCAGCAACAAATTTTTTCATGATAAGTCTCCTTTTTTCAAACTATGTATTAGTCTATCAGAAGAAGGAAAGGGTTTCAAGAAAAGTGATTGGAAAGTTTTTTGAAAATCATAAAATGACTCGCTTGTCCTTAGTATTGAAAAGATCGAATAGCTTGTTTCAAGTCATCTTGTAAACTATTTCTCTGGTCAAGTTGGACATAGACTTCCAGCAAACATGATCTGAAGTTGGAAAATTTATGGAAATCGTTTGCTTCTTTCAGGGGGAATTCGACTGTTTGCAGCCAAGCAGTGAGTAGGGACGATTCGATTTTCCCTCGTAAGATTGGTTCATAGAACGCTCTGGCTAACCGCCAATCTTCATCATTTGTAAAACGAATCTCAACACGTTTAAAGATTTTCCCAATGATCTCAAATGCTTCGGCTATATCTGACTTTGGAAATCTAGGATGGCATATAACTTCCGTCAAGAGATCACCACCATGCGCAAATGCATGGATCCAACCAAACTGATGAGAGTAGCCTGTCGTCTCTTTTTCCTTTGAAAGATAGTACAATCCTTGATTTAGCATGGTAGCCCTGATAGTAGAAGACAACTGCTGATAATAAAGTGACTCCTTAGTACCATCGTAGGACAGTAGATTGGCATAAATAAGTGCCCTAAAAGAACGTTTAAGAGCTGAAACTCCTCTACTATCAATCTCTTTGTATAGACCTTCATCAGATGAGACTTCTTCTGCAATAAAATGAAACTGCTCAAGGGTAAACAACTCTTCTTGAAAGCCCCTGGCTAAACTAGTAAAAACAAGTTCGTCTCGAATTTCTGGCGAGGGATCTCCCAAATGCTCAAGCAACCACTGAATTTCTTCTCGGCTATAGCTTGGTTTTGCTTCTGTCACTTTTCTTTGTAACTCTTGATACATGGTCAATACCTCTACATTTCTAGTAACTTATCAAAAAGCCATCCGCAGATGACTTTCTTATTCTGTTTTCGATGGACGTTTTCCTGCAGCAATTGCATCGGCCTCTGTCATCTCAACAACGTTAGCTTTATTAGTTTTTGGAGGCATTCTATCCTTACTATACCAATAAACTTTCGCATTCCCATGGTTTGCAACATAGACAATTCTATCTTGCTGTTGGGCTTTAGTCTCAGCTTCACGCGCAGCTCTTTTTTCTTCCTCCTTTTGAGAAATTGAAGACTCAACTGCACCTATTCTATCAAGCAACTCTGTCTTTTTATCATTATTTTCAATCTGATTAACTGTCTCTTTAACAGACTTTACTTGACTCGCATCTTGGTTTTCTTCCAATTGTTTGACTAAGGTTTCACCTTTTTCTTGCATCTCCTTTGTAGCTTTTTCTTTAGCAATTCTCTCTTCTTCTGCTTTTTCTTTAGCTTTTTTCTCTTCTTCAATTCGTTTTGCTTCCTCTATACTAGATGAAGTATCCGTGGTTGAAGCTGTCGAAGTAGTAGATGTCGTAGTCTGCTTAGTTTCTGATTGAGAAGATGAAATTTTCTTTGTGACTGTCGGAGTTTGGAGAGAAACTACAGCAATACTGACAATGAAAAGTCCTATCATTAGATTTCTTTTTCGAATATCTGGTGCTTTCTTTACAAAATACCAAATACCAATTCCACTCAAAACAAGATAGAGGGTTGGTAAAGCAATCAATAAAATAATGCCCAACAAGACTAGACCTATTTTGATAAAACGCATTCTTTGAGGATCTTGCTCTAGCCATTTTTTGATTCTATTCATATTGTTCTCCTAACAACCTGTCTTAAACCCTACTCTACCAACTCAGCACTGTAAGCGATAATCTGATTAACCGTATCAGACAAGAACTGAATGGTATCACGGAGTGGTTTGTCTGTTGAGATATCCGCTCCGATAATCATGGCTGACTCAAGCGGCGTCTTGCTACCACCTGATTTTAGGAGATTGAGCCAGTCTTCATCTCCAGTTTCTGAATGTTTCAGATGGAGATAGCCAGCTGTCGAGATGACTAGTCCAGCAGAATAAGTGTAACTATATAAGCCCATGTAATAGTGAGCTTGGCGCATCCAAGTCAGAGCCGCATCATCATCAATCTCAATGGCATCTCCCCAGAAATCCGTCAAAACTTCCTTCATAATGCTGTTGAGCTTGCTTGCTCCAAAAGTCTCCCCTTCTTCAATCAGTGTATAAACCTTACGCTGGAAGGCTGCTTCCAAGAGGTGGGTAATGAAATTATGGAAGTAGGTATCTGTCAAGCGGTGAGCAAGAGCGAAGCGCTTTTGACGAGGGTCGTCAGACTGGTGTTCCAAATAATCACTTAAAAGCAATTCATTGAAGGTCGACGGTGCTTCGACATAGTAGGTTGACATATGAGCGTTGAAGTAACTTTGGTGATTATCAGAAAAGATGAATTGACCAGAATGCCCGATTTCATGAATCAAGGTATAGACATCGCTCAAACGACCAGTCCAGCTCATGAGGACATAAGGGTGCACGCGATATGGATCCGCCGCATAACCACCAGAATCCTTGCCACTATTGGCAGCAAAGTCCACCCAGCGTTCTTCTTGATAGCGAGCAACTTCCTGACAATATTCTTGTCCCAAAGGTTCTACTGACTTCATGACCAAATCATAGGCGTCGTCAATAGTCACTTCAGGATTTAGAGCGCTGTCCAAGTCCAATTTCCAGTCTGCAAAGGTCATCTTTTCAAGACCATTTACCTTGGCAACATGCTTGAGGTATCTCTGAGCTACTGGTGCAAAGTCCTTCATGATGAGGTCAATCTGGCGGTCAAACATGGCACGGTCCACTTCTTGCTCAGCCAGAAGATAGTCAAAAACTGAGTCGTAGCCCTTCATATCTGCTAACAATTTCTCAGACTTGACCTGAGCAAGATAGGCTGCCGCAGCTGTATTTTGGTGCTTACGGAGTCCTTCTGAGAAAGAACGGAAAGATTTCTCACGAACTTCAGCGTCCTCGTGGTTTTGGTAGAAATTCTCATAGGTTACAAAGCTGTTTTTGTAGGTCTTGCCATGAGCTTCAAAGTCAGCCATTTCAAAGTCCCCAGCTCGCATCTTGGTATAGATGTCCTGTGGACTGTAGAAAACTTCGCCCAGATTGGTCAAGGCCTTTTCCACATCTGCCCCAAGATAGTGGGCTTTTTTGATTTTGGCCTGACGAATGGCAGCTGTTAAATGTGGCAATTCCCCCAAACGGTCCAAGACTTCCTCATCAGCTTCCACCAAGGCGTCGTCAAAGAAAGTCAAGGCTACACTGGCATCTGTTTCAAATTCCATCCCAGCTTGGGCTATATTAGCAAAATCCTCATTGCTATAGTCTGTTGTCTGAGGCATAAAGGCATAATTGCCTATATGGCTCATCTGAATATAGATTTGCTCCAATTCCGCAAAGGCCTTCTCGAAATCCTCAAAAGTGTGAAGATTACCCTTGTAGTCACGGCTAAATTGATTGATGTCTTCACGCGTTTTCTCGATTGCACGCAAGAAATCCTCACGGTCTTGGTATAGGGCTGTTAAGTCCCAAAGTTCCTTTTCTGGAAATTCTGAACGGTGTTTTTGTTCCATTTTCTTCCTCTTATTTCTCTAATTCTAATAATACACTAATGGCTGATAAGGCATAAAGCGGGGCTGTTTCTGCTCGCAAAATACGAGGGCCAAGCCCTGCCAAAACCGCTCCTTTAGCTTCAAAACTCTCAATTTCCACAGGTGAGAGACCCCCTTCTGGACCAAAGATAAAGAGCAGTTTAGCTCCTTTTTCAAGACTAGCAACTGCTTGTAGAAGCGCAGCGGCTTCTCCTTCTTTGGCCGACTCTTCATAGGCCACTACGATAGAGTCGAACTGATCCAGTTGTGCTAGAAATTCTGATTTCTTCTCAAAAAGTTGGATACTTGGGACCAGATTACGCTTGCTTTGTTCAGCCGCTCCAAGGGCAATCTTTTCTAGTTTTTCAACCTTTTTGCCCAATTTCTTGCCATCCCACTTAGCAACCGACCAATCGGCAGGAAAGGCCCAGATTTGGCTGACACCGAGTTCCGTCACTTTTTGAGCGATGAACTCCAGCTTATCTCCCTTGGGAAAGCCGGATGCGATGGTCACATGGACGGGAAGTTCCACATTGTCAACTAATTCTTCTACCAACTCAAACTGACGCGCTTCCACATCTATCACGCGCGCAAAACGCTTGATACCATCATCAAAGACCAAGGTCACCTCATCATCTTCTTTCAAGCGCATAACCTGAAACATATGCTTGCTGGTTTCCTTGTCCTCAATGGTGATAGGTGATGTAGCACTGCCTTTGACAAAATACTGCTGCATGCTAGCCTCCAATCACACCTGAAATATCCTTGGTCTTCTTAAAGACACAGGCATTCCATTCCCCTTGAATCATATGGGTCTCAAGGAAGAAACCTGCCGACTCAGCCGACTCGCGCACCATGTCCCACTTGTCCTTGATAATGCCACTCATGATGAGGTAGCCTTCGTCCTTAACCAAACGATAGGCATCCTCTGTCAGATGAATTAAAATATCCGCCAAGATATTGGCCACGATGACATCTGCCTCAACTTCCACACCCTTGAGCAAATCGCCTGGAGCTACATGGATGTTTTCCATACCTGGATTAAGCTCAATATTTTCCTGAGCGACACGAACTGCCACATCATCCAGGTCATAGGCAAAAATTTCCTTTGCACCCAGAAGGGAACTAGCAATAGAAAGAACCCCTGACCCAGTACCCACATCTAGCACTGTTTCGCCACCACGAATAACCTGCTCCAAGGCAAAGAGGCTCATCTTGGTCGTTGGGTGGGTTCCCGTTCCAAAGGCCATACCAGGGTCCAGCTTGATAATCTTTTCTCCAGCCGTCGCTTCATAGTCTGTCCAAGACGGCACGATGGTCAAATCATGAGTGATGCGAGCGGGTTCATAGTATTTCTTCCAGTTGTCTGCCCAGTCTTCCTCCGCCAAGGCAGTCGTCCCCATCTTGACTTCCCCCAAGTCCATAAAATCTGCCAATTCTGCTAAGCGAGCATTCAAGTCTGCCTTAACCACTGCTACATCAACCGTATCAGGATAGTAGGCTGTCACTACGATTTCTTCTTGCTGCTCGACTTCAGGGAAAATCTCACCAAAGCGTTCAACATTTCCCACATAGTCCATGCTGTCTTCAATCGCAACACCTTGCGCCCCCAACTCAATCAAGAGATTGGAAACCAACTCCTCTCCCTCACGCTTGACTGTAACTTTTAACTCTTGCCATGTTTCCATTTATTTCTCCTTAACTCTCTATCATTTCTTCCAATTCTTTTAAGGTTTTGCCGTCTTTATCTTTCCAATCCATTCGTCCATTGGTATTCATTCCTATAACAAAGGCTGCTGCATAAGAAGGGCTAGAAAAAAGTTGCTTCTCCTGTAAAATACCATCTTTGATTACATTTGTATCAATTAGTTCTTTACGAAGTTTTTGTAGACTAGCTGGGATTACGTTGGAATCTATCACCTCTATTTGACTGCCCTCCAAAACTACAAAACCTTCCGAAGTACGTTCACAACGTGCTTCTATTACTTTATTAGATTTCTTAGATTTTCGCTTTAAGTATAAATAAGATGACTGATCATCAGGTAAGTCTTTCTCCGATTTCTTTGTCATAGGAACAAAAACACGATAACCCAAGGTACCAACAATCATTAAAGTATTTTCAACTATTTCATCTAATTCTGACTCTTTTTCCTCAGTTACATTCCCAGGGTTAGGGTCATTACTATTTTTTACAATAAATCGACCAGATTCTTTAGCTAACTAAGTAAATTTATTTTCCAAATAGCTAATCTCTGTGGGGCCAAAAGAATTATTCTGCGTTGTCAAAATAATAACATCGTTAAAGTAATCTGCATGACTATCACGAGTATGCTCTTGAACGCGCAAAAGCACCCCTTCTCCATTTTTTCGAGTAGTTGCTTGTCCAATATAAGTAATATCTTTTTGCTTTTCCTCATCACGTCCAAACAAGAAATAGATACCACTTTGCTTCATTTCATCTCGGAGTTTTAAATCCGCCAATTGAATACGAGGAATTTTATAAATTACCCCTGTCCAATTTGACAAAGTACACTTGATTTTTCCAGTTACTTCACCATCCATAAGAAACATGTTGATATTTTTACTACGATTCGACATCTATCTTACTTCCTTTATATAGTCTCTCACCCTATCCTGCAACTGAGGTATAACCTTATCTGAGCCAAGAAATTCGTCAATACTCATCAGTTTGTAACCCTGTCCTTCATCGCCAAAGACAATATTATCAAATTGTTCTTGACTTAGTTGACCAACCATAAAAACAGACTGTTTGTTTGTAAAAAGCATACTTGGGTAGACCTTACTCCAAAGCAGACAATCTTCAGTTAGATGAATCCCTAGCTCTTCAAAAACCTCTCGTTGCACACATTCAAAAGGTGTCTCCTCACCCTCTCGGCCACCGCCCGGCAACTCCCACATATTGGGCCAAGGAATGGTTGAAATATCGTCCCGCAAGATAGTTAAAATCCTATCATCACAAAAGAGGGCAATCTTGCAGCCTGTGAAATCAGAGAGTTCAATTTCCATGTTAGACTCCTTCGGCTAATGCCTTTTCCAGCTCTGCTAACCAGTTTTCATAGTAACATTGCTCATCCCGTAGCATCCGGCTGCTATTCATTTTCTGTCTAGCAATCTTCATAGCCTTTCGAGTTTGAGCTACATCATTCTTAACTTTAAATTGATACCAGGCTTGAATCATTTGCATATCTGCCATTTTTAGAGATAAAAAGGATTTGACTCCTCGATTACTTGCATATTCCTCCGCTTTTTCATTATCCCCTTCTAGCAAGGCGATTTGAAGAAGGCATAGTTGGCAAGAAGTTTCAGACAGCGAGTGTTCTGTTCTCTCTAGTAAAGATTGAAATAGCTTTTTCGCTGTCTCTAAATGATCATCCAATATGAAAACCACTCCCTGAAGAATTTCAATACTTTCTGCAAAACTCCCTCTCGCATCCTCATCAACAGGCATGGTAAAGTCTTTCAAGTCATATTCTTGAGGAGCTAACAAGGTCTGGGCAGAATGCCTCAACACCATGTAGGCGTATTTCGTATTTTCAGGGTGTTGTAGCAATTCCCAAATTTTTGCTCCATCGGTAATCCCAACTGGCAGAGCGTTGAATAGAAGAAGAGATAAATTTAGATAAATCCAAGTGCCTGCAAAATACCAGTTTGTTGTCAAAAAACCAAAAAGTGTTGCCAATAATATCAAGCAAAGGTGAACTATCAAGCCTCCTGCAAGCATCAGGATGATTCTTTGGTCGCTTTCATCTTCTTTCAATCCAATATACTGAGCACCAACATTTTTCAGAACGGCTGTTCGACTAAGATGAAGCCTTCCTGACTTTTTGGTTAAAAGAAAGTTCCCTAATCCAAAAGCCACCAGACGATAGCCTGTCAAGTAGCCACAAAAAGCATGTCCCAGCTCATGAAGAATAAAGATTAAGTACATGCTTAGAAGAGCGAAGGCATAACCAAAAGTAAAGACTAAAACTGCGGAATACCCTAACTCTGCAAATGCGATGGTTCCACAAGCAAAAGCCAGCATAATAAAGACAACAGCTAGCACATAAACCAAATAAATCCCAATTTTCTTCATAAAATCTCCAACCAACTCCTAGTATCTCGGATAAGGATAGAACTCTCCCTCTTCCAAGCCTACTTTTCCTTCTTCAAAGACTTCTTGGTTCCATTCCATGACGAATTCTTCTGCTTCTGGGTCTTCCAAAAAGTCCATGAGAGCATCTAATCCAACCTCTGCAGTATCTTTGAGGAAAAGGGCAAAGTAAGATAAAAACTCACGAGAAAAGCCTTTTTTAGGCAGGTAAGGTATGACAGTCAAATAATCTTCCTCATTAACAGTTGATTTGGCAGGATTGTAAAAAAGCACCGCTTCTTCAAAGAGAATGTCATCTGATGAAATCTCTCCATCTTCATCCACCATCTCCACACCTGCAGCATTTTGCGCTTCCAATAGAAAACTCACTTCAACCGCGTGATTGCGCTTGTCCCAACTAATCTCAAAGTCAAAGGGAAAATTCTTCTCCAACTCTTCCTCTAAAACATCTAAAAATCCATATGTTGCCATTTTGTCCTCTTTCTATGCGACTCTTAAATCGCCCCGATTGCTCGGAAATATGCTAAAATAGATACTACCATCTTATCACATATACATCAGAAAATCCACGTTAGAAAGGACTGCTATGCCAGACAATCTCGCGCTTCGCATGCGCCCTAAAACCATCGACCAGGTCATCGGTCAGGATCATCTGGTCGGACCTGGAAAAATCATCCGCCGCATGGTGGAAGCCAATCGTCTGTCTTCCATGATTCTCTACGGACCTCCAGGAATCGGCAAAACCAGTATCGCCTCTGCCATCGCTGGAACAACCAAGTATGCCTTTCGGACCTTCAATGCCACTGTTGATAGTAAAAAACGGCTCCAAGAGATTGCTGAAGAAGCTAAATTCTCAGGTGGCCTTGTACTGCTACTAGACGAGATTCATCGTCTTGACAAAACCAAGCAAGACTTTCTCCTTCCTCTCTTGGAAAGTGGACTTGTCATCATGATTGGGGCTACGACTGAAAATCCCTTCTTTTCTGTCACTCCTGCCATCCGTAGCCGTGTTCAGATTTTTGAGTTGGAACCTCTGTCCAATCAAGATGTCAAAGAAGCGATTCAGATAGCTCTAAGTAACCCTGAGCGTGGTTTTGATTTTCCAGTAGAGCTAGATGAGGAGGCGCTGGATTTCATCGCAACCTCTACAAACGGAGATCTTCGCTCTGCCTTCAACTCACTTGACTTGGCTGTTCTCTCTACCCCTGAAAATGATAAGGGCATCCGCCATATCACTCTTGATATCATGGAGAACAGTCTGCAAAGGAGCTATATAACTATGGACAAGGATGGGGATGGCCACTATGATGTCCTCTCAGCCCTGCAAAAGTCCATCCGCGGCTCGGATGTGGATGCCAGTCTTCATTACGCAGCCCGCTTGATTGAAGCTGGGGATCTGCCTAGTCTCGCTCGTCGTTTGACTGTGATTGCCTATGAGGATATTGGTTTGGCCAATCCTGAAGCCCAGATTCATACCGTAACTGCTCTAGATGCTGCACAAAGAATTGGTTTCCCAGAAGCTCGCATTCTCATTGCCAATATCGTGATTGATTTGGCCCTTTCTCCAAAATCCAACTCAGCCTATGTGGCTATGGACAAGGCTCTTGCTGACCTCAAAACATCAGGGCATTTGCCCATTCCACGACATCTGCGTGATGGACATTATAGTGGTAGAAAGGAATTGGGCAACGCTCAAAACTATCTCTATCCACACAACTATCCTGGACACTGGGTCAAACAAGACTACTTGCCAGAAAAGATTCGCAATCATAGCTACTTTTCACCAGAGGAAACTGGCAAGTACGAACGGGCCTTAGCCCAACGTAAGGAAACCATTGATAAATTAAGAAACTTGTGAAATCCTTTTCAAAAAAAATAAATTTTCCTCTTGAATTTTTTAAAAAAAGTGGTATCATATAAACATAGAAACGCTGTGGTGTACGACTTCACACTTAAGTGTTGACCGACTATTTTTTGTATTATTAGGGAAACAAAAGTCTTCTAACAGCATGTAAGCCGTCTCACACGGAAACAGCTTCAGTTAGAGCGAGTTGCCCACCTGCTTAATTGCGCGGGTTCAATACAAACCGTGAAGATTCGGCACCAATACAGCTTTTTCTTTGCCTCCTTAGCTCAGCTGGCAGAGCAGCGGACTCTTAATCCGTGGGTCACAGGTTCGATCCCTGTAGGGGGCACTAAATACAACAGGAAAAAGCCTTAATTTCAAGGCTTTTTTGCTTGTCTATAACTGATTTGCTCCATCATTTGCCCCACTTTTAAATCTATCTTTTCTTTTTGAATCAAATTACATCTTAACAAATAGTGTAAAGCCAGTTACTTTTGCTTTGATGCCATACAATATTTTCATGTAGAGAAGACAAATTTTATCTTCTCTTTTTATTTTCAAAATGATAAAAACTGAAACTTCCAAATTTTCCATTTTGTTTATTGACATTTCCTCTAAAAAGGTGTATAATATTTTTATTATCAAACTATACTATACTATATAGGGGGTATTGAAATGAAATTTTCTAATCGTTTACTGCTATTCCTTGCAGGAGTTGTTTTTGTCCTTTTAGGACTTTTCCTATTTACAAACCCAGTAGCTAATCTTGTTGCTTACAGCTGGTGGATTGCATTTGGTTTACTGGTTTCTTCTATAGCAGCTATTTTAGGCTATTTCTCTGTACCAAAAGAGCTTCGCTCACCAGCTCATCTTTTCCAAGGGATTGTTAATCTTCTCTTAGCTCTTTACCTCGTTGCCTATGGCTTTGTGACGCTGCCAGTTGTCATTCCAACTATTTTAGGAATTTGGTTAATTGTAGAAGCCATTATAGCTTTCTTTAAAGGCAATCGTCTGGGATTGATTTTCCCTATTATTGGCAACCATATCATGTGGATAGCGTTGCTTGCATTTTTACTAGGTCTAGTGATTTTGTTCAATCCAGTAGCTACAAGTGTCTTTGTCGTTTATGTCGTTGCCTTTGCATTTTTAATTGTTGGTTTCACCTATATCCTTGATGCCTTTCGTAAATAATCTAGCTGCCATTTTGGGCATATTAAAATAGCTGGGAAGTTACATTCTCAGCTTTTTCTGTTGCCTCCTTAGCTCAGTTGGTAGAGCAGTAGACTCTTAAGCTATGGGGCGCAGGTTCGAGCCCTGCAGGGGGCACATCTAAATCAACAGAAATAAGCCTTGAAACCAAGGCTTTTTTTAACGTCTAATAGCTTTTTGTAGAAAAGTATTTAAAAATAAAAGAGAAGAGAATCTCTCACTCTCTTCTCAGTATATCTTATTAAATTTAGTTTTTCTTAATCTACCTGATTTTCCTTTGCAACGACAAATTCTTTAACCAGTCGATAGATAACAGCAAATACGGGGGTAAAGAATATCATTCCAAGTAGTCCGAAAAGATTCCCTCCAATACTAGCAGCCGCAAGCGTGAAAATAGCTGGCAAACCAATAGACTGACCTACAACTCTAGGATAAATAAGGTTTCCTTCAATCAGCTGTATAACTTGATATAGAAGAAGAGAAAGTAAGGCTTGAGTAGGACTCACTGTGAAGATAAAAATCGCTCCCACAACACAAGCAATCATAGGCCCTACATAAGGAATGAACGATAGCACTCCTGCAAAGATACCTGTCATTACTCCATAGGGTATCCCAAACACGCTGTAACCAACCGCTATCATAACTCCTATGATAACTGCTTCAATCAGCTGACTCATCAAAAATTGGTCATAAGTCTCTAGTGCTACTTGTCCAATGTAAGTCAACTTTATCACCACCTTCTCTGGAAGAAAAACTTTTAGAAGTCGACTCGTCATCGCTGCCAAATGTTCCTTACTGGATAAAAATAAAAAGGTGAAGACTATAATCAAAAAGGCATTCATCAAACTTGAAAAAATATTGCCGATATTACTAGTCAGACCTGATAAAAAACCTATCAAAGCTTGGCTAATAGAACTAGATTGTCCCTGTATGCCTGATACGATAGTTGACAACATGTCTTTGGTTACAAATTCCGAGCTGCCTAGCAATTTCCCAAGTTGAGTAAGGACTGTTGAAAGGACTGTTCCCAGCTGACTAATAGTCTGGGCTAGGGTTGGCAGCACCAAAACCAAAAGAGCAATCACGATTAAGATAAGAGCTAGGAAAACAAGTACCATGGCAATCGGACGACGCAACTCTGCCTTTACCTTCAATTTAACTAAGTACTGTTCAATTTTTTTCATAGGAACATTAAGCACAAAAGCAATAACAGCACCATAAATCAAGGTTGATATTACATCAAAGAGAGAGATTGCTCCTGATATAAAGCTCGATGCATTCAGAATTACAAGAGCAACCAGCCCTATAAAAAGTATTAACGGGGTGTATTTTTTTACTAAGTTCATAAATTCTCCTTAATAAACATGTTTAGATACGACTATACTATTTGGTTTTTCAAACTCTCGATTAAGGTAGGCTTGGTAAGTTCCTGGAGCGATAAATCCTTTGGGTGAGAGGATATCGGTGCCAGCCTGACCGACTATGGTATCAGCCAAGAGCACACAGTTTGTAGATAAGACAAAGTAGGATTTAAACTTAGATTTGATAAATTTATAAAGTTCCCCATCTGTCTCATGTCTGATTTTATAAGCGTAGGTGTAGTCTTCCTTACCATCACCTGTCATGATTTTATCTGCACTTGGCTCCCATGGAATCGTCAGTTGTTTCAATTCAGCCAACTTTTTCTGAACTGCTTTTTCCATTTCAGGCGTCAAATCTATCCCATAACCAAAAAGCGTTTTTTGACTCTCACGTTTACATAGGTCAATGTACTTGTCACGATCACAGAAATATAAGACACCATCTCCTACCATGCCAAATAAGGTCTCAGAAGACGGATCATAGTTGCCATAAGAAATAACACGGCCTTGATAGCAGATATCCACATGACCAATAGCTGAAAACAGGGAGGTCTCAGCTGTATGAACAAAAATTTCTAGCTCTGCTGTCTTACCAGACTTCACTATTCCAAGATGGATATCTTCTTCCTCATCAGCATTTTCCAGCATAAATTTGTTAATTTTTGCTAAAGTTCTTGCAGGGATGAGAGCGGCTAGGACAATAGGTAAGCTAATTCTAATGCGACGTTTGAGATGGTTTTTCCCAATTTCCCCTTCAAATAAGAAACCGTCACGGATATTGGACAGACCATAAAGGAAAAAATAAGCCCCTAAAACAAAGAGTTGAAAGACAGAATTTCCCGTAGAGGACAAAAGACTAGCTCCACCAAGAAAAACTAGTAGAATACCATCTAGTAAGAGACGAAAACGAGGTCGAATATTATTTTTACGGTAGAGAACATAGGTGACAAGATTAATCGTGGCCCTAAAAATCTGATAAACTCCAATCACAAGAGCCAGAACATAAATCGGTATATCAGTCGCAAGATTAGAACCTAGCAAATATCCCAGCACTAACAATTTAACCAGTGCAACTCCCAAGGTATCCGTTGACTGGCTTTTTTTGAAAACTCTTAATAGCAAATCTACGACCGTTGCTATCCAAGCTAAAAACAGAACCAGGCGAATAACTGTTACTGGCAACCAAGTCCCCGTGACCATCAAGATGAGACCTAGCAGAACAAACAAGAACCCCTGAGCAAGTAATTTCTTACCTGTCAGACCTAAAGATAGAATTTTCGCCATATAAAAACCTTTCAACAATAAAAATTAAACACTCCGATTAAACTGACTAGTAAATAGCCAACACTACAAACAGCCTGTGCCAGCAACATATGGTGACTAGAAATGACTGTAGTAATGTCACCATCTTGTCTTATGCACTTCTAAAATTTGTTATATTGATTAGAAACCAGAGCTTATAAAAACTAGCTAAACTCGAGAGATAGACACAATTGCGACGAAAAAATGTATAACCAATTCAACTTGTTAAGGTAAGAAAGCATTATTTCCAATCTATTAATTATTCATCTATTACCTATTATGACACAATATTCCCTATAGTTCAACTTTTTACTTGTTTTTATATTACACGGACTAAAAAGTTTTCAACAGTTGATTGCATTTGTTTTAATAAGTTTTAACCTTTCTTGGTTAGATAAAAAAAGAATCATACAGTTTAGAATCTGTATGGTTTTTGCCCCACTTTTGTCCCATTTTTAAATCATGACATTGAAAATACCTAAAATCACTTATATTTCAATATTTTTAATTGCTCTCAATATGAAAGTCCTTTCCAAATCCCTGTAGGGGGCATCTAAATACAACAGGAAAAAGCCTTGATTTACAAGGCTTTTTTGTGTATCTGTTCTACTTTTGGTCAACTAATGGATATCAACGGTATAATTTTATGAACACCCTTCTGAACTGCACCCCAAAAGTTAGACAGAAAAAACCTAACTTTTGTGGCGCAGTTCATTCGCGCCACATGAAATTATTTAAGCATATCCTTCTCTTTCATTATCATTTTCTGTTATAATAAATTGTACTTCTAAAATAGAAAGGTCTTAAGATGACAACTCTTATTAAACATAAACGTGTAGAATTTTCAGAACTTTTTTATGACTTAGTTTTTGTTTTTGCAATTTCAAAAGTAACTACTTTAATTGAGCATCTTCATAACGGTATTTTGACTTGGAATTCTTTCCTTGATTTTTTCATGGCTGTTTTGGTTCTCACTGATTCATGGATGATTCAAACCGTTTATACCAATCGCTATGGAAAGAACTCTTTATTTAACATGGTAATCATGTTTATCAAAATGGGACTTTTACTCTTTATAGCCAATATGATGGGACCTGATTGGCAACAATATTTTCATTATCTTTGTTGGGCTGTTGGTACATTAACCTTTACCTTATTTTTACAATATTTGGTTGAATTTTTTAGAAAATCAACCGATAATGTTGAACGGGAAAGTATCAAAGGTTTTCTATGGATAACAGGTCTAGGAAGTTTAGGAGTCTATCTAGCAGCTCTTCTTCCTATTTACGTTGGAGTCTCTGTCTTATTTGCTAGTATTCTGCTAACATTTATTATGCCAATTATCTTGCTTAGTAAAGATAAGCATTACCAGGTAAATCTCCCCCATTTAATCGAGCGCATCTCCCTTCTTGTCATTATTACGTTTGGAGAGATGATTATGGAGCTAGCTAACTTCTTTACAATCGAGAATTTCTCGATTTATTCGGTTCTTTATTTCATTATTATGCTTTCTCTGTTCTTGTTTTATTTTGGTCAATTCGACCATGCTATTGATGAAAAATCTAATCAAAAGGGACTATTTCTAATTTACAGTCACTATCCTATTTTCATTGGACTTATTATGATGACTGTTTCGATGAGTTTTCTTCTGAATCCTGAAGCTAATCTTCTCTTTGCAACCAGCTTCTCTTATATCGGATTTGGCCTCTTCCAAGTTGCTGTCCTAGTAAATGGGCCCTGTAACAAACACTATCTTCGCTATTCGAAAAGTTACTACTGTGTCCAAGCGACACTCTATCTGGCTGCCTTGATTCTCTCTTTAATCTTTGCTTCTAATCCTATAATAGTAGTGAGTATAACAACCATTTTAGCTCTAGCTATAGCCATTCATTTTATTTATTTTTATGTGACACAGAATAAAAAATATTCCAAATCTAACTGGGGGTTCTTTTAATGAGTTTATAGCATTAAAAAAGCTTTGGGAACCAAGGCTTTATATGATATCAATCACCGACCACGAAAATGTTTAGCTTACAGAACTGCTAGTGAAGCTCTAGAGGATGAGTTCGAGTAAATGTTGCACTTATTCTTGCAATTTATCATTTACTTGATGCACGAACTCGATATTTTTTTCGTTAATTTGTTTTTGCCCCACTTTTGCCCCATTTTTAAATCCTGACATTGAAAATACCTAAAAGTATTTCCCTAAAATCAGCTATATTTCAACATTTTTGTTTATTTTCAATATGAAAAGTTCTTACAAATTCATGTAGGGGGTATCTAAATCAACAGGAAAAAGCCTTGATTTATAAGGCTTTTTTGTATCCTCCCTACTTTTATTCCATCAACGGATGCTCAAGATATATTTTATGTGTAAAAAATTCTTTTGCCCCTCAGTGATACAATTATTTTACTCAATTACAAACAGATCAAAAGCAAAAGAATTAGCTCTATTTCATACAGAACTAAGTCTTTTATTTAAACAATCTAATGTTTCCTCTTCATCTCAATCAACTCCAGACATTTATCTAGATCTACATCTCGTTCAAAATGTGCAGGAGTCCAAGGGACTTCTATATCAGGAAGAACACCTTTGTCCGTCATCCCTTTGCCTTTATCTATAGCCAACCAGCGAGAAGTTGGGAACATCAAAAAGTAATCATCATAATCTACCTTGCAACAATTTGAATAGTCTAAAATACCAAGCGTTGGACGGCCGATAACTGTCACTTTCTTAAAATCCTTCATCATCTTGACAAAATTATCTCCTGATGATGCACAATAAATATCCGACAAAACAAAAATCTGCTCTGGATAGTGACCACCCTTAACACCTGGGAAAAGCTCGTCTTGATCATCCTGATACCGAACATAGCCTTTCCCTCGATTTTGGAGTAAATTATTACGAAAATCTTCAAGCAGTTTCACCGTATCAGGACTGATATTTTCTTGTTGAAGCCATGTTTCAAAGTCTTTTAAGCGTCGATCGACATTTCCTTCTGTATAGAGAATTTCCATTCCATCATCCTGTAAATCAAAAGTATCATAGCCTTCCCCTTCCTCCAAGCCAAGATGTAAGAGCGGAAAATACAAAGAATCCGTGCCCCCATTGTTGTAACGGACATCTATAATAAGAGTTTCTGTCTCAGCAATCTTCTGCAAACACTCTTGGTATAAACGGTTAATCGCTTCTTCATCCATAAAATTATCTAAGCGTATATAGAGGATATCTGACTCCAACTCTTTCCAAAAAATCTGAGCTTTTTGAGCTTGCTGGCTAGCACGAACTGTAATAGACATCTCCTGCCCATCTCGAAAGACCGTCACTTGCTCTGCCATCAGTAGCAAATCTGCCCATTCTCGGTATCGTCTTTCTGGAGTCAGACTAATAAAGTAATTTGGGTGTTGCAAAGCTACTTGCTCCAAACTCATCCCGTCCAGACTGAGGATTCGATCCCCCACCTGGAGACCTGTATCTTGGTTTGCTTCCTCAACAAACATTTCCTGCTCACTTATCCTCAAAAGAAAACCTTTCGGATCTGATTTTTTATTATGGAAAGAAATATGCCCAATAATCCCAAAACTAGCAAGATAAGTCCTGACTTGATAAAGAAATTCTTGCTCAGTCATATCATCTGTAATCTTTTCTAGAAAAGGCTGAGGGTTGCACCCTTTGCGATCTTTTACTGTAGATGAATCATGTGTCATAATCCAAACAATGTCTTTAAAAATATCTGTTTTTTTCATACGAGCCATTCCTTCTAACTTTAAAATAGTATAGCCTTCTTCACAGCGAAAAAGGAGTTTTTACTACAAAGTCAATCTGCTATCTCCCCTTCTTCATAATGTATTTTCGTATAGGTGTTTCAACCATTTGAACGATTTCAAATCCTTCTTTTTGATAAAGATTGTAAGCTGTTTGATTTGCCTCGTAGACATTTAGAGAAATAGTATCTATGTCTTCATTTTCAAAGGCCAAACTAACAAATTTCCTTAAAGCCTGGCTACCTAAGCCTTGCCCCTGTTTCTGGGGGTTGATAAAAAATCTCCCGATATGAAGATTTCTGTCTTCTAGCCTGATTTTCTGGATAAGCCCCACAAACTCTTGTCCATCAAAGATTGAAAAGATTCCTTCCAAATCTTGCAAGACTTGAATTGTCAAGGGAAAAGGAATCATTGTTCCCATCCATTGTTCTTGAAAGGATTTGCCAAGGGAGTTGGACCATTGGCATACGAATTGAGCGTTTTCTATACTTACTTTTTCTTCAAAACGAATTGTCATCTTGACCTCACCATCTTATCTGTGTTTCTTCATTATACTACTTCTTCCATTTTTTACGAATAGATAAGTATGATTGATTTTTATTTTTTTCTTGTCGGGAGCATTCTCGCTTCCTTTCTCGGTTTGGTCATTGACCGTTTTCCAGAGCAATCCATTATCAGTCCAGCTAGTCACTGCGATTCCTGTCAGACTCGCTTGCGTCCCTTAGATTTGATTCCGATCCTCTCGCAGGTCTCTAATCGCTTTCACTGTCGCTACTGTAAGGCCCGTTATCCAGTCTGGTATGCCCTCTTTGAACTAGGCTTAGGGCTCATCTTTCTGTCTTGGTCTTGGGACTTTCTTTCCTTGGGGCAAGTCATTCTAATCACTGCTGGTTTGACCTTGGGCATCTACGACTTTCGCCATCAGGAATATCCTTTACTGGTCTGGATTGTCTTTCATCTACTCCTCATGGCTTTCTGTGGTTGGAATTTGGTCATGATTTTCTTCCTTATTCTTGGAATTTTTGCTCATTTTATCGATATCCGTATAGGAGCAGGGGATTTTCTCTTTTTAGCTTCTTGTACTCTCGTCTTTAGTGTGACAGAGTTGCTGATCTTGATTCAGTTTGCTTCTGCAACAGGAATTCTAGCCTTTCTCCTACAAAAGAAAAAGGAAAGACTGCCCTTTGTGCCTTTCCTCTTACTTGCTGCTTGTTTGATTATTTTTGGTAAGCTACTGCTTGTTTGATAAAGTCCTGAATCGGCTCTCCTTGGTGGAGAGCTTTTACAATTTTCGAGCCGACGATAACACCATCTGACACCGCATTGAAGCGTTCTACATCGGCTTGACTAGATACGCCAAATCCTGTCAATACTGGGATATCGGCTACTTGATGCAATTGTGCTAAATGCTTGTCCAAGTCTGCTCGGTAATTTCCTGATTTCCCTGTCACCCCATTGATAGCAACGGCATAGACGAAGCCTTCTGCCCCTTTAATCAATTCTTTCTGACGCTCCAGTCCTGTTGTCAAACTAACTAGGGGAATCAAGGCGATGTCTGTATCCGCCAAAAAAGGCACTACAAAATTGGCATGCTCATGAGGCAGGTCTGGGATAATCAAGCCCTTAACAGCTGTATCTGCCAAATCTTTGACAAAGTTCTCCACACCGTACTGAAGGAGGGGGTTGAAGTAGGTCATGATAACAAGCGGCATCTCTGTTTGAATGGTTTTCAAGGTTTCAACCAAAGCCTGAGTAGAAGTACCATGAGCTAGACTGCGCAAGCCAGCTTCTTCAATAACAGGTCCATCTGCAACTGGGTCTGAAAAGGGAATGCCCACTTCAATTGCGGAAACACCCAAATCTTCTAAAAAGTGGATGGTTTCAGCAAGACCATCCAAACCTTTCTCGTGGTCTCCAGCCATGATATAGGGAACAAAAATTCCCTTTCCAGCTGCTTTTATAGCCTTTAATTTTTCGGTTAATGTCTTAGGCATGAGCTTCTCCCTTCTTTGCTGCGTCTGCTTCCAAGCGGTCCTTAACTTGAACCACATCCTTGTCCCCACGACCTGATAGACAGACAATCATGGACTTGTCTGGTCCAAGTTCTTTGGCCAATTTCACCGCAAAGGCGATAGCATGGCTAGATTCCAAGGCTGGGATAATCCCTTCCACACGAGATAAGAGCTGGAATCCTTCCAAGGCTTCCTCGTCAGTTACTGGAACATAGCTAGCACGTTTAATATCGTGGTAGTGAGAATGTTCTGGACCGATACCAGGATAGTCCAAACCTGCTGAGATAGAGAAGGCTTCAAGAATTTGACCATGGGCATCTTGAAGTACATCCATAAGGGAACCGTGAAGGACACCTGGTCGACCCTTGGTCAAGGTAGCTGCATGGTGTTCTGTATCCACACCAAGCCCTGCTGCCTCAGCCCCATACATAGCAACTGACTCATCTTCTACAAAGGGATGGAAAAGACCGATAGCATTAGAACCACCACCAACACAGGCTACTAGGGCGTCTGGCAGATCTTGACCCGTCAAGTCACGGTACTGTTGTTTAGCTTCTCGACCGATGACACTTTGGAAGTCACGAACGATTTCTGGGAAAGGATGAGGCCCCAAGGCAGAACCAAGGATATAGTGGGTATCATCGATATTAGCCACCCATGAACGAAGGGCTGCATTGACCGCATCCTTGAGCACGCGCGAACCATCTGTCACAGCCTCTACCTTGGCTCCCAAAAGCTCCATACGGAAAACGTTGAGAGCTTGGCGTTTGACATCTTCCTCACCCATGTAGATGGTACATTCCATGTTAAAGAGGGCTGCAGCTGTTGCAGTTGCCACACCGTGCTGACCAGCACCCGTTTCAGCGATAATTTTCTTTTTACCCATGCGTTTGGCAAGCAAAACTTGTCCTAAGGCATTGTTAATCTTGTGGGCCCCTGTATGGTTGAGGTCTTCACGCTTGAGATAAATCTTGGCTCCCCCGATATGCTGAGTCAAGTTTTTTGCGTAGTAAAGGGGAGTTTCACGTCCTACATACTGGCGCAAGAGTTGGTTTAATTCCTCTTGGAAACTTGGGTCTGCCTGACTTTCACGGTAGGCCTTTTCCAACTCCAAAACTGCTGTCATCAATGTTTCTGGGACAAAACGCCCGCCGAATTTTCCATAAAATCCATCTTTATTTGGTTCCTGATATGCCATGCTTTACCCCCTCTATAAATCTTCTAATCTTTTCATGATCTTTTTGTCCATCTGTCTCCACTCCGCTCGATACATCTACTGCATAGGGAGTAAAGTGTTGAATTGCTTTTACCACATTGTCTTCCGTAAGCCCACCTGCGATAAAGAAGGTCTGAGCTAGTCCAGCCGTATCTAGTTGACCCCAGTCAAAGGTCTGGCCACTCCCTGCCACAGGGGCATCAAAGAGTAGATAGTCTGCACGAGAATTGGGTACATGACCATTTCCATCGACTTGAACAGCCTGAATACTGGCACAAGGCAAATCCTCAAACAAATCATCTGCCACCTGACCGTGAATCTGTACCAAGTCCAAGCCAACTTTGTCAATCGCTTCTAGCAGTTGAGCTCGACTTGGTGAAACAAATACACCAACCTTTTTAACGTTGACAGGAATGAGCTTTACCAGCTCAGCAGCCTCTTCCAAGGTCACCTGTCTCTTACTAGGTGCGAAGACAAAACCGATGTAGTCTGCCCCTGCTGATACAGCTGTCTCCACTGCTTCTTTAGTTGATAGTCCACAAATCTTAACCTTTGTCAATCTGCAACTCCTTGATTTCCTGGGCCACATCCTCAGCCTGCATGAGAGCTGTTCCCACCAAAATCCCGTTAAAGTATGGTGCTACTCGTTTCGCATCCTGCCCTGTGAAAATGGCAGATTCAGAAATATAATAGCGACCTTCCTTAAAGTACTGGGCCAAGTCTACACTAGTCTGCAAGTCGACTTCAAAGGTGGTCAAGTTGCGGTTATTGACCCCAATAATCTCAGCACCAAGTCTGTGGGCTACTTCTAGTTCAGCTAGATTATGAGTCTCCACCAGGACTTCCAGACCAAGCTCTGTCGCATAGTCATAAAGTTCCTTGAGACGTTCTTCTGACAAGGCAGCCACAATGAGCAAGATGACTGTCGCACCTGCATTGCGGGCACGGATGATTTGCTTTTCATCGATGATAAAGTCCTTGTTGAGCGTCGGAATCTCTACCTGACTGGAAATCTCTCGTAGATAATCCAAATGCCCTTTAAAGAAAACCTCATCTGTCAAAACCGAAATCATCACTGCACCGTTCGCTTCATAAGTCTGGGCCTGTTGCACAATATCCACATCGAGATTGATATCTCCCAGACTAGGGCTAGCTTTCTTTACCTCAGCGATTACCTGCAAGCGGTCTTGATGATTCTTCAAAAAGTCAGCCAAGCGATAGGTCTGGCGCAAGGGCTGGATTTGCTCCAGCTCCATTTGCTCGACCTCACGCGCCTTCTGCTCCAAAATTCGTGCTAAAAATTCCTGACTCATTTTTGGTACTCCTGTAACAGTCTAAATTTTTCAAGGGCCTTGCCACTAGCAATCACTTGACGGGCCAAGGCAACTCCTTCCTTGATGCTAGCTACCTTACCATTGGCATAGAAACCAAGACCAGCATTTAAGACTGTAGTTTCCAAGAATGGACTTGGTTCA
This sequence comes from Streptococcaceae bacterium AF54-32pH5A, assembly GCA_027682205.1. GTDB lineage: Bacteria > Bacillota > Bacilli > Lactobacillales > Streptococcaceae > Streptococcus. Next base: position 708,994 of record JAQDAD010000001.1, read on the forward strand.
TTTTTCAGAACACTAAGTAAAATTTCTGCATTTTCCTGAGCATTTCCTCCTCGAATGTCCTCAATAGAAATGCGTTCCATTCCCAAATCCTCTGGAGTAAAGCTTGACAAGGTGATTTCGCCATTTTCAAGAAGAGCAATGTTTGTTGTTCCATTTAGACCAGCTTCATCCAGTCCTTCTGGCCCAGCAACCACAATGGCACGTTTGCGACCCATATTTTTCAAAACCTGAGCTGTACTTTCTAGAAGGTCTGGACGACTAATTCCAAGAAGCTGTGTTTCCAAGGCCATTGGGTGAATCAGGGGACCAGTCAAGTTCATGATCGTTGGAATTCCCAATTCCAAACGAGCTGGCATGATGTATTTCATAGCTGGGTGCATATTTTTGGCAAAGAGAAAGACGATTCCAGTTTTATCAAAGACCTTACCTAGTTCAGCTGGTTTGAGATCTAGGTTGATACCCAAGGCTTGAAGGACATCTGCAGAACCAGATTTGGAAGAAATCGAGCGGTTACCGTGTTTGGCCATGTGAACACCACCACCAGCCAATACAAAGGCTGCCGTCGTAGAGATGTTAAAACTGAAGGACTTGTCCCCACCTGTACCACAGTTGTCCATAGCATCATGAATTTCAGTTGGAATGTGTTGGGCATGTCCTCTCATGACTTGGGCAATGGCAGTGCGTTCTTCTGGTGTTTCTCCCTTCATCTTAAGTGCCAAGAGAAGAGAAGCAATCTGTGCTTCGGTTACACGGCCAGTTACGATACGCTCAATGACATCCGTCATTTCCACACCTGTCAAATTTTCAAATTTTGCTAGTTTTTCGATAATCTCTTTCATCCTAGTTTCCTCACTTTACAACCTTCTCGATAAAATTTCGAATAGAAGACAAGCCGTCTGGTGTTCCGATACTCTCTGGATGGTACTGGAAGCCATAAATTGGAAGAGTTTTGTGTTGAATTCCCATAATGGCTTGGTCATCAGTCGAACGAGCTGTCACTTCAAAGTCTTTAGGCATTTCTTCAATCAAGATACTGTGGTAACGCATAACCGGACGGCCATCCTCAATGCCTTGATACAAAACAGATGGCGCTTCAAAACTGATATTGCTCTGTTTCCCATGCATGACTTTGGGAGCCAAACCTAGTTTACCACCAAAGACTTCTGCGATGGCTTGGTGACCCAAACAAATCCCAAGAATCGGCTTCTTACCAGCAAAGTCACGAATCATGTCTTCCATCTTACCAGCATCAACTGGCCAACCGGGACCGGGAGAAAAGACCAGACCATCTGCTTTTTCAGCTTCTTCATACAGCTTGGGATCATCATTTCTCAAGACCTGTACCTCTGCAAAATTCCCAATGTATTGGGCCAAGTTATAGGTAAAAGAATCATAGTTATCAATCAATAAAATCATAGTCTTAGTTCTCCAATTCTAGTCATAGATTTTGCTTTGTTAATGGTTTCTTGGTATTCGTTTTGCGCGATAGAGTCATAGACAATCCCTGCCCCGGCCTGCACATAGGCTCTTTGATTTTTAAGAATCATCGTTCGGATGGCAATGGCCAAATCCATATCACCCGTCGCAGACAAGTATCCGATTGCTCCTGCGTATACGCCACGTTTTTCTGTTTCCAGTTCATAGATGCGTCTCATAGCTCGAATCTTTGGAGCTCCTGAAACTGTTCCAGCTGGAAGTGTAGCTTTCAAGGCATCCATGGCAGTGAGTTCTGGAAGCAAACGCCCCTTGACCACACTAGTCAAATGCATGACATAGCGGAAGAACTCCACTTCCATATACTTGGTAACTTGGACACTTGCCGTTTCAGAGATGCGGCCAATATCGTTACGGCCCAAGTCCACTAACATTCGATGTTCTGCTGTTTCCTTTTCATCCGAAAGGAGGTCCGTCGCCAAAGCCTTGTCCTCTTCATCCGTGGCCCCTCTTGGTCGCGTACCCGCAATCGGATTAGTTGTCACGATACTATTTTTGACAGAAACTAAACTTTCTGGACTGGCACCGATGATTTGATAATCCCCAAAATCATAGAAATAGAGGTAATTAGATGGATTGGTCACGCGAAGATTTCTGTAGAAGTCAAATGGATTTCCAGTCACTTCTGCTGAGAAACGCTGACTGAGCACGCATTGGAACATATCGCCGTTACGAATCAAGTCACGAGCCCTTTCTACCATTTCCTCAAACTTCTGAGGGGCGATATGGGGTCTGAAGTCAAGCGGTGATAGACACAAGTCTTCAAATTCATTTGGAGCAGGAATGCGTAATTCCTCAAGCACTTGATTCAAGGCTTTTTCCAAGTCTTCTTGACTACGCTCGCTATAGAGAGCATCCTCGATGACATGGATTTTTTCCTTCTTGTGATCAAAGACCATGTAACTCTCATAGACAAAGAAATGCATGTCTGGCGTCCCAATTGTATCCTCAGGAATTTGACCAATTTCTTCATAAAGCGAAATCATATCGTAACCAACAAAGCCAATAGCTCCTCCACCAAAAGGTAGGTCTGAATGGTGCTGACTCTTATGAGTTACTTGATAAAGGAAATCCAAGGGATCACGATCAATTACTTGCCCATTTTGATAAAGAACTCCATTTTCAAACTTTATCTCAAAAACTGGATTATAGGCTAAGATAGAGAAACGAGCTGTTTCCTTGTCTCTCGGAATACTCTCTAAGATAACCTTGTGTTGCCCCTTTAGGCGCATATAAGCCAAGATCGGTGATAAGACATCTCCATGAATGATTCGTTCCATTGTAATTTCCCTTTCAGTTCTAATTCTAGTCTGTGGTGACTATATGAAAAATCCCCACGCAAACTAACTTGCGTGAGGACGAAATTCGCGGTGCCACCTCAATTATAGGATTTCTCCTATCTCTCATTGCTGTCTCAGAAACTTCCTGTAACAGCTTGTGCGATAAAGGGCACTCCCTTGAGAATTATGTTTTCTTCTCTTATTTCAGATGGACCCAACCTTACAGTTTTCTCTGCTTGTTTCCAGCAACCACAAGCTCTCTGTGAGAGAAAGGACTGTAATTTTTCCATCTTTTATTTTTTAGCTTCTAGGTAGTCTGCAATCGCAGCTACGTCCTTGTCTCCACGTCCTGAGACATTGATGATGATAATCTCATCTTTACTAAGTTTCGGCGCACGTTTAACTGCTTCTGCAATAGCGTGCGAACTCTCAATCGCTGGGATAATTCCTTCTGTCTTGCTGAGAAGAAGCAGGGCTTGGACAGCTTCTTCATCCGTCGCTGCCACATATTCTACGCGACCTGAGTCTTTAAAGTAGGCGTGTTCTGGACCAACTCCTGGATAGTCCAAACCAGCTGAGATAGAGTAAACTGGCGCCAGCTCTCCATCTTCCTTAAAGACTGCATAGGTCTTCATTCCGTCGACAATTCCGACACTACCTTTTGTCATAGTGGCTGCGTGCTTGTCTGTATCAAGTCCATGCCCAGCAGCTTCGACCCCAACCAATTTGACTTCTTCATCAGCTACATACTGAGAAAAAGCACCGATGGTATTAGAACCACCACCTACACAAGCAATAACGTAGTCTGGCAAGCGTCCTTCTTTTTCCAAAATTTGACGGCGAGATTCTTCACTGATGACCTTTTGGAACTCATGGACAATGGTAGGATAAGGGTGAGGACCCACAGCAGATCCCAGAACATAAAAGGCTTCAAGGTCATTCATCCATGCTCCAAAGGCTGCATCGACCGCATCTTTGAGAGTACGAGTGCCTGTTTCAACTGCGTGAACAGTTGCTCCCATCATCTCCATACGGAAAACATTGAGACGTTGACGTTCCACATCTTCTGCCCCCATGTAGACATCACAAGCCATACCAAACTTAGCTGCAGCAGCTGCAGTCGCAACACCGTGCTGACCAGCACCTGTTTCTGCGATAACTCGTTTTTTGCCCATACGTTTTGCCAGAAGAATTTGTCCTAAAACGTTGTTGAGTTTGTGAGAACCAAGGTGGTTAAGGTCTTCTCGCTTGAGGTAAATCTTAGCCCCACCTAAGTGTTCTGTCAAACTTTCCGCAAAATAGAGCGGTGTTTCGCGACCGGAATAGTCCTTCAAGTAATGGCGAAATTCTGCCAAAAATTCTGGATCATCCTTGTACTTGTCAAATGTCACTTCCAACTCATCCAACAAAGCCTGAATCGGCTCCGGTACAAAACTACCACCAAATTGTCCAAAATAACCTTTAGTTGTCATAAAATTTTTCCTCTTTCCATATTAATCCGGCCGTTTTGTTTGCTTTTAGTAGTAGGCAAGGAGCTGCAGATAGAACTCAAGTTCATCAAAGCGACTTAACGTCCTAATAAAAGATAAACAAAATGACCGAAAGAAAAAGCCCACACACGGAATTCACTTCCGTGTGAGGGCGTTGGTAACGCGGTGCCACCTCAATTGTAAAGGGACTATCCCCTTTACATCTCTGCCTTGTCTAACAACAAGTTGCACTGTAAGGTGTGCGCACCGAATTTTCATTGTTTCAAATTCATTTTTTAAATCAGCCCACTTTCACTACTTTCAACCACCTGTTCACAATCACCACAGGCTCCCTGAAGATCAAAAATAACTACTTTTCTGATTTATTGAGAATATTATATGTTATTGTTCTATCTTTGTCAAGATTTTTTTATGATTTTTTTTCAGAACAAAGGATTTCTTCGGAAATTCTCACCAAAGTCTTAACGATATAGTCTACTTCTTCATCACTTAATTTCGTGTGAAGAGGGAGCGTAATTTCATTTTCAAAGAAGGCATAGGCCTTAGGATAGTTCGACATATCAAAACCAAGATTCTTATAGGCTGTCAAGAGTGGAAGCGGTTTGTAGTGGACGTTACTTGCAATTCCTGCTTTAGCCAATTCTTGGATGATGAGATTGCGTTCTTCTAGGCTTGCTCCTTCAACATGTGTGATGTAGAGGTGACGACAAGATTCGACAGTATCAGTCTTGTGTGCTAATGGATGGATGCGAGAACCAGCAAAACCACGATCATAACGGTCTACGATTTCCTTACGACGTTGTAGCAAAACAGGATAACGATCCAATTGTACTAGACCAAGGGAAGCCATGATATCCGTCATGTTGCACTTGTAGGCAGGGGTTACGATATCGTATTCCCATGAGCCAAGTTGCATCTTGGCAAGAGCATCTTTGGTTTGACCATGAAGGGAAAGGATTTGGAATTCCTTGTACATCTCTTCGTCGTCAATCGCTGGATTGGCTTTCCAAGTCGCACTTCCACCTTCAGCAGTTGTAAAGTTCTTAACTGCATGGAATGAGAAGGAAGTAAAGTCAGCGATGGAACCAGCAGGTTGTCCTTTATAAGTAGATCCCAAAGCATGGGCACTATCAGAAACAATCACGATACGGTTAAAGGCTTTTTGCCACTTGCTTGAAGCAGTAAAGAGGTCACGTTTCTTCTCCACTACTTGGAACAAACGGTCATAGTCGCAAACAATCCCTGCAAGCTCTACTGGGATGATCACCTTGGTTTTTTCAGTGATGGCTTGCTCCAGCAGATCATAGTCCATCTCAAACGTATCTGCTTGGATATCCACCATGACAGGTGTTGCTCCTACGTGAGTGATAACACTACATGAAGCTGTATAGGTCATGGCTGGAACGATAACCTCGTCACCAGGTCCCACTTCCAATACACGCAAAATCAATTCAAGAGCTGCAGTTGCAGAATTAAGGCAGACAGTCTTAGGTGTCTGTGTATATTGAGATAAACGGCGTTCCAGTTCTTTTGTCTTAGGACCTGTTGTGATCCAACCAGAACGAAGGGTGTCCGCTACTTCAGCAATTTCAGCTTCCGTAATATCGGGTGGTGAAAATGGAATATTGTAATTTGGCATTGATTTGCTCCTTTTATCTGTACTCATTTTCTTATGACTACTTTATTTTAGTACTTCAAACACGGTTTGAAACATGATTTTGATGTCTCCAAGGAAACTAAACTCTCGGAGATAGGCGAGGTTATAGCGCATCTTTTCAGGGAGAACGTGTTCGACATAGGCTTGGTCAACTGACATACCTTTCTCCGTCATTTGACTGATGATGGTATCCTCATCCTTGTAGTTGATGCTGGCTGGAGAGGTAATCCCTGCGGGTAAGAGCAAGGTCGCCATCATTTCAGGGCTATACTGCTCTGTGTAACGTGGCACTTCAGGTCTTGTACCTACAAAGGACATTTCGCCTTTAAGGACATTGACCAACTGAGGCAGTTCGTCTAAACGCACACGGCGGATGAAATTTCCCACTTTGGTAATGCGGCTATCATTTGCAGAAGTCACTAGACTTCCTTTTTTATCCGCGTCCGTCACCATGGTACGGAACTTCCAAATCTTGAAGCGACGGTTGTACTGGGTCACGCGCTCTTGCTTATAAATAACTGGCCCCTTGCTATCCAACTTGATCCAAATGCTCAAGACAAGAAAGACTGGAGAGGTCAAAAGTAGCAAGACCACGGCCAAAACCCAATCCAGGCAACGCTTGAAAATCAGCGAACCTTTCCTCTTAGAGACAAGCTGGTAGTAAGACTCAACCTCGCTTGATTGCATTTCCACGGGCAAGTCTTCCCATTTCAGCATGCTGTTTCTCCTTTGTTTTTAGTATACTATTTGTCAACATTTTTCATTATACCACAAAATAGAAAAGGCGGTGCAAGAAAGCTGTGATTTAGAGGAATTCTTCTTTATGATAGGGCACCTGCCTGCAAACGATACATCTTGTGATAGGTTCCTCCCAAGTCCAAGAGTTCCTCATGGGTTCCACTCTCGATGATGCGCCCCTTGTCCAAGACGTAGATACAGTTGGCATCTTGAATAGTTGAAAGGCGATGAGCGATGGCAATGGTTGTCCGCCCCTGTCTCATTTTAGCCAGAGAAGCTTGAACCAAACTTTCTGTCTCCGAGTCAATATTGGCTGTCGCTTCATCCAAAATCAGGATTTTAGGCTGACTGGCGACTGTTCTAGCAAAGGCAAGAAGCTGGCGCTGTCCAGTAGAGAAGCTCGAACCACGCTCGGAAACAGGAGCATCATAGCCCAGCGGAAGGTCTTGAATAAAAGAATCTGCATCGACAAAGGTAGCTGCGTCCTTTACTTGATCATCACTGATATCTTGGTACATGGCGATATTGGACTTGATAGTCCCGTGATAGAGGAAGGGATCCTGCAAGACCAGACCGATGTTCTTTCTCAGCTCTTCCTGACTGTAGTCTCTAATATCCACATCATCTAAGAGAACTCGCCCTGACTGAAATTCGTAAAAGCGCATGAGGACATTGATAATCGAAGATTTCCCCGAACCTGTATGCCCCACAAAGGCAATAGTCTCACCCTTCTTAACAGAAAAAGAAATATCATCCAGAATCGGGTGTTTGCCATCATATGAGAAGCACACATGTTCAAAACGAATATTGCCTTCTTTGACTTTAGCCTGCCCATCTTCTTGAAGAGGCTCATAGGTCCTCTCATCGATTAAGGCAAAGACACGGCCTGCAGAAACCATAGACGTTTGCAGGGTTGAAAAGTTTTGCGTCACCTCAATCAAGGGGTCAAAGAGGCGATTGATATACTGGATAAAGGCATACATGGTTCCTGCTGTTATTCCCAGATAAAGCCCACGGTAGCCAAAATAGGCCATCAAAACTGCATAGCCTAGGAGTTTTAGCAAACTCATGGCAGGTCTCAAAAAAAGGGCATCCAAGGCTACAGATCGGTTTGCATAGACCAAGTGTTCTTGGTTGATTTCATCAAATTCTGCCTGCAGGCGCTTCTCTTGATTAAAGGCTTGGATAATCCTGATTCCCTCGATACTTTCTGCCAGCTTGCTATTGATATCCGATAAGAGACTTCTAGTTTTCTCAATAATCTTCACCGATTTTTTCCGATAGAGATTGACCAAAAGAAAAATCAAGGGGAGAAAGAGCAAGACCAAAGCAGTCAAACGAAAATCCAGAACCAACATGGTATAAAGGGTTGTCAGAAAGATAAATACTGCTGAGATAAAACTGGACAAAATCCCTGAAAACATATCACTGATGGTCTCGGTATCATTTGTCAAACGAGAGACGATCGAACCAGCTGGAGTCTTGTCAAAATAGGACATGCCCAGCTTCTCCATATTGGCAAAGGCATCCCGACGAATGTCTCTGACAATACTGTAGGACACGCGCGCAAAGAGAAGATTGCCAACATACTGGACCAGAGTTTGCAGGATGTAAAGACCATAGTAGACCAGCAAAACGGTCACAGCAAGTTGGTTGAGATTACTCAGATACTGATCGATAAAGTGAGAGGCCACAAGGGGAATGACACTTTTAATGACCGTAGTCGCTAAGAGAAAGCTGAGAGCCAAAAAGGTCAGGAGCCCATAAGGCTTGAGATAGGACATCAAGCGCTTCAGCACAGCCCACTGTTCACGCTTATTCTGCATCTTCTTCTCCTTTCATTTCCAACTGCTGAGACTGATAAGTTTGGGCATACCAGCCATCCAAGGCTAGCAAGTCTTCGTGCCTGCCCCGTTCAATAATCTGTCCATTCTGCAGGACCAAGATCAGATCTGCATGGACAACTGCGCTGAGACGATGGGCTGTGATGATGGTTGTCTTGTCCTTACGCGTTTCCTTAAGATTGTCGATAATAGCATACTCTGTCTTGGCATCCACGGCGGACAAGGAATCATCTAAAATCAAAATGTCAGGGTCTAAAATCATCGCCCGACTCATAGCCAGACGCTGCTTTTGACCACCAGAGAGACTGACTCCCTTTTCACCAATGAGGGTATCAAATCCTTGGGGCATGTCAACAATGTCTTGGTAAACCTGCGCAAGCTTCGTAGCTTCCTCGACTGCTGAAAGCGACAAATTAGGATTACCAAAACGGATATTGTCTAAGATAGAGGTTGCAAAGAGGAACTGGTCCTGAGGGACATAGCCCATGAGACTGCGAAGGTCTGTCAGACGGTAGTCGCGAATATCGTGACCGTTTAGGTAAATAGCTCCCTTATCCACATCGTACTCACGTAGGAGAAGCTTGATCAAAGACGTTTTCCCAGAACCTGTCTGTCCGACCAAGCCCAGGGTTTGCCCTTTTTCCAAACTAAAGTAAATATCCGTCAGTGTCTCCTCATCTTCAAAAGCAAAGCTGTCAACAGCATACTCCAGACACCCATTTTCAATACTGTCCAGAGGAATCTCAGGGTCTTGTACAGGTGATTCCTGAGACAAAAGAGCCTCAATCCGCTGATAGGACACCTTCCCTCGCTGAGTGATATTAAAGAGGAAACCGATGGCCATAAGAGGCCAAACCAGCATATCCAAGTAGCTGATAAAGGTGAACAGATTTCCAACCGTGATTTGCCTCTTCTGAACCATCAAAGAGCCGACCAAAAGGGTTAACACATAGGAGGAACCAACAAACAAGAGAACCATGGGATCAAAGAGGCTATCGTATTTCATTGTTTGCAGGTTCTTTTGGAAGGTCAATTCATTGACTTCCTGAAAGGACTCCAGCTCGTTCGCCTGATAACCAAAAGACTTGGTCACTTTGATACCTGATACGGACTCCTGCACCTTGTTATTGAGTTCGGAAAAGGCAGCCTGCGATTCGCCGAAAGCCTTGTGAGTCTTTCTCCCTAGACGACTGGTCGCATAAGCCATGAAAGGCAGGGGCAAAATGGCAACTAGCGTCATCTGCCAGGAAATGCTAAAGAGCATAGTCAGCAAAGTCACTAGAGCCGTGATAGAGGCATCCACTGCAGACATGACCCCACCACCTGACAGACGAGTTAGGGCATTGATATCATTGGTTGCATGCGCCATCAGATCCCCCGTCCGATAGGTCTGATAAAAGGCTGGCGACATCTTGGTGAAGTGCTCAAACAAGCGAGACCGCATAATCTGCCCCAAACGGTAGGAAGTCCCAAGGATATACATGCGCCAAACATAGCGCAGATAGTACATCCCCACAGCTGCAAGAAGCAGATAAAGGAGGTTCAAAAGCAGGTCCTGCTGACTTAATTGTCCCGAAGTGATGGCATCAATCACTCGCCCCATAACCATGGGAGGGATGAGATTGAGGACGGAAACCAAGACTAGGGCCACAATTCCGACTAGATAACGGCGTTTTTCGAGTTTGAAAAACCACCAGAGTTTTCGAATAATGGACATAAAATTCCTTTCTGATTGCAAATGGAAACCTGAGGCAGAGACCTCAGGTTTTTCTTATTCATAGGTTACGACGGTGACGGCACCCTTGTCATACTCAGCGATAAAGATATTGGCTACATTGTCATGTCCTTGTTTGCTGAGATTATCAAGCAGCCATTCCTCACTACGGCCTATTGATTCCAAAACTTCTACTTGGACGACGCCGTCTGTGACAACAGGATACTTGGGATTTTCATCTCCCATTTGGACTACGATGAGTTGCCCATTTTGCTCCTGCACAGCGCGTTTGACTTGTTTCATCTGGAAAATTCCTTGGCTACGAAGTTTGAGAGCTACATCTGCCGCAGACAAACCAACCGAACGACAGGCTTCAGGATCAATCTGTCCATTTTTGATGAGCAGAGTTGGTTTCCCGTCAATCAAGCGTTTCACAAGGCGAACATTGTTGTTGAGCCACTTGAGAGTCAAGACCAAAATGGTCCACATGATCAAGATAACTGCGTACTGAAGAATACTGATGGAACTATTGTAAATCACCCCACCGATGATACCACCCAGAACATAGTTCTGGATTTGATCTGTCGCCGAGTTAGGTGCCAGATTCCCCTTTCCTGTCACGTTGATGACAAAAACAAGTGAGAAAAGCCCCAAGGCTAGTTTGATTAAAATTTCGATATAATTGAGTGTCATTTGTTCACCTCCACCAGTTCAATCGCACCTGTCTGATACAATTCTACTTTCTCTAACAGATACTTGTCTGGCTCACTGCCGTTAAGGGCCCGATAATAGCGATCTCCCACCTTGAGAAGTGCTCCATCAGTAGCTGCAGATGTATTGACATAAACTTCCGACTTGTCAACTCCCAAATCTTTGGAAACAACCTCGATGAAATGAAGTGAAGTCTGAAATTTATTGTTAGAAACTTGATTGTTTTGGTAAGTCGAGATACTAATCAAAAGGAGAGCCAGTAAGGTCAAGGCTGAAATCATGACCAACTCACGAAACTTGGTCCCCTTTTTATCATGGTATGCCTTAAAAGCAAAAAATCCTATAACAGCTAATAGGACAATCCCAAGGCCAACCATGATACTATTTTGCTGACTAATTTGGCTAAGTACATAATCATATGAGTAAAATTTCATTTATTTTCACTCCTTTTCATAAAATCATTCTTCATTATAAACGAAATAAGATGATTTTTCAAACCATACGTTGGGGAAATAGACCATTTTTTGGTATAATATAGTCTATAATCTCAATGAAAAAGGTAACTTTATGAAACTTATCTCATGGAATATTGATTCCCTCAATGCAGCCCTAACGAGCGACTCTGCTCGCGCCAAACTGTCACAGGAAGTACTACAAACTTTGGCGGCTGAAAATGCCGATATTATCGCTATCCAAGAAACCAAACTTTCTGCCAAGGGTCCTACAAAAAAACATCTGGAAATTTTAGAAGAGCTCTTCCCAGGCTACGAAAACACATGGCGTTCTTCCCAAGAACCTGCCCGTAAAGGCTATGCTGGAACCATGTTTCTTTATAAGAAAGAACTCACACCGACTATCAGCTTCCCAGAGATTGGAGCCCCGTCTACCATGGACTTGGAGGGTCGTATCATCACCTTGGAATTTGATGCATTTTTCGTAACGCAAGTTTACACTCCAAACGCTGGCGATGGTTTGAAACGCTTGGAAGAACGTCAAGTCTGGGATGTGAAATATGCTGAGTATCTAGCTGAGTTAGACAAAGAAAAACCAGTTCTGGCTACTGGAGACTACAACGTAGCCCACAAGGAAATCGACCTTGCAAACCCTGCCAGCAACCGCCGTTCACCTGGATTTACAGACGAAGAACGTGCTGGATTTACCAACCTCTTGGCAACTGGATTTACCGACACCTTCCGTCATCTTCACGGCGATGTCCCAGAACGTTACACTTGGTGGGCGCAACGCAGCAAAACTTCTAAAATCAACAATACTGGCTGGAGAATCGACTACTGGCTCACCAGTAACCGCGTCGCTGACAAGGTAACCAAGTCAGACATGATTGACTCAGGAGCTCGTCAAGACCATACACCGATTGTATTGGAAATTGAACTTTAAGGATTTTCACGATGAACTACAATGCAGTTATTCCCGAGTTTATGGTATCGAATATCGAACAGTCCCGTTCCTTCTACTGCGATTTACTCGGTTTTAGGATCGAATACGAGCGTCCAGAAGAAAAATTTCTCTTTCTTTCTCTTGAAGAATGCCAGCTAATGCTAGAGGAAGGAACCCCCGAGGAACTGGCTAACCTTACCTATCCTTTTGGAAAAGGTGTCAACCTATCCTTTGGTATAAAGGATGTCCCACAACTTTATCAAAAAGTGATCGAAGCCAACTATCCTATTTATCGTCCTTTGACCAAGAGAACATTTCGTGTTGGGGATCACTATATCTATCCTCACGAATTTGCAGTTTTGGATCCAGATGGCTATTTTTTAAGATTTAGCGAATAGAAATATAGAAACCTGCAATACCGTATCGTGTTGTAGGTTTTTGTTCGTTCGCTTTTTTTATCCAAATCCTAACAAAATATTTGATTTCTAAAGCTATTTGGTGTAAAATAATGACATTAACGTTATCGTGTTTGATAATGGTAGTATTTTACTTGTTGATGTCGTGAATTGGCACGACGTTTCTACAAGGTGCCGGAACACCTAACAATGAGTAAGTCTGTTGAAGGTATGTTTTTGCCATACCTATTTGGAGGGCTTGCTTATCTGTTAAGTAGGTCCTTTTTTCTAGCCCTTTTTGAGATGATAAAGGCGATAGAAAAACACAAAAGAGTTTAGACTTTAGGAGGTCTTATGAAATTATTAGAAGAGCGCATCCTTCAGGATGGGCATATCTTGGGTGACAACATCCTCAAGGTAGATTCCTTTCTAACCCATCAAGTTGACTATCGTTTGATGCGAGAGATTGGTAAGGTTTTTGCGGACAAGTTCGCAACTGCTGGCATTACCAAGGTTGTGACCATTGAAGCGTCGGGCATTGCCCCTGCTGTTTTTACAGCTGAAGCCTTAGATGTTCCCATGATTTTCGCAAAGAAAGCTAAAAACATCACCATGAACGAAGGCATCTTAACTGCCGAAGTCTACTCCTTTACCAAGCAGGTGACCAGTACGGTTTCCGTCGCTGGTAAATTCCTCTCACCAGAGGACAAGGTCTTGATTATCGATGATTTCCTTGCTAATGGCCAAGCTGCCAAAGGCTTGATTCACATCATCGAACAAGCCGGTGCAAAAGTCGAAGCCATCGGTATCGTGATTGAAAAATCCTTCCAAGATGGTCGTGACTTGCTCGAGAAAGCTGGCTATCCAGTCCTATCACTCGCTCGTTTGGAACGTTTTGAAAACGGTCAAGTCGTATTTAAGGAGGCAGATCTCTAATGCAAACTCAAGAAAAACACTCGCAGGCTGCGGTTCTAGGGCTTCAGCACTTACTAGCCATGTACTCAGGTTCTATCCTGGTTCCTATCATGATTGCGACAGCTCTTGGCTACTCTGCTGAGCAATTGACCTACCTAATTTCTACAGATATTTTCATGTGTGGGGTGGCGACCTTCCTCCAACTCCAACTCAACAAATACTTTGGGATTGGACTACCAGTCGTTCTCGGAGTGGCCTTCCAATCCGTCGCTCCCTTGATTATGATTGGGCAAAGCCATGGCAGTGGTGCTATGTTTGGTGCCCTTATCGCATCAGGGATTTACGTGGTTTTGATTTCAGGCATCTTCTCAAAAGTGGCCAATCTTTTCCCTTCTATCGTAACCGGATCTGTTATTACGACTATTGGATTGACCTTGATTCCTGTCGCTATTGGAAATATGGGAAATAACGTTCCAGAGCCAACTGGTCAAAGCCTCTTGCTTGCAGCGATCACTGTTTTGATTATCCTCTTGATTAACATCTTTACCAAAGGATTTATCAAGTCCATCTCTATTTTGATTGGTCTGGTTGTCGGAACCGCCATCGCTGCTACCATGGGATTGGTGGACTTCTCACCTGTTGCGGCGGCACCGCTTGTCCATGTCCCAACTCCACTCTACTTTGGGATGCCAACCTTTGAAATCTCATCTATTGTCATGATGTGTATCATCGCAACGGTGTCCATGGTGGAGTCAACTGGTGTTTACCTGGCCTTGTCTGATATCACAAAGGATCCAATCGACAGCACGCGCCTGCGTAACGGTTACCGCGCAGAAGGTTTGGCCGTGCTTCTCGGAGGAATCTTTAACACCTTCCCTTACACAGGATTTTCACAAAACGTTGGCTTGGTCAAATTGTCTGGTATCAAGACTCGCCTGCCAATCTACTACGCAGCTGGTTTCCTAGTCCTCCTTGGACTCCTACCTAAGTTTGGCGCGCTCGCTCAAATCATTCCGAGCCCTGTTCTTGGAGGAGCCATGCTGGTGATGTTTGGATTTGTTTCCCTTCAAGGGATGCAAATCCTCGCCCGCGTTGACTTTGCTAACAATGAGCATAACTTCCTTATCGCAGCTGTTTCAATCGCTGCAGGTGTTGGACTCAACAATAGCAATCTCTTTGTCAGCATGCCGACAGCCTTCCAAATGTTCTTCTCAAATGGAATTGTCGTAGCCAGCCTACTTGCCATTGTACTCAATGCCGTACTAAATCGGAAAAAGAAATAAGAAAAAAGAGGTGTGAGCCTCCAGATTGAAGAAAAAGTTCATTTTGGACGATTTCTCCAATCTTTTTCTTTATGTTTAAAACAAAGCTACTCCTAAAAACGTTGAAACAATAGCTGTCCTAAGAAGATATACATTAAATCAGAAGCTACATTATTTCCAAAATAATTATAAGAGTATCTACTTTCTAATAGGTTGTTCAAAAAGTTTTCAAAATCATAAAAACGCATAATATCAGGCATTCAAAAACCTTGATATTATGCGTTTTATCAGGGAAAAATTTACTAAATTTTCTCCTCAAACTGAGTCATTGCCCAGCCTCTTCTATCATCTTCTTTTACCCTTTTTTACAGGCATGAGCGTAATGTCCCTCAAGCTAAAGTAGGCTAGGGCCAGCATGGCGATTGTGACAAAGAATTCTGTCGGTAATTGGAAGATTTGCAAGATGGACAACATCAACAAAATCAAGAGTGCAACAACCACAAAGACCAAGATAACGATGTTGACTGTTCCTTTGATACTTTGGGGTGTCGCAAATACATAGAGTAGTAATAAGAGTATCCCTATGATTAAATAGACCATCTTTATCTCTTTCTAGCTGTTACTCAGCTGATTTTTTCTTTTTGTTGGCTTTCTCACGCTCTGCCTTGTTGAGGATTTGCTTGCGCAAACGGATAGACTCAGGCGTTACTTCCATGTATTCGTCGTCGTTCAAGAACTCAAGTGACTCTTCAAGGGTCAAGATACGAGGCGTCTTGATGACAGCTGTTTGGTCCTTGGTAGCAGAACGAACGTTGGTCATTTGTTTGGCCTTGGTGATATTAACTGTCAAGTCATTTTCACGAGAATTTTCACCGATAATCATTCCTTCGTAAACCTCAGTACCTGGGTTAACAAAGATAGTTCCACGTTCTTCGATCGACATGATTGAGTAAGTTGTAGCCTTACCAGCATCGATGGAAACAAGGGCACCACGGTGACGACCACCGATTTCCCCTGGTATCAATGGCAAGTATTGGTCGAAGGTATGGTTCATGATACCGTAACCACGAGTCATTGACAAGAACTCAGTTGAGTACCCAATCAAACCACGCGCTGGAACAAGGAAGACCAAACGAGTTTGGCCATTACCAGTTGAAATCATATCCAACATTTCACCCTTACGTTCAGAAAGGCTTTGGATAACAGATCCTTGGTATTCTTCTGGAGTGTCGATTTGCACGCGCTCAAATGGCTCACATTTGACACCATCGATTTCTTTTACAATAACCTCTGGACGAGATACTTGAAGTTCATAACCCTCACGACGCATGGTTTCGATAAGAATTGACAAGTGCAATTCTCCACGTCCTGAAACTGTCCATTTATCTGGTGAATCAGTTGGGTCAACACGAAGGGAAACGTCTGTTTGCAATTCTGCCTGCAAACGTTCTTCCACCTTACGAGAAGTTACCCATTTCCCTTCACGACCTGCAAATGGTGAGTTGTTTACCAAGAAAGTCATCTGAAGAGTTGGCTCATCGATGTGAAGGATTGGAAGTGGTTCAATAGCATCTGTCGGAGTAATGGTTTCGCCGACAAAGATATCTTCCATACCTGAAACGGCAATCAAGTCACCGGCTTTGGCTTCTTGGATTTCACGACGTTCCAAACCAAAGAAACCAAAGAGTTTTGTGACACGGAAGTTCTTGGTTGTACCATCAAGTTTAGAGAGGGTAACTTGGTCCCCAACTTTCACACTACCGCGGAAGACACGACCAATACCGATACGACCAACGAAGTCATTATAGTCCAAAAGAGACACTTGGAACTGCAAAGGCTCATCTGAGTTGTCTACTGGAGCTGGGATATGGTCGATGATGGTATCGAAGATTGGTGCCATTGTTTTTTCTTGATCAGCAGGATCATCTGACAAGGAAGATGTTCCGTTGATAGCTGAAGCATAAACAACTGGGAAATCAAGCTGGTCATCATCTGCGCCAAGCTCGATGAAGAGTTCCAAGACTTCGTCCACTACTTCTGCTGGGCGAGCTGATGGTTTATCGATTTTGTTGACAACCACGATTGGGACAAGGTCTTGTTCCAAGGCTTTTTTCAATACGAAACGAGTCTGTGGCATGGTTCCTTCGTAGGCATCTACGACCAAGACAACACCGTCAACCATTTTCATGATACGCTCAACTTCTCCACCGAAGTCCGCGTGTCCTGGTGTGTCCATGATATTGATACGAGTTCCGTTGTAGGCAACGGCTGTATTTTTAGCAAGGATGGTAATTCCACGCTCTTTTTCGATATCGTTTGAGTCCATAGCGCGCTCTGCCAATTCAGTACGTGCATCAAGCGTTTCTGATTGTTTCAATAATTCGTCAACGAGGGTTGTTTTCCCGTGGTCAACGTGGGCAATAATGGCTACGTTACGGATATCTTCTCTTAATTTTGTCATGATTTCCTCTATAATATTTAAATTTTTATTTCTAACTGAACAATTATACCACAGTCTCATTCAAAAATCACAGTTCAGCTAAGTGTAAATGTTTTCACTCTGCTTTTCTAGTCAAGGCAACTCTTTTCAAAGTCAGAGACTTATGATAAGATAGGCTGGTATGCGTTTAGATAGATTATTAGCCCAAGAAAAGGTCAGTCGCAAGGCTATGAAACAGGCACTTCTAAAAAAAGAAATCCTAGTGGACGATTGTCCAGCCAGCTCCCTCGCTCAAAATGTCGACACTGGATTACAGAAATTAGTCTTTCAAGGACGGCAAATCCAAGGATATGAGCACAATTATCTCATGCTTCATAAGCCAAACGGAGTCGTTACAGCTAGTAAGGATAAGAAACTGCCAACCGTCATGGACCTAGTCCCCAAAAATATCCAGTCAGACCAACTCTACGCGATAGGTAGGCTAGACCGCGATACGACAGGACTGCTCCTTTTGACAGACAATGGACCTCTTGGTTTTCAACTCCTCCATCCCCAATATCATGTAGATAAAACTTACCAAGTCAAGGTTAATGGACCGCTCTCATCCGACCATATCCAAAAGTTCAAAGATGGAATCGTCTTTTTAGATGGAACACTCTGCAAACCAGCCAAACTAGAAATTCTATCCGTAAGCCCTACAGAGAGCCATGCCTCCATCACCATCTCTGAAGGGAAATTTCATCAGGTTAAAAAAATGTTCCTCTCAGTTGGTGTCAAGGTAACCTCTCTCAAACGAGTTCAGTTCGGTGATTTCACTTTAGACCCAGAACTGGCAGAAGGTCAATTCCGTACCTTGAATCCAGAAGAATTAGAGATGATTAAAAAACACTTGGAAAAAAGTGGATAAAACAAAAAAGCTTTATGTTTAAAGCTTTTTTTGTTTTTACCTATCTAAAAAATATCGCAATGGTTAGAATCCAATTAAGTACAGAAACCACAAGTCCTATGATATTCAGAATTTTTTCTGTTTTATAGTCTAATTGTGACTCTTTTTGATATGAAATAGCCAAGACTAATCCTATGATCCCCAAAATCAGACCTACAATTGGAAATAACAAACCGAGCACAATAGATAGGATACCTAAAACAAGTGAAGGTTTTTTCTTTTGTTGTGAATTCATATTACAAAATCTCCTTAAAATTAATATAAATGATGATACCATAAAATGCTAGCTTTATCTATCATTCGACAGTTTTTTAAAGAATCTTAGCTAGTCTTGACCTTCCCGCTCCACGAATCCAAGCCATAAGAAAGGATATAAATCTCAGAGAAACCTTGCTTTTTCAGATAAAGTGCTACATTGGTCACTCGTTGTCCACGTTGGTTCTCGTAGAGAAGGACAGGTTTATCCTTACGAAGGGCAGCTAGGCTTGACTTCAATTGACTTGAAGGAATATTGCGCGCACCGAGGATATGTTTTCTGTGAAATTCTGCTGCATCACGGACATCGATCAACTGCCCTTTCCGAATCAAGGCTTCAAATCCTGCATTGTCTACAATCTTGGCCGCACGACGAATACGAAAGTAGTTATAGCCCATCCATGCCACCATCGCTAGTACGATTCCCCACAAAATCCAGATTGTCATAAGTTCTTATCTCCATTTTTCTCTATGTAGTCTAATTCTATCTTGTGCTCTCTACGAAGAACAGCTTCCGCCTCTAGATAGTCTAGCTTGTCCATCAGACCTGCATCATAGATTCGAGAGAGTTCGAGCTTCATCAGTTCAATATCATACAAGCGCTTCCCCATGTAAACAATAATGCCAAACTGTTTGAGAAATTGCTGCACATCATAGAATGTTTTCATAGCTTCCATTTTAGCAGATTATAGACTTTTTTTCAATACTGGACCGGCTCTTTCTCCCTATTTTCTTCGTCTTCATTGCCCATTCTTCCGCAAGTATGGTACAATAAAAACATGAGAATTCAACAACTACACTATATTATCAAAATCGTCGAAACTGGCTCTATGAATGAGGCAGCCAAGCAACTTTTTATTACCCAACCAAGTCTCTCTAATGCCGTTCGAGACTTGGAAAATGAAATGGGTATTGAAATCTTTATTCGCAATCCCAAGGGTATTACCTTGACCCGCGATGGGATGGAATTCCTCTCCTATGCCCGTCAAGTTGTCGAGCAGACCCAGCTTCTGGAAGAACGTTATAAAAATCCTGTCGCCCACCGCGAACTCTTTAGCGTTTCGTCTCAACACTATGCCTTTGTGGTCAATGCCTTTGTATCGCTGCTCAAGAAAAGTGATATGGAAAAATACGAACTTTTCCTTCGTGAAACTCGAACTTGGGAGATTATCGACGATGTCAAGAACTTCCGTAGTGAAGTCGGTGTCCTCTTCTTAAACAGCTACAACCGTGATGTTTTAACGAAAATGCTGGATGACAACCACCTGCTGGCTCACCATCTCTTCACAGCTCAGCCCCATATCTTTGTCAGCAAGACCAACCCTCTGGCAAAGAAAGATAAGGTTAAACTAGAAGACTTGGAGAACTTCCCTTACCTCAGCTATGACCAAGGGACTCACAACTCCTTCTACTTCTCTGAAGAGATTCTCTCGCAGGAATACCACAAAAAATCTATCGTAGTCAGCGACCGTGCCACCCTCTTTAATCTCTTGATTGGTTTGGATGGTTATACCATTGCGACAGGGATTTTGAACAGCAACCTCAACGGAGACAATATCGTTTCCATTCCACTGGACATAGACGATCCCATTGAACTAGTCTATATCCAACATGAAAAAACCAGCCTATCCAAGATGGGCGAACGCTTTATCGAGTATCTACTAGAAGAAGTTCAGTTTGATAGTTGATAAACCATCAGACATATTTTATAATATTTCTTAGAAAATAATGATTGGAGAATATCGTTGAAAAAGTTCATATTGGCAAGTGCTGTTGTCCTTTCAATGGCAGGATTTGTCCAAGCACCTATCTACGCCGAGGAAAGCAATGCTAATCCTCCTGCTACCACCGAACAAAGCAACTCTAAGGAAGATAAGAAAGATCTTTCAACCAAAGCTGAAGAGGAGGTTGCAACACTTCCAAAAGACAGGGCAAAAGAAGAAGCCCCTAAAAAAGAAGGATGGCAGGAAGAAAACAAGCAGTAGCGTTTTTATGAAAACAATCAGCCTGTCCTCAAATGGAAAAAAATTCAAGATAAGTGGTACTATTTTGACCAAGAGGGAAATCGACTCAGTGATACTATCTTTGATGGCTATGTTCTCAATAAAGACGGGGTCATGGTAGAAAATAGTTGGGTGGCTCTTGAAGGGAAATGGTACTACACCAGTGAGTCTGGAAAAATCATCCAGCAAAAATGGAAAAAAATCGGAGGAGTTTGGTACTACTTCGACAAAGATGGCGTCATGCTCAGTCAGACAATCGTTGATGGTTACCTTCTCACTAAAAGTGGAGCTATGGCGGATAGTGGCTGGGTGAAGGTTGACCAAAATTGGTATTATGTCACACCATCTGGCAGAATCTCGCGAGATAAATGGGAAAAAGTAAACGGTTCTTGGTATTATTTTGACAAAAACGGCGTGATGCTCAGTAAAACGACCGTTGGTGCTTACCTTCTCGGCAGTAGCGGGGCTATGGCGGAAAACTCTTGGGTGAAGATTGATCAAAATTGGTATTACGCTAATGAATATGGGAAATATATCCAAGACAAATGGGAGAAAATCAAGGGCACTTGGTATGCTTTTGAACAAAATGGAGTCATGCTTTCCAATAAATGGAAAGGAAGCTACTACCTCAAATCTAGTGGAGCCATGGCTGAAAAAGAGTGGATCTTTGATAAGGCCTACAACAGTTGGTTCTATCTAAAAGCGAATGGAACCTACGCGGCTCGTGAATGGATTGGAGCCTACTATCTCAAGTCTGGTGGCTATATGGCCAAGAATGAGTGGATTTACGACGACTATTACAAGGCTCGTTACTATTTGGACGATAGCGGACATTATGTCTCAGGAACCTACAAAATAGACGGCAAGGAACACTTGTTCCAAAAATACGGCCAATGGATTTCTGAAGTTTCAACAGAAGGTGGATTTGTAAAAGGCCAGTATAGCAATACCATCTTCCTAGATCCTGGGCATGGTGGTCAAGATTCCGGCGCCTTTTACTACAATGTCGCTGAAAAAGATCTCAACATGCAAATCTATCGCAAACTGCGTAAGAAACTAGAAGAATTAGGTTATACTGTCCTCACATCACGTGACAGTGATATCGATGTTGATTTTAAGACTGAGCGTTCAAGAATGGTAAATAAAACCAACTCTGATATCTTTATCAGTATCCATTTCAATGCTACTGGAAACATTCATTCGAAAGCGAGCGGTATTCAAACCTACTCCTATAGCGATGAACCTGATTATCCAAGCAAGATTAATCAATACTGGCACAACCACCCTGATCGTATGAGTGAAAGCAAACGCCTTGCTGCTGCTATTCACTCCTCTATTCTAGCAGAAACAGGGGCCAAGGATGCTGGTTTATTGGAAAGCAGCTTTGCCGTACTACGTGAAACAGCTAAACCAGCCGTCCTCCTTGAACTTGGTTATATGGATAATTTCACTGAGAATCAACGTATTCGTGATGATCAATACCAAGATAGACTAGTCGCAGGTATTGTGAAAGGCATCCAAAAATATTACGCTGGTAAATAAAAATAAAGTCTCGAGAAATCTCGAGACTTTTTATTTGCCTTCTTTTTTATCCTTATCAGGAAAGAGGTAACCAAGTCCTACACAAGCTAGCACACCGGCACCAATCACCAAACCACTTGAAATTGGCAACAGATCAAAAATAGCATTTGCAATGATAAAGGCGATGATCAAGCACATCAAACTAGCCTTATAGTCTTTTTTCAAAAGATTTTCTAGAGTGAAATAGAGGAACAATCCTACCGGAATGAGTGACCAGAGATTAACATCCAAACTTGGCCAACCAACAGAACCGAAATACAATACTAGCGCTGCTGCTACTAAAAATACAAGTCCCAATAATTTTTTCATTTTTTGTCTCCATTTTCTTTTTTGGGTTCTTGAGTTGTCTGATACTGAACCCTCATGTCCCTTACATGAACCATTATAGCAGAGGAATTTTTCAAGAACAAGCCCTTTTGCCTATCTGGTCTCTATCTCAGTCTAAGTGGTTGAATAGTAGTGATAAAAGAAAAAGAAGCCCGTTTGGGCTTCTTGATTTTGCCGAGTACAAGAGCATTTCTGAACTAAGATAATCTAAAACTAGATTCTAAACTAGTTTTTCTTTTCCTTAGATTCTAGAGAAGATTTGATTGCTTCACGATCAGCTTGTAGTTGAGCTAAGTTCTTTTCTTCTTCCTCAACTTTACTAGTATCTGGTTTCACACGATAATAAACATCTTCTGGTTTCATTAACATCGCTTCATATTGTTGTCCAGAAAAAAGTCTTTCCTCAGCATGATTGCTTTTATCCGTAATCTTTCCATCATCCCCAGGTTGCATAACAACTCCACTTGGCACAGCTACTACTACAAATCCTCCAGCAACAGAATCTTTTACCCATGCACTGATAGACGCTGTCTCAGGGTTACGACTATCTTGTCCTTTTGATACCTTTAATCCAACTACAGATTCGTACTTTTGATCATTTGTAAACCAAGTCGCACGTACTTCTCCAGAATTTTTAATAATGTATTCATTGCCAGATTGACTACGCCAAGTGCCTTCTAAACTAGATAAATCATTGTTCTTGATTGCTTCAATATCTAGTTTTGGAACAGCAGTTTCTTTCTTTAGCTTGCTAACAAGTGCTTCCGCTTCAGTAATTTTGGTATCCAAATTAGCCAGTTGATTCTTGAGTTTTTGAATTTCTTCTTGTTTATCTTTATCAGTCTCATCCGTTTTTTCTTGGCTTGTAGACGCTTGACTTGTTGTCTCGTTAGTTGAAACTGAAGACGATGCTTGATTTGACTCTTTCTTTCCAATCAGAGAATATGAGAAAATACTTACTAGGATTAGAGCAACCAAAATACCGAGGACTATCCCAATATAGATTTTGATATTTCTAGTTCCTCTCGCAAACTTTTTAGTTGACTGCGCCTCTGCTAATTCTGATGCAGTTGGCTTGCGACCATTCGCCTCCTCAAATTGTTTTACCCATTCTTTCTTATTCATAATTTTCTCCTTTTTGATTTATATTCAGCCAAGCTTGCTAGACTTCATTCGTTATTATCCACGGATTTTTATAATTTTTAGAAAACCTATGCAAAAAATTCTAGAATGATTACCAGCCTCTAGTCCTCTGAAACGGAACGAAAACAAGTGCTTATTAAAATATATTATACCACAAAATATAAATTTTAGTTTTTATTTATAAGCAGGAGTCTCAGATGTTAAATAGAACCTACCTCAAACGTTCCACCTTTCCTATATTTACAAAAAAAGAAGCCTAATTAAGGCTTCTTGATTCTGCCGATTGCAGGGATCGAACCTGTGACCTACGCGTTACGAGTGCGTTGCTCTACCAACTGAGCTAAATCGGCGATTACCCTTTTAGTATAGCACTCTGAGAATAGATGTCAAGAAATTTTCATCACTATTAAAAAAGTCTGTCCTGAGACGAGGCTTTGAGTTTCTTCCTTTTACGAACCCGCACTTTCGTAGGCATCCAAGCCTCTGCCCCATAGTTTCAAAGAAATCATAAAGAAGACAAGGGAAATCAGAATCAAACCACCGATATTAAAGAAGACATCCTTATCCTGCAAGAAATAGCTGGCAGGATAGTAGGCTGTAAAGGCAAAGGGGATGATAAAGCTAATCAACCAACGAAGAAGGGAATTGTAAATGGCAATCGGATACTTGGCAAAGTCATTAAACATATAAAAAATGTAGATCATGGCGCCTGACTGCTTAGTCCAAAAAGCGATACTGGCTGTCGCAATTTTCAAGGAAGTATAGATCAAGGTCGCAAAAGGAATACAGACTAGGAAAATCAAGAATTTTGGAAGAGTCCAAGCAATGCTAGACACCGTTGTCGCTAGCAGAATGCCTCCGACCAAGAGTTCGCCCAAGGCATCAATCTGAAAGGTCTCGACTAGGATGTGGAAGAGAGGATTGATAGGACGAGTCAGATACTTGTCAAACTCCCCCTTTCGGACTAGGCGTTGGCCTAGTGCCCAGAGATTGTCAAAAAAGAGATGATCCAGTCCCTTGGGAATCAAGGAAAAACCATAGATAAAGGCTATCTCTTGAAAGGTCCACCCTTCTAGGGATGGAATGTGCTGAAAAATAACATTAAGAAACAAGAGGTTCAAGCCTTGAGTCAGAAAGACTCCCAAGACACCAACCACAAAATCCACCTTGTACTCCATGATTTGCTTGATGTATTGTCTGATAAAAATCAGATGCATGCGTTGGTATTTTTTCATACTAACCTCCTTGAATGGTGATGAATGACTGGACTCGTTTCCAAATCAACTGAGACAAGCCTACCATCACTATGAGCCAGAAAAACTGCAAAACGAGCGCCTGAAGAATCTGACTGGCATCGTATTTCCCAACAATGATCATGACCGGAGTATAAATCAAGGATGAAAAAGGCAAGAAGGACAGAATATCTGAAACAATTTTAGGAAAGAAAGCCAAGGGAATCAAACTTCCAGACATAAAGGCCACTATTGACGTCTTGAGTAGATTGGAACCCCATAGATTTTTAAACACAAAGGCTGAAAATCCAAAGCAGATATTAAAGAAAAAGTTGATCAGGTAGGCTAGGGTTAAGCTAAAGAGGTAAAGGACAGTTAAACCCAGCATCTCTACAATTCCTTGTCCAGATAAGATTTTCATCAACACAATGACACTTAAAAATGGCAGTCCAACAGTGATAAAAATCAACCACTTGGAGCCAAGCTCCGTAAAAAGATAAGAGGCCGCAAAATGCACCGGTCTCAACAAGCGCATGATAATAGAACCATCCTTGACCTCCTCCCCAATCATAAAGGAGCTATCCGACCTGGTCAAGAGATTGGTCACAAAACTCATGATGATGTAAAGGGTGATATCTGCCATGCTGAAGCCCTGAATCAAAGACTCTTGCGAGGAATCAAAGACCGCCTTCCAGAGATAAAATTCCACAAAAGCACCCATGACATCGCCAATCCGATAAAGAAGAAAGTTGACTCGATAGGTGATCAACTCCTGAATCCCTGCATTGATAAAGGGTTTATAACGTCGCCACAATTTGACCATCTTAGAGCTCCTTTCGGTAGAAGCGACGGATAATATCCTCAATATCCGTATCCAGCATCTTCAAATCGCGGATTTCAAAATCAGACAGGGTTTGCTTGATAATATCGGCCGACTGGTAGCGGGAACTATCGTATTGAATGTTGAGGCTATTTCCTTGTCTTTCAATGGTCATATCCGAAAAGCCTTCATAGTGAGAAAGGAGATGACTTTGACCTGGTAGCAGTTCAAAGGAAAGAGTCTTCACCTTGCCAAAGGTTTCTTTGAGCTGGCTAACCGTTCCATCAAAAATCTCTTGCCCCTTATCAATCATAAAAATTCGATCACAAAGTTGCTCAATGTCGCTCAGGTCGTGAGTGGTCAAGAGAATGGTTGTTTCTTCCTCCTGATTGATTTGAGTAATGGCCCGACGAATATTATCCTTGACCGAAACATCCAAACCAATGGTCGGCTCATCTAAAAAGAGAACCTTGGGATTGTGAAGCAAGGAAGCTGCAATATCCGCCCGCATCCGTTGACCAAGTGAAAGAGTCCGCACGGGATCCTTGATAAATTCCTTCAAATCCAAGACTTCATTCAAAAAGTCCATGCGCTTATGGAAGAGCGAGTCTGGCACATCGTAAATCTCTTTCAAGACCGTGTAGGTTTCTTGCAGGGCCAGATCCCACCATAACTGAGTACGTTGTCCAAAGACAACTCCGATATCCTTGACATAGTCTTGACGATTGTCCTGAGGAATCTTGCCGTTAATCCGACAATAGCCCGATGTCGGCTTTAAAATCCCTGTCAGCATTTTGATGGTGGTCGACTTCCCAGCACCATTTGCCCCGATAAATCCTAAAATCTGCCCTTTTGGAACCTCAAAAGTCAAATCCTTGACTGCTTCAAAGGTCTGCTTTTCCGGGTGAATAAAAGAGCGCAAAGCACCCTTTAACCCTGGTTCCTTGACAGTCTTTACAAAATTTTTCTGAAGATGTTCCACTTCTATCATTGCCATATCTATCTCCCTATCGCAAGGAATAGCAACATTGTATTTTTGACTACAAACATTCTAAATCCTTACCTTCTACACCTTCTCAATATTATTACAGAAGGCTTTATACCAACCTATTATAGTCCAATAAAAACTAGAATGCAAGCGTTTGCCTGAAGTTTATGAAATTGAAAATTTCTCTCTTATAATAATCGTTTTAATCAAAAATTCTGGTTTGATAATTTCCCTAGAACACCAAAAAACCTGCCCTTAGGGGCAGGTCAGTTGATTAAATTAATTAAAAATATATCTAATGCAGTAAATCAAAACTCACAAAAATCTAAAAACCTAAACGTTCTTGATCCCAATTTCCATACTCATCGTATCCAAATCCATCAGGATCCATTGCATCAATCCCACACTGTTCTAAAAAACGAAAGCAGTCTTTGCAATAGTATACTCCATCAATATGATCACTACCATCCCAATTAAGCTCTCTCTTAGTGAACTCTCCACCACATTCTTCACATGTATATAATTTTGACATAAAATTACCTCTCTTTGTCCTTTTTAAATTATATTTCAATCAAATATAGAGTGTGAAACTACAAGTTATTCTCTTTACGGAATTCCTCTTTTTCTAGTTCTGTTCCTCCTCTTACAAAAGTATTTTCGCCTAGATGATATAAATGTACACAAGGAGATTTTCTTTCATCAGGATAAAAATGATTAATAGCTTGTTCTTCTTGTAGCAGTTCAGAAAAGGTTGAATCATCTAGTGATCTGTCTTGCTCTGTATCTTCCAATTCATTAATCCGTCTTTGATTAAGGCTATTCTTGTTAGTTATCAAACTTAAAATAATTAATATAAATTCAGGATTGTTTACAACAAAATTTAGACATTCCCTCCCACCTTTTGACATACTTTTGCCAACAGATTTTGATACTTTCATGGTAATGTTTAATGCACTATTTGCTTGATCTTTGATTCTTCGCGTATTAATTTTCATTTCTTTCCCACTTTTTTATTTCAATTTTATCTGATTTTTATTGAATTAACTACAATATAGGAGTTAATCAGTCCAATTTTGTATTTTTTGTTTAGTATTTTTGCACATTCTAAAACACTGAAGTCACTAGATTCTATAAAGGATAACTCACTACTTCTATTATCTACAATATACCTAGTTAACAGTCTTTTAAGATATTCTAGTTTTATAATCGATAATAACAATATACAAACCAATATCATAATACAAATAATTATAAAATTCATCATTAAGCTCCTTAATTTTTATTTTTTAATTATATCTTATCAAACAAAATTTGTCGTTCACTTCTACTGAACTTTCTTCAGTTCATCTAAATAATTATATATACGCCCCACATATTTATTTTTCATTAAAGATAAATCGTTCAAGATAGCAAATCCTATTTGTTGATTAATAGCATTATTAAGATTATTATCAACTAAACCTAAAAAGTAACGTAAACACATGAAATAATCACTTAATTGAATTAATTTTTTTTGATATTTTAGTTCCTTTATTAATTCCAAAATAGTTTCATTTAAAAGATGGTACTCTGACCGTTCCTTATTGAGTTTATTTAAATTTCTACTTAAATATATCTCCGAAATAAAACGTTTTAATTCTTTTTTTCTTAAACTTTTATTACTAAATTCAAAACAATCTTGAATACCATCCCATTCCTTTCCAATTCTATTGTAAAAAGCACATAAAAGAAACATACTCACAAGGTTAGCATTAGCTGAAACCGATTCCTCCTTATCAATTAGTTCCATATAAATATAACTTGTTTTATCATAATAGAAATCAAATTCCTCTTGATTATCTCCTCTAATCATACAGATTTTTAAATTCTTTTGACACTCAATTGCCTCAACTAACTTTAAATTTGATTTCTCAGACTCTAAAAGTATAACAGGAAATAAATTCATAAATAATTTTATTAATTCATCGGCACTATTAACATTACAAAAATATTTTATAAAAGAAAACTCGGAAGTTAAATCATCATTCATTAATTGATCAATTGTAACTCCATATCTATTCGAGATTCTATGTAAATTTTCTGACGAAGGAACATTTTCACCACTTTCCCAATTTGCAACAGCACTCTTACTATTTAAATCTAGAGCATAAGCTAAATCTTCTTGAGTTTCACCCATGCTTAATCTTAAACTTTTAATATTGTTTGCCAATTTATTCATTTTATATCACCTACATACTATACTGGAATAAAACAAAGTTTTCAAAATAATGAATTATAGAATATTCTATACAATGTAATTAAAATCAATGATACCAGAATATTTTTATATTCTAACTAAATAAAAACTTGAATTCAATTAATAATACTCATACTATTATTTTATCATAAATTAAAAAATTTCTTAGAATCACATTAAATTCTACCTCCTAAACTTGAAAAATAATTTATTTTCTCCACACCAAAAAACCCACCCTCATGGGCAGGTTTCTGATTTGTATTGTTCAGCTAGATTATGCTTTACCTTCTGAACCGAATACGTCGATACGTTCTTCAACTGATGCTTGGATAGCTTTTACACCGTCAGCCAAGAATTTACGTGGGTCAAAGAGTTTCTTCTTGTCGTATTCTGCTTCGTTTGCTTCGTAGTCACGAGCAAATTTACGAGTTGCGTTAGCGAATGCGATTTGGCATTCAGTGTTAACGTTAACTTTCGCAACACCAAGTTTGATAGCTGCTTGGATTTGGTCATCAGGAATACCTGAACCACCGTGCAATACGATTGGGAATCCTGGTACAGCTTCAGTCAATTTTTGCAAGTGGTCAAGGTGAAGACCTTTCCAGTTTGCAGGGTATGGACCGTGGATGTTACCGATACCAGCTGCCAAGAAGTCGATACCAGTTGCAACCATTGCTTTAGCATCTTCGATTGGAGCCAATTCACCATCACCGATGATTCCGTCTTCTTCACCACCGATAGTTCCAACTTCAGCTTCTACTGATACACCATTTGCGTGAGCAAATTCTACAACTTTACGAGCTTTTTCAAGGTTTTCTTCAACTGGAAGGTGTGAACCGTCAAACATAACTGAAGTATAACCAACTTGAATACACTCAAGTGCATCTTCGTAGTGACCGTGGTCAAGGTGAATAGCTACTGGTACAGTGATACCCATTGATTCAACAAGGTTAGCGATCAAGTTGCGAGCAACTTTGTAACCACCCATGTATTTAGCAGCACCCATTGAAGTTTGGATCAAAACTGGAGCTTTTTTAGCTTCTGCTGCACGCAAGATAGCTTGAGTCCACTCAAGGTTGTTTGTGTTAAATCCACCAACTGCATAACCGTTGTCACGAGCTGCTTGGACAAATTTTTCTGCTGAAACGATTGCCATTTGTCAGGCCTCCTATATATTTTTTGGGACATCCCATTTACATTGTTCATTTTATCACTTTTTGATAAAAAAAGCTAGTTTTTCCCATACTTTAGATTGAATTTCTTCTAGCCCAATCAATGTAAACCCTTTCTTCTCCTTAGTCCTGAGTGACTTTGGGATAACGTATGAAGAAGGTCAAACGATCATCTTGCATCTCAAAATGATAAGGTAATTTCTCATGTTCTAATAAACTTTTGACCACAAAGAGTCCCATTCCTGAACCCTTGGCCTTGCGACTAGCATTGCCAGAAAAAGACTGGGCCAGTTTTTCTTGTTCTTCAGGACTACAGCTATTCTCGATAAAGAGTTCCCCTTCTCTTTCTCCGATTCGGACCAAGCCGCCTAGAGTGGAGTGCTTGATAGCATTACTGATGAGATTCGATAGGATTAGTTTCATGACAGATGGGTTTATGTAAGCCTGCTGATGGGTCAGGCTAATGTCTATCTGAAGTTTTCTTTCCTTGGCGAGTAAAGTATAATCCTTAACCAGAGTTTGCGTCATCTGGACTAGGTCAATGTTCTCCTTCTCCTCTCGCAATTCCTGAACGGAAGAAAGAGAAAGTATCTGGAGAACGTGGTGACTGAGGTCATCCACAATCCCCAAGGCAACTCCCAGATAGTGGTCTCTATCCTTGTAACGACCAATATTTTCCTTCATATTTTCGATTAGGATTTTGAGACTAGCCAGAGGGGTTTTCAATTCATGAGAAGCTCCTCGTAAGAACTCAACCTTCATCTTTTCAAGTTGGAGTATGGCTTCATTCTTCTCATGCAAATCGGCAATAACTGTCAAAAGATGCTGGTAGAGGCTATTGATTTGTTCCTTGAGATCACCAATCTCGTCCTTAGAATCCACGCGCAATCGCACTTGAGCATCTAGTTCCATCATCCGACGGGTCACCCGCTTGATTTCCAAAATCGGGGCAACAATGATCCGAGCATAGATGTAGGCTACTAAGAGGGAAATCAGAAAGGATGCCAGCAAGGTATAGGGAAGAAACTGGAGACTAATCTGCTCTGCTTCCTTTTGCAAGTCCATCGAAGCTAGAAATTGCAAAGTCATGGTGCTACCATCTTGCGTTTTCACATCACGCTCCTCGATAAAGAGAGAGGTGGTCTGGCGGTCTGTGTCCAGAGGAAGGTTGTCCTTGACTTCTAACTTGTCCTCGGTCATCTCTCCCTTGACGGCTCCCTTGATATCACTAGTCTGGGAATACAAGTCTAACACTTGCTCGATACTCTGCTTATCCTTTCCCTCTAAGGACCGGGCAATGGCTGTCGCTTTCTGACCAATGGTTTCCTGACGATGGCTCAGATATGTAGAGGGAAAGAGAAAATAAATGGCTAAATGAAGACAGATGACCAGAACACTAAAAATCGAGAAGGTATAGATAAATATCTTTGTAAATAAACCTGTTCGTTTCATTTTCGCTCCAATTTATAACCAACATTGCGCACAGTGAGGATGCAATCCAAGTCTAGCTTTTTCCGCAGTTCCTTGATATAAACATCAATGACACGGTCAAAAGGAACCTCATCTGTCACCTTCCAGACAGCATCGATTATCTGAGATCGGGTCAAGGCCCGTCCTTCATTTTTCACCAGATAATCAAGAATTTCCAACTCCTTAGCATTAATAGCCACTTCTTGACCTGCTAGGCTTGCACTGTAGCTCTCGAAGTCCACTTGAGTATCCTTATAGGAAAAGATTCGTCCTGTATCATAGTAGCGCTTGAAAATCGCGTCTACCCTCACTTTTAAGAGGGAGAGGGAGAAGGGCTTTTCCAGATAGCCATCTGCTAGCGAAGCAAAGGCACTCATCTTGTATTCTTCATCCTGAAAGGCAGTCAGCATCAAGACAGGAACCTGACTGGTCTTACGAATCTCAGCTAGGACCTCTAAACCATTGAGCTTGGGCATCTGGATATCTAGCAATACTAGAGCAACTTCATAGCTGGAAAATAGTTCCAAGGCTTCCTCGCCGTCCGCAACCTGAATGGTTTCATAACCACAATCCGTCAAATAGTCACTGATCCCCTCACGGATCATCTCTTCATCTTCTACTATTAAAATTTTCATAGAAAAATCTTTCACATTCCTTTAAATTTCTTGTAAATCTTTCTGTTTCATCCTGATAGGAGGAAGCCTTATCAAGACGAAGCAGATAAAAATGCTACCTATATTATACCCCATTTAGGGGAGAATAGGTAGCAAGTTTTTTATTCGCTATCGAGCAAGAGCTCTTTTGGTTGTTTTCTGAGGAGATTGCTTGAAGCAAGCGCCATAACGAGAACCACTAGAACCAAGGCAAGGACAAAGACGATGATGAAGTCTGATGTCTGAATAGAAATATCTAGGCTCGACAAGGTCTTGCTAAAGCCGTCTACTTCTGCACCACCACCAAGATTAGAGGCTTGAGCAGCCTTGCTGGCTTGCTTGGCAACACCTGAAGTGACATTGGCAAGAACAGTGTTTCCGATTGCACGAGCTGTATAGTTGGCTAGGAAGTAAGCAGAAACAAGAGCAGGGATTGCAATCAAGATGGATTCGGTGATGAATTGTCCCAAGATACTTGCCTGTTTGAGACCAATAGAGAGGAGAATTCCCACTTCCTTGCGACGAGCATTAATCCAAAGGCTGAGCAAGAGGGCAAGGAGAAGAACTGAGAAACTCAAGCTACCCCAGAAGAGGAGGTTGGCCATCTTGTACATACCAGAGATGGATTGCTCAAGAGCTGGGTAGTTAGAGGAGCTCTTAACGAGTGTATAGCTCTTCCAGTTGATACCACTGATGCCATTCAACTCTTTCATGACATCATCCAAGTTCTTGTCTGCTGTTACAAAGAAGGTTGCGTCCCCATAAATGGCTGTGTCTTCTGTGTATCCATAAAGTTTTGCAGCAGTGTGAATGTCTGTAATAGCTGTGTTTTCGTAAAGCTCTTGTGAGTAGGTTACCGCTGACTTATTGTGACCATCAAAGAGTCCCTTGATTGTCACTTCGACTGTTTCCTTGGCTCCTTTTTCATTATCTGCGTCGTAGATATTGGAGTCCAGTTTAACCTTGTCCCCAACTTTCCAGCCGTGTTTGGCTGCCAAGTCCTTATGCATGAGGATTTTATCCTTGTCATCGTTGGTTAAGTGCTCTCCCTCGACCAGTTTATAAGAACCAGAGACAAACTTATCTTCTTTTGAGGAGTCATTGACGCCTGTAATCATCAAGCTACTTCCAAAACGTTTGGCACGGTCAGCAGTGAGGTTTTTCTTGGTTTCTGGCGTTTCAATCAGGTCATATCCAGTCAAATCCCCGATAGCATTGATGCGTTTAACATAAGACTCGATGGCCTTGTTTTCGGTGATTTTTTTGATGTCTTCACCCTTGATATTCCCAGCACCACGAGGCGTTCCTTGATTGACGCGACGATTGATTTGCATGGAGAAGCTGTTGGTGATATTTTTAAAGGTCTCCTGAGAAGCCTTGGCAGTAGCTCCCTTGATCGACAAGCCGACCAAACTCAAGCTCGCCATGAGGAGAATAATCAGGAAGATAACAATCGATTTGAAAAACTTCCTTGTAACATAGGCAAATGCGTTGTGTAACATAGGTTCCCTTTCTAGATTTGATTTAATAATTCTATCAAAACAAGCTTTTATTATTTAGTAGTATTGCGAGTTTCAGTCAGTTTCTTGTCCTTCAACTCAAGTGTAATATCTGACGCTTGTGCCACTTCTTTACTGTGCGTAACGACGATTACACATTTACCTGTTTTCTCGGCAAGTGATTTGAGCAGTTCGATAATATCTCCAGCAGTTTTAGGATCCAGATTTCCTGTTGGCTCATCAGCTAGAATAACTGGAGCTTCTGATACCAAACTGCGAGCGATGGCAACACGTTGTTGTTGACCACCTGATAACTGGAGAACATTCCGCTTGATCTGACTTTCATCCAGACCAAGTTCAAGAAGAGTATCCTTGCTGGCCTTTTTATTGACCAAGCGGATATTTTCCAGTGGAGAAAGGTAATCAATCAAATTATAATTTTGAAAGACCAGAGAAATATGGTGCATGCGATGGTAAGAATATCCCTTATTCCGAATGTCCTCTCCTTGGAAAAGGATGGAACCTTCGACAGGACTATCTAGACCCGCAAGCAAGGACAAGAGAGTGGATTTTCCTGCTCCTGATTCACCAATGATACTATAAAATTTTCCAGGTTCAAAATTATACTTGATCTGATATAAAACTGCTTCAGCAGTGTTCTTATAACGGTAGGTAACATCTTGCAATTGTAATAAAGTCATGATTTCTCCTTCTTAACTAATAGATGATAAAATTTCCTTAGGTGACTTTCTAAATAAGAATACGAAACAAAGGGCTACGGACAAGCAACTAATCAATAGCAGAAAAGCATAGGATTCTGCAAAAGATAAGATGCTGGTTGATAGATTGCTTGCTTTAGCTAGCGTATCTTGTAAGGTTGCCTGATTTCCACTTGCTAGTACAGTTTGTAGCAGATAGGATGTTATAGCCTTTCCAGCGATAAAGGATGGAAGCAAAGCTCCAAGAGATACCAACATCACCTCTAAACAGAACTGTAGGAAAATCGAGCTCTTGCCTTTCCCAAGTGCCAGTAAAATCCCCACTTCGTAGACCCTTTCTCTCAACCAGAGAGACAAGACCAAAATTAAGGCTCCAGCTCCAGCTATCATGATCCCATAAAGGAAGATGGTTAGGAAGGTTTGGAAGGTAGCTACTGAGTCTTTAATCTGTTCAAAGGCCTTGTTTTCCTTCTCAACTTGGTAGCCTTGACTTTCAAGGGCCAAGTTTTCCACCTGCTTCATGAGTTCGTCCATTTCCTTAGGATTTTCTACATAGA
The DNA here is from genome assembly GCA_027682205.1 of Streptococcaceae bacterium AF54-32pH5A. Lineage (GTDB taxonomy): Bacteria > Bacillota > Bacilli > Lactobacillales > Streptococcaceae > Streptococcus. The sequence continues at coordinate 743,930 of JAQDAD010000001.1, forward strand.
AGCGCGCTGCACTGACTTGAGGTTCACTATTCCCCAAAAGGGTTTGGCTACTTTCATAGTCTGTAAAGACTTGGTTTTCACTGAAGTCAGAAGACAAGCCTGTAAATTTCTCTTGTTTTTTACCAGAAAAGATGCCGACAATCTCAAGCTCAACTGTCTGTCCTTTGCCAGATTCTGACTGTCCAGCATCCAAGCGAATCTTGTCATGAAGCGAAAGACCGTTCTTCTTAGCCAACTCTTCGTGGATTAGGATTTTCTTAGCATCCCCTTTTTGAAGGTGTCGACCCTCTTTTAGATTGAAAGCTGAGCTGGTGAAGGTAACATCCCTAGATGAATCCTTAAGAGCCGTTAAGCTAACCAAGTCCTTGTCTGTGGCTGATAAATCATCACGCTCAACGCTCTGCTCACCACTGACTGCTTCCTTGTCTTTTAGTTTTGCGACCGTCTCGAGTTCAGGAGAGACATTTTCCAGTCCCTTAATCTTGCTAACGGATGCTAGGTCCGATAACTTAAATGTCTGACCGTTCTCTATCTTCTTAATAGAAAAAGAGGTATTGAGAGATTTGTAAAGATTCGTTTCTACTGTTTTGTTGGACTTCATCAGAGTCAAACAGGCTGAAATTCCGGCCAATAGGACCAATAAAATCAGAAATAAAATAAAACTTCTCAGTCGTTTTCTGCTGACATAAGCCCAAGCTCTTTGGATTGGATTCATTTGTCACCTCCATATTTGTAAGACTATTATAAAATCCAAATATGAAATGTTTATGAAATCGAAAAAACTTTTTGATTTATTTGTTGAAAAAATGAAGAAAGCTAGCAACTGCTAACTTTCCTCATATCAGAACACGTTTTACCCATCAAAAACCGACTCCATTCTATAAATGTCGGGCATCATCTTTCAACTAAGAATTTTTTAATTTCTTCGGCTTTTAATTTCCTGACTTGTGTTTGAGGAAATTCTTGATAAGACGAAATGGAGAAACTCGATTCAACTATTCTGATAAAATAACAGCTTTTGATACCGATCTTTCGACATTCGAAATCCTCCTCTAGTCTTCTTTAAAAAAACAAAAAGAGCTAGCCAAAGCTAACTCTTACCCTATGCGGAGAGAGGGACTTGAACCCTCACGACCTAAAGCGGTCACAGGATCCTTAGTCCTGCGCGTCTGCCAATTCCGCCATCCCCGCGTCGATTACTTTACTAGTATATCAACTTTCAAAATCTTTGTCAACACTTTTTTCAGATTTTTTTCATTTTTCCAAGGGAATCATTCTTTAATTTCAGCCAAATTTTCATCCAACAATTTGGCTCCCAGAGTATTCTTAAAATGTCCAAGAGCAAACTGATGATTTTCTGGCCAGATAGAGGCAACCGCAGGCTTGACAACCTCGATTTGATAACCTAGATTATAAGCATCAATAGCCGTATGAAGAACACAAATATCCGTCAAAACACCTGTTAAAATAACAGTATCAACCCGACGTTCCCGCAAACGAATATCGAGATCCGTTCCTGAAAATGCTGAATAGTGACGCTTGTCCATCCAAAAGACGCGACTATCCGCCTCATGCTCAGCATAAAAGTCAGCTAGGGGGCCATAAAGGTTGCGACCACTAGTTCCAATGATATTGTGAGGTGGGAAAAGTTTACTCTCAGGATGAAAATCATCCCCTTCCTCGTGAGCATCAATGGTGAAGAAAACATAGTCTCCACGATCAAAAGCCAGTCTAGTCACCTGAGCAATCGCCTCAGAAATAGCTTGAGCAGGAGCACCTGCTGTCAATTTTCCATGGTCTGCTACAAAATCCTCTGTATAGTCAATCGAGATTAAAGCCTTTGCCATTAGTAGTCCCTCTTTTTCACTTCCTCAAAGATATCTGAAATCAATACCTTGAGATAGGTTCCCTTCATTCCTAGTGAACGGCTTTCAATAATTCCTGCCGACTCTAGCTTACGGAGAGCATTGACGATCACTGAGCGCGTGATACCGATACGGTCTGCAATGACAGATGCAGTCAATTGTCCTTCATTTCCATTTAGCTCAGATAAAATAGCTGAAACAGCACGAAGTTCTGAGTAGGAGAGGGTATTGACTGCCATGGTTACAGCAGTACGGCGACGGATATTTTTCTCATCTTCTTCACGTTGGAAGTTCAAGAGTTGAATCCCTACCACTGTACTCGCAATCTCAACAAGAATCAAATCCTCATCTTCAAATTTCTTATCATTGCGCCAAATGATCAAGGAACCTAGGCGAATCCCTGATACATGAATGGGAGCAATGGTTGTCAAACCATCTGGAAAATCCGCACGGCTCTCTACAGGGAAAATGGTCAAATCATGTTCAACAGGAAGATTAGCCTCTGTATCATAGATCATGTTTGCCCCTTGTACATAGTCATCTGGGAACGTCTTGGTTTGGAAAAACTGCTCTACACGGTCTGTATTGGTTTTATAGCGCATAAAGTAGCCCAAAAGACGGCCCTTGCTATTGACAATGCAGGCATTGCAATCAATAATGTCTGCTAGTTGACGTGTAATGGCATTGTACGGAAGTTCATCCTGCATTTGCTCTTCTGAGCGTTTTAAAATTGATGTAATTTTTCTTGTTTTTTCTAATAAATGTGCCATTTTTTACCTCGCATATAATCGCTTCCATTATAACATAGAAAAGTCTTTATTTCAATAATTATCTGAAAATTGCTTATTGAATTGCAATTTTTAAAAGCAAAAATATTTTATAAAAATAGCAATTTTTTATTGACATTCTGTTTTGATTTTTATATAATAACATTATAAGAAGATGGATTAAAGTTCCCCTTCCCATCTCACCTTTACTTTTATACATCTTCTTTTACTATCGGTCTCCTTATATAAAAAAGCGATTCATTTTGAATCGCTTTTTCTTATTTATCGCCCTTGTTACGAATAACAAATCCTGTTTTCTTTTCACTTGAAGTGTTGCGAGGTTTTTTATTGTCTTTATTACGGTAACGTCTGTCTTTATCAAAACGGTCGTTTCCACGACTACCTTTCTTGAACTCATCACGACGACCATTGCCACGGCGATCACGGTCTCGACGGTCGTCTCCACGACGGCCTCCTCGACCTCCCTTAGCTTTGCCACCAAAGCCATTACCTGATGGTTTAAATGGTAGTGGTTTTTCACGCGCAATCTCCACTTCAGGAAGACTATCTGGATCTTGGACTGTCAGGCTCAAGATATACATAGCCAATTCTTCTGGACTAAATTCGGCAGCTAACTTACGAGCATCTTTAGCAAATTTCTCAAAGTTCCCACGAATGGTTTCGTCTGCGAAGTCTCGTTCGATTTTCTTGAGCGCTACTTGTTTCTTAGCTTGGAAGGCTTCTTCTGCTGTCGCTGGTTTCAAGCCTTTCATGCGTTTCTTGGTCAAGTTTTCGATGATTTGGAGATAGCCCAATTCATTTGGAGCAACAAAGGTAATAGACTGACCTGACTTACCAGCACGCCCTGTACGACCGATACGGTGAACATAGCTTTCAGGATCTTGTGGAATATCGTAGTTGTAGACATGGGTCACACCTGAGATATCCAAACCACGCGCTGCAACGTCTGTCGCTACCAGAACATCAAGATTGCCATTTTTAAAATCACGAAGGACACGAAGACGTTTGTTTTGGTCCAAATCACCATGTATTCCTTCTGCACGGAAGCCACGGATTTTAAGACCACGAGTCAATTCATCTACACGGCGTTTGGTACGACCAAATACGATAGCAAGTTCTGGTTGTTCCACATCCATGAGACGCGTCATGGTATCAAATTTCTCTTGTTCCTTGACACGGATATAGTACTGGTCCACCAGTTCTGTTGTCAATTCCTTAGCAGCAATCTTCACATGCTCAGGCTCTTTCATAAACTGAACACCGATACGTTTGATAGCATCTGGCATGGTTGCTGAGAAGAGTAAGGTTTGACGATTTTCAGGAACACGAGAGATAATAGCTTCGATGTCTTCAAGGAAGCCCATATTGAGCATTTCGTCCGCTTCGTCAAGGATGAGGGTTTCAATGTCTTGTAATTTCAAGGCCTTGCGTTTAATCAAGTCCAAGAGACGGCCTGGTGTTCCTACCACGATATGGGCACCCGATTTAAGGGCCTTGATTTGTTTCTCAATGCTTGAACCACCGTAAACTGAGCGAACTTTCACTCCCTTGCTACGGCCAAAGCGGAAGAGTTCTTCTTGACTTTGAACAGCGAGTTCGCGAGTTGGAGCAATAACCAAGGCTTGGATGGTCGCTTCTTCTGTACGGATTTTTTCAAGGGTTGGCAAGCCAAAGGCTGCAGTTTTCCCTGTACCAGTCTGGGCTTGACCAATAACGTCTTTTCCCTCAAGAGCCAATGGAATGGTCTGTTCTTGGATGGGACTTGCTTCTACAAATCCAGCTTTTTCAATCTCTGCTAGCAAATCAGCAGACAAGTTAAATTCATTAAATTTCACGTTTTTCTTCTTTCTAAAGATGGTGCGAAGCCATCCTATAGCGCTTAGTATATACTTTTCTTTTCATGACGTATCTTCAACAAAAATGAGATACCGTGTTGCTTCTTTTCCACGAAAGAAAAGTACGAGTTTCTTTGCAACCTATCTAGTATAACACAAGAGAGGGGCAAAAGATAGTAGAATCCTTAAGGAAAATCATGTAAACGATTTTCTAACAGTAAAGCAAGCTGAAACTTATTTATCAGAGGGTTTGAAAGGACCATTTCAAACTCACTTTGTTTCTCGTAGCAGAATTGTGCAAAAGTTTTTTTCTTGTGCTAGAATGAAACCAAATAGGAGGATATAAAAATGTTAACTTATGATTTAATCGTTATCGGATTCGGTAAAGCTGGTAAAACACTGGCTGGGAAACTGGCTTCAGCTGGTAAAAAAGTTGCCCTCATTGAACGTAGCAAAGCTATGTACGGTGGAACTTGTATCAACATCGGTTGTATCCCAACTAAGACCTTATTAGTTGCTGCTGAGAAAGACTTGTCTTTTGAAGAAGTCATTGCTACCAAAAATACCATCACTGGTCGCCTTAACGGTAAAAACTATACTACTATTGCGGGAACAGGTGTGGATATCTTTGATGCGGAAGCACACTTCCTTTCAAATAAGGTGATTGAAATCCAAGCTGGTGACGAAAAACAAGAACTGACTGCTGAAACAATCGTCATCAACACTGGTGCTGTTTCTAACGTCTTACCTATCCCTGGACTTGCTACAAGCAAAAACGTCTTTGACTCAACAGGTATCCAAAATTTGGACAAATTGCCTGAAAAACTTGGAGTCCTTGGTGGTGGAAACATTGGGCTTGAATTTGCAGGCCTTTACAACAAACTTGGCAGCAAAGTCACAGTCCTAGATGCCTTGGATACTTTCCTTCCTCGTGCAGAACCTTCCATCGCAGCTCTTGCTAAACAATACATGGAAGAAGACGGCATTGAATTGCTTCAAAACATCCGTACTACTGAAATCAAAAACGACGGTGATCAGGTCCTTGTCGTAACTGAAAAGGAAACCTACCGTTTCGATGCCCTTCTCTACGCAACTGGACGTAAACCGAATGTAGAACCACTTCAACTTGAAAATACAGATATTGAACTAACTGAACGTGGTGCTATCAAGGTCGACAAACACTGTCAAACAAACGTTCCTGGTGTCTTTGCAGTTGGGGATGTCAACGGTGGACTTCAATTTACCTACATTTCACTTGATGACTTCCGTGTTGTCTACAGCTACCTTGCTGGAGATGGTAGCTACACACTCGAAGACCGTCTCAATGTTCCAAACACCATATTCATCACACCAGCTCTTTCTCAAGTTGGTTTGACGGAAGGCCAAGCAGCTGATTTGAAACTTCCATACGCTGTTAAGGAAATCCCTGTTGCAGCAATGCCTCGTGGTCACGTAAACGGAGACCTTCGTGGTGCTTTCAAAGCTGTTGTTAATACTGAAACCAAAGAAATTCTCGGGGCAAGCATCTTCTCAGAAGGATCACAAGAAATCATCAATATCATCACTGTTGCAATGGACAACAAGATTCCTTACACTTACTTCACAAAACAAATCTTCACTCACCCAACCTTGGCTGAGAACTTGAATGACTTGTTTGCGATTTAAGTTTTCAGATATTCTCCACAAGACAAGCATTCATTTCGATGTTTGTCTTTTTCTATCCAGTCTATAGTTTCCTTGCAAGATTTTTTGTGCTTTTAGCTGTAAAAGTTTATAATATAGGTATAGGATGTTGTCTTCATTTTTTGTTCAAAAAGGAGGCTAGTCACATGGGAAAGCAAGTTAAACCACCAAAACACACTCCTTTTTCCTTTCTATCCCAAGGAAAAAGTACGACTATGAAAACACTGGCTTTCTGTGTCAGTATAGTCTTCATTTTTCTCCTGCTTTGTTGGATACTTTTTCGCTTGATTTCACCTCAAAAACAGCGATTCACAGTCAATCAAGCTGCTAATTTTTATCTTGTCAATTCGAAATCCATTCAAAGTTATCAGTTGCAAAACGATCAGTTTCAGCTCACGAAGACTGAGGACGTCTCCATTGCAGAAGATCTCAATTTCTGGTTTCCTCAGGGACGGTTTGACAATCGCTATCTCGTCTTCTCATCTGGAAATACTAGAGGGAAAGCATCCACTCAGAACATTGTATCCCTTGACTTTCAGACAGGGGACATCCGAAAAACTTCAACTCCCTTCTATGCTTATTCGGGAGCTGGAGTATCAGACAAGTTCTTCTACACAGGCCAAACTACAACTGAGGATGGGGTACTCAATATGTTTGACATCTCAGGAAAGCTGATTACTCAAAAAACATTCTCCGAATCCACTTCCTTTCCGATCCAGTTTCATGGAAGAAGGAATCGCCTCTACCTCGGTCTGGGATTTCACGATGAGTCTCGTCAACGACCCGCTTTAGTGTTTGATGGATATTTAGTTGAATTGGACGAAAATGACCAACTAAAGGAATTGTCTCGTACGCCTCTGACAAGCGAAGGCAAGATCGTTGAAATGTTGACGTCTTCTGAATTAATCGGTGACAATTATTACAGTAGTGTTGCTTATACCCGAAATACAGAAACCTTTTCTAAGGATCCAGACAATCGCATACTTGTCATGAACTTGTCTAGTAAGGAAAAGCACTTCATCAATCTACCTGAGGACAATCCCAATCTTCTTTATAAAACTCCAAAAGAGGATCGATTGATTGTAAAACATGAGGCGGATGGAAATGATCGCTGTGCCTTATCCATTGTCAATCTCTCTGATGAATCTAGCTATCTAATCAATGTCAGAAAAGATTTGCCTGACTCTACAGAAGAGATAATACACATCGATACAAGTTTGACAAACAAGGTATTGGTCGTAACCAATCAACATTTGTTATTGTATTCTTTAGAAAATGGCCGACTTCTAACCAAAACAAAACTGGAACTGAAACAAAACGACTTCCCAATCGCAACTTGGTTTCAGAACTAATCACTCACAGCCCTCATCGGGCTGTTTTTGTTTCTGTGAAATCTCAAATCTGTCTTTTCTTTCTTTTATGATATAATAGAAACATGAAATTAAAAACTACTTTGGGCCTTCTTGCTGGGCGTTCTTCTCACTTCGTTTTAAGCCGTCTTGGCCGTGGAAGTACGCTCCCAGGAAAACTTGCCCTTCAATTTGATAAAGATATTTTACAAAACCTAGCTAAGAACTACGAGATTGTCGTGGTCACTGGAACCAACGGGAAAACCCTGACAACTGCCCTCACTGTCGGCATTTTAAAAGAGGTTTATGGTCAGGTTCTGACCAATCCGAGCGGTGCCAACATGATTACAGGGATTGCAACAACCTTCCTAACAGCCAAATCTTCTAAAACTGGGAAAAACATTGCCGTCCTCGAAATCGACGAAGCCAGTCTTTCTCGTATCTGTGACTATATCCATCCTAGCCTTTTTGTCATCACTAACATTTTCCGTGACCAGATGGACCGCTACGGTGAGATTTACACAACTTATAAGATGATTTTAGATGCCATTCGTAAGGTGCCTACGGCTACTGTTCTCCTCAATGGTGACAGTCCACTTTTCTACAAGCCAGCTATTCCAAATCCTGTACAGTATTTTGGTGTTGACTTGGAAAAAGGGCCAGCCCAACTAGCTCACTACAATACCGAAGGAATCCTCTGTCCTGACTGTCAAGGCATCCTCAAATATGAGCACAATACCTATGCCAACTTAGGTGCCTATATCTGTGAAAATTGTGGTTGCAAACGTCCTGAATTGGACTACCGTCTGACAGACTTGGTTGAGTTGACCAACAATCGCTCTCGCTTTGTCATTGACGGACAAGAATACGGAATTCAAATCGGTGGACTTTACAACATCTACAATGCCCTTGCTGCGGTTGCTATTGCTCGCTTCCTCGGTGCAGATTCGCAACGGATCAAGCAGGGATTTGATAAGAGTCGTGCTGTCTTTGGCCGTCAGGAAACCTTCCATATCGGTGATAAGGAATGTACCCTTGTCCTCATCAAGAATCCGGTTGGTGCGACCCAAGCTATCGAAATGATCAAACTGGCACCTTATCCATTTAGCCTATCTGTCCTCCTCAATGCCAACTATGCAGACGGAATTGACACTAGTTGGATCTGGGATGCTGACTTTGAACAAATCACTGATATGGATATTCCAGAAATCAACGCTGGCGGTGTTCGTCATTCTGAAATTGCTCGCCGTCTTCGGGTGACTGGCTATCCAGCTGATAAAATCACTGAGACAATCAATCTGGAGCAAGTTCTCAAAACCATTGAGAACCAAGACTGCAAGCATGCCTATATCCTTGCCACTTATACGGCTATGCTTGAATTCCGCGAACTACTGGCTAGTCGTCAGATTGTTAGAAAGGAGATGAACTAATGGTTTATACTTCACTTTCCTCAAAAGCTGGCAACTACCCTTATCAGCTCAACATCGCCCACCTCTATGGAAACCTCATGAATACTTATGGGGATAATGGAAACATCCTCATGCTCAAATATGTGGCTGAAAAACTGGGGGCTCATGTAACGGTTGACATCGTTTCGCTTCATGATGATTTTGATGAAAACCACTATGACATCGCCTTTTTCGGTGGGGGCCAAGACTTTGAACAAAGCATTATCGCTGGCGACCTACCTGCTAAAAAAGAGAGCATTGACAACTACATCCAAAAGGACGGTGTGGTTCTCGCTATCTGTGGTGGTTTCCAATTATTGGGGCAATATTATGTGGAGGCTTCAGGCAAGCGCATCGAAGGTCTAGGTGTCATGGGTCACTACACGCTCAACCAGACCAATAACCGCTTTATCGGTGATATCAAGATTCATAATGACGAATTCGATGAAACCTACTATGGATTTGAGAATCACCAGGGCCGTACCTTCCTCTCAGATGACCAAAAACCACTCGGTCAAGTTGTTTACGGAAATGGGAACAACGAAGAAAAGGTCGGTGAAGGGGTTCATTATAAGAATGTCTTTGGTTCCTACTTCCACGGACCTATCCTCTCTCGTAATGCCATTCTGGCCTATCGCTTAGTCACTACTGCTCTCAAGAAAAAATACGGTCAGGATATTCAACTCCCTGCCTACGAGGACATTCTCAGCCAAGAAATCGCTGAAGAATACAGCGACGTCAAAAGCAAGGCTGACTTTACTTAAACTAAGGAAAACTAGACCAAAGAACTCCGCTATCTTGTCGGGGTTCTTTTTGTCTTTTCTTTTACCCTTCCCCCTTGCATTTTCTCTCATTTTTTGCCAAAATAGAGGGGTAGAAAGAAGGTAGCATATGTCTAAATTACAACAAATCCTAACATATCTTGAATCAGAAAAACTAGACGTCGCTGTCGTATCTGACCCCGTCACTATCAATTACCTCACTGGCTTTTTCAGTGATCCCCATGAACGCCAAATGTTCCTCTTTGTCCTTGCAGACCAGGAACCCCTCCTCTTTGTCCCAGCCCTTGAAGTAGAGCGTGCAACCAGCACTGTCTCTTTCCCGGTTGTGGGCTATGTGGACTCTGAAAACCCTTGGCAAAAAATGAAACATGCTCTTCCACAACTTGACTTCAAACGTGTCGCGGTCGAGTTTGATAATCTTATCTTGACAAAATATCATGGTTTAAAAACAGTCTTTGAAACCGCTGAGTTTGAAAACCTCACCCCTCGTATCCAACGCATGCGCCTCATCAAATCAGCTGACGAAGTACAAAAAATGATGGTAGCAGGTCTCTATGCGGACAAGGCTGTTAATGTTGGTTTTGACAATATTTCTCTTGATAAGACTGAGACAGATATCATTGCGCAAATCGACTTTGCTATGAAGCGTGAAGGTTATGAAATGAGCTTTGATACCATGGTCTTGACTGGTGATAATGCTGCAAATCCACATGGTATCCCTGGAGCAAACAAGGTCGAAAAAGACGCACTTCTCCTCTTTGACCTCGGTGTTATGGTCAATGGCTACGCATCAGATATGACTCGTACTGTCGCTGTCGGCAAACCAGACCAATTCAAGAAAGACATTTACAACTTGACTCTTGAAGCCCAACAAGCGGCTCTTGACTTTATCAAGCCAGGTGTAACTGCTCACGAAGTGGACCGCGCCGCCCGTGAAGTCATCGAAAAAGCTGGCTACGGTGAGTACTTCAACCACCGTCTCGGGCACGGTATCGGTATGGATGTTCACGAATTCCCTTCTATCATGGAAGGAAACGACATGGTCATCGAAGAAGGCATGTGCTTCTCTGTTGAACCAGGTATCTATATCCCTGGAAAAGTCGGTGTTCGTATTGAGGACTGTGGTGTTGTTACCAAGGATGGATTTGACCTCTTTACAAGCACCAGCAAAGATTTGCTTTATTTTGATTAAACACAGAGACAAGCAAAAAGTCAGCTATTTGAGCTGACTTTTTTATTTTATCTTTTTAATACTTTGATAGAGAAGAAATCCTGCAAACATTCCAACAAAATTCTGCAATAAATTGTGGGGAACATCTGCCAGGGCTATACCCCATCCTTTCATCCAAGCAGTAGCGAAGGCATAACCAGCTACCATGACGATAGTAGCCAAGACAAGGCCTAGCCATTGCCATTTGCCTTTAAAACCTGCAAAATAGCCCTGTGAACCATGGAAAATCAAGCTGAAGATCATCCAGTGAGGATAACCTGAAATAAGGTCAATGATAAAACCTCCTAGGCCTCCAACGATGGCACCTTCACGGCGCCCAAAATAAAAGGCGGTAAAGAAAATTCCAGCATCCAAAAAAGTGAGGATTCCAGTAGCTGTTGGTATTTTTACTACATAACCTAAGGCTACGGATAGGGCTGTTAAGATAGATACTAGGGCAATTCTATTTGTTTTGGTTTGCTTCATATTGTCTTACTCCATATTGATCTGCTTGTGCAATGGCACGGTAAACGAAAGCTTTAGAGCTCTCTACTGCTGTTAAAAGTTCATCCCCTTTTACCAAGTGACTGGCAATGCTTGAGGCAAAGGTACAACCTGCACCAGCATTTTGTCCTTGGATAACGGGATTTTCTAAAATCGTAAAGTTTTTTCCGTCATAAAAGACATCTACTGCCTTGTCCTGACTGAGGCGATTGCCTCCCTTGATAATAACTGCTGGCGCGCCCAAATCATGCAATTTTTGTGCTACTGTTTTCATGTCTTCCAAGTTTTTAATCTCTTGATCTGCTAGCAATTCTGCTTCTGGGAGATTAGGCGTAATCACACTCACATGAGGGAAAAAGCGAATCAACTCTTGACAGAGTTCACTAACAGCCACATCGTGCGTTTCCTTGCAGACCAAAACGGGGTCCAATACCACAGGCACTCCCGGACGTTGCTTGATAAAGTCCAGTGCCTTCTCAGCCACACTGACAGTAGGGAGAAGACCAATCTTGATCCCTGCAAAGTCCACGTCACGCAAACTATCCAACTCATGTTGAAAAATAGTATCGTCCGTCGGAAAGACTTCAAATCCCTTTTCTGTCAAGGCTGTCAAGCAAGTCACCGCTACAAAACCATGCAAACCATTCAAGGTATAGGTCGCCAAATCAGCTGACAAACCACCGCCACTAAAAATATCATTCCCAGAAAGGGCTAAAATACGATTATTCTTCATAACGAATCTCCTTTAAATACAAGCCATTTGGTGCTGCAGTGGGACCTGCAAGCTGTCTGTCCTTCTTCTCCAAGATGAGGTCAATCTGCTCAACTGGCATGCGGTTGTTGCCGATTTTGAGAAGAGTCCCCACCATATTGCGAATCTGCTTATACAAGAAACCATTTCCTGAAAAGGTAAAGGTCAAAAACTGCCCTGTATCATCCACCCTAAGACTCGCTTCTGTGATGGTGCGAACCTTATCCTCCACACTAGTCCCAGAAGCTGTAAAACCAGTGAAATCGTGGGTTCCCTCTAGCTTTTTGATGGCCTCCTGCATCCGCTTCACATCGAGTGGGTAGGGAAAGTGAGTGGCATAGTGACGGCGCATTGGATTTTTGGGACGCCCCCTATCCACTATAAACTCATAGGTCTTGCTATGTTTGGCATAACGGCAATGAAAATCATCCGCCACAATTTCAATCGAAATCACATCGATATCTTCTGGTGACTGAGTATCCAGAGCAAAACGGAGTTTTTCCTCATCCATCTGATAGGGCAGATCAAAATGAATAACCTGTCCCAGAGCATGGACCCCACTATCGGTCCTACCAGCACCATGAACAGCAATGGCTTGCCCCTTATTGAGTCTCGTTAAGGTTTTTTCGATTTCCTCTTGAACGCTCCGCGCATGGGGCTGGCGCTGAAAACCAACAAAGGCATAACCGTCATAGGAAATAATTGCTTTATATCTTGTCATGTATCTATTTTATCAAGAAATATCTAAGCAAACAAGTTCAAAGAAAGAGAATTGTCTGGGTACAAAATTCTCAAAAGAAAAACTTAGGAAACCATCCTAAGCTCTCTTTTGAAGTGCATACATAACAAAAATAGAAGTGACAATCAACCAACATCCTAGAATGGTGAAGACCAACATACCGTTCTGAGTGACCAAACCAATCGCCCCAAGAATGAAAGGTGTCGTAAAGGCCCCAAAGCTACATCCTAGCACCGCAAAAGACGTTGCCTGATTAAGGAGTTTGGCTGGGATTCTTTCAGAAAGAAGCTGAAAGACAGTAGTCAAGGCCACACTGTAAGAAAAGCCTGCCACAATACTTCCAACAATCATCACACCCAATGACGGAGACAAGGCAATTACAATCTGCCCCAATCCAAAGGTAATACCTGACCACAGGAGCAACCTTTCTTTAAAAAGAGAAATAAAGAAAGAAAAACTCACACCAGCCAAGATACCAATCAACTGCATGATACTTAAAACCAAACTCGATAACTGGGCATCCCCTAGTCCTCTTTCCACCATCAAACTTGGAATACGAATGGTGATAGCTGTATTAGTGCAGACAACAACAGCTGCTTCGACAGCCAATAGAAAAATTAAACCTTTCATCTGTCCTGTCAAACGAGTCGTTTCGGCCTCTTTTTTCTTGACTTCTTTTTTTTCTTTTCCATAAGGGACAAAGAGCAAATAAAGGATCAAAACTAAAAATCCAGCGCTATAAGCCAAGAAAGTCACTGTCCATCCCAGGGATAAGAGTTGACCAACCACTAGAGTCAAAATCGACGCCCCGACAACTTCTGCTGATCCGCGGAGACCCAGCATCTGGATCCGTGTCTTTCCATGATAGCGTTCGCTGATGATGGAAATGGCCTTGGCATTGATCATTCCAACGCCCAAACCAAATAAAATCCGCATCGCAAAGACAAAGTTGTAATCCTGATACCAGAAAGGGGCTGTTCCCCCGATAGAGAGGATGAGAAGCCCTAGACTGATCTGAAGACGTTCAGGAAACAAACGCTCCAAAACACCATTTAAGACCAGCATGATCATAATTCCAAAAGAAGGAAGGCTAACGAGAAGCTCAATTTGTTCTTTGGGATAGCCTTGATAGTAGTCAAACATGGCTGGCAGAGCACTTGATATGGAAAAGGAGGTAATCAAAACGAGGGAGAGGGCCAAGATACTAGCCCGTTCTAAATATTGTTTCATGGATTTTCTTTCTGTATATTTCTCACTGTTGATCTTTTTAAAAGGAAGATGGCAAGAAAAGAAGGAGCCCGATTGAACTAGAGACTCCGTTCTAACTTTCCTAATAGGAAGACTATTTTCGCTTGATTTGCTTGATCAGGTAGAAGATAAATCCTGCAACCATATAGGCCACAAAGATAATTAAACACCATTTAATAACCACGTCCCAACCTTTTGCCACATCTAAAAAGAAATAAGGGAAAGGACTAACCTTGGAATTTGGTACCGGTAGTTTCAATACTAAGCCATTAAAAAGGGCAAAAATCATATAAACCAAGGGCAAGATGATCCACAAGACTGGATCCCAGATCTTGTATTGACCTTGCTTATCAAAGAAGAGGGTATCGGCGAAAAACCAGAGTGGAACGATATAGTGGCAAAGGAAATTTTCCACACGGTAAAAGTCTGTCGCAATCGGAGCAAGCATAAAATGGTAAATCACACAGGTAATCATGATACTCATGGTAACGCCACCCTTGAGACGAAGCAAGGTCGGACTTTGCCAATTTTCACCTGAACGGCTCATCACACGGAGCAGATAACCCGTGAAAATCGTTACCAAAAGATTAGACAACACTGTGTAGTAAAGGAGCATACCAAAACCACCATGCTTGGTAATCTCCAAATAAACTCCTGTAAATGCCGCTAAGAACAAGAGCACACGACTATAAAAGATAAATTTGTTATTCAGTTTCATGGCTAGATTTTCTTAACAAACTCTGACTTGAGTTTCATAGCTCCAAAACCATCAATCTTACAGTCGATGTTGTGGTCACCTTCTACGATACGGATATTTTTAACACGAGTTCCTTGTTTCAAATCCTTTGGCGCACCTTTTACTTTCAAGTCCTTGATGAGGGTTACAGTATCACCATCAGCCAATTTATTTCCATTGGCATCGATAGCGATAACACCTTCTTCTACTTCTGCGACTTCAGCAGGGTTCCACTCATAGGCACACTCTGGGCAGACCAAGAGACTTCCGTCTTCATAGACATATTCTGAATTACATTTTGGGCAATTTGGTAAGTTGTTCATAAGTCCTCCTTAAACTATCAATTATTCTTTGAAATTCATATATTATTGAACAGCAACTATTATACCGTAAAATCCTACTTTTGACAATGTGTCCTAAGTCCAGCAGACAAAAAATCATGCAACTTTTTACAGTTACATGACTTTTTAAAGATGATTGGTCATGGGCACTTATCAAGCACCTCATGATAAAAGGGGTAGCAACTATATCTTACAAACCAGGAGCTTGTCCAAGTTCTGCTGTAAGCATCCAAACTGTTTTCTCAAGTTCAGACTTAGCCCCAACAAAGATATCGTTTGTCACATCATCGCCTTCTTCGTCAGTTACATCCAAAGCTTTTTGGAAAAGAGTGATGAGGTAGCGATAAATAGCTAGAACACGTTCCAAGCTTTCTTCAACGTTACGGAATTCTCCTTCTTCTTCTTCGATTTCACTGTGTTGAAGGAACTCTGTCAAAGTTGAGTAAGGTTTGCCACCAAGAGTAATCAAGCGTTCACTGATTTCGTCAAGATAGCCATCAAGACTGTCCATGTATTCATCCATTTTTGGATGCCAAACGAGGAAGCCACGACCACGCATATACCAGTGAACTTGGTGAAGGGCGATGTGAGCCACATACAAGTCCGCCACTGCTTGGTTCAATACTTCCTTTGTTTTAGCCAATGCTACTGGCGCTGCTTTAGATAATGTTGTTACGTCTTTTAATGCATCTTTTTTCAATTCAACCATTTTTCTCACCTCGTAAATATTATTTTTGTAACCAATTTATTGATTACTACCTAAGTATACTACTCCTGGTATACAAAAGCAAGGGAATTAACTCATATTAAAAAAGTTGTAATTGACTGATAATTTAAGAAGAATTTAGCTTTATTTTATTAGCTGACTTGATCAGATTTGCTCGAAAATTGGCTTTGATACAGGTCATAATAAAAGCCTTTTGCTTGGAGCAAGCTTTCATGATTTCCCTGCTCAATAATCTGCCCATCTTTAAGAACGAGAATCTTATCTGCTTCTTGAATGGTCGAGAGACGGTGGGCGATGACAAAGCTGGTTCTTCCCTTCATCAACCGTTTCATGGCTTTTTGAATCAAGAGTTCCAAACGGGTGTCAACAGAGGAAGTCGCTTCATCCAAAATGAGAATTTTAGGATTGGCTAGGAGAGCACGCGCGATGGTCAAGAGTTGTTTTTGCCCGAGGGAAATATTGCTGGACTCTTGGTTCATCTCCATGTTGTAACCACCAGGAAGAGTTCGAATAAAGTGGTCTACATTTGCTGCTTTGGCAGCTTCTATTATTTCCTCATCACTGGCGTCAAGATTTCCAAAACGTAGGTTTTCTTTGATAGTTCCTTCATAGAGCCAAGCATCCTGCAAGACCATCCCAAACTGACGGCGGTAGTCTTGTCGTGACAACTGGCGAATATCCTGCCCGTCAACCAAGATTGCACCTGCTGTAACATCGTAAAAGCGCATGAGTAGATTGATCAAGGTCGTCTTACCAGCACCAGTTGGACCAACAATCGCTACCATCTCTCCCGGTTGAACTTCTAGATTAAAGTCTCGAATCAATGGTTTGTTTTCGACATACTGGAAATCAACCTGCTTGAAAGTTACCTGACCCGTTAAAGGTTCAAGGATTTCGAGTTCTTCTCCCTCGACTTCCTCTGTCTCATCCAAGATCTCGAAGATACGATCGAGCGAAGACTTGGCACTTTGCATTTGACCCGCAAGTTGTGTGATATTTTGGATAGGCTGGCTGACCTGCCAAACATACTGAACAAAGGCCTGCATATTTCCCACCGTCAAACGGCCCGCAATAACCTGCAAACCACCAAGAACTGCAACAATCAGATAGGTCAAGTCTGATACGGCATGGAGGGCTGGCATCATAAGCCCAGAGATAAAGCTAGCTTTAAAACCAACACGTTGGAGGTCGTCCGTAATCTCAGAAAACTCTTTATGAGAAGTTTCCTCACGACCATAGAGTTTCAAAACATTAAAACCTGTGAGATTTTCCTGCACATAGCCATTCATCCGTCCTAAAATAGCCGCCTGCTCTTTAAAATAAGGCTGAGAACGTTTCAGGATACTTCTAGCACCAAAATAGGTCACTGGAATGGATAGAATCACCACTATAGCCAGCTGAAAATTCAAGTATAATACCATTCCCATGACAAGGACAATCGTCAAAAAGGCATTGACAATTTGAAGAAATGACTGCTGAAGGGCATTGGAAACCGTCTCAACATCACTGGTAAAGCGTCCCAACAAATCACCAAACTGGTGTTTGTCAAAGAAAGACACAGGGATACGATTGATCTTTTCAGTCATTTCATTTCGCAGATCCTGAGTCATGGACTGGACCGCATTGGTCATGAAATAGTTGGAATAATAAGACCCAAGTTCATACAAGAGACCTCTAAAGAGGTAAATGATTAAAACTGTTCCGATGTAGCCAGTATTGATACCAGCACCTGCCAGTCCATTAGCTATATCTAAGATGTTTTTTGTCAACTCCGTAATGGCTAGTCCCAAGACAAACGGTTCTAAGACACTCATGACCACACTCAAAACTTTTAGAAAAACTGCAAAGAAGACAGAAAAACGGTAGGCTTTTAAATAGCTCCACAAACGAGCCAAACTAGATTGTGTTTTCATATTTCCTCCTATTCTTCTGTTAGAGATGCATTTTTCAACTGCGACTCAGCAATTTCACGATAGATGTCATTTGTCTTCATCAATTCCTCATGTCGACCGCGACCTACGATTTCTCCCTTATCAAGAACGATAATCTGGTCCGCATCCATAATGGTCCCAACACGTTGGGCAACGATTAAGACTGTAGCATTTTGAGTGACTTCCTTGAGACGACGGCGTAGAATGGCATCTGTGCGATAATCCAAGGCTGAGAAGGAATCGTCAAAAATATAGATATCAGGATTCTTTATAACCGCTCTGGCAATTGAAAGACGTTGTTTCTGTCCTCCAGAAAGATTGCTTCCGCCTTCAGCTAGATGGGTCGCAAAGCCTTCTTCTCGGCTATCGATAAACTCTTTAGCTTGCGCCACATCTGCTGCCTGATTTAAGTCTGCAGAACTAGCGTCTTCTTTCCCATAGCGAATATTCTCAGCGATGGTTCCTGTAAAGAGTAAAGCCTTCTGTGGGATAAATCCAATCTTTTGACGAAGAGACTTAAGTCGGTAATCCCTCACATCAACACCATCAACCTTGATTTTCCCAAGCGTGACATCGTAAAAACGGGGAATCAATTGCACAAGAGAGGACTTACCAGATCCGGTCGAACCGATAAAGGCAATGGTTTCACCCGGTTTGGCACAGAACGAAATATTGTGTAAAACAGGATTCTCCGTCTCACCAGGATAAGCAAAGGTGACATTTTCAAATTCCAAATAGCCGTGAGTTTCAGTTTCTCTGATACCTCCTTCATTGGGATCAATAGAAATCGGCATATCCATGACTTCTTTCAAACGTTCACTCGAAACAGCTGTACGAGGGTACATGGTGAAGAGGCTAGATAAGAAAAGGAAGGACAAGAGGGCGTGGAAACTATATTCGATAAAGGCTACCAGATCCCCAATTTGAAGAGAACCTTGTTTGATAGGATCCAAAGCAAACCAGACAATAGCCACAATCATAGCAATAATAATCTGAACAAACAAGGGTTCCGTCAGACCAGTTAATTTAAACAGACGATTTGAATTAGCTGCATAGACCGCATTTTGTCCTGCAAAGCGTTCCTCTTGAAACTCCTCACGGGCAAAGGCACGAATGACACGGAGTCCCATCAGATTTTCCCTAGCGTATTGATTGATCTTGTCTAAGGTAGCCTGCTGTTTCTCGGATAAAGGGCGAGTCTTGACAGCCACATAAATAACCACCACAGCCAAGAAAGGTACTGCAAAGGCTACTATCCAGGCTAATGACGGGCTGGTCAAAAAGATCATTAAAATACTAGACAACATCATCATGGGAGTGATGACACCCAGTTTTAAGGTCTGTTCTGCAAACTGCATGAGAACAAAGGCATCACTGGTGATACGAGTAACCAGTGATGATACTCCTATCTTTTCATATTCATGATGAGAATACTCTTGTAATTTGGCATAGAGATCATCCCTCATATCCTTGACCATATTTGTCGTCAGCTTACTAGCTGCGTAGGCCAAGACTATACGCCCCAAGGTTCCACATAGGATAATCACCAGCATGATTGCAGCCCAAACATACAATTGATGCTCATTTCCTTTATTCACTCCTTCATCAATCATCCGAGCCAGAACAGTTGGCAGTCCAAGATTGACGATAACAAAGAAAACCGCTCCAAAGAAATCCAAGAATAACCACTTGGGATATTTTTTCAAATAAGACCAAATATAGAGCATAACTCCTCCTTTCATAACCTTTTGATACAGAAAAGAGCGCGCATCTGCACGCCTTTCTTTCCCTAAGGAACTTTCCTAGACTAGAAAAAATTCCTCTTTCACAAGAATGCTCCAAGTAAAAACAAGACAGGCAGTCAAAGTCACCTAGTACTTTTGACTGTCTGTCTGGAAAAACCTAGATTATTTTACAAAGTCAAGCAATGCCAAGAAGCTTTCAGCTTCAAGTGACGCACCACCAACAAGGGCACCGTCAACGTCTGGGCAAGCCATGTATGAAGCAACGTTTTCAGGTTTAACTGAACCACCGTATTGAACGCGAACTTTTTCAGCAACTTCTTGACCAAAGTCAGCAGCTACAACGTCACGAACAACTTTACACATTTTTTGTGCGTCGTCTTGTGAAGCTGATTTACCAGTACCGATAGCCCAGATTGGCTCATAAGCGATAACTGATGCAGCAACTTGCTCAGCAGTCAATCCTGCAAGAGCAGCAGATACTTGAGCACCTACGAATTCAGCTGCTTTACCAGCTTCGTAAGTTTCAAGGCTTTCACCACAACAGATGATTGGGAGCATACCATTTGCAAAGATTGCTTTTGCTTTTTTGTTGATATCTTCGTCAGTTTCATGGAAGTAGTCACGGCGTTCTGAGTGACCGATAACAACGTAGTCTGTACCGATTTCTTTCAAAACTTGTGGGCTAGTTTCACCAGTGAACGCACCTGCATTTTCAAAGTAGCAGTTTTGAGCAGCAACTTTAAGGTTTGAACCTTTAGCAGCAGCAAGAACAGCTGTCAAATCAAGAGCTGGAGCTGCGATACCTGCTTCAACAAGGTCTGATGAAGGAAGTTTTGATGCTACGGCTTCAACGAATGCTTTTGCTTCTTCTGGATTTTTGTTCATTTTCCAGTTACCAGCGATAAATGGTTTACGTGACATTTCACATACCTCTTTTTTCATTTTATTCACTATTATTCTACCATATTTATAAGGAGCTTGCAAACCTTACTCTAATTTTCAAGACTTTTCAAGCGACTAATCTTGCCACAAATTCATGGCCTCAAGGAAATCAGCCAAAGCTTGAACTTGTTTAGGATTGTTTGCTTCTCTCTCTGCTCGTTTAGCCTCCACCTGAGCCACAGACTGAATGCCTTCATGGCGCCAGTTTCGTAGGATGGCCTGAATATATTTCCAGTTTGGTTTACCGTTTAGAACGGCCTCTCGGAGAGCTTCCTTGATCAAATCTGCCTTGATCCCGTCTTCTTTGACGGTCTTGGAAAGATCTTCGATTTCAAACGGCGTCAGCAAGCGTCCTAATTCCTGCTGAAACGTCTCAACCAGATCCTTCAATTGATTTTGTGGATTTGGGGTAGTTGTAGCTGGAGTTTGGCTGTCCAACAAGCTATCCAAGCGTTCAAAAGCCAAACTAGCATCAAAAATAAGCTCAATCTCCCCATTTAGTTCAATAGTTCGATATTGTAGTAGCCCATTTTCAGTTAAGTTTGAAATGGATTGGTTGACATCTGCAAGTTCTTTTCCAATAGTTTCTGCGATTTGGCTTGGTGACAGCTCATCCAAAGCAGATGTATTTTGTAGATAGAAAAATTGCCAGACGAGAAAATCATCACTGGAAGGAAAGAGTTCCTTAAAATGCAAGAGCAGGGCACTTGGCAAAACCAAGTTCCCTGATTTAAAAGCGTCAAAATATGTCATAATTCCTCTTATAAATATCCAAATGAAGCCGCATCGTCCTCTACCTTTTTCCAGTCAAAGGGAGTTTCCTGATAAACAGCATAGTTAACCCAGTTACTGAAAAAGAGGGCAGCTGATGAAGACCAACAGAGACACGGCGTCTCATTCACATCATCATTTTTGAAGTAATTTTCCGGAATGTGAGGATTAAGCCCTGCCTCACAATCACGAAAATACTCTTTTGCCAGAGTATCACGGTCATATTCTAAATGACCAAAACTATAAATCTCACGAAGATCCCGACTGGCTAAAATTGAAACGCCGACTTTTTCTCCCTCGGAGAGGATTTCCAGATTGGTTTTTCCTAATATCTCTTCCTTATAGATTTCTGTATGACGAGAATGAGGAGCTACATAGCTATCATCAAAACCACGAAAGAGAAGATGGCCCTCTTTCAAGGTATCCTGCGGGTAAATGCCTGACAATTTCTGCTCCATCTGGTGTTTATCAACTCCATAGCGAGCATAAAGACCTGCTTGGGCACCCCAGCAGATATGAAGGGTCGAATAGACATGGGTCTTGGACCACTCAAGCACCTGACTGAATTCCTCCCAATAGTCCACTTCCTCAAATGGTAAATGCTCAATCGGAGCCCCTGTGATAATCATCCCATCAAAATACTCGTCCTTGACTTCAGGAAAAGTTTTATAAAAAGTCTCCATATGCTCTGCACGAGTCGTCTTGGAACGGTGGCTCTCCATATAGAGAAAGTCTATGTCCAATTGCAAAGGAGTATTTGCTAAATGCCGTAACAACTGGGTCTCTGTGACCACTTTTTTGGGCATTAGGTTTAAAATCAAAATTTTCAAGGGACGGATATCTTGGTGGGCCGCACGTTGATCATCCATGACAAAGATATTCTCTGTCCGTAAAATCTCAACAGCTGGCAATTTTTTATCAATTCTAATCGGCATAACCTTCTCCTAACTGTACTCTTTTAGAAATAATTGAATGTGTTTGAAGTCAAATCTCAAACACTTAGTCCTTTTATTATACTGCAAGAAGATATAGTTTTCAATTATAGTTTTTCTCTAACTAGCTATAGTTTGTTTATATAGCAGATGAAGAGAAAACAGCCCCAAGGACTGTTTTTCATTAATAATGCATAAGTACCTTGTAATCGTAATCTCCGATTTTTTCACGGCCTTTAAGCTCATCCAACTCAATCAAGAAGGCACAACCGGCTACAACTCCACCAAGTCTTTCAATCATCTCAATGGTTGCTTTGACAGTTCCACCTGTTGCCAAAAGATCATCTACGATGAGAACACGTTGACCTGGCTTAATCGCATCAGCATGCATGGTCAAGGTATCAATACCGTACTCTTTCTCATAGTCAGCAGAAATGACTTCACGTGGCAATTTCCCTGGTTTACGAACAGGTGCAAAGCCAATTCCCAACTCAAAAGCAACTGGGCAGCCAACAATAAATCCACGAGCCTCTGGCCCAACAATCATGTCGATCTTCTTGTCTGTTGCATACTGAACAATTTCACGAACAGCGTAGCTATAAGCATTTCCATCTGCCATCAAAGGGCTGATATCACGGAAGGTAATACCTTCCTTAGGATAATTTTCAATCGTTGCGATATAATCTTTTAAATTCATCATTTTCTTTCTTTCAAAGTTTTTTACTCTCTATTATACCATATTTTCTGTGAAAGAAGAAATAGAAGATTTTTATTTGCTAATCCATGATTTCGTCCTGACTATTTAAGATTCAAGCTTTAATCCAACCATTGAATATAGGCTGTTTTATCTTCACTATTATAATCAACTCCTTTATAAAAATTCTGAGTACTTTCATTTTTAGAACCTGTCAGGAGCATCATTTTATAACAATTTTCCTCCTTAGCTATCTTTTTAGCATATTCAAGACAGGCGCTTGCGTAGCCTTTCCCTCTATCTTCTTCTTGAGTCACCACATTTTCGATCAAAGCATAGGGTCTCACACCTCTTGTCAAATTAGGAATAATGACACAAATACAGGAGGAGACTATTCTTCCTTCCACCTCCTTCACGATAACATGATGGCGCTGGTCAGAAATCATCTCACTCCACACTTGCTGCAAATGAAGACTATCTTCTGGGAGCTCTTTCTCATGTAAGGACAGGTAGAGATTTAATAGCTCAAATAAATCCTCCTACACAGCTTCTCTCAACAATTTTATTTCCTCCATTCCTTAATTGATAGATTTGAATAAAAAAACTCTGACCGAAGCCAGAGATTCTAGTTGATTAAAGTGAGTTTACGTCAACCTTGATACCAACACCTTGAGTAGTTGTGATTGTCAAGTTTGTTACGTAAGTTCCTTTAGCTGTAGCTGGTTTTGCTTTTTGGATTGTTTCGTTGAAAGCTTTGAAGTTTCCAACCAATTTTTCAGCTTCAAATGATACTTTACCGATGATTGCTTGAACGTTACCTGCACGGTCAGCACGGTAAGTGATCTTACCACCTTTAGACTCTTCAACTGCTTTAGCAACATCCATTGTTACAGTACCAGTTTTAGGGTTTGGCATCAAGTTACGTGGTCCAAGGACACGTCCAAGACGTCCAACAAGAGCCATCATGTCAGGTGTAGCGATAACTACGTCAAAGTCCAACCAACCGTCGTTGATTTTCGCAACAAGGTCATCTTCACCAACAAAGTCTGCACCAGCAGCTTTTGCTTCTTCAGCTTTTGCGCCACGTGCGAAAACAAGAACGCGTGAAGTTTTACCAGTACCGTTTGGCAATACCATTGCACCACGGATTTGTTGGTCAGCTTTTTTAACATCGATGTTCAAGTTGTATGCAACTTCTACAGTTGCGTCGAATTTTGCAAAGTTAGTTTCTTTTGCAAGTGCTACAGCTTCTTCTACGCTGTATGCTTTTGTGCTGTCGATTTTCTCAAGTGCAGCACGAAGTTGTTTGCTTTTTTTAGCCATTTTCTATTCTCCTTGTAAGTGGTTCAATCGATTTTCATCTCCCACGTCACTCCTCGAAATGATGAAGTCTTGCGGGTTTTCAGTCTATTATTTTTCTTTTCCTACTTCGTTAAGCTCCTTTGCTGTACTCAAGTACAAGCTTCAGTCACTTGCCTAGTATGAAAAGCAACTAATAGACTGCTGTGAGATTTTCTACTGTGTTATTGATTAGTCAACAACAGTGAATCCCATAGAACGAGCAGTACCTTCGATCATACGCATTGCAGACTCAATGTTTGCTGCGTTCAAATCTGGCATCTTAGTTTCTGCAATTTCTTGTACTTGTGCACGAGTAACTGTAGCAACTTTAGTTTTGTTAGGTGTACCTGATCCTTTTTCAACACCTGCAGCTTTTTTCAAAAGAACAGCAGCTGGTGGCGTTTTTGTAACGAAAGTAAATGATTTGTCTTCGTATACTGAGATAACAACTGGAATGATCATGCCAGCTTGGTCAGCTGTACGAGCGTTGAACTCTTTTGTGAATCCCATGATGTTGATACCAGCTTGACCAAGAGCAGGTCCAACTGGTGGAGCTGGTGTAGCTTTACCAGCAGGGATTTGCAATTTTACAAGTTTTTCGACTTTTTTAGCCATTTTTAAATCCTCCTTTGTGGTTTTGGCGGTAATTAGAGATTTTTACCTCCCACAAGTATGCTTTACACATACCCATCTATTATACACTATTTATCCAAAAATGCAAGAGAAAACTTTCTTTTTTAATCGACGTAATCTCCACCTTCAAAGCCATAGTACTCTTCCAAACTGAGACCACTTGCAGCAATTTCTTTGGCTTCTTTCCCAACGTAGCGAAGGTGCCATTCTTCTGCCATGTAGCCAGTCTCTTTTTCCTTGCCTTTGAGATAGCGAACAACAAAGCCATAGTCAGCTGCATGATCTAAGAGCCACTGAGCCGCCTTCTCCTCTGTAACTAATTCTCCGTTAGTCCCAATCAAATCAAAAGCCAGACCTGTCTGGTGTTCACTGTAACCAGGGCGAGCTGAGTAGCGATCTGCTGCTTCCTTACCATCTTGATTGACATAGTCTTGATATAGTTTGGTTTGTGTTTCATAACTTCTAAAGCCACTGTAGTGGTCACTGATTGGGTAGCCCTCGGCCTGCATGACTGCGATTAGCTTGAGTAACTCCGCTTTTGCTGTTGGATTTTCTCCTGGATTATAGTCTTTTGACAAAGGATAGTGCTTATTAGCTACGACGATTTCATCGTATTTCCCTTGAATACTATAGTAGTCTCCCTTATTAACAACTTGTGCCTTTTTCTGACTAGAAGATTGAGATTTGCTCCCTACAGTTCCTTCAGGTTGACTAGTTTGTTCTGTTTTTTGAGTATTTTCTTCATTTTTAGGTTTTTCTTGAGAACAAGCTGCAAGGGTCAATGCTAGTAAACCCGATAAAATGACATATCTTTTTTTCACTTCTTTCTTCCTTTCTCTTAGGCTAAATGCTTCTCCAATTCTTGGGATAAGGCTTTAATCATCTCTTCCAGCTCTGGGGATTGTACTTGGCAATCTTCTGCTGCCATTTCTTCCCAGGGCACCCACCAGACTGGGCCACGGCCATTAAGTCCGTGACCTTTCATATCACCTGACCGCCTTGGAAATAGGTGCCAGTGAGCGTGGGCATCGCCATTTCCTAGAAGTTCAATATTCATCTTTTCAGCCTTAAATGCTTTGGCGACTGCTTCTTGGACCAAACTCATTTCCTCTAAAAAGTGAAGTTTTACAGGATTCTCCATATGATGGAGTTCTGTGATATGCTCTTTTGCTAAAAATAAGGTATAGCCCTTAAAGTATTGGTGGTCTCCAATAACCACATAGCCTGTTTCTAGTTCTTTGACAAAGTAGGGATTTTTCCCTGCCTTGATCCATTCAATTCTTTGACAAATCAAGCACATATTAGTCTACCAATGCGCTCTTGAGATAGGCATCAACCATACGCTCAGTCGCTACTACTGAATCGATATGGGTGCGCTCATAAGAATGACTGGACTCGATACCAGCTCCAAGGAGGGCGTGCTTGACCTCTGCACCTGCTGACATGGCTGCTGAAGCATCCGAACCGTAAAATGGATAGATATCCAGCTTAAATGGAATGTCCTGCTCTTTTGCCAGGGCTACCAAATGTTGACGGAAGTCATAGTGATAAGGACCTGAAGCGTCCTTGACACAGATAGATACTGTGTACTCATCTGTCTGTTGGTCATCGCCCATAGCTCCCATATCGACAGCTAGATACTCCACTACCTGGTCCGGAATATTGGAGTTAGCACCGTGGCCCACTTCTTCAAAGACTGAAAAAGCAAAATGGGTTGTTACTGGCAAGTCAATCTTCTCTTCTTTATAAACTCGAAGGAGATTGAGCAAAATTGCTGCGCTGACCTTATCATCCAAATGGCGAGACTTGATAAAACCAGTTTCCGTCACAACTGTTCGCGGATCGAAACTAATAAAGTCTCCAACCTCGATGCCCAAAGCACGCGTTTCTTTTTCATTGGTCACTTTTTCGTCCAAACGCACTTCCATATTGTCCTGAGTGCGTTCAGCAGTTCCTGCATCTTTGTAGACATGGCAAGAAGTCTGGTGGATGAGGATAGTTCCAGATACCGTTTTACCTGTACTAGCCACATGAACCGTACAGTTTTCTCCCTCAATCATATTCCAAGGGAAACCACCGATACGGTCTAATTTGAGACGACCGTCAGATTTAACAGCACGTACAATGGCTCCGAGTGTGTCCACATGGGCAGTTACATAGCGATGTTGTTCGTCGTTTTGACCTTTGATTGTTACATTGACACCACCCTTTGCTGTACGAATAGGCTTGTAACCAAGCTCTTCTAAAGTACGGACTAAGTAGTCTGAAATCTCACGAGTAAATCCCGTTGGAGATGCAATAGCAGTTAATTCTTTGATATAGTTTACAGTTTGATTCATTTCTTCACCTCTTTTGCTACCTATTATAGCACATTTCAGTAGAGAGGAAAAAAGAAAAATCACTCCTGTAGAGTTGACTTACAAAAGTGATTTCTATTTTTTATTCCATCTCAAAGGCATCACTCTCTTGCTTGTTTGGTAGAACCAAGGAAAGCAAGATTCCGATAATTGCTGGCACTAACCATGGTAGAGAGGCAGCTGCAAAAGGTAAAGCATTCACAAGGTTTGCTAGAAATTCAATCTTAAAGGAACTTCCAAGGACGCTTGCAAGAGCAATAGCTGTAACAAGCCCAATGGTTAACTGCATGCCCGGTTTTGATAGGGGCACAAACTTATTAACAATCACAATCATCACAATGGCGATGGTGATTGGGTACAAGATTACTAGTACTGGAACTGAGTACTTGATGATTGCATCAAGACCGAGATTGGCAATAGCAAACCCAATCAAGGTAAAGACAGTGGCATAAACCTTGTAGCTGATTTGTGGGAAACGACCGTTAAAGAACTCTGCTGTAGATACGATCAAGCCAACTGTCGTTGTGAAGCAGGTGACAGTTACCATAACAGCAAGGAAAAGTTGAGCCGTTGAACCAAAGATTTCCTGAGTTGCTTGCGACAAGATATAAACGCCTGGTGTTCCCCCCTTCATGACTTCTGCCGGAACTGGGAAGTGATTTCCAAGGAAACCTAGACCAATATAGAGAGCACTAAATGCAAGAGCTACCACAATACCAACAACCCAAATGGTTGAAATGTATTCTTTCTTACTTGAGAATCCAAGTTGTTTCAAGGTTTGAACAGCGATAACACCGAAGGCAACTGAGGCAAGGGCATCCAAGGTGTTATACCCCTCTAGGAAGCCTGTCCCAAAAGCAGAGGATTGATAGGCTTCTGAAGCTACTTGAGGATTTGTTCCACCATATTTAAAAGCACCAAGTACAACCAGGATAACGATAAGCAAAGCAAAGACTGGAGTTAAGATACGTCCGATACGATCCAAAATTTTTGACGGATTGAGTGAAATCAGATAGGCTGCGGCAAAGTAAAGCACGGTAAAGATAATCAATCCTAGGCCTTTATTTGCTTCAGACAAGAGGGGGCTGATGCCGACCTCATAAGCTGTTGTGGCTGTACGTGGGATAGCAAAGAATGGACCAATCGATAGATAGAGGACTGCAAGATAAAGAGTCGCAAACCAAGGTGAGATTTTCTTAGAAATCTCATGAATGTATCCTTTGGGATTGAGCGTACCGATGATGAGCGTTAGGACAGCAATCCCAACACCCGAAAATACAAAACCTGCAATGGCAGGAAGAAACTGTTCTCCAGATAGGGCACCTAGAGAAGGTGGAAAAATCAAGTTTCCCGCACCAAAAAATATTCCAAACAGGAGCAAGCCTGTTAGGGCACCTTTTTTAGCCATAAAAATCTCCTTCATATTTCTAAAATACTGACCTAGTATACCATGATTAAAACTTTGAAAAAAGTATCCAAAATTAATCATTGAATGTTTTCAATATTTTTAAAAATAAGAATTGTCTAAAAATAAAATCCCTCACTCAGACGAAACCGAGCAAGGGAAGGTTAGGATCTATCACCATATAGGTTTAAAGTTCTTCAAAGGCTGTCATTCCACCTTGCACATTAATGACCTTGTATCCCTGTTCCTCTAGAAATTGACAAGCACGAGCTGATCTCATCCCAGATTTACAAATGACATAATGCAACTGCTCATTGTCCAACTCTTCTACTTCTCTCACATCTAATACAGAAAGGGATTCTTTCTGGTAAAGTTGGTAGAATTTGTCAAAAACAATTTCTTTCATCATTTCTTCTTTTTGATGCCTTTAACGCAAAGTTAAAAACTTATAGGTAAATCCAATCGACTCTAAAAATCGGAACAAGTCTTTGCTTTTGATAAAGATGGTCTTTTCATTAGTATTGGGATGGAAAGTCATGATATCCTCCGATACAATGTCCTTATCAAAATAAACTAGAATATCTTTTTCATCATTATTTAACAAACCAAAAGGTGATACTGTTCCTGCTGGTAGGTTCATTTTCTTAGCCAAGGAATCCAATGAGGCCATGCGAATCCGATCGGCTCCCACTTGAACTTTAAAGTCATCCATATCCAATCGTTTCTTGTCGTCCATGATGAGCAGATAGTACTGGGTTTTCTTTCTATTGGTCAAAAACATGGACTTAGTCCGGACTCCTTCCATTCCTTCAATATAGCTATCTGCCTGCTCTGTCGTAAATACAGGTGGGTGCTCCACCACATCAAAGGTAATTCCCAACTCTTGCAACTTATTAGCTACTTGTTGATAAGCATCCATAGTTTTTCTCCTTTATTGATGAATAATCTTTTGTACCAATGCTTTCAAATCTGGCACTACTTCTGACTCAAACCAAGGATTTTTGGCCATCCAAATTTGGTTTCGTGGTGATGGGTGCACCAAGGGAAAATAAGTGGGCAGATAATCCTGATAACGTCGAACTCTCTCTGTTACCTTGCCACTGATTTTCTCATGTAAATAGTAGGCTTGGGCATACTGGCCAATCAAAAGGGTCAATTCAATATTTGGACATTCCTTTAGGAGTTGTGGGTGCCATTTTTCGGCAAAACCTTTACGGGGTGGAAGGTCGCCTGATTTCCCATGTCCTGGGAAATAAAAGTCCATGGGAATAACTGCAAACAAACCCGAATTGTAAAAGGTGTCTTCATCCACACCAAGCCACTCACGCAGACGATCGCCACTTTTATCTTTCCAGTAAATTCCAGCTTCTTGCGTTTTAAAGCCCGGCGCTTGACCGACGATATTGATACGTGCTGTCTTTGGCGCTGCAAAGAGAGGCTCTATCCCCTGCTCTGTATAGCTTTTATTTTGCGAATCTGCCATAATGGCTTGTTTGATCTTTTCGATTTGAGACATCTAGTTTCCCTCCAAAAAGAAGTCCAAGCATAAAATCTCAGACTTCTATCGTTTTATTTGATTAATTCATAGATAGCTTCTGCATAGATTGCTGCTGCTCGGAAGAGATCGTCCAAGGCGATAAATTCATTGGCTTGATGCATGGTGTCAATTGAGTCTGGGAACATGGCACCGTAGGCTACACCACGCTCTAACAAACGTCCAAAGGTACCACCACCGATGACTTGCTCATGACCTTGAAGTCCAGTTTGTTTTTCATAGACATTCAACAAGGTTTGCACAAGTGGGTCTTCCATTGGCACATAGTGAGGAGTGTGACCGTGTTCAGAAAGGCTAACAGAAGCAACTGGCAAGTTTTCAAGAACTGATTTGATTTGCTCTGGGCTTGTTCCTTTTGGATAACGGAAGTTGAGGGCAATGGT
This sequence comes from Streptococcaceae bacterium AF54-32pH5A, assembly GCA_027682205.1. Lineage (GTDB taxonomy): Bacteria > Bacillota > Bacilli > Lactobacillales > Streptococcaceae > Streptococcus. The sequence continues at coordinate 774,625 of JAQDAD010000001.1, forward strand.
ATTATCAGCACTTGCTTCGTCAAAGCGGAAAACACCTGCATTCATAGAAAGGGCACCCATCTTTTCATCAACATGAGCAACCTTGAGATTTTCACCCTCATGGTCGTTCAAGAGAATCTTACCAGCAACATCAAGGTAGTCTTTTGCAGGTCCTTCAAAACCAAACTGGCTGAGGAAGAGGGCCAGGTAGGTTGCACCATTGACACCTGAAGCAGGCATAGCACCGTGGGCTGATTTACCAATGATCGTCACCTTGTACTGACCGTTTTCTTCGTGGAGTTCTCCTCTAAGCTTGTGCTCTGCAACAAAGGCATCTAGTTTCCCTTGCAAGTCAGTCAAATCGCCTGAAATAACTGCTGTTGCTGACTCTGGCACCATGTTTTCACGCAAGCCACCTGTAAAGCTGTGAAGACGGGCAGCACCTGTATTTTTACCTGCAAAGTGGAGGTATTCTGTGATATTTCCTTTTTCACCATTGATGATAGGGAATTCAGCGTCTGGTGAGAAACCGAAGTCTGGTTTTGCTAGTCCTACATGTTCAAAGTAGTAGTCCATGTCTGCCCAGCCTGATTCTTCATCAGTTCCGACGATAAAGCGAACTTTTTTAGACGTTGGAAGGCCCAATTCTTTGATGATTTTCAAGCCATAGTAACAAGCTGTTGTGGGCCCCTTGTCATCTGAAGCACCACGCGCGTAGAGGCGACCGTCCTTGATAGTTGGTGTATACGGGTCTGTGTCCCAACCGCTACCAGCAGGCACTACGTCCATGTGGGCAAAAATTCCGAGAACTTCTTCTCCATCACCAAACTCGAAATGTCCTGCATAGTTATCAACATTTTTAGTTGGATAACCATCACGGTCTGCGATTTCAAGGAATTTCTCCAAGGCTTTTACTGGCCCAGGTCCAAATGGATGCTGAGCGTCCGCCTTGCTGTCGTCTCGTTCAGAGTTGATTTCCAAAAGGCTAAACAAGTCAGCCAAGAGGTCTTCTTTGCGTTTTTCTACTTCTGCTGTAAAATCAATTGCTGTCATTTTTTCTTCTTTCTATCTTTTCTCGATAATTTCATCCACTGGCAAGCGGTAGCTTGGTTCCAATTTTTCGTCAGTGTAACCTACCGTAATCAAGAGTTCTGGGCGGAAACGGTCTTCGATGTCCAAAACTTCGTTGGCTTTTGATTTATCAAATCCAAGAATAATGTTAGAACCGATTCCCTGGTCTGTCAAAGCCAGAACCAAGTTCATGGCAACCAAACCTGCATTAAGGGCCAAGTAATCACTAATCTGTTGCTCATTGTAACGCGCAAATTCAGCTGGCAGATTCTTCATAAAATATTGAAGTTGCTCTTCTGAAAAATTCTTTGCACCACCAACACGGGCAATCTTGCGGGCACGTTTGGCTAGGTCTGTATCGGTAAACAAGGCAATGGTCACTGGCGCTGACGAAACCTGCTCAAAGTTCGAACCATAAGCCAACTTTGCCAGTTCAGCATTTTTCTCACGAACCACCACAAACTTCCATGGCTGGCTATTGTGGGCACTTGGAGCCAAAGTTGCGATTTCGATAGCCGTACGCACATCTTTAGGGTCAACTGGCTTATCAGTGAAATGCTTGGTCGCATGACGTTTTTTGTTTAATTCAAGAAATTTCATAATCGATTTCCTTTTCTAATTCTACTATTTCCATTCTACCATATTTTGAAAGAGCTTGCAGGGATTTTTCATAGAGTTAGTACTTCTTTCAAACTCTCTGCTATTTATTTGAAGCTCTTTAAGTAGGTATCGCTTTAGATTTGAAGCAATCAAAAAGCAGGCGATAGAACACCTACTTCCTTATATTATTGACCAGATGTGTATGGAGCAATTGCTTTATAAGCCGCCTCTAGCGCTTTCTTCATTGTGTCACGTCCAGTTTTCAATTGTTGAACAAATAGAGTACGAGTTTGTTCTGGCACTACTGTATCATCAGAACCAATACTTGAAAGGCTTTCGTTAAATGACTCTCTTACAGTCTCCATAGACTTAAGCGCTGGTTCAACTTGGGCGTTATATGCTTCTTTTCCACTTTCTGGAATTTTCTCCCCAATTTCAACCGCATGCTTTTTATAATTGTCGACTAATTTGCCAAATACTTTCTTCACATCTCCAACAGTTTTAGCATTGTCAATTTCTTCATCGGTGATCAAAACAACCTCATTATTTTCTGTCTTTGAACTAGACGTTGTTGATGAGGTCTCTGAAGAAGAAGTTTGTTCTACAGAGCTTGAATTTTTAGTCGAAGAATCAGACGTTGTTTTCCCTGAACATGCTGCTAAGACAACAACAGATAAAAGAGCCATACTAGCTGTAATAATTTTCTTCATAATGTTCTCCTTTTGATTAAGAATTAAATCCATTCTATAACAAAATAATTTCAATGTCAAACTTTAGCTAAACCATCTTTTCTTCCTTATCGTCTGACTCTTCTCTAAGCAATTCGACTACAAATTTCACTTCAAAATAAGGACTGCCCGCTTTATTTCTCACTTTGCAAAAAATCAAAATAATTCTTCACATCCTCTACATACCCATGCTTTTCAATTAAACTAGCTAAGAGTTCCAAATTGTGCCCCTGATAGTTGTCTTCTCGTCGTAGCTCTTCATACATTTCGATAAAGGGAAGCCCCTTGGACTTGGCCAATTCTAACTCCGCTTCATAGTCATAAGCGACTTTACGAAATTGGATATTTACCAATTCCCCATCTTCAACCTCTATCACGGCATACTGGGCACGGTGATTTTTTAACGCATTCCAGTCAAAATAGGGCATGCCAATCGTCCCTGGATTGATGATTTGTTGCCCTTGACTTCCGTAACGAAGCAACTGCTTGTGAACATGACCATAGACTGCCACGTCGGCCTCCGCATCTAGCAGTTGGTCAAATTTTTCTGTATCATTCCCAACCAGTAGGTCCCCACCATAGTTTTTATTTGGCAAGTTATGAGAGAGAGAAAAGCGCAGCCCGTCAACTTCTTTCTTTTCCAGCAAAGGCAAGCTTCGCAGCCAGACAATCGTTGCAGGATCCATTCGCTCCATCAAAAACTGAGTCATTCGCATTGACTGGATTTCTTGTGGATGTTCCAAACCGTATTCTCCGTCCAAGGCCTCAAGGACACAATCATCCCAATTGCCTCGAACACTTGCTGTGATAGGAAGGTCCTTTAGCATGGCGACCAAGTCATCTGCACCTGGACCAGGAAGAAAAATATCTCCCAGAAGCCAGTATTCACTGACTCCTTGAGCTTTAGCATCTGCAATCACTGCTTCTAGTGCCGTTGAATTGCCATGAATATCGGATAAAATTGCGATTTTATGGTTCATAATGTTTTTCCTTCTGTTTGATAATCCACTCTTTCTTCCGCTACTTGAGCCAATTCCACTGCTTCCTGCGGGTTCAACTTCCTCTGCACGGCCTCTGCGACAAGTCTTGGCACTCCAACTTCGACAATCTCATCCACACTGGCTTCCTTGATTTTGGTCAGAGACTTGAAATGCTTCATAAGATTCTGCTTGCGTTTAGGCCCTAGACCGTCAATCCCATCCAATTGGGATGAAAAGGAGTTTTTGGAGCGCAGTTGACGGTGGAAAGTGATGGCAAAACGGTGCACCTCATCTTGAATGCGTTGGAGGAGGAAAAATTCCTGAGAATTGCGAGACAACTCCACCACCTCAAGCGGATCTCCAAAGAGCAATTCATGGGTTTGGTGCTTGTCATTCTTTTGCAGACCTGCAATTGGAATATCCAAGCCCAGTTCCTCTTGGATGACCTGCTTAGCAATATTGACTTGCCCTTGTCCTCCATCAATGACAATCAAATCAGGAGGAGTCAAACCGTCTCGTTGAACTCGACCATAGCGTCTACGAATGACCTCTCGCATGCTGGCATAGTCGTCTGGACCCACAACCGTTTTTATCTTGTACTTACGGTAATCCTTCTTACTGGGTTTTCCATTGACAAAGACCACCATAGCAGACACCGGACTGGTCCCCATGATATTGGAGTTGTCGAAGGACTCAATGCGAACCGGAGTTGGTATTTGAAGCAAGCGTCCTAGATTTTCAATAGCTCCTTGTGTCTTTTCGACAGATTTTTCTAGCAGATTGAACTTCTGCTCCAGACTGACACGGGCATTTTTGATGGCTAGATTGACCAGCTGTTTTTTCTCTCCACGCTGGGGTTTGAGAATCTTGGTATCCACCAAGGCCTTGACTGCTTCTTCGTCAATATCCTGCGGAATCAATACTTCATTGGGAACTAGGTGGGATTTTTCTTGATAGAATTGTCCCACATAGGTCAAGAAGTCCTCATCCGGATCATTGTAGTAGGGGAAGAGATTGACGTCTCGCTCGATGAGCTTGCCCTGACGGACAAAGAAAACCTGCACACACATCCAGCCCTTGTCGACGTAGTAGCCAAAGACATCCCGATTTTGGAGATCCTTGGCCATGACCCGTTGCTTGGTTCGAAGTGTTCCAATGGCCTGAATCAGATCACGGTACTCCGCCGCACGTTCAAACTCCATACTTTGCGCTGCCACTGTCATTTTGCTCTTGAGATCATCGATGATTTTATCATCCTGTCCTTTTAAGAAGTCAGAAACCTCCTGAGCCATGGACTTGAAATAGCCCTCATCCTTCTTACAGATAGTGTGGGCCATACACTGGCCGATATGGTAATAAAAACAGACCTTAGACGGCGGATTGGTACATTTCCGAAAAGGGAAAATTCGATCTAGTAGCCGCTTGATTTCATTGGCCGCACCGACATCTGGATAAGGACCAAAGTAAAGTCCGCCATCCTTTTTGACCTGTCGGGTGATTATCAAGCGTGGATAGCGCTCATTGGTGATTTTGATGAAAGGATAAGACTTATCATCCTTGAGCATGATATTGTACTTGGGCTTATTTTCCTTGATTAGGTTGATTTCTAGGAGAAGTGCCTCAATATTTGACTCAGTAACGATAAATTCAAAATCCACAATCTCAGACACCAGAGCCTCTGTTTTGGTATCATGACTGCCACGGAAATAGGATCGCACACGATTGCGCAGATTTTTGGCCTTTCCTACATAGATTATGGTGCCGTTTTTATCTTTGTGAATGTAGCAACCAGGACTGGTCGGCAAGAGCTCTAGTTTTGATTTGATCAAGTTATTCATAGTTCCATTATAGCAAAAAGCCTGTAACAGGACGAACAAAAAGCCCCACCAATCACTTGATGGAGGAGCTTTTATTTCATTTCAGATTGCACTGACTTCATCTAGTCGCTACTGATATAGAGTTCTTGAACAGCTGTCACATCCCGAGGCTGAATCCCATAGTAGGAACCTGCCGGTTGCATAACAGAAGTTTCGTTAGTGTGATCCAATCCGATGGCATGCCCCAGCTCATGTTCTGCCGTGTGCACGATCCGTTCATAAGAATAACCATAGTTTGGATTGGATAGATAATGGTGATTCAGGCGAACCGTCACAGATATAAATTGATTGGTCAACAGATTGGTTTGACTCTCGGCTTGACCTGCTACAGCGGTCGATCCATCATTCATCTCACTTGCCACAATATCTGCCTGGCTAGGATCCGCAACCACCTCAAAAGTAAAGGCTCCCGTTTGATTCCAGTTTTTTATGGCTTCTGCATAGGCGGCTTGGAAAGTCTCATCCATCTGAGGGTCAATATAGATACGGGCTGAGGCTTGAGCCCACTTGCCTTCTGCATGTTGGTGACTGTCTGTCTGAGACAAGACTTCCAGCCTTCCCGTCTCCTTCCATTGATTCCAGCCACCTTGACCAATCTGACTCATTTTTTCAACTTGATTGACCGCAGAATGAAAATCACCAGACAGATACCAAACCACTCCAAAAGCAATGAGTAGTAAAATAACCACCGTCCAAACCAGACGCCAGAAGAAACGCCAAATTCCCAACAGAAATCGGAAGAATAATCGAACAATCCAGAACATGACACTCCACCTTTCATAAAAATAAGAATCTATCTTAAAATCGATGGTCTCCCATAATCAAGATAGATTCTCTATTTTACTCAAAAAAACTGAAAGAAACCTAAAACTAAGATAGGCGCTCTTCCAAAACAAAGTTAATTGGTAGAGTAGCTAAAAAACGCTCCAATTGTTTTTCCCAGTAGTACCACTCATGAGTGCCAGCACTATGACTATAGATTACTTCAAAACCAAGCTTTTTGAGGTTTTTCACAGCGAGGTTATTGGCTGAGTACAGATAGTCTTGTTCGCCACACCAAGCCCAAAGTTTGGTTTTTTTATCCGATTTCGCAGCAATACTTTCAAGCGAATGAGGGCTAGCTGTCCAGTCTTTGATTTCTCCAAAAACTCCTCTCCAGTAGGCAAGTGACCCCAGATCCTGACTTTCAGGAGAAAATTCCTGAAAACTGAGTGCACCAGAAAAACTAGCCGCATGAGAAAAACAATCGGTTGCAAGAGCGAGTTTGAAGGAACCGTAGCCACCCATGGACAGACCTGCAATGAAGGTCTTTTCTCGCTTGCTGGTCATATTGGGGAAGAAACGTTTCATAACCTGAGGCAACTCTTCTGCTAGAGCAGTAAAGTAGTTAAAACCATACTGGGTATCGGTGTACCAGCCATTGCTAGTATTGGGCATGATAACAATGAGATTGGTTCCGCGCAACAAGCGTTCGACATTGGTACGCTTGAGCCAGCTATTTTGATTTCCTGACATTCCGTGCAAAAGATAAAGAACAGGAATATCTTTACAATCTGGTTCAGTTACTCGACTGGCATCTGGATAAAGTACAGTGACGCCCCACTCCATATCCAAAACTTCAGAGTAATACTCGATATTCATAACTGCCATGGTTGTCTCCTTTTACTATTCTATAAGAAAAAGCCGAATTTCGACTTTTTCTGTAGGTATGCTGCTTATTATTTGGCTTCCATCACAACTGGCAAGATTGCTGGACGACGCTTGGTTTGATCAAAGAGATACTTGGTCAGATTGTCGCGAACCTTGCCTTTGAGATCTGCCCAATCAAAGTCATCACCTTGAAGATACTCTTCTACCGTTTGGTTAATCAATTCTGAACTTTCACGGAGAATATCAAGGCTCTTCTTGAGGTAGACAAATCCACGCGTATGAACACGGGCCTTGGCGACAATCTTCTTCTCACGACGGTTGACAGTGATCGCCACGATAAAGATTCCATCCTCTGACAAGACCTTACGGTCACGAAGGACCACATTTCCAACATCCCCGATGGCATTTCCATCAATCAAGACATCACCTGCAGAAACTGCTCCAGCTGGGACAAAGTCTCCGTGTTCGTAGGACATGGTCGTTCCCTTTTTAGGAATGAAAATGCGTTCTGGCAACATTCCAACTGCCATGGCAGCCTTGGCATGCGCATCCAACTCACGATATTCCCCTTGGATAGGGAAGAGGTATTTTGGTTGCAAGAGATTGATCATCAACTGCAAATCACGCGCATTCCCGTGTCCAGATACTCGCAAGCTTTGGGTAATGAGTTTCACCACACCACCAGCTTGGTAGATCATGTTTTCAACACGCGCCATGACGGCTTCTTTGGCGATAGATGGAGTCGTTACGATATAGACCAAGTCCCCATCTTTGATTTCCACATAGCGGTGGCGACCGATAGACATCTTACGAAGTCCATTGATCGGTTCACCCATACGACCAGTCTCAAGAATAATCAACTCATGGTCTTCAAAACGAGACATTTCTTTGGGTTTGATCAAGAGACTTTCGTTGGCTAGAGACAATTTTTTAAGTCGAATCGCTGTTCGGACGATATTTTCAACATCAAATCCCGTCAAAACAACTCGACGACCTGTATCCGCAGCTGCATCAAAAACCTGCTGGATACGAGAGAGGTTGCTGGCAACTGCCGCAACGATGATACGACCTTCCCAGTCTGCAATGGTCTGGGTAATTTCATCCCCAACTTCACTCTCACTCGCTACCTGGATATTGCTGTCTGCATTCGCAGAATCACTGAGGAGCGCCAAGACACCATCACGGCCAATTTCTGCCAAACGGCCAAAATCCGTCGCATAGGATTTACTAGCCGTCTGATCAAACTTGAAGTCACCTGTATAAACAATGCTGCCCTTTGGAGTTTTCAAGACGACTCCCAAACTTTCTGGGATAGAGTGAGTCGTACGGAAGAAGGAAACCACAGTCCCTCCAAAATCAATCTCTGTATCCTCATCAATCACATGGAAGTCATTGAATTTCTTAACCGTATCATTTCCTTTGACAAAGAGCTTCGCCAACTCGATAGTCAACTCAGAGCCAAACACAGGCACCTTAGCCTCTGCCAAGAGATAAGGCAGAGCACCAATGGCATCCGCATGTCCGTGGGTCAAGAAAACCCCAGCGATACGATCGCTATTTTCAAAAAGGTAATCCATATTTGGTATGACGACGTCAACCCCTAGTTGTTCATTTTCAGGGTATTTAAGCCCTGCATCCAAAACAAAAATAGATCCATCGATCTCAGCAATGTACATATTCTTCCCGTTTTCACGCACACCACCTAGTGTTGTTAAACTGATATTACTCATTTCCCCTCCGAAACCTTAGTTTATCTTGATTATAGGGTAAGTTCACCCTCTTATTCTAAAAGCTCTAAAACTTTCAGCCGAATCTTTTTCTACCATTATACCATTTTTTTTGATGATTTTCAAAATGAAGATTTGTTTCCAAAAAAGAGCTGGTTCCCCAACTCTTTCCTATCTTTTAGTTTTTCTCCATCAAAAAGTCATAAATTTCTTGCACCGTACCCAGCGCCATGATTTCTTGATTTTTTACGGTTTGTTTGAGATCTTGATATATCTGACTTTCCCCGATCTCCCGCTTCGGCGCTTCTTTATTCACCGTCATGACTCCATCTTTGATCGTCACAAAACCTAGTTCTTCAAACACTTGAATCATCTTGACCAGCAAGATTTGTTGGATATTGAGATAAGCCGCCAAATCCTTCAGCTTATAGCGAATATCAAACTCTGGAAACTGGTAAATGGTCTTGTACAATTTGGCAAACTGTTCCCTGGTCCCATAACCTGTTAGATAGTAGGCCTTGTCAATGTCGTTCTTGAAATAGACAGCGGAGAAATTCTGTTCCTGAAAAACGGTCTTCAGCAGGGTGATATCCTCAGGAATGGCTTTTACAACAACCGCTTCACTGGTCGCTAGATCTGGCAACTCTCCAGAGAAATCCAAGACTGGAACCCCTTCTGGCAAGACTGTGTTCTTCCCACGAATGTTAAAGAGTTGAACACCTTCCACACGCGCATCCACCATCATCAACTGGAGGGCAGTTTGGCCATTCCATTGATTGACAGACAGGGTGACTGCCAATTCTAGATTCTTGGTTTGAGCGAACTCCGTCGCCCACCTACCTTGTCCGAAGGCCACCACTTCAAAACTCGCTTCTCCCTTAGAAATTTTTAGTTTGAGGTGAGTATTTCCCGCCCCCATACTGCGAGCACTCTCGACATTGAAATCCCTGATGTAAAAAACAGGTTTCTGATTGTCCATCCCAAAAGGTGCCAAACGTTCAAAACTTTTGACCGTTTCTAAGCTAAGTGTCTCTAAATCCAACTCTTCATCTAGATTTAACTTGTTCTTACCACTAGCATCTGCACCTTTTTCACGGATATGGTCTTCCAAGACCTGAGATAAATCTGAAAGCTTCTCCACTTCTAGCGTCATGCCCGCCGCACCAGCATGGCCTCCAAAGGCGATAAAGAGCTCTCGATGGGGATCCAAGGCTTCAAAAATATCGACTGCTTCCACACTACGAGCACTACCCTTGGCACGACCGTCTTCTATATTAAGAACGATAACTGTCTGTCCCAATTCTTCCAGCAAGCGCCCAGCCACGATTCCTAGAACTCCAGGATTCCAACCTTCTTTGGCTAGGACTTGTACCTTCTTCTCAGGATCCACCATTGTCTTGGCTTCTTCATAGATAGATTGAACAATTTCCTTACGCTCTTCGTTTTTCTGGTGAATCATAAAGGCAATCTCATGAGCTTCCTCGTCGTCAAACCCAGTCAGCAAATCAATGGCTGGGTTGGGATCGTCCAAGCGGCCTAGGGCATTCAAACGAGGGGCAATCTGAAAACCAACCGTTTCTTCTGTCACTTCGTTAGCAGCAATCCCAGCCATGTCCAGCATTTCTTGCAGACCGATGCGTTGAGTATTCCCCAACATTTCCAGACCATACTGAACCAAGATACGATTTTCATCCGTCAAACTCACCATATCCGCAATAGTTCCGATAGCGACCAAATCAAGCAGTTCCACTTGTACTTCTTCTAAAAGGGCACAAGCCAGCTTGAAAGCCACTCCGCAACCAGCCAACTTCTTGAAGGGATAGTCCGCATCTGGATGCTCGGGATGAACAATCGCATAAGCATCTGGTAAGATTTCAGGCATAGAATGGTGGTCAGTCACAATAACATCCACTCCCATAGATTGGGCCAGTTCAATGGCTTCGTGACCAGCAACTCCATTGTCCACTGTCACAATCAAGGAAACCCCCTCTTGCTCGATAAAGTATTTATAAACACTGGCATTGGGACCATAGCCATCGGTAAAACGATTTGGAAGATAAACACGACACTCGGCACCAAGTTGTTCCAAACTTTCCTTAATAATCGAAGCCGAAGTCATACCATCCGCATCATAGTCACCGTAAACGAGGATATTCTCCCCTTCTTCAATGGCCTGACGAATCCGTTCCACTGCCTTGTCCATATCATGGAGCAAGTAGGGGTCATGTAAGTCCTCCAAGGAAGGCTCTAAAAACTTCTTCAGACTTTTCTCATCCTGAATCCCTCTCTCAAATAATAATCGAGACACCTCGGGACCCAGTCCAGCCTTCTTGGCTATCTTTGTAAAATCCGCATCTTCAACTTGCGGAGCAAACTGCCATTCATAAGTAGGAGTTATCAAAAAAACATCCACTCTTTCTAAGAATTCTATCGTTTCATTATAACATGATTTAGACTTTTTCACTATCCAGATTGCTTTTTTATAACATTTTAGTGAATTTTTTCAGATATGATTTGACAAGAACATTCTTTTGTTGTAGAATCATGTTATAAAATCTAACACAAAGGAGATCTCTCATGGCTTTAGTAGAATTTAAAAACGTCGAAAAATATTACGGAGACTATCACGCACTCCGCGACATCAATCTCCGTTTTGAAAAAGGACAAGTTGTTGTCCTGCTTGGACCTTCCGGTTCTGGGAAGTCCACTCTTATCCGTACCATCAATGGTTTGGAGGCTGTTGACAAAGGGAGTCTCCTGGTCAATGGACACCAAGTAGCAGGTGCTAGCCAGAAAGATTTAGTTCCTCTTCGTAAGGAAGTCGGCATGGTTTTCCAGCATTTTAACCTTTATCCACACAAAACTGTGTTAGAAAATGTAACACTGGCGCCCATGAAAGTTCTAGGAATTGATAAAAAAGAAGCTGAAAAAACAGCCCAAAAATATCTAGAATTTGTAAACATGTGGGACAAAAAAGACTCTTACCCAGCCATGCTATCTGGTGGACAAAAACAACGGATTGCCATCGCGCGCGGACTCGCCATGCATCCCGAACTCCTCCTCTTTGATGAGCCAACATCCGCCCTCGACCCTGAAACCATTGGGGATGTTCTAGCCGTTATGCAAAAACTGGCTCATGACGGGATGAACATGATCATCGTTACCCACGAAATGGGCTTTGCCCGAGAGGTTGCAGACCGCATTATCTTTATGGCTGACGGGGAAGTTTTAGTAGATACGACAGATGTCGACGACTTTTTCGACAATCCAAGCGAACCTCGTGCCCAACAGTTCCTCAGCAAAATTATCAACCACGAAAGTGACAAAGTCAAATAAGGAGGCGCCTATGAAAAAGAAACTCTTTTTATCCGCATTATTGATTAGCCTTTTCAGCCTTGCTGCTGCCAAACCAGTTCAGGCTGATACCAGTGTCGCAGATATTCAAAAGAGAGGCGAGCTAGTTGTCGGTGTGAAACAAGACGTTCCCAATTTCGGCTACAAGGATCCCAAGACAGGGACTTATTCTGGTATCGAAACGGACCTTGCCAAGATGATTGCGGACGAACTCAAGGTCAAGATTCGCTACGTTCCTGTTACCGCTCAAACCCGTGGCCCCCTTCTGGACAATGAACAAGTCGATTTGGATATCGCGACCTTCACCATCACAGACGAACGCAAAAAACTCTACAACTTCACAAGTCCCTATTATACGGATGCTTCTGGCTTTTTGGTCAATAAGTCTGCCAACATCAAAAGCATTGAAGACCTAAACGGTAAAACGATCGGAGTTGCTCAAGGTTCCATCACCCAACGTTTGATTACCGAACTGGGTAAAAAGAAAGGTCTGACCTTTAAATTCGTCGAACTTGGTTCTTATCCAGAATTGATTACTTCCCTTCACGCTCACCGTATTGATGCCTTTTCCGTGGACCGCTCTATCCTGTCTGGCTACACCAGTAAACGAACAGAGCTGCTAGACGATAGTTTCAAGCCATCTGACTACGGTATCGTTACCAAGAAATCAAACACTGAGCTCAACGACTATCTTGATAACTTGGTCACTAAATGGAGCAAAGATGGCAGTTTGCAAAAACTTTATGACCGTTACAAGCTCAAACCCTCTAGCCATACTGCAGATTAAGGAGGATACCCCATGACAGATTTATCATCTTGGACAGCCTATTTTCAGGATTTTGGACAATTTTTCAACGGTTTCCTCTTCACCCTTGCCCTAGCGATTGGATCCTTTATCCTAGCTATGGTCTTAGGAATCATCTTTGGAGTCCTATCAACTAGCAAACATCAAATTTTAAGAATTTTGGCTCGTATCTTTGTCGAATTTTACCAAAATACTCCCCTCTTGGTACAGTTTGTTATTGTTTTTTATGGTTTGCCTCTTATCAGTGAACACACAATCATGATTCCGATTTATTGGACAGCTGTTCTCTGCGTCGGGCTCTATCACGGAGCTTATATCGCTGAGGTTATCCGTTCAGGGATTCAGTCCATTCCTAGTGGTCAAATGGAGGCTGCCTTGTCGCAAGGTTTTACCTATATCAGTGCCATGCGCTTGATTATCTTGCCTCAGGCCTTCCGTATCATTCTCCCTCCTTTGACCAACCAAATCGTCAACCTCATCAAGAACACCTCTACAGTTGCCATCATCTCTGGAGTGGACTTGATGTTTGTGACCAAGTCTTGGTCAGCTCTCAACGGAAACTACATTCCAGCCTTTTTAGGCGCTGCCTTACTCTACTTTGCCCTTTGCTTCCCTGTCGCCCAGTTTGGTCGCAAGATGGAGCAAGCCAATAAAAAAGCCTATTCACTTTAGGAGGTTACTATGGAATCTATTTTAGAAGTTTTGACCCCAGATAACCTAGTCTTTATCTTTAAAGGATTCGGCTTGACCCTCTACATTTCTCTGATTGCCATCGTCCTCTCTACCCTGATCGGGACTGTACTTGCAGTCATGAGAAATGGAAAGAATCCTATCTTGCGAATCATCTCCAGCATTTACATCGAATTTGTGCGTAATGTTCCCAACCTTCTCTGGATTTTCACCATCTTTTTGGTATTCAAGATGAAGTCGACACCAGCTGGCATTACCGCCTTCACCCTCTTTACATCAGCAGCCTTGGCTGAGATTATCCGAGGTGGCCTCAATGCCGTAGACAAGGGACAATACGAAGCAGGAATGTCTCAAGGATTTACCTCTGTGCAAATCCTCTACCATATCATTCTCCCACAAGCTATCCGTAAAATGTTGCCAGCTATCATTTCTCAGTTTGTGACAGTAATCAAGGATACCAGTCTTCTCTACTCTGTTATCGCCCTACAAGAGCTCTTTGGAGCTAGCCAAATCCTCATGGGACGTTATTTCGAGCCAGAGCAAGTCTTCAGCCTCTATATCCTGATTGCCCTCGTCTATTTCAGCTTTAACCTAGCAATTTCAAGTCTATCCCGCATGCTAGCCAAACGCTGGCAACAAGCAGCAGAATAAAAAGAAATGTGAACCAACAACAGGGGTTCACATTTCTTTATTTTTATGTTTAGAGATACTTTCTTGTGTGTACTGGTCAATCTTGACTCATTTTCTCTCAATTTTACTATAATCTAACTCTATCATTTAACTGATTTTGTTGCAATATATGTTTTAATATTCAGCTCATCTACGATATTTTTCAATCCAAGAGACAGCAAAATCTACTAGTTCACGCTGTTGCATCAATCTAGAATCGGCATTGCCGATTTTTCCTATCTTTGCAAGACCATTTTCCTCAAAGGCGCTTCCTATGTCCTCAAAATCTTCTCCATCAACGAATAAGGTCTGATAAGCTTTCCATATACGAACACCATCTTCAAGTATGGCACTGTGTTCAATACAGTCATGTTTCCCAGGATACTCTGCACGGACATCCGCTAAGTGTAGGGAGGTGTTTTTATCATATCCAACCCCTAACAACAGTACTTTTGCGTCAAGTTCATAGAGTTTTGCGATAGGTGAACTCTCCCCAAATATATTTGAAAGGGTATGTTCCGCTGTAATATATTCAGCATGTTTTCCCCATGCACAAATTGATCTTGCTGGATGATCTGTTCTGATACTCCCCGGCCATCGACGGAACATTTCTGCAACAGTTCCCATCGTATTTGTTGGCGTTATCTTTTTATCATATGCTGGCCAATTCTCTCTAATTTTATCCCAGTCTGACTCCTCTGCATTCCAGTGTACACCTGTTTCCGGATCAAGATTTTTCCATGACTGTGTCGGCATCACAATGGTACCTTCAGAAGTCACCACTTCAATTAGAGCTTCTATCACAGTCTGTGCTCCTCCACATACATATCCCATACTTTTTAAGGATGTATGGACAATGACAACATCCCCTTGTTTCAGGCCAAGTTCTGTTAAACCCTGTACGATATCTTCTTTATATATTGTTTTCATAATTTTTACCTCTTGTCATCAAAAATTAATACGAATTTATTAAGTTGATTTTTTAATCCATGTGTCTAAAAAATTTAATTGCTCATCTGTATGAAACCAATGCTCTCCATTCTCCATGATTGTCAGATCTGCACTAATTTGTTCTGCAAACTTAGTTATGGTTTCTTTTGAAGTTAGATTGTCTTTTTCTCCGTATAAAATAGAGGTGGGAATGTTCCACCTAATGGGATGATTTTTCACATGAGATAAATATTCCCAAGACAATGTTTCACCAAATTCTGTTTCAACCTCTTTTTTACTTTTTAATTCATCTTCTGTAATATTTAACCACTTCATCATATCCATTATCAGTTTCTCCATATCTACGATAGGGGAAATAAATAAAGCTTGAGAAATATTCTTTTCAGCCAAAGATAGCATTGTAAAATAAGCACCGATGCTATTTGCAATTAAAATAACAGAATCATACGCTTTAGCATACCTATCATATAGCATTGGAAATTCTATCTCCGCTTCCCAAGGAGTTTGTGATTTATAATCAAAACCGATAACGTCACTTTCTCTAAAAATAGACTGATAATGGTTTGTCTCCTCTATGTTTCCACCCTTACCATGTATATAGATAACCAAATCATTCATCTAAGAGTCCTCTGTACAGTTTCTGATTCTATAATTTTACCGCAACATTATGGGGTTAATACTTAGCTCATAAAGTCTGCAAAACTCAACTGATTGATTTCGATTCCTAGCCGAGTTGTCCCGGTCGTTTTTCTTTCTTTTTGGGCGGGAAACTACGGTCAAAGATAGCCAATTCCTCTTCATCCACTTCATATCCGTCTGGATCTCGATAAAGCCAAGGACCATTTTCATGAGTCACACTATTATCTTTTTGCAGATCCAGCACCATGACAAAATCTAAAACTTCCTTCTTATTCTGGCCATCCAGATAGATACCATAGTCACTGGCTGTCACAAAGCCATACTTCGTGTAATAGGCAGGATTTCCAAAAATCACAAGATGAGAAATTCCTTCCTGTCTCGCTTGCCTAATAGCTTTCTGAGCCAATTGTTCTCCCAAGCCCTGCTTTTGAAAGTCTGGCAAAATAGCAAAAGGACCAAATGTGGCAATTTCTTTGATCTGGCCAGTCTTTTCATGACGGAGCTGGGCCTTGCTGAACATAATCTGCCCGACTAGTTTTCCATCCAGTAAAAGGACTTTTGATAATTTTTCTAGATAATTGGGATGCTGGCGAAAATGATGTAAAATTAGATGCTCTGCACAGCCCGGTCGATAGATATTCCAAAAAGCCTCTCTAACTAAGTTTTCAACTTCATAATTTTCAGAGGGCAATTCCTTACGAATTTCAATACTCATAGTTTCTCCTTTTTTCTAGTACGATTTATCAGACTAAGGCAGAAAGCTATCCCCTCTCTGCCATGTATGTTTCCACTTCTTTAGCAGTTGATTTTTCACCTGTTTGTTAAAAAATTCCTAATAGACAGACATTTGCAAACTGAAATTTATTTCAGTCAATCCATTGTATAAATGCTGTTTTATCCTCATCATTATAACCGGCATTCTTGTAAAAAGCTAACGTACTTTTGTTCTTTGTTCCCGTCAAAAGCATGATTTTATAGCAATTATTTCCTATTGCTATCTCTTTAGCATAATGGAGACATTCTGTCGCATATCCTTTTCCTCTATGTTCTTCATGTGTCACCACATTCTCAATAAGGGCATATGGACGTATATTTCTGGTTAGATTCGGAATGATGACACAAATGCAGGATGAAAGAATCTGACCATTTATCTCTTTTACAATAATATGGTGATTTTTATCTTCCATGATTGCATTCCAGGTACTCTCCAAAGCATCAATATCTTTCGGAATCTCTTTTTCATGCAAGGAAAGGTATAGGTTCAACAAATCATATAAATCTTCTCTGACAGCCTCTCGTATCATCAGCATCTCTCCTTCATGTAGGTTTCCACTTCTTCAGCAGTCAATCTTCTTACCTGTGTATTAGGAAATTCCTGATATTCTTCAACTGAAAAAACAGACGCCATTTTTTCACAAGTTTTTCCTTTATTCTTTTTTAGATATGACTTTAAATCTTCATTGCTTGCAAAAATTTTGTATGAAATTCTACCATTTTCACTTTTCAATTCATAAATACCACATGGCTTTTTTTCTGTGTAATCGGCAGTTCTCAAATATAGCTTTGCAATTTCTAAGGACTTAAACGGAAAATTCCATCGTTGTAATCCACGATTTGGATCGTATTCGATACAAATACACCGACCACAAGTTCCGCAAATATATTGCGTATGATTTTCTAAACATTCTACGGGGTTTAAAAGCGGTGTCACTCTAGTTTGGTCAACATAACATTCTTTACACATTTTAATCTCACTTACTCTCCAAATTTTAATCGATAATTTATCAATTATTAAAATATCTCAGAGCTCCAGTATTGCAATAATCTCATTTCCTTCCATATCTCCAGTCTCAGCAAAACCAAATGAATGATATAATTTACAAGCTACTTTATTTTCGGGTTCATATGATAGCCAGCAATACTTTGCTTTACCACAGGGAAAAGATTTAATAAAATTCAAGCCAAGAGCAAGGGCTTCCCCTCCAAAACCTTTTTTCTGATACTTTTGATCAATCATTAAACGCCAAAGGTTATAGTTTCCTCTTGCTATATCAGGCGGATTGTCCCAATAATCGTCAACATCATAGCCAATCATAATAAATCCAACAGGAATTTCACCATCATAGATGCCAAATGGAAACGCAAATCCATTTGCCGTAATGGTGGTGTATGCTTCAACGATACTTACATCATTTGCGGCAACAAAGCCTTTTTGTGACTCTGATACCTGCAATTTAGTTATTTCCCATATATTTTTTCTATTTACTTTTTCTAAGTGAAGCATCGTCTTAATACCTCCTCAATTTTTAATTCTCTATCAGCAGCATTCCCTATTGGATTTTCGCCGATAAAAGATGAACAATTAATGTATTCAATTCCATAAATCAAGCCTTTCGAAATCCTTGATAGCTTTTTGATAAGAAAACCAGATACATAACTTGAACATAACAATACCAATCAGCAATATCACAACCTGCGGTCTGCTTAAATTTGCAGGATCATTTAGGCTTTCTAAGCCGGGAATGTGATGTAACACTTCTCCCATGAGTATTATGATAGTTCCGACTACGCAGAATAGGATAAAAGGCTTCCCAATCTTATAAGCTGTCTTAAAGAATCCTGCTAAAAAAATACCATTAAAAGATGCAAATACAGCTAATAAATAGCCAAGATAAGCCGCATTTGCATTCATCAATTGATTTGTCACATAAGGTGCGGCATCTCCTAAGAGTCTCATCCGAATAATCGTCAGAAAAAGGCATAATATGAAAGCCATGCACTCGATAAATAGGACAAATAAATATTTAGCCGTAATCACATCTTGTTTTCTAACTGGCAACATGACCGTGTAGGTGATGTCATCACATTCTCGAACTTGTTGATAAGTATAAAAAATACCAAGACAGATAAAAAAGGAACCTACAAGAATAGGATACCTTGGAATCATCGTCATAGCTGAAAAAGTTATAAACCAATAACTCAAAGGATTTGCTGACAATCTCATTTCCTTATAAAGAAGTTTTTTCATCACAGATTTACCTCTTCTCTTTCAATATACACCATAATGTCTTCCAGTGTTGGCGCACCACCTATTTCCCCTGTGAAATGACGAATAAAGTCTTCTTTCTTGGTCGATAAAAGCAATTCTCCATTTTTGATGTAAGTAATCGTATCTGCACATTTCTCCAAATCACTAGTAATATGAGTAGAAAACAAAATTGCCACACCTTTTTCAGCGAGTTTTCGGAAAATTTCATTAATCTCATCTCTGGACACCGGGTCAAGGCCGCTTGTTGGCTCATCCAAAATCAAAAGCCTAGCCTGATGAGAAAGAGCCAAAGTAAGATAGAATTTTACTTTCATTCCCTCAGACAGTTCCATAATTCTCTTATTTTCATCAAGTTTAAATGCATTAAGATAATGACGGTACGATTCATCATCCCAGTTATCATAAAAAATACGAGTAATGGCGACAATATCCTTTAATTTTTTTCTTTTATAATAATTGGTTCCCCCCACCACATAACCAATTTGTTGTTTAATTTCATCTTCATTATCCGAATAATCCATTCCAAGAATACGGACATTCCCTGCATCAGGGTGAACAAGATTGAGGATAGATTTAATCGCTGTAGTCTTACCCGCTCCATTCCTACCGATAAAGCCCATAACTTCATCGGCCTTAATCTGAAAGCTAATCGATTTTAGTTCAAAAGCCGAATATTTTTTTGTCAGATTATTTATCTCCAGAACACATCCCATATCATTCATCCTCTTTCTCTTCAAAAGCAATTTCCATCAAGTGAGCAAAGGCTCCCTTCGGCGGTATGGCAATTCCACGCTTTTCATCACCAAGAAGCAGAATCGTATCGCCCGGTTTGATATTAAAAACATCGCGCGCCTGCTTTGGTATGACTATCTGACCTTTTTCTCCAACTGTAGCTGTCCAAGCATATTTACCTTTTGGTGCTTTCACAACTACCACCTCCTTTGAGTATGATTTGTATAACTAATTATACCACTTGTCCTAAATAATACAAGTGTAGACTACGTCCAGTTGCCATCATAATAAAATGCTCGTAAAAATCTGTACCACTCGTCCCAAAACTAAGATTTTTAAAAATATCTTATTGCAAACAAAAATATAATGTGCTACAATACTTTTGACAAAGCGTGTCGAAAGGTAGAGAATTGGCAAAGATAATTGATTTAAAGCAAGAAAATATTCACAAAGTACGATCCTGTTTTTACCAAGGAGGGACATGGACCAAGAATCAGTTATCCAGTCGAACAGGAATTTCTCTGGCGGGAACTACCAATATCTTACAAATATTAGAGAATAGTGAAGAGATTGAATTTGTAGGGAATGCCTGTTCAACTGGTGGTAGAAAGTCAAAATTGTATCAATTGAGAGAAGATCATATCCACATTGGAACGATTATTCTTAGTCATATCTTTTCTCAATACAGAATACGTGCAAACTCATTTAATCTGGGAGGCCATTCAGTTTATGAACAAATTTTAGTAAGTCCCACAGGGACATTAGATGAAATTCGCAATGTAGTAAAAAAACTAATTACCAGTGATCCACTGATTCAGGTATTAGTACTTAGTTTTCCTGGTATTATTGGAGAACAAGGAGAAATTATCTATTCTGATTTTGAACATATCAATCAAAAAAATCTTCTAAGGTCACTTTCATCCCTTACAATGATACCCATTGTTTTAGAGAATGATGTTAATGTTGCTTCTCTTGGTTATTGTAGTATTCACCCAGAATTTAGAACACTGGCCCTTCTCTATCAGCCAGATACAGATTTTGCCGGTTCTGGTATTATCATCAATAACAGATTACATCGTGGAAGAAATGGTTTTGCAGGGGAAGTTGGCTATCTCATGAATGGATATAAACCCGCAAATCGCCAATCACGTTCAAATGACTTCACATTTCTTTTATTAAATCAGATAACAGCATTAACATCAGTCATTGCTCCAGATGCTATTGCATATTATTGTCCATCTTTACAAGAAGATATAAAAATTTCCGACACCTATCTTCCTAAAGAATTCCAACCAACCCTTGAAAGATTGACTGAGATAGACCCCTTCATACTGAACGGAGTTCAATCAATTGGAAAAAACAAGATTCTAGAAATCAAAAGAAGAACAATTTGAAAAGGAAAATTAAATGATTTCGTTATTGTTGGCAGTCATCTATCTGGCCTTTATTAGTTTAGGCTTACCTGATGCTATTTTAGGAAGCGCTTGGCCAAATATGTATCGTAGCTTAAATTCAACTATTACCGGGGCAGGTTCCATCTTTCTGATTATTTCTGTTTGTACAATAATTTCTTCTTTAAATGCAGATAGAGTAATTCATAAATTTTCTACAGCTAGAGTGACAGCAGTTTCGGTAGGGCTAACTGCTTTATCCTTATTTGGTTTTTCTTTTTGTCAAGAATATTGGCAACTGTGCCTATGGGCTATCCCCTATGGTCTAGGGGCAGGGGCAGTTGATAGTGCACTAAATAACTATGTAGCATTACATTTTTCTTCTAAGCATCTTTCTTGGCTACATTGTATGTGGGGGTAGGGGCTTCTATCGGTCCTTATATCATGGGAATGATTTTGTCAAGTGGTTATGACTGGCCTGTCGGTTACAGAATCATTGGAATCATACAGGTTATATTAACAACTATTATATTTATTTCTTTACCTTTATGGACTGCAAAAGATCAAGGAATGAAGTTAGAATATAATAGGGATATTCTTTCAATCTCTCAAGCATTAAAACTTCAAGGTGCCCCTCAAATTTTGCTTTGTTTTTTTGGATACTGCGCTCTTGAACAGACGACCGGACTTTGGGCAGCTAGTTGGTTAAATGTAGTCAAAGATATTCCAGCAGAAACAGCTACATCCTTCGCTTCAATATTTTACATAGGAATCACTGGTGGCAGAGCAATTTCTGGTTTCATTGCAGAAAAACTTGAAGATAAAAATATAATTCGCTTAGGGTTCATTGTAATTTTCATAGGTCTGATTCTCCTTACCTTTAGCTTTCATTATATAATTGCTTTAATAGGACTTGCTACTGTTGGTCTTGGTTGTGCACCGATTTATCCAAGCATTATCCATTCTACTCCAGAGCGTTTTGGAAGGGAAAATAGTCAGACTTTAATCGGCATTCAGATGGCTTCAGCCTATATCGGTTCCGCCTCTATGCCGAAGCTTTTTGGAATCCTAAGTGATGTCACCAATATTTCAGTTTATCCGTTCTATCTTTTGTTTTTTCTATTCCTGATGTTTATCATGCATGAGTGGGTTGAAAATAATTAATAGTGTAGAAAAATATTGATAAGAACTTTTTAACAGTCAATTGACTTATGAATAGGTGGAAAAATTAGAAATGTTTCTACAACTAGTTGAAACATGAATCACTTATTAACAGGGAAGAAAAATATAAAATATTTGTGCTTCAATTGGTATTCCACCTATAAAAAGTGGTTTTGACTATATTCAATCCTTAATGCATCTATAGTTTCATATTCTATTGTATTGACTTCACTCTTTATTCCATTTTATCTTATCGTTTGATATTTTATCAAAGATAACTATAACTTAACAAGAAAGGATAACACAATGACTATCTCTATTGAACACGTAGGTGTTTGGGTAAATGATTTAGAAAAAATGAAATCTTTTTATGAGAAATACTTTAATGCCGTTGCAACGAAAAAATATTATAATCCTAAAACGGAATTCTCATCTTACTTTTTGAGTTTTGAAAATGGTGCACGTTTAGAACTTTGTCATCGCCCAGATATTGTAGAAAAGAATAAAAATAGTTTTGGATTTTACCATTTAGCTATTGCTGTAGGAGACAAAGCGGATGTTGATACATTTGCAAAGCGCTTTGAAGAAGATGGTTTTCTCATTCAATCTGGTCCAAGAACAACTGGCGATGGGTACTATGAAGCAGTTGTATCTGATCCCGAAGGTAATTTATTGGAATTAACAACACATTTAAAATAGTAAAATAAAAAAGGAGAAAAATAATGATCCAAGAACTTTACAAAGAATTCTCTCAACTGGAACAAGTAGAAGCCATCGCTCTAGGTGGTTCACGTGCAGGACAAGACTATGATCAAACTTCTGATTATGATGTCTACATCTATCTCAACTCTCCCATTGATGAGGCAATTCGACAAAATATTTTGAGTAAATACTGCTCCTATATGGAAATTGGAAACCAGTTTTGGGAATTAGAGGACGACTGTGTACTAAACAACGGTATCCAAATCGAGTTGATTTATCGTTCGCTGGAGTCGTTTGAACAAGAATTGAACTCAACCGTTTTTCAACACAAAGCTCAAAATTCTTATACAACCTGTATGTGGCATAATCTACTCCACAGCAAGATTCTATACGATCCGAATGGAAACTATGCTTCGCTCCAAAGAGCCTACCAGATTCCCTATCCACAGGAACTCAAAAAGCACATCATTGAAAGGCAACTCCTTTTGCTAGAACAAGCCATGCCTGCCTTCTCTGTCCAAATAGAAAAAGCTATCAAACGTCAAGATCTTCTCAGTATGAATCATCGTTCAAGTGAATTTTTTGCTTCCTACTTTGACTTGCTATTTGCGCTCAATGAGCAAACCCATCCTGGTGAAAAACGGATGCTGGAGTACGCAAAGGCCAATTGTACTCTCCTCCCTAAGCAATTTGAAGAAACTATTCGCGACTATTTCCTACTACTCTACCAACCTCAACAAGAAAATCAAGCGGTTCTAGCCTTGCAAACAATCCTGAAACAACTAAAAGCAATTTTGCCATAAACCCAAAAGAAAATGTGAACCTCTGTTGCTGGTTCACATTTTTTTGTCATTGACTGTAAAAATCTAATCTACTCATATGCAGTTGCTTATTTTTGATCCTCTCTGAAAATCTGTAACTAGGTTAGAAATTGTCCAATTGATTGACGAGTAACCACCAAGCTATTCCAAGACCTCACCTACAATCTCCTGACTCGCTCTGCCATTGTTGCTACTAATGGAACTTTCATTTTTTCTTTAAGTTACTGTAATTTTTTTAGAGAATCTGACAATTATTACAATATGAATTTTGCAAAAATCACCCAACGATGAGTTCACATATTACCATAAAATACCCTTATAAGAGAAAATCAAAGCTAAAATCAATAAAACGTAGAAGGCGATAAAAAGCCATTTCATCTTCACACAGAGAGCAATATACTCTCTGATAAAGGCCGATGGAATATAGTAGGCCGCTGTTCGACAGCCCAAGCCATCTCCTTTCATACGGAGTTGTCTAGCATAGGTACTGGTTCGAAAAACATGGTAGTCATTGGTCACAAAGAGAAAACGTGGACTTGCCACCAGTTTCTCTCCCATTTCTTTTGAGAAGAGAAGATTCTCATAGGTCGTTGTCGAGTTTTCCTCTAGGAGAATTGCTTCTCTCGGAATATCCGTCTCTTCCAGCAAATAATTACAAATTGCCTGAGCTTCGGAAATCTTCTCATCCCCTCCTCGACCACCACTAGCGATGATTTTAACATTGGGATTGAGAGACTGGTGATAAGCTTCTACTGCCTTATCAATGCGACTCTTGAGTAAGGGAGTCACTTTTTCTCCATTCAATAAGCCTGCTCCGTGAATGATAATAAAATCATAATATTTTTTCTTAGGAATAAAAAGATACAGAATAGAATAAAGCAGAAATCCTGCAAAGGCAAAACCAAAAATTAAATACGAATAAATCAAAAAGAAAAAGAAAATATTCACTAGATGATTGGTGTAGAACAAGCCATTGGTATCGTCCACTCGAATCGCCATGATTACAAAAAAGAATAGAATCACGCAACCTAATCCTAGAGACAAATAATTTGCCTTGGATCTTCCTTCTTTCTTCAACAAAACAAATCCGTTATAAATAAGGAAAAAGCCACTTAGAAAAACTAAAAATGGAAGCAAGAGAAAAATCACTGCAAAGAAAATCATGTGCAATTCTTCTTGCCCAGCCTCGTAAAAAAAATTGGCAATAGACAGGTAAGAAAAGAGCAGAGACAAAAGCAAAAGAGCCGGATTCCAGAGACTGCGATTGTCCCTAAAAAATGAAATCAGAAAAAGTAGGACAAAAAAACCTGTCATAAAGTACATAATCTTCTCCTTTGATGACTACATTGTACCATAATTATGGCAATAGAAAAAGAGAACCTTAGCCCTCTTACTTTGTCATTTTATCCTGAGCATCTTCCACAACCTGAGCCAGGCTCGTCTGACCAAGTTGATTTTCCATGGCTGCTTGAACATCAAACAGCTTTTGATCCAAGACCGCATGGATATTAGCACCAATTGGACAATTAGGATTTGGATTATCATGGAAACTAAAGAGCTTACCAGATTTTCCTAAACACTCTACAGCTTGGTAGACATCCAACAAGCTGATATCCTGAAGGTCTTTTATGATCTCAGTTCCTCCCGTACCACGAGCAACTGAAATCAATCCTGCTTTTTTGAGTTGGGACAAGGTTTTGCGAATAATGACCGGATTGACTCCAACACTGGCTGCGAGAAAATCACTGGTCACTTTGCTCTCTTGACTCTTGATGGCAATGATGATTAACATATGAGTCGCAATCGTAAATCGACTTGAAATTTGCATCTTCTTCTCCTTTCACATCCTATCTGATACCCATTATATCCTTTTGTGTTGTAATGTCAATTATTACCACCATCCAGCCACGCATCCAACTCAGCATCATGTCCTTGTTCTTGGGCAATTTCATACAGAAGTTCCTGATTGTGAGTATGGTGAATCCCATTTATCAAACTTTCATAGTAGATTTGGAAATAGGGGAGCTTTAAATCCTTAGCCAGCTGCAATTCGGCTTCTACATCATAATCCACTCGAAGAAAATCAACATCAGACAAACCTGCTTCATCAAACTCTAAAATCATGTACTGGGCACGCAGATCCTTACGCAACCGCGCATCTAAAAAGAAGGGTTGCCCAATGGATCCTGGATTAAGAATCAACTGTCCGTCACTTCCGTATCGAAGAAACTGTTGGTGGATATGGCCATACACTGCGATAGAAGCATGCGGATCCATAACCAATCTATCAAAATCTTCTTGTTTTCCCGTATGAATCAACTCTCTACCCCAGTTTTTATCAGGGAGATGGTGAGTGATTCCTACTGTCAAATCACCAAACTGACGATGAACTTGCATGGGTTGATTGTGGAGGTCTTCGATTTCTTCAGGGCTAATCTCTTCTAAGATATACTGGCATTGGCGTAGGAGATAGCGATGACTCGCTTTTGTTGGATCTAGCTTGCGATGCAAACCACGCCAGAGACTATTCTCCCAATTACCAAGAACTCTTACAGTGATGGGCAAGCTAGCTAAGAGATCCAATATCCTTCTACGTCCTGTTCCAGGCATGAGAATATCTCCCAAAAGCCAGTACTCGTCTACCCTTGCAGCTCTTGCATCAGCCAGTACGGCTTCCAGAGCTGTCATATTTCCATGTATATCTGAAAGAACTGCTATTTTAGTCATTCTTTCTCCTCATTTCCTCTTACTTCTTCTGTTAGTATTATAGCAGAAAACACTGCAAAAAATCACTATCACTACTTACCTGATCAACTTGTAAGAGCTTCCAAATCGTGCTATAATATAGGTAGAGAGCTCCCCTTCATTTAGGATCATGTGGTCTTCAACATCTCTCTACTTTTGCAGATTGGAGGACTATTGCCATGCGTAACTATCTTAAGTATATCCCATACTACCTTGTCATATTCTTCTTTTACTGGCCTCTCTATGAATTGCTTTTACTGCTGATATCTGACCCTTATACGCTGAAAGGGCTCTACATTTATAACATCATCCTCTTTTCACCTTTGGCAACCTTCATCGTGTCCCTTCTTTATAGCTACCGTTTCCAATTCTCACTGTGGTGGCTGCTTGGTGTCGGATTGCTCTATTGCTTTACCATCATCACTTTTAATGAATTCATTCTCGTTTATTTCCTAGCTTATGAACTCTTTGCCCTACTTGGTATGGCTTCAGGTTCGGGTATTAAATACATGCTACAGCGAGGAAAAAATAAAAAACTTTCACAAAATCCTTGAAAAATCTCGCAATCATGCTATAATAATGCATAGAGACAAGTCACTTAGTCCCTTTCTACTAGAGAGTGCGTGGTTGCTGGAAACGCATAGAGAGCCTAAACTGATACTACTCTACTGACTTTTATGAAAACATAAAACGGTGGCCACGTTAAAGCCAATCTGAGGTGTCTCTCTTTTTGAGGAACATAAATGAAGGTGGAACCACGTTGCGACGTCCTTTTAGGATGTCGTTTTTTGTTTGGAGACTAGTTGCGACAAAGTTAAAATGAATTTAGACAAGAGTTAAATGAGGTGATAGACTTGAAGAAAATATTATCTTGGGTGATTCCCTGTACTTTCCTATTAGTCTATGTCTGGCTAATGAATACGCTCAGTCTATGGGGAACGGAAAATATTGTCGTCTTTTCATTTTTTCTACTCATTCCTCTCTTACCTTTCCTTGCACCCTTTCTTGGTATCTTAATGTTTTTCGACAACAAGAAACTCATTTTAGCAGGATATCTTTTAAGTTTGACAGCTGGTATCTATTTGTTCAATGCGATAAAAAGCTATCCGATAAGGATATACATGAGAGGCGAGATGACTCAGGGGGAATACCTGTCTCTCATTCTTTCCTTGGCATGCTATCTATGTGTTTCTACGCTTTTCTTTATTTTCAGACTGAAAAAGTTAAAATGAAATTAATTTAGCAAATCGATTGTTATCATCCTTTGTTGATAGCTAGTTTCCCAGTCCTTCAAACCTCTGTTATAAAAATACGATAAATTTTTAAGGAGAAAACATGATTAAGATTACTTTCCCAGATGGCGCTGTTCGTGAATTCGAATCAGGCGTTACTACTTTTGAAATTGCGCAAAGCATCAGCAATTCCCTAGCAAAAAAAGCCTTGGCTGGTAAATTCAACGGCAAACTCATCGATACGACTCGTGCTATCACTGAAGATGGAAGCATCGAAATTGTGACACCAGATCACGAAGATGCCCTTCCGATTTTGCGCCACTCAGCGGCTCACTTGTTCGCCCAAGCAGCTCGTCGCCTTTTCCCAGACATTCACTTGGGAGTTGGTCCAGCTATCGAAGATGGTTTCTACTACGATACCGACAATACTGCTGGTCAAATCTCTAACGAAGACCTGCCTCGTATTGAAGAAGAAATGCAAAAAATCGTGAAAGAAAACTTCCCTTCTATTCGTGAGGAAGTAACAAAAGACGAGGCCCGTGAAATCTTCAAGAACGACCCTTATAAATTGGAATTGATCGAAGAACACTCAGAAGACGAAGGGGGGTTGACCATCTACCGTCAGGGTGAATACGTGGATCTCTGCCGTGGCCCGCACGTCCCATCAACAGGTCGTATCCAAATCTTCCACCTTCTCCATGTGGCTGGTGCTTACTGGCGTGGAAATAGTGACAATGCTATGATGCAACGGATCTACGGTACAGCTTGGTTTGACAAGAAAGACTTGAAGAACTACCTTCAAATGCGTGAAGAAGCCAAAGAACGTGACCACCGTAAACTTGGTAAAGAGCTCGACCTCTTCATGATTTCTCAAGAAGTTGGACAAGGCTTGCCATTCTGGTTGCCAAATGGTGCGACAATCCGTCGTGAATTGGAACGCTACATTGTTGATAAGGAAATAGCTGCAGGTTACCAACACGTTTACACTCCACCACTTGCCTCTGTGGAACTTTACAAGACTTCTGGTCACTGGGATCACTACCGTGAAGATATGTTCCCAACCATGGACATGGGTGACGGGGAAGAATTTGTCCTTCGTCCAATGAACTGCCCACACCACATCCAAGTCTACAAACACCATGTTCACTCTTACCGTGAATTGCCAATCCGTATTGCTGAAATCGGAATGATGCACCGCTATGAAAAATCGGGTGCTCTGACTGGTCTTCAACGTGTACGTGAAATGTCTCTTAACGACGGTCACCTCTTTGTTACTCCAGAACAAATCCAAGAAGAATTCCAACGCGCCCTTCAGTTGATTATCGATGTTTATGAAGACTTCAACTTGACTGAGTACCGCTTCCGTCTCTCTCTTCGCGACCCTCAAGATACTCACAAGTACTTTGATAACGATGAGATGTGGGAGAATGCCCAAACCATGCTTCGTGCAGCGCTTGATGAAATGGGCGTTGACTACTTTGAAGCTGAAGGTGAAGCAGCCTTCTACGGACCAAAATTGGATATTCAGGTTAAAACTGCCCTTGGTAAAGAAGAAACCCTTTCGACTATCCAACTTGACTTCTTGCTTCCAGAGCGCTTTGACCTCAAGTATATTGGAGCTGATGGTGAAGAACATCGTCCAGTTATGATTCACCGTGGTGTTATCTCAACTATGGAACGCTTCACAGCTATCTTGATTGAAAACTACAAGGGTGCCTTCCCAACATGGCTTGCACCACACCAAGTAACCCTCATCCCAGTGTCTAATGAAAAGCACGTGGACTACGCATGGGAAGTGGCGAAGAAACTCCGTGACCGTGGGGTTCGTGCAGACGTAGATGAGCGCAATGAAAAAATGCAGTTCAAGATCCGTGCTTCACAAACCAGCAAGATTCCTTACCAATTAATCGTTGGAGACAAGGAAATGGAAGACGGAACAGTCAACGTTCGTCGCTATGGACAAAAAGAAACACAAACTGTCTCAGTTGATGACTTTGTAGAAGCTATCCTAGCTGATATTGCCAACAAATCACGCGTTGAAAAATAAAATATAAAACTTGGGATAAAATCCTAGCTACCTAAAAAGCAACAACTGAAACAGCTGTTGCTTTTTTATATTTTATTTAACCTGAGCTAGTATCGTAATTGGTCAAACCACCACAAATGAAATCTTCATCAACATCCCTTTCTATCCACCAACTTTTGAATATAAGATCTCTTCCCAAGATTTGCTCTCATGAATTAGACAAGTCAATATCCTCAATCCTTGTCTGCTTCATTGTCTGCTTCATTTTCTTTTGCGCGATCGTTTTGTAAATTTTTTTCAGAGAGTTTTTGTTCGATATACTTGTCAATGTTTTCGTAAAATTCCTTGATCGTCTCACTATCTAATTTTTCCGAATTATGGAATTGCTTGACTTTCAATTGAACAGATTCAATACCGTAAGAGGCTTGTTTTTGGCGAATTGTTTCTAATTCTTCTTCTGAAATCGGATCTCCAACAACAGTCAAGACCAATTCATTATTACTTGACTCGTAAACTTGATTAATGACCGTATAATTGGCGAACTCTTTTCCTACGAACTGTTTGATCTCTTGTTTTCGTTTTTCATTCATCGTCAGAGTGACTGCTGAATAGCTGGCTGGAAGGACCAATAATACAATCAAGGATATCAACCCAATTCTAATTTTAATGTTTAGCTCATTAAATGAACTTAAGGCAGATTTTTTCATCATAATTCTTGTTCCAACAATGTTGATTAGCATGATAAAGCCACAGTTGATCAAGAAAAGATAAAGGGCCCCAAATAAAAATCGAACATTTCCATTAGCTAAACCATATCCTGCAGTGCAGATAGGTGGCATCAGAGCTGTTGCGATGGCTACTCCTGGTACGATATTGTTTGCTTCTTTTTTCCTTGAACCAATGACACCTGCTATCCCACCCGCAATAGCAATGAGAACATCCCAAATGGTTGGAGAGGTTCGTGCAATCAACTGGCTACTTGCATAAGATAAGGGAGAAATCCAGAAATACAGAGCCGATACAAGCAAACTGACCAATACTTGAGTAAATAAAACCTTTAGAGATTGCTCAATTAAACGCGTATCAAAAATAGCTAAACCAAACCCCAGTCCAGCAATCGGTGTCATAAGAGGGGAAATCAGCATAGCTCCAATAACGACAGCTGTTGAATTCATATTTAGGCCTATAGAGGCAATAAAAATCGAACACATTAAAATCAATATATTACTTAATCGAACATGAAGGTCATCATATAATTTCTCACGGTATTCCCGTGTTGAATAGTTTCCGGTCATTGGTTACTCCTTTTATTTCATATAATTTTGTTTCTGCATGAATGATGGTAGAGAGACTTCTGTCCAATCTTACATATGTTTAATTCTCACCTGTTATGTTTTTGAAAATTATCCTTTAAGCATCCGTCAGTCCATCCTTAACATTATATCAAAAATTTTACAGTCTTTCTCCAAAGAAATCTATCAATTTAACAGATAGATAAGATTATCGTTAATATCATGGTCGCATCAACTACTTCAATGACCTTGAGAATCAAACTAAGCATATGATAAGAAAAGGCCAAATAGAGGAAGGCAAAAATTACAGGAAGAAGGAAAACGGTCAAGATTTGCTTGTTAATGGTTTGCTTGATCTGCTTTTGATCAGGACCTACCTTTTTCAAGATGATAAAGCGTTCGTGGTCTTCATATCCCTCAGAGATTTGTTTATAGTGGATAATTAATACTGCACCAACCATAAAAATAATAAATAGGAAGAGACCGATAAAGAAGAACGCACCAAAAATCTCATTGATTTGCTCACTGGTACTTGCTCGAACAGAGCCGTAAACAAGACTAGCCTGATCTTCAAGAGGCAATATCGATTTATTAAGATGGTCTGGATAATCATCAGCTAGTTTCAACTGTCCCTCTTTGCTTACAGTCACATCCATCCCACCAGCGAGTTCACTAGTAATTTCTGCATTTTGATGTTGAACCCAGTTCTTAGGAAGGATTGAAGATTGAATACGACTAGATAATTATAGTCTGATGTTAAAAGAATAGCTTGATTTTGTAGATGACCTTTCACAAAGTCTGGTTGATTTTTATTTTTTAACCGGAAACGCCCAAGCAAATAATCTACTAGGATACACAGTTAAAGATAAAAAAGCCCAGTTGTCTTATCTTGGGCTCCTATCTATTATGCTCACTCAATTCTCAGATTCATATCGGCAAACTTGATTCTTACTGTCGTTCCTGTCCCGACCTCAGACTCGATACGAATTTGATGGCCGAGTTCTTCAGAAATTTTCTTGGATAGGTAGAGGCCAAGTCCAGACGACTGCTGAGTCAAACGCCCATTGTAGCCTGAAAATCCTCGTTCAAAGACTCGGAGGACATCACTGTTTTTTATCCCGATTCCCGTATCCTTGATACAGAGCTCTTGCCCTTCCATATAAATCTCCAGACCACCTTCCTTGGTGTATTTGAGGCTGTTTGAAAGAATTTGCTCAATGACGACCAACAACCACTTCTTATCGGTCACGATGGTTTTGTCTAAGTCATGTAGATTGACTGTCAGCCCTTTCTGGATAAAGAAAAGAGCGTACTTACGAACCATTTCCTTGACCAAGTCCTCCACTTGAACCTTTTCAAAGACCAAGTCATCGTGAAAACTCTCTAAACGCAAGTACTGTAAAACCAGGTTGGTATAGGAGTCAATCTTGAAAATTTCCTGTTCCAGCTGCTGTTTGACCTCCCGATCAGAGACTTCTGCTACTAAAAGGCGACTAGCCGCAATGGGTGTCTTAATCTGGTGAACCCATAAGGTATAGTAATCAAGCAAATCCGTCAGCTTGCTTTGTGCTTCCGACTTCTTTTGATACAATTCAGATTCACGCTCTTCGAGTCTCTCTGCCAACGCACATTCCAGAGGAGACTTGGGATCTCTCTCAGCATAGAGAACTTCCTGTCGGTAAGTCCGAGCTTCTGCAAACATATCCCAAGCCAAAAATAAAACGGTCAAAAAACTACTGAGCAGCAAAAAATAAAGAAAATAAGATCCTAGACTAGCAAACAGAAACTGAAAGAGAAGAACAAGAAATCCCAACGAAAAAATATAGACAAAGATGCGACTACGAGAGCGCAGATAGGCTAGAAAAAATGGTTTCCAATCAAGCATGTTTCAGTCCGTATCCTATCCCTTTCTTGGTTTCGATAAAGCCTGCCAAGCCTTGTTCCTCTAGCTTTTTGCGCAAACGAGCAACATTGACAGACAGAGTATTGTCGTCGATGAAAAAGTCGCTGTTCCAGAGTTCCCGCATCAGATCATCGCGCGTCACGATATTGCCCGCATGTTCAAACAAAACCCGCAAAATTTGAAATTCATTCTTGGTTAAACTCAGGACTTCACCCTGATAGTGCAGGTCCATAGACTTGGTATTGAGAATGACACCTGCATACTCTAGCAAACTTTCATCCCGCCCAAATTCATAGGAGCGGCGCAATAAGCCCTGAACCTTGGCAAGGAGGACCTGCTGGTCAAAAGGCTTGGTTACAAAGTCATCCGCTCCCATATTGATCGCCATGACGATATCCATAGCCTGATCTCTCGAAGACAGAAACATGATAGGCACCTTGGAAATCTTGCGAATCTCCTGGCACCAGTGATAACCATTAAAAAGAGGCAGACCAATATCCATGAGGACCAGATGAGGCTCCGACTGGACAAATAAACTCAGCACTTCCATAAAGTCTTCTACCAAAACGACTTCAAAGCCCCACTCAGAGAGCAATTTCCCAACTTGTTGTCGAATGACTTGGTCATCTTCTACTAGTAAAATCTTGTGCATGCGCTCCTCCTTTACTCTTGTTCAAAATATCAAATACCTTAATAAAAAAATCCATGGATTAGTATCTCAACTATTCGGCTATCTATTTTTCAAATCCATATTAGGAAGCGAAAGCTAAAAAGAGAATAACCCCATTGATATCATACCTTATTTTTAACTATAGTTCCAGCCTTATCCTATATTTCCCTTTTTTGTGCTCATTTGGTCCGTGTTTTTTTACTTAAGGAATAGATTTAAAATAAGCAATCTCATTAAAGTAAATGCCTTGTAAGCTTATGTAACTCTTCTGTTTATAAATGTAATTGCCTTAAACTAATTCATTTATCCTTCTTATTGACAAGTCAGCTAGGATTTGTTAGAATATGAATGAACAAAATAAGTCATTCATTCATACTTAAAGGAGGTAAAGTCAGATTGGACAAAAAACAAGCTTTAAAAACAGCGGCTTATGAAGTTTTTTCGAAAAAGGGTTATAAGGCGACAGGAATTTCAGAAATTGCTAGGCAAGCTGGTGTAGCAGTCGGCTCTTTTTATAACTATTACGAGAGTAAAGAAGCCATTTTTCTAGACATCTATATAGATGAAAACAACCGTGTTCGCCAAGCTATGATTGAAGAACTGGATTGGGAAATTGATATGATTGATCTTATTAGTCAACTCTTTGCTCAGTCCAGAGCACTCGTTTCTTCCAATAAAATTCTTGCAGAATGGTACAATCCTGCCATAGCCGATGACTTGCATAGCTACTATTCCTCAGAAGAAGGCAAAGTCGCAAATCCATTTCATCAGTTTCTAGTTAAAACTTTTACAAATCGTATGCAGGCTGAAGGGTATTCTCCAGAAAAGATTCAAGAGATTTTACAAGTTTACAACCTATTTTACTACATGGATATGCATATCACGGAAAAAGATTTTCCAGATATAGGCAAAACTGTCGAAATACTTGCAACCAACTTCATAAAAGGAGTTCTAAAATAAAGAAAATGGTTTTCTTTATTTTTTGGAAATGTATGAATGAATTTATTTTGTGTTCATTCAATAATTGAGAATAGGAGTTACAAAAAATGAAAAGAGGTAAAAAAATGTTTATTATCATTCTATCAGCACTTGGATTACTAGCCCTTATAACTTGGGGTGCCATCGCTTATCTTGGACGAAGCCAGACATTATCGATAAAATCCATCGAAAACCCCGGCGGAGATCTGTATTTAATTCACATCACAAAGCCGAGTCATCAAACCTGGAAAGCTGGGGCTTATGCTAAGTTTACACTCCCTGATACATCGTCCGCTTCTAGGAAAAACGAAGCTAAGGGAGAGCAGACCAGTAGATGGCTAACCATTGCCTCCACACCTGATGAAGATGAAATCCTTATTTTAACTCATAATAGTGGTAGCCACTTTAAGGAAACCTTTACACATTTACCGGCTGGCAGTGAGATTGAGATGAGTTGGCTGGATTCCTCTTTAACCGTTAAAGATACGAATCAGCCACTAGTTTGCTTTGCATCTGATGTTGGCATTTCTGCTTTACGTCCCCTTATCAAAGAATGGGCTGGTAAATGTCCGATTATTCTCAACCATTATGACAAAGGAGTTACTATTTTCGATAATGAGATGAAGGAACTAGCTCAAAAAACATCGGATTTTACTTATAAAACTAGCGATGAATTTTCTCAAAGTCAAGAATTTTTAAAACGTGCTATTGATGAATACGGCAATCAAGCCAGCTATCTCATCACAGGTCAGCCTGATGATGTAAATGAGATGAAGAATTTTTTAAAGGAAAATGGAATTGATAGCAAAAATATCCATGTTAGCTCGTTTAGAGGTTTGAAATAAAAGCAATCTGTCTTCTGTATATCTGAATTAAACCCCAACTACTAGGTCATTATGCAGAGCGGCTAAACAAGCCTACTAGCTAATTCTATGTAAATATGATAGGATAAACATAGAGAAAGGAGCTTTTATGGCTAATATTTTTGACTACTTGAATGATGTAGCATACGATTCCTTTTATGACCTCCCAATGAACGAGCTAGATGTTCTTTGCTTAACTGAATTAACCTATCTTCCTTTTGATGATGTAGTCGCCCAAGAACCAAAGCGTCTCATAGTTCTAGCACCTCAAATCCCTAGAGAAACGACTATGCTGACCAATAAGAACCGCCTCCAGTTGTTGGATCAGCTCGCTCAACACAAACGCTTTAAAAATTGCAAGCTCTCAGACTTTATCAACGATATCGATCCTGAATTGCAAAAACAGTTTGCTGCTATGACTTATCGTATCAGTCTCGATACCTATTTGCTTGTTTTTCGTGGGACGGATGATAGTATCATCGGTTGGAAAGAAGATTTCCATATGACCTATATGAAGGAAATTCCAGCTCAAAAACACGCCCTCCAGTATTTACAGGACTTTTTTGTCCAACATCCTAACCAAAAGCTTATTCTGGCAGGACACTCAAAAGGGGGCAATCTAGCCGTCTACGCTGCCAGTCAACTCGACCCACTCTTACAAAAAAGCATTGTCGCTGTCTATACTTTTGATGCGCCTGGCCTTCACAAGGAACTGACCGAAACAGCTGGCTATCAAAACATGATGGAAAGAACAAAAGTATTTGTCCCACAAGGGTCTATCATCGGGATGATGCTGGAGATTCCTGATAAAAAAATCGTCGTTCGAAGCACTGCCCTAGGTGGTATTGCCCAGCACGACACCTTTAGTTGGCAGGTTGAAGACAAACACTTTGTCCAACTGGATGAGACCAATAGTGACAGCCAGCAAGTCGATACTACTTTCAAGGAATGGGTTGAGACGGTCCCTGATACGGAACTGCAGCTCTACTTCGACCTCTTTTTCGGAATCATTCTTGATGCAGGCATCTCCTCTATCAACGATCTTTCTTCCTTCAAGGTCATTGAACACATTCACCATCTCTTTGTCCAAGCCCAATCCCTCACTCCCGAAGAAAGAGAAACCATGGGACGCTTAACCCAACTCTTGATTGACACCCGCTACCAAGCTTGGAAAAATCGTTAAGGTATAAAAAGACTTTCTGATATCCTCATTCTTCTCTTCTGTGTTATACTGGTATCAGTACATTCTTTGAGAGAGGAAATCCTATGAAAATCCATAAAACTGTCAATCCTGTTGCCTATGAAAATACCTACTACATAGAGGGGGATCAACACCTGATTGTGGTTGACCCCGGTAGTCATTGGGAAGCCATTCGCAAAACTATCGAGAAAATCAACAAACCCGTCTGTGCGATTCTCCTGACCCACACCCACTACGACCATATTATGAGTCTTGACTTGGTTAGAGATACTTTTGGAAATCCCCCCGTTTATGTAGCAGAAAGTGAAGTCAGCTGGCTCTATACTCCTGTTGACAATCTCTCTGGCCTACCTCGTCATGATGATATGGCTGATGTCGTCTGCAAACCAGCTGAACACACCTATGTCTTTGATGAGGAATACCAGATCGAAGAGTTTCGTTTTACGGTATTACCAACACCTGGCCATTCTATCGGAGGTGTTTCTCTGGTTTTTCCTGATGCCCATCTAGTCTTAACCGGAGATGTTCTATTCCGCGAAACCATCGGACGGACAGACCTTCCTACAGGTAGCATGGAACAACTCCTTCATAGCATTCAGACGCAACTCTTCACCCTCCCTAACTACGATGTCTACCCTGGGCATGGTCCAGCTACGACTATCGCTCACGAAAAGACCTTTAATCCCTTTTTCTAACAAGCAAAAAACCAAGGATAATTTCCTTGGTTTTTGTCTTACCAAATAATCACACGGTCCTCTGGTGAACGCCACATGCCGTCGCCTTCTTTGACATCGTATGTTGTAAAGAAGTCATCGAAGTTTGGTACTTGAACGTTGACACGGAGTTTAGCAGGCGCGTGCACGTCGACACTGGCCATGAGTTTCATCAACTCAGGACGGCCTTTCATACGCCAGATACGAGCAAAGTTGTGGAAGAATTCTTCAGCTGAGAAGTCTGGTTCTCTCTTAGCAGCTTCAAGGGCTGCAGCAATTCCTCCAAGGTCAGCAACG
Organism: Streptococcaceae bacterium AF54-32pH5A; assembly: GCA_027682205.1. GTDB lineage: Bacteria > Bacillota > Bacilli > Lactobacillales > Streptococcaceae > Streptococcus. Next base: position 812,121 of record JAQDAD010000001.1, read on the forward strand.
TTTTCGGATACGGTTAATTTGCCGTTTATCCTTGCGCCGTAGGATTCTTGACCATCAAACTGGTCGATGACCTTCTGCGTTTTTTCTTTAAAGGCTGCATAGTCGCTTTCTGTCCACCAGTCTTTGAGACTACCATTTTCATCAAAGGAAGCACCATTTGTATCAAAGGCATGAGAGATCTCATGGGCAATAACTGCACCAATCCCACCGTAGTTGGCTGAAGACGACTGATGCAAGTCATAGAATGGAGCCTGTAAAATAGCCGCTGGGAAAACAATCAAGTTCTTCTGAGGATTGTAGTAGGCATTAACCATGTGAGCAGGCATACCCCACTCCTTGTAGTCAACCGGTTGGTTCCACTTGCTCCAGCTGTGCTTGATTTCCACACGAGCAAAGGCTAGGGCATTCTCAAAGAGGCTGGCAGTTTCATCCACTACCTTGTCCTTGTAGCGTTCTGGCAATTCCTCTGGATAACCAATATAAGGCTTGATGACATTGAGTTTGACAATGGCCTTATCACGCGTTTCAGGAGTGAGCCAGTCATTCTTAGCCAAACGTTCCTTATAAACATCGATCATCGTCGCCACTTTTTTCTCTACGTCTGCCTTAGCTTCAGGAGAGAATTTTTCATGCGCATACCAGAGACCCAGAGCTTGCTTGAAAGGACCTTGGGCCAAGTGATAAGCTGCCTTGACCTTGTCCTGAGCTTCTGGCACACCTGAAAGGGCACGTCCATAGGCACCTGACAAGACACGAATCTCGTCTGTGAGATAGCCGGTTGAAAGATTGACTACGCCCAAAATCAAGGTTGCTTTAAGTAGAGGCCACGCTTCTTTACTATAGAATTGCTCTGCTGCTTGCCAGAAACGTTCCTCATCTACGATAACCTTGTCTGGAGTCTGTCCAATCACTGCTTGGAAGAAGTCATCCAAAGGGAGGGCAGGTGCGAATTTCTTGAAATCTTCATAAGCATATGGATGATAGAGTTTGGCATATTCTGAACTTTCTTCGTTAGAAAGCACCACAGCCGCAATGCGACGGTCCAATTCCAATCGTTTCTCTAGTAAGTCTGTGATTTCCTCATCTGAAAAATCATAGGCTTTGAGTAGATTCGTAGTACTTTCCTTCCAAAGCGTCAAGAGTTCCTCACGTTGAGGATGGTCTTCAGCATAGTAGGTTGTATCTGGCAAAATCGTCCCTGGTGCACTGGCCCAGAGAACATTAGTTCTGGCATCCATAAAGTCTGGCGATACACCAAAAGGAAGGAAGTTTGGTTTACCAGCTAGTTCGAACTCTGCTTGTTTACTGGTGAAATCTGCAAAGCTCTCCAAATCTTGGTATTCCTTGAGCAGAGGAAGGACAGGCTTGAACCCTTCTGCTTCTCTCTTGTCAAAATCACGTACCATACGATGGTACTTAACAAAGTTTGCGAGGATTGCATCCTCTGGAACATCTTCGCCTTCCAACCACTTGTCCGTAGTCGCCAACATCAACTCTTCAATTTCCTCATCAAGGTCAATAAAGCCACCTGTTCGAGATTTATCAGCTGGAATGACAGCTGTCTTTTCCCATTCGCCATTGATTGCATCATAAAAATCGTCTTGATAACGTGTCATCTTGTTCTCGCTTTCATTTTTCACTTATTCTTAGCTTAGCAAAAAAAACTTGGGAATGCAATTAAAAATGGTCACTCTTTTTTCTTCATTTTTCAGTTATTATTTTAAATTTTTCAAAAATTAACTTGACTTAATTTTTTTTTTAATGTATATTAAAAGATAGGAGGAAAACAACTGTATGATACGTATCGAAAACCTCAGTGTCTCCTACAAAGAAACGTTGGCACTAAAGGATATTTCACTAGTGCTCCAAGGACCAACTATTACCGGAATTATTGGTCCAAACGGTGCTGGAAAATCAACTTTATTAAAAAGTATGTTGGGAATTATCCCACACGAAGGTCAGGCCTTTCTCGATGACAAAGAAGTCAAGAAATCTTTACATCGAGTTGCCTATGTCGAGCAAAAAATCCATATCGACTACAATTTCCCTATCAAGGTCAAGGAATGTGTCTCACTGGGACTCTATCCATCTATCCCGCTCTTCCACACTTTAAAGGCCCGCCACTGGAAAAAAGTGGCGGATGCACTTGAAATCGTTGGACTCTCAGACTATGCTGATCGCCAAATCAGTCAGCTCTCAGGAGGACAATTCCAACGTGTTTTGATTGCCCGCTGCTTAGTTCAGGAAGCTGACTACATCTTTTTAGATGAGCCTTTCGCTGGAATTGACTCGATCAGTGAAGAGATTATCATGAATACGCTGAGAGACCTTAAAAAAGCTGGTAAAACAGTTCTCATCGTCCATCATGACCTCAGCAAAGTCCCCCATTATTTCGACCAAGTTTTGCTTCTCAATCGAGAATTAATAGACCTTGGTCCAACTGAAGAAACCTTTACCGAAGCCAATCTTAAAAAAGCTTATGGTAGTAAGCTCTTCTTTAATGGAGGTGAGCTATGATAGCAGAATTTATCGATGGATTGCAACATTTCCATTTCCTACAAAACGCCTTGATAACAGCTATCGTCATCGGGGTGGTTGCTGGAGCTGTGGGATGTTTTATCATCCTACGTGGGATGTCTCTCATGGGGGATGCCATCTCTCACGCAGTTTTGCCCGGCGTAGCCCTTTCCTTTATCCTGGGAATTGATTTCTTTATTGGAGCGATCATCTTTGGTTTGATGGCTTCCATCATCATTACCTACATCAAGGGAAACTCCATCATCAAGAGTGACACTGCCATTGGTATTACCTTTTCATCTTTCTTAGCCTTAGGTGTCATCTTGATTAGTGTTGCCAAGAGTTCGACAGACCTCTTCCATATCCTTTTTGGGAATATCCTCGCTGTCCAAGATACGGACATGTGGATCACCATTGGTGTGGGTGCATTGATTCTCTTGATTATCGGGATTTTCTTTAAACAACTATTGATTACATCCTTTGACGAACTCCTGGCTAAAGCCATGGGAATGCCCGTCAATTTCTACCACTATCTGCTCATGGTGCTCTTGACCCTTGTGTCAGTCACTGCCATGCAAAGTGTTGGAACTATTCTTATCGTGGCCATGTTGATCACCCCAGCTGCGACGGCTTACCTTTATGCGAATAGCCTAAAGAGCATGATTTTTCTTTCATCAACCCTAGGGGCAACCGCTTCTGTTTTGGGACTCTTTATCGGCTATAGCTTCAACCTCGCAGCAGGATCCAGCATCGTGCTCACATCCGCAAGCTTCTTCTTAATCAGTTTCTTTATCTCTCCAAAGCAACGATACTTGAAACTAAAAAATAAAAAAATCAATAAATAAGGGGAAACCCTTCTGGAGGAATCTAATGAAAAAATTAGGTACATTGCTTGTTCTTTTTCTTGCTATCATTGGATTAGCTGCCTGTGCTAGCGGAAAAAAAGATACAGCATCTACAAATCAAAAACTAAAGGTTGTAGCAACTAACTCTATCATTGCTGATATTACTAAAAATATCGCTGGTGACAAGATTGATCTTCACAGTATCGTTCCTGTTGGTCAAGACCCACACGAATACGAACCACTTCCTGAAGACGTAAAGAAAACTTCTGAGGCTGACCTCATTTTCTATAACGGTATCAACCTTGAAACAGGTGGCAATGCTTGGTTTACCAAATTGGTTGAAAATGCCAAGAAAACTGAAAACAAAGACTACTATGCAGTTAGTGACGGCGTAGATATCATCTACCTTGAAGGTCAAAACGAGAAAGGCAAAGAAGACCCACACGCTTGGCTCAACCTTGAAAATGGGATAATTTATGCTAAGAATATCGCTAAACAATTGATTGCAAAAGACCCTAGCAACAAGGAATTCTACGAAAAAAATCTCAAAGACTATACTGAAAAGCTAGACAAACTGGACAAGGAAGCCAAAGAGAAATTTAACAATATCCCTGCTGAAAAGAAACTCATCGTAACCAGCGAAGGATGCTTCAAATACTTCTCTAAAGCTTACGGAGTTCCAAGTGCCTATATCTGGGAAATCAACACAGAAGAAGAAGGGACACCTGAACAAATCAAGACCTTGGTTGAAAAACTTCGCCAAACAAAAGTTCCATCACTCTTTGTTGAATCAAGTGTCGATGACCGTCCAATGAAGACTGTTTCACAAGACACAAATATCCCAATTTACGCACAAATCTTTACTGACTCAATCGCTGAAGAAGGTAAAGAAGGCGACAGCTACTACAGCATGATGAAATACAACCTTGACAAGATTGCTGAAGGTTTGTCAAAATAATCCATTAAAAACGTCGTTCTCACCGAATTGGCGTTTTTTAATCGCTTAATTTCCAGTCAAATCATTGGAAAAATCTGACAATTCTCGGTAAAATAAAAGAAAAAAGAATGGAGTAGTTTCATGACCACTTTTCTCGGAAATCCTGTAACTTTTACAGGTAAACAACTGCAAGTCGGAGACAAGGCACTTGACTTTTCTCTCACGACAACCGATCTCTCTAAAAAAACGCTAGCTGACTTTGATGGAAAGAAAAAAGTCTTGAGTGTTGTCCCTTCTATCGATACTGGTATCTGCTCAACGCAAACACGTCGATTCAACCAGGAACTTGCCAACCTCGACAATACCGTCGTTCTTACCGTTTCTATGGACCTACCATTTGCCCAAGGACGCTGGTGTGGAGCTGAAGGCCTTGACAATGCCATCATGCTTTCAGACTACTTTGACCATTCTTTCGGGCGCGATTATGCCCTCTTGATCAACGAATGGCATCTCCTTGCACGTGCCGTCTTTGTTCTCGATACTGACAATGTCATCCGTTATGTAGAATACGTTGACAATATTAACACGGAGCCAAACTTTGAAGCTGCTATTGCTGCAGTTAAAGAACTAGACTAAAATCACAAGCATTATGACAGAAAGCTAGAGAAATCTAGCTTTTTTTGGTATACTAGATGGAGAGAATATACAAGAGGAAACGAATGACTCCAAATAAAGAAGATTATTTAAAATGTATTTATGAAATCGGTACGGATATGCAAAAAATCACCAACAAAGAAATTGCTGCCCGTATGCAGGTCTCTCCGCCTGCTGTAACAGAGATGATCAAACGCATGAAAAGTGAAAATCTCATCCTCAAGGATAAGGAGAACGGCTATCTATTGACAGATATTGGCCTCAAACTGGTCTCTGAGCTCTATCGTAAACACCGTTTGATTGAAGTCTTTCTAGTTCACCATCTAGACTATACTAGCGATCAAATCCACGAAGAAGCTGAGGTCCTAGAGCACACTGTCTCTGACCTATTTGTAAAGAGACTGGATAAACTGCTTGGTTTCCCTCAAACCTGCCCCCACGGTGGAACCATACCAGCTGAGGGAGAACTCTTGGTTGAAATCAATAACCTGCCACTAGCGGCCGTCCAGGAAGCTGGAACCTATCTCCTGACTCGGGTTCATGATAGCTTTGAACTACTCAAATATCTAGAAAAGCACGCAATTCATATCGGTGACCAACTCCAAGTCAAGCAGTTTGATGGCTTTTCCAATAGCTTTACTCTGGTCAACAAAGACGAAGACCTCCAAGTTAGTATGGATATTGCCAAACAACTCTATGTCGAAAAAATCAACTAACCCCTTATTCCTGAAAGAAATTCCTTTCAGGGATTTTTTATTATTTTGCTTGTAAGTCCCATTCGTTTGGTGTAGAATGAAGGTAGATAAAAGAGGGAGGTCTTCCTATGAAAAAGCTCTTTAGAATACACTTCACAGTCATTGCACTCAGTGATTTGCTACTGTTGGTAACTTTCAGACCCCGATACGAACTTTCTTTAGAGAGAGGCCTGATTTTTTGCTTCATTTTCATCCTTGCTCAGGGACTACTGCTGTCTCGCTTGGTCTTCCGACTCAAAAAACATTTCTCAGAGATTTATCCTCAGATGAACAAAAAAATTCGCCTTTACTACTTAGAGATTCTCTCCGTTGACCTTCTATTATTTGTCTTTTTAGCCATCACTGGCCCTCAATATTTCTACTCTCTTACTCCAGTCTTTACTTCCTGTCATTCTACTTTTTATTATATAACGGCCAGTCACCTAAGAGAAAACTATCCAGACTTTTACAACAAACATACCTCTTTATGGGAGTGTCTATAAACAAAAACCAAGCCAGCTAGCTTGGTTTTCTTATCTATTTTTAGTATCAAGGATAATGGTGACTGGTCCATCATTTACCAGCTCCACCTGCATATCCGCTCCAAAAATACCTATCTGAACAGGGGCTTCCTGAGCCAGCTTTTGGTTGAAAGTGTCATAGAAGGCGGCTGCCATATCCGGCTTGGCGGCACCTGTAAAAGCTGGACGATTGCCCTTCTTGGTATCTGCAAAGAGAGTAAACTGGGAAATAGAAAGGATTTCCCCTTCAATATCCTTGACAGACAGATTCATCTTGCCCTCTGCGTCTGAAAAAATCCGCATGTTGACAAGCTTTCTCACAGCATAATCCAAATCTTCCTCTTGGTCCTCTGGACCTACTCCAACTAATAACAGTAAACCTTGGTCTATCTGCCCCTGAACCTGACCTTCGATACTCACTTGGGCTTTCTTGACTCGTTGAATGATGATTTTCATAATATCCTTTCTAGTAACTGCTAGGAGAATTAGCCATTAGTCCGTTTGACTGAGTAAACCTCTGGCACACTCTTGATTTTGTCTACGACCGTTGTCAGCATAGAAAGGTTTGAAATTCCAAAAGACACATGGATATTGGCAAATTTCATATCCTTGGTTGGTTGGGCGTTAACGGTTGAGATATTCTTAGTTGTGTTGGAAAGAACTTGCAGAACATCATTTAAGAGACCTGTACGGTTGAGGCCGTAGATATCGATGTGGGCAGTGTATTCCTTGCTTGAGTATTGGTCTTCCCATTCCACATCAAGGAGACGTTGCTCATAGTTTTCTTGGGCGCGAAGGTTCATACAGTCCACGCGGTGAATGGCCACGCCTCGCCCCTTGGTGATGTAGCCAACAATATCGTCACCCGGTACTGGATTGCAACACTTGGCAATCCGAACGAGGAGACCTGAGGCACCTTCAATCACCACACCACCCTCATGCTTGACCTTGAGGGTTTCTTTGTTTTCAACCTTAACCTCGCCACCTTTGACAAGCTCTTCTGCTTCCGCCTTGGCCTTGGCACGTTCTTCCTCACGACGTTCCTTTTCAGTCAAACGGTTAAAGACAGTAATAGCGCCAATTTCTCCAAAACCAATGGCTGCAAAGAGAGATTCTTCTGTCTTGTAGCTGGTCTTTTGAAGGACTTGGTCCATGTGACGCTTGTCCATGAATTTATTGGCTACATAGCCATTTTCTTGGAACTGAGCTATCAGCATTTCACGGCCCTTGTTGACGGATAATTCCTTGTCTTGGTTTTTAAAGAACTGACGAATCTTATTGCGTGCCTTGCTAGTCTTAACCATGTTGAGCCAGTCACGACTCGGGCCAAACGAATTAGGGTTGGTGATAATTTCAACTTGATCCCCTGTCTTAAGCTTGGTTGTCAGTGGAACCATACGGCCATTGACCTTGGCACCAGTTGCTTTTTCACCGACTTTGGTATGGATCTCATAGGCAAAGTCAATTGGTCCTGAATCTTTTGGAAGGGAGCGAACCGCACCATCTGGGGTAAAGACGTAAATCTCCTCAGCCAGATAGTTTTCCTTGACAGACTCGACAAATTCCTTGGCATCATCAGCCTGGTCTTGCAACTCAATCATTTCCTTGATCCAGTTCATCCCGATAGCTGATTCTTTGCTGTTGACCTGACCTTTGATTCCTTTCTTATAAGCCCAGTGAGCCGCAACCCCATACTCAGCAACTTCGTGCATTTCCTTGGTACGAATCTGGAATTCAATCGGGCCTTTTGGTCCATAGACAGTCGTATGGATAGACTGGTAACCATTGGCCTTACGGTTAGCAATATAATCTTTGAAGCGACCTGGCATGGGTTTCCAAAGTTCATGCACATAGCCCAGCATGGCATAGACATCACTCTGGGTATCTAAGATACAGCGAATAGCAATCAGGTCATAGATTTCCTCGAAGCGTTTCTTTTTATCCTGCATCTTGCGATAGATAGAGTAGATATGCTTGGGACGGCCATAGATTTTCCCTTTTAGATTGCGTTCGGAAGTGTACTCCTCCAACTTTGTCACGACTTCATCGACCAAAGCCTCACGCTCTCTGCGTTTTTCTTTCATCATGTGAGTGATCTTGTAAAACTCGGTCGGATTGAGGTAACGGAAGGATAGGTCTTCCAACTCCCACTTGACGCTGGAAATCCCCAGACGATGAGCAAGCGGTGCATAGATTTCCATGGTTTCTCTGGAAATGCGCTCCTGCTTGTCTTTTCGCAGGTGGTTAAGTGTTCTCATGTTATGCAAGCGGTCAGATAGTTTAACCAAGATAACGCGAATATCCTCAGACATGGCCATAAGCATCTTGCGGTGATTTTCCGCTAATTGCTCCTCAATTGATTTGTACTCGACCTTACCAAGCTTAGTCACCCCATCAACAATAATGCGAACATCATGACCAAACTCTTGCTCTAAATCATCCAAGGTCGCATCCGTATCCTCAACTACGTCATGCAAAAAACCACAGGCAACTGTCACAGCATCTAGCTTGAGCTTAGCTAAAATCCCTGCCACCTGAATGGGATGAATAATATAGGGCTCGCCAGATTTACGATACTGACCACTATGGCATTCAACTGCGTAAACCAAGGCTTTATGTACAAAAGCAACATCTTCTTTCGATAAATATTTTTGCGTTAAAGCGACAACCTCATCGCCCGTCAAATTCACTTCTTTCGGCATCTATTCTCTCCAATTCTCCCTACCATTTTATCACTTTTTTAAGGATATGAAAACTAGAAAAGCCTGTTTTCATGCCTAGCCTAAGCAATTAAAAGAAAAAACACTGCAAGAGAGACTCTGCAGTGCTTTGTTATTTTATTTATCTTAGTAAACTGTTTTTTCAGTTTCTACGTCGAAGAAGTGCGCTTTGTTCAAGTCAAATCCAAGTTCAACTGTTGCGCCTGTTTGCAAGTAGTCACGAGCATCCACTTTTGCAACAAACTCATCTTTACCAACTTGGCAGTAAAGGTGAGATTCTGAACCAAGCAATTCTGATACTGAGATTGTAGCTTTCACAACTGATTCTGGGAATGTTTCAAGGAAAGCAGGTTCTGCATTCACGTCTTCTGGACGAATACCGAAGATCAATTCTTTTCCTTCATATCCTTTTTCACGAAGAACTTTCAAAGCTCCTTCTGGAACTTTCAAGCGGAAACCGTCAGAAACAATTTCGCCACCAACCAATTTCACGTTGATGAAGTTCATAGCTGGGCTTCCGATGAATCCTGCAACGAACTTGTTAACCGGGTTTTTGTAAACTTCTTGAGGAGTACCGATTTGTTCTACACGTCCGATAGTACCTGTACCAGCAGGGTTCTTTGTTGCTGACATGATAACAATACGGTCTGCAAGTGTCATCGCTTCTGTTTGGTCGTGCGTTACGTAGATAGTTGTAGCACCGATACGACGGTGGATTTTCGCAATTTCAGCACGCATGGATACACGAAGTTTGGCATCCAAGTTTGACAAAGGTTCGTCCATCAAGAACACTTTTGCATCACGGACAATTGCACGACCCATGGCAACACGTTGACGTTGACCACCAGAAAGGTCAGCAGGTTTACGATCCAAGAACTCTTTCAAACCAAGGATTGCAGCTGCTTCTTGAACACGTTTGTCGATGTCTTCTTTGCTGTATTTACGCAATTTCAAACCGAAAGCCATGTTGTCATAAACAGTCATGTGTGGGTAAAGAGCGTAGTTTTGGAATACCATGGCGATGTCACGGTCTTTTGGAGCTACGTCGTTGACAACCACGCCATCGATAGATGCAGTACCTTCTGTAATGTCTTCAAGACCAGCGATCATACGAAGAGTTGTTGATTTACCACATCCTGAAGGACCTACGAAAACGATAAATTCTTTGTCTTTGATGTCCAAGTTGAAGTCTTCAACTGAGTAGTGTTCGCTGTTTGGATATTTTTTGTAAATGTTTTTAAGATTTAATTCTACCATGGAAGGTGAACTCCTTTTATATTTTGATAGTTTTATTATAAATGAAAACGCTTTATATTTCTATGGCAAGGTGACCAAAAAAATAAAAAAGTTCTGTGCAACTTGCACAAAACTTTAGAGAATATCTGGTAAAATCAACTGATAACACAAGGTGAGATCCGTCAACTCCTTCAACTGAAGCCCTGTCAATTCTTCCCATTTGTCAATCTTGTATTGGAGAGAATTGCGGTGCAGATAGAGTTGCTGGGCTGTTTTCGTTAAGACAGCACTGTTTTCCCAGAGAGAAAGAATAATTTCCTGAATCTGGTCCTGATCCATAATCATCTGATGCAGGCATTCTTTAATGACTCTCAGGTCCACTAGTCTTTCTCCCATACTCCAAAGATAGAGTTGTGAAAAGGTGTGTACACCTTGGTGACCTTGGCGCCACCAAGTCTTAAACAAGTCCCGCTCTGCTTGGATTAAATCTGACAGGGGCTGATATCCAGTCTGTGACCAGATCTGACCTAACATGATAGATAGACGAAGACCAAAGTCGTACTCCACTGCCTCAATCGTATCGGATAAGATTGAGCGAACATCGCTGTATTTATCTTGCTGGAGAACAAAAACATAGTCCTGAACTCCGACCTGCAACACTGTCTGGCAGTTAGGAAAGAGAGTCTGCATCATATCCAGCCAAGAAGCTAGATTCTCCTGTTGGGAATAGGATAGATGACAATAAACCAGCTGAATCTTTTTAAAAGTTTGAGGTGCCTGCCCCTTTCCCTCGATCAGATAGGAATACCATGGATTGAGCGAACGAGCCTGCTCCTGCTGAGTCAAAAGGGCAATTAACTGCTTTTCACGCTCAGTGAGATTGGTCTCCTCTAGTAAAATCCACTGTTGCGAGGAAACTGGTAGCGTAAGAAAACCTTCCTTATCAATTGGCTGGTCTACGATTTGAGCTTGTGGAAACCAATCTAGTAATTCTTTTGCAATCATTTCCTAGCCCTCCACTTTTTGGATACACCAAGAAATCAAGGTTTCTAGGCGCTCCACATTTTCGGTCATATGAAGATAGCCCATGACTGCTTCAAAACCTGTGGACATACGGTAAGTCACTACATCTGCGTTCTTTGCCTTGGTATGACTATTGGTGTTGCGGCCTCGTTTATAGATTTCTTCTTCTTTTTCCGTAAGGACTTGCTCCTCCAACATGAGGGAAATCAGGCGAGCCTGAGCCTTTGCTGAGACATACTTGGTCGCTTCTTGATGGAGTTTGTTGGGCTTGGTCATGCCTTTAAGGATGAGGTGGCGACGAATATACATGGAGTAAACCGCATCCCCTTCAAAAGCTAGAGCAATCCCGTTAATGAGATTGACATCAATCACGAGTCCACCTCACTCCATCTTTTGTATCCAGTAGTTTAATGCCTTGAGCAGCCAGTTGGTCACGGATTTGGTCTGCTGTCGCAAAGTCACGATTGGCACGCGCTTCTTGGCGTTTTTGGATCAAGGCTTCGATTTCTGCATCCAAATCTTCTTCGACAAAGACAATACCAAAGACCTCTAACATAGCCGCAAGAGCTTCCTTGACAGCAGCATCATAGTTACCTGAGTTAATCCACTTGGACATTTCAAAGACTACTGTGATACCGTTGGCAGAGTTGAAATCCTCATCCATAGCCGCTACAAACTTATCTTTAAATGCTTGTAATTCTTGAGCATCTACATTTCCAGTAAATGGTTGCTCATAAGTATTCTTTAGATACTTGAGATTGGTCTCGGCATCGCGAACAGCTTTTTCCGTAAAGTTGATTGGCTTGCGGTAATGCTGAGTGGCAAAGAAGAAACGAAGTACTTGCCCATCAATAGTTTTGAGGGCATCATGTACAGTAATAAAGTTCCCCAAGGACTTGGACATCTTGACATTGTCGATATTGACAAAGCCATTGTGCATCCAGTAGTTGGCAAAGGTCTTACCTGTTTTGGCCTCTGACTGGGCAATTTCATTGGTATGGTGAGGAAACTCTAAGTCAGCTCCACCACCGTGGATATCAATGGTATCGCCCAAAATCTCTGTTGACATAACCGAACATTCGATATGCCAGCCCGGACGACCAGGTCCCCAAGGACTATCCCAAGAAATTTCGCCTGGTTTGGCAGCTTTCCAGAGGGTAAAGTCCACAGGATTTTCCTTACGAGCCGTTTCTTCATCGGTACGACCTGAAGCACCTAGCTCCAAATCTTCCAAGGTTTTATTAGCCAACTTGGCATAGTTGTGTGATTTTTCCACACGGAAATAGACATCCCCTTGACTCTCATAGGCAAAGCCTTTTTCAAGCAAGTCTTCCACAAAGCGGATAATGTCAGCCATAAACTCCACCACACGCGGATGGCGGGTCGCAGGTTTGACACCCAAGGCCGTCACATCCTCACGAAAGGCAGTGATGTACTTGTCCGCGACCTCCTGAGGCGTGATGCCTTCTTCCTTGGCGCGATTGATAATCTTATCATCTACATCTGTAAAATTGGAAATATAGGCAACCTCGTACCCACGGTACTCAAAATAACGACGAATGGTATCAAAAGCCACCGTCGAACGGGCATTCCCCACGTGGATATAGTTATACACAGTTGGCCCACAAACATACATCTTGACCGTCTTTTCGGTAATAGGCACAAAATTCCGCAAGCTGCGGGTCATGGTGTCGTAAATTTTAATCATGCGGTCCACTCCCTTCTCTATTTCTGACTTTTTCGGCTGAAAACCAGCTCTGCAAAAGGGCCAAATTGTCTGAGGCTATCCAGTTGGTAAAAGCGCTGCCCTTCCTCTTGGGTAAAGAGGGGAACCCCCTTTCCCAGGATAAGGGGCGCTATCTGAATAATGAGGTGGTCGAAAAGATCCGCATCCAAGAGCGGTCCTACCAAGGAATTACCACCAATCACAAAGACATTTTTGCCCTTGTCAATCTGGTGAACAAAGTCCACCACATCCCCAGCTACTGGCTGGTAATTGCTGACAGGCAGATGCCTATCATTCGTAAAGACATAGTTTTCCGTAGCTTGATAAAAACTTTCTACATCTTGCAAATCTTGGATTTCCTCAAAGGTCCGCTTGCCCATGATGGTGATATCCATTTGCCTGTAAAAGTCATCATAGCCTGTATCCTCTACAGAACCAAGCTGATGCAGCCAGTCTATCCTGTGCTGGCTGTCTGCCAAGTAGCCATCCATGGTGATACAGCCGTAAAAATATACTGCCATTCTTGTAGTTTCCTTTCTAGTTCTGCTCAGTTCCTTTCTAGTTCCTTTGCTATTGTCAAAGCGATAGTGAAAAAAGTCATGGTATCAGCTGTCCGCTCTTCATGGCGGGCATCCCAGGTTCGGTTATGATGATCCACATAGTCAGCTGTGTAGAAGAACTGATAGACTTTACTCTTGCGAAATTGACTCCAAGCCATGATAGCTGAAGCTTCCATGTCCACCACTTTGGCTCCAGCAGCCAAGCGACGCTTGACCTTATCAGGCGTTTCCCGATAAAAGGCATCAGTCGTCCAAGACTTAGCGCGGATATGCTCGATATCGTGCTTGTCAAAGATAGCTTCCAGCTCGATTAGCAGAGACTCGTCATAGGCGACTTCATCACCCGGTGGGGCATAGTGATAGCTAGTCCCTTCATCTCGCAAAGCAGCAGCCGGCAGGATAATCTTGTCCGCCTCAATTGAGTGATCCAAAACACCACAGGAACCTAGAATGATGAAATTCTTGAAGCCTCTAGCCGCCAACTCCTCCAGTTGGCCAATCACTGATGGAGCTCCAATAAGCGCAGTCATGACCGCAACTTGATTTCCATCATAATTATATACATACCAAGGAAATTGACCGTTAAGATTTTTTAAATAGCCTCCTTGATAGACTTTTTCTGACTCAATCAAACGTTGCAGAATTTCTCCGTTAAAGGACAGGATGATAGTTTCACACACCTCACCTTTGTCCATAATCTGCCTATCTATTGGTTCAATAACCCCAGCCACATCTTCAAATTCTTCTAATAGCATAAGTTCTCTTTCTTTAAGGCTTCAGCAAATCCACCTTCATCTTTTCTATACGGCGCAGCTTGGTCTCATCTTTTTTTGCTTCACTGATATAGCGAGCCTATTGGGTTACAGTTTGCTAAAACACTCCTTGACAAGATCTCCTAATATGTCTTGTTACTGTTCAAAACAAGTTTTTCTTAGAGCTCCGACGATCTGTGACTGGCTTCGCGGGCATGCTCCAGCTTGTCCAGATAATATTCTCGCTGTTCTTCCACCTCGTGGATAGTTGGCTCGTCTTTCTGACCATGGACACGCACAATCTTGGCCGGAATTCCAACTACTGTCACATCACTAGGTACATCCGCCACGACGACTGCCCCCGCTCCAACTTTAGCATTTTCGCCGATTTCCACCGGTCCGATAACTTGGGCATGGGCCGATATGAGAGCTCCTTTACGAACCGTCGGATGGCGTTTACCAACATCTTTACCTGTTCCACCAAGAGTCACTCCATGATAGAGGAGAACTCCCTTCTCAACAATCGCTGTCTCCCCAATCACCAGACCTGAACCATGGTCGATAAAGACACCTGACTCTATCTGAGCACCTGGATGGATCTCGATCTGGGTCAAGAAGCGCCAAAACTGACTGTGCATCCGAGCCAAGAGTTTAAAGCCATGCTTCCAGAGAAAATGCGAGAGACGGTGGGCCGCCAGGGCCTTGACACCTGGATAGGTCAATAGGACCTCCAAAGTGGTGCGTGCCGCTGGATCATTTTCTTTTACGATATCAATGGTTTCGCGCCACCATCCCATACATTTCTCCTTTCTTATTCTGAATCTTTTGGTTTGTGTGTAAATTCTTTCTTCGGTTTGTGGTCCTTGTGATGACGTGGGCGGTGAGGACGTTCAGCCTTTTCACCTTTTTCATCGTGTTCTGGTTTTGGTGGACGAGGAAGAAGAGCCTTCATAGAAGCATCAACACGTCCTTTTTCATCAATCTTGATAACCTTAACGTCGACTTCATCACCGATAGCTACCAAGTCCTCGACACGGTTGGTACGAGTCCAAGCCATTTCAGAAATGTGCACAAGTGCATCTGTCTTGTCAAAGAGGTTGACAAAGGCACCAAATTTCTCGATACGAACAACTTTAGCATGGTAGACTTCATCCACTTTGGCTTCACGAACCAAACCAGCAATGATTTCTTTGGTACGGTTAATGGCATCTTGGTCGCTAGAGTAGATGGACACATTACCCTCTTCGTCGATATCAATCTTAACGCCTGTTTCAGCAATAATCTTGTCGATGGTTTCTCCACCCTTACCGATGACAATTTTGATCTTGTCTACATCAATCTTGATGGTATCAATTTTCGGAGCAGTTGGAGCCAATTCTGGACGAACTTCTGGAATGGTTGCTTCAATCACATCAAGGATTTCAAAACGGGCTTTCTTGGCTTGAGCAAGAGCCTCAGTCAAGATTTCTGCAGTAATCCCTTGGATCTTGATATCCATTTGAAGGGCTGTAATCCCGTCACGAGTACCTGCAACCTTAAAGTCCATGTCTCCAAAGTGGTCTTCCAAACCTTGGATATCTGTCAAGACTGTGTAGTTGTTTCCATCTGAGATGAGACCCATGGCAATCCCTGCTACTGGCGCCTTGATTGGCACACCACCAGCCATAAGGGCAAGAGTTCCTGCACAGATAGAGGCTTGAGATGATGAACCATTTGATTCCAAGACTTCTGCTACCAGACGGATAGCGTATGGGAATTCTTCCAAACTTGGCAAGACTTGAGCAAGAGCACGCTCACCGAGAGCACCGTGACCAATTTCACGACGACCAGGTGCACCATAACGACCTGTTTCCCCTACAGAGTATTGAGGGAAGTTATAGTGGTGCATAAAGCGTTTCTTGTACTCTGGATCCAAGCCATCGATGATTTGAGTTTCCCCCATCGGAGCCAAGGTCAAGACTGAAAGGGCTTGAGTTTGCCCACGAGTGAAGAGACCAGAACCGTGTACACGAGGAAGGAAGTCAACAACCGCATCCAAAGGACGGATTTCATCGACCTTACGACCATCAGGACGAACCTTGTCTTCTGTAATCAAACGGCGCACTTCAGCGTGTTCCATTTGTTCTAAGATTTCAGCCACATCACGCATGATACGGTCAAATTCTTCGTGGTCCGCATATTTTTCTTCATAAACGGCTGTCACTTGGTCTTTAACTGCTTGAGTTGCAGCTTCACGGGACAATTTTTCTTCTACTTGAACCGCTTTTTGAAGATCACTATTGTAGGCTGCGATGATTTCATCCTGTAATTCAGCATCTACGTGAAGCAACTCCACTTCTGCTTTTTCCTTACCAACTGCCGCAACGATTTCTTCTTGGAAGGCAATCAATTCTTTAACTGCTTCGTGCCCTTTAAGGAGCGCTTCCAACATGATTTCTTCTGATAATTCTTTGGCACCGGACTCAACCATGTTGATGGCGTGCTTGGTACCAGCTACTGTCAATTCAAGAAGCGAACGCTCTGCTTGTTCTTGACTAGGGTTGATGATGATTTCACCGTCTACATAGCCCACCTGTACCCCAGCGATTGGTCCGTCAAATGGAATATCTGAGATAGAAAGTGCCAAGGATGAACCAAACATAGCTGCCATTGGTGCAGAGGCATTTTCATCATAAGAAAGAACAGTGTTGATGACTTGTACTTCATTACGGAAACCTTCCGCAAACATGGGACGAATCGGACGGTCAATCAAACGTGCTGTCAAGGTCGCATCCGTTGAAGGACGTCCTTCACGTTTCATAAAGCCACCAGGAAACTTCCCAGCTGCGTACATTTTTTCTTCGTAGTTGACTTGGAGTGGGAAGAAATCCCCAGTCGCCATCTTCTTAGACATCACGGCTGCAGTCAAGACAGTTGACTCACCGTAACGCACGACAACAGAGCCATTTGCTTGCTTGGCAACCTGACCAGTCTCTACGATCAACTCACGACCCGCAAAAGTCGTTTGAAACACTTGTTTTGTCATTTTAATCCCCTTCGGATTGATAAAATTATACGCCTTGCCTACAAAGATCAAGATACTAAGCCGTTAAGCAACTCAAAGGAAAATAGGAAATCGAACGACGGAGCGACTGCTCCTAGGTAGATTTATCTTTTTCCACAGAGTTGTAGGCGTGTTCAGTTACACAGGATACAAATCATTAGAAAGGATTGATGCTAAAGCATCTAAGCCTTTCACGCTAATCGCTATCATGCGATTAGCTAAATGCTTTACTAATTCCCTTGTCAAATAATATCGATTTGACTCGCTCGTGTCGCTATACCTTGCAGTTTGAATGCATTGTATTATTTTATACCCTCATCTTTGTATCAAGTACGTACAGAGTCTATTTTATCATATTTTTCTTAAAAAGTGCGGGCTTTTCTTTTAAAAAGGAACCATTCCCCTCACCTGAGAAGAATGGTTTGCTTTTTATTATCCTAGAGACTGATGATTAAACAAAGCATGGGTTGCTTGGTGGATGTATTTGGCTGTTTCAGCATTGTTCATGGTGTAGAGATGCACACCTGCGACATCCTGAGTGACCAAGTCCACGATTTGATCCACTGCGTAGGCAAGTCCTGCTGCTCTGAGCGACTCAGGGTCATGCTCATACTTGTCTAAAATGGCCTTAAATTTGCGTGGAAGATGGATATTCTCACACGTTTTCAAGAGACGAAGGGCTTGATTTCGATTCAGAATTGGCATGATTCCTGCATGAATGGGAACATCAATCCCTGCCAAGGTACATTTGTCCTGAAAATCATAGAAACGCTCATTGTCAAAGAAAAGCTGCGTTACGAGGCTTGAACAGCCTGCGTCTACTTTCTTCTTGAGATTTTGGATATCCGAGATCTGGTTTGGCGAGTCAGGATGCCCCTCTGGGTAGCAAGCACCAACAATATCAAAGTGAGGGGCTTGTTCCTTGATGAACTCAATCAAATCCGTTGCGTAGCGGAAATCCTTTTGTGGCTCCACATCAGGGATAATATCCCCACGCAAGGCCAAGATTTTCTGTACCCCAACCTTGTCCAAGTCCGCAAGTGTCTCTGCAACTTTTTCCTTGGTCAGATAGATAGCTGGCAAGTGGGCAATGGTTGGAATCGCCAAGTCATTCTGGATAAAGTCAGCCAAACGAACCGTTGTTTCCTTGATATTGAATTTATTATTGCTGGCAGTCACACTGATAAAGTGCGGTGTCAGCTCCCGCATATCTTGAAGAGCAGTAATAATTTTATCATTACCCACAGCGGGGTTTGGAGGAAACACTTCAAATGAGAGTGACGGTGTTTGGCGTGACATAGTCCTTATCCTTTTCTTTTTGATTTCATTATTGCTTAGCCGACTAAGACTAAGCAGTCCCTTGATCAGTCAGTATCAAGCGAGAAATCTAATCTTACAATTTCTCACGCGCAGCTTTAGCTGCTTCGACAAGGCGGATCAAGCTTTCTTTTGTTTCTGGGATACCACGTGTTTTCAAACCACAGTCAGGGTTGATCCAAACTTTCTTGCTTGGTACTTTAGCAAGGATAGCTTCGATGGTGTGGTCGATTTCGCCTTCGTTTGGCACACGAGGAGAGTGGATATCGTAAACCCCAGGTCCCACTTCTGTTTGGAAGTTTTTCGCTTTGAGTTCGTCCAAGATTTCAAGGTTTGAACGGCTTGCTTCAAAGGAGATAACGTCCGCATCCATGTTGTCGATAGCTGGGATGATATCTGTAAATTCTGAGTAACACATGTGAGTGTGGATTTGTGTGTCTGGCGCTACTGTAGAGTGTACCAAGCGGAAGGCAGGAATGGCCCAGTCAAGGTAGTCTTCGTACCAGTCGCTACGACGGAGTGGCAATTTTTCACGAAGAGCAGCCTCGTCGATTTGGATGATTTTCACACCTGCAGCTTCAAGGTCAAGCACTTCATCCTTAATAGCAAGAGCGATTTGAAGAGTAGAATCCTTAATAGAGATGTCTTCACGTGGGAATGACCAGTTAAGGATGGTAACAGGACCAGTCAACATACCTTTAACAGGTTTGTCCGTACGGCTTTGTGCGTAGCTAGACCATTTGACAGTGATTGGGTTGAGACGAGTGACATCGCCCCAGATGATTGGTGGTTTCACCCCACGCATACCGTATGATTGTACCCAACCATTCTTAGAGAAGAGGTAACCTGACAAGTTTTGACCGAAGTACTCAACCATGTCGTTACGCTCGAACTCACCGTGTACAAGCACGTCAAATCCAACTTCTTCTTGCCATTTGATCCATTCATCGATGGTTTCAGCAAGGAAGGCATCGTATTCTTCTTGAGTCAATTCACCCTTACGGAAGGCCAAACGTTTAGCACGAACTTCTTTTGTTTGAGGGAATGAACCGATGGTTGTTGTTGGGAGAGCTGGAAGTTTGAAAGCTTCTTCTTGGATAGCTTCACGTTCTGCAAAGGCTGGCAAACGAGTGTAGTCTGCGTCAGTCAAGCCAGCGATACGGGCACGAAGTTCCGCATTTTCACCCACACGCTCAGTCGCAAAGAGAGCTTTGTTAGCTGCA
Source organism: Streptococcaceae bacterium AF54-32pH5A (assembly GCA_027682205.1). Lineage (GTDB taxonomy): Bacteria > Bacillota > Bacilli > Lactobacillales > Streptococcaceae > Streptococcus. Next base: position 831,929 of record JAQDAD010000001.1, read on the forward strand.
AGAGCTTCTGCACCTTGGCCGTTGCGGATAGCATCCAAATCACGGATCTCATCCAATTTTTCAACTGCGAAAGCAAAGTGGTTCAAGATAGCTGGTTCAAATTCTTCGTTAGCAGTTGTAAATGGCACATGAAGAAGTGAGCATGAGCTTGTCAAAACAATGTTTTCAGCCGGGATTTGCTCAAGAACAGCCAAGCTCTTTTCGTAGTTGTTGCGCCAGATGTTTTTACCATTGACAATCCCTGCATAGAGTGTCTTATCAGCTGGGAAACCACCTTTAACAAGTTCAAGAGTTTTCTTACCTTCAACGAAGTCCAGACCGATGGCATCTACTGGCAATTTCACAAGGTCAGCGTAAACGTCACGGACATCTCCGAAGTAAGTTTGAAGCAAGACTTCAAGACCTTTTTTATCAGCCAAAAGTTTGTTGTAGAGGTTCAAGAAGAGAGCTTTTTCTTCAGCAGTCAAGTCTTTTACAAGAGCAGCTTCGTCCAATTGGATACGAGTTGCACCAAGTTCAGCCAATTTCGCAAAAACTTCTTGGTAAGCAGCTACAAAGCTATCTACGAAGTCTTCCGCTTTCACACCTTCTTCAAAGTCTGACAATTGAAGGAAAGTAAATGGACCTACGAGGACAGGACGAGTGTTCAATCCAAGTTCTTTGGCTTCTTGGAACTCATCAAAAATCTTGTGACCAGCCAATTTGACTTGAGTGTCTTTTTCAAATTTAGGAACGATGTAGTGATAGTTAGTGTTGAACCATTTCTTCATCGGAAGGGCACGAACATCCCCTTTTTCACCTTGGTAACCACGCGCCAAAGCAAAGTAGCGCTCAAGGTCAGACAAGTCCAAGTTTTGAACGGATGCAGGCACCACGTTGAAGAGGAAAGCTGCATCGAGGAAGTTGTCATAGTGAGAAAAATCATTTGATGGGATTTCAGTGATGCCTTTTTCTTTGACGATGTTCCAGTGTTTTGCACGCAAGTCTTTTGCTGCTGCAAGGAGTTCTTCTTCTGTGATTTCTTTTCTAAAGTATTTTTCAGTTGTAAATTTTAATTCGCGGAATTCGCCCAAACGAGGGAAACCGATGATCGTAGTTGACATGATGTGTCCTCCAAAATTTGTTGTTGAAACTATCTTAACAGAAAAGAAAGCGCCTGTATAATTGTAAAAAATTAGGCTTTGATATAGTTTGAAACTATATCACTCTTTTAGACAAAAGAAAAGGACTTGAGAACAGTGCCTCAAATCCTTTGTATATCTTGCTTTATGTTGTCTTTTAGTTGAAATGATCAAACGAGTTATTGACGATTCTTATAAGTGACTATGGCTTGTTATTAGAAAAGACTATAGGTTGGTTTTTCGTTTGTAATTCTGATATTTCCCTGAAAAAGTGCGGTCGAGAGGTGAAATTATCCAGTGGATGATTTTAGCCAACCAGGCAATTTCATCCCTATCAACTTTTTTCCTGTTCAAGTGGAACGACTGCTAGTGTCTTTCCCAAACTGGCTAGAACTTTTAAAACCGTATCCAATTGAGGGGTAGTCTTGCCTGTTTCCATCCTAGCTATAACAGGCTGGCTGACTCCACTAAGTTCTTCTAGCTTTTTCTGACTAATTCCTTGCTCGTGTCTGGCTTCAATCAACTCACTCATGATAGCTACTCGCATATCACTTTCAAGGATTTCCTTCTTGGTAAAGAGTTCTGACCGAACATCCTTCCAATTACTTCCAATGGCACTATTCTTCATCACTTAACCCTCTTTCTTTTAAGTTCTTCAGTTCACGCTTGGCTTTTTCAATTTCTCTTCTAGGAGTTTTTTGAGTCTTTTTGACAAAATGATGTAAAAGAACGAAACTCCCATCAAGCCAAGCCACAAATAATATCCTATCCCTAAGAGGTCTTAGTTCCCAAATCTCATCTTCCAGATGTTTAATATAGGGTTCACCTGCTCTAGTCCCATGTTGACTAAGCAACTCGATATAGTCATTTAGTTTATAGAGTTTGATGCGGCTATCCTTACTTTTCTGACAAGCCAATTCTCTCATATAATCCAAGACTGGCTCATTTCCATTTTTGTCCTTATAGAAGTAAATCGTGTGCACCAAGCAACCTCTTTCTAATTTAATTATAACTTAAAAGTTATTAAAAGTAAATTCTAATACCCATAAAAAGAAGACCTTAGAAAAATTCTAAAGGTCTCATTTTTATTATTCGAAAAAGCTTAAAGAAATACTAGACGTTCACAACTTCTGTACCTTTACTCCAACTCTATCCCCTTCTCTCGAAGATTATCCAAACACTCCTCATAGTAGGAGTCATCATGCTCGCTATAGATAGGACTTTTCAACTTCTCCTCTGCTAAGTCTTGATAAGGAGGGCAGGTTTTGCCACGGTAGTTCTTGTCCAGCCACTCTGGACTGACATTGTATCCACGACCAGCCATCTCCTCCATGATCAAGCGATGATAGGCATAGAGACGATAGGGCGAATGGGTAAAGACATAGTCCACTGTCGCATGCTTTCTGCCCCAGCCATTGCCACGCAGGGCGCAGCACTCCCGATGTTGCCCCAAGAGCTGAGGACGGGGAAGTTGTGAAATCAAAGCCTCATGCCAAAGTCTCATGGGAGTCTCCTTTCAGTAAAGTCGAATGTTGCAAGTAGATATTTGGATAGCGATCCAGCAAGTCTCGAGTCTTAGCGATTAAATCTTCCTTAGAAGCCTGACCAAAGCGGTAGCGATCCAGCAAGAGCATGTAGGCCTTGCGCTCAGCATCTGTTGCTTTCTTTTTGAAATAGCCCCAAATATGCTGAAAGGCATTGCAAACCTGACCTCTATGCTCAGGAATTTGGCAGGCACGGTCGATCAGTTCTTGAACATGACTTACCTCCACCTCTTCATTCTTGAGATACTGACGAATCTCATTATAAATATTGCTGGAATGGCTCAAAACCAGATATTTGTTTTGAGCCCAGAGTTGCTGACACTGGGATTTTTGGTTAGTTTCCATCTTTCTCCTTGTTTTTTATCAGTTTCCAGGAAATATGGAAACAAAGTAACAGTCCTATAAAGTAGACTCTTGAAGTATACTTTATTGCTTACTAATACTATTTTCTAGTATTCCAATCTCGTTTAAAATGGTATTCAAATGATCTTGATAGTTTTTAATCATACTACTATCTAAGTAATTCTTAATTTTCTTCTGTTTTAGTCTCAACTCCCAATACTTACAAGCTAATTTCATGTAATTACAGTAGTCTTCTCTATTTATTATTGGAGACTTACCTGATTCTATCAATTCGCTCATAAAATCTTTATCAATTCCATAAATATCTTTGACAAAATCAGAAGAACTGATGTAACTATCTAAAAATTTCTCCAATTCCAATCTCTTTTTAATGAACATCCTAGACGCTCCAGCATTAATAATAGGAGTTTTAAAGCCATCATAATATTGATCAATAAAATAAACAAAAGTATCAAATCGATCATTCCCTAGAGACTGTTTCGTATTATTTAATCCTCCAGCTTGAGGTAAAATACTTATGTTCATAGGAGAATAACGCACGACTCTAAGAGAGTCCTTTAAACTTTCAGAAATTTCAGCTTTACTAATAATCGACTCATAAAGTTTCCTTTTTGTAAAATCTATATTAAAAGATACATCTCCACTAGCATAAATTGCAATCCCTTTATGAGAAAATAAAAACTTACTTTGATTTTTTTGACACAGGTTTTCTCCATAATATTTGATATAAAAATCCCAAGCAACTTCATCTGCATCACTCTTAAATTCATGATGTGAGGCCAATGTTATTTCTACACTTGTTTGATTTTCTTCATTTTCATTTGACTTCATAAGCACACTTCCTTTGCTATATCCTTGTTTTCTCCTTCAAAAACTTTTTCAGCTCAGCATCAGCTTCTTGTATGGTTCCGTGGAATTGGTTCAGCATTTCTTATAGTTCCGAAAACATTTTTTAATTTTTCTACATCCCATCCATCTTCATAATTTTGAAACCTAATTTGTGGAGTATTACTTTGTTTTTTCATATAATTTATTTTTCCTATACTCATCTAAAATATTTTTAACAACTTTGGTTACTGCTATTTCTTCTTTGTCCCATTTGCTATTCTGCTCATCTCCTTCATAGTTGTAACCTAAACAAACCTTCTCACTTTCTTTTTTTATTTCAACTAGAATATCAGCTTTATTGTCTTCAACATATTTTTTAATAGCTTCTCTTTCATCATCGTTTTTAAAAACTGGGATTAAACTTAAATGTTGTCTTAGTGCTTCGCCATCTTGCTCAAGTAATTCCTCTAACAAATACATCAAATTAATTTCAACGGAGTCTGCTAAATAATAGTAAAAATTAGTTTTTAAATTTATATTGTTTACTCCTTCAAATAATTTTAAAAAATTATATCGTGGTTGAACAGACAATCCTCTATATTCATCAATGTAGTGAGAACTAAACTCCAATAAAATTGTTTGGTGATACTTTATCCGTAAAATCTCCCATGTGGTTCTTACGTTAGGATGGATGAGTGCATAAACTGGAGCTCGGAGTTCATCGTTCTGTGGATCATCAACTAATTCCATTGTATATTCAGGAAATTTCTCATAATACCAAGATCGAGTTTCATAATTCCCCTTCATCTCAGTCCAATGATCGTGGTCAGTTATATAGTTAATAACACGTTCCTTAGGGAAAGGAATTAATCCAAATCTAAATTCGAATAATTTTTCAATATCGCCTATTTCTGCCTGATTATCAATTGCAGTATTTTTTGCACCTCGCCTTACGTATATTTGATTTTCTTTCACTTTATTATACTTTTTTGTCAAATAAAAAGGAACTTTACTAGACTTTCTAATTACAAGAACTTCTATATTACCATCGTTAATACTTCTTAGCTCAACTGATGGTACACAATCTCCAGCCCAAGATAAATTGTGTAAAAAATCCTGATAACTTTCTTGTGTCCACTTATTAGAGAATTGCTTAACTCCTGTTATCTTAACTGGTTTATCTTGAATTCCCATGACAATGTATGCGTCCCGGTTACTTAAATTATTTGCCATACAAATAATATCGTGGAGAAGGTCTCCCTTTTTCTTGTTCTTATCCTTTTCACTTTGACCTTCATAGAAATATGGCTTTTCTTTAAAATCCCAATATTCCCCTTCTGTTTCTTGATAAAAAAACTCTCTTACAATATCTTCAATTTCTTGATTCGTCAGCATTAAAGCTCCTTTTCATTTTTGATATTCTAGAAATCCCTTTTCTTCTCAGACCTTTTATTCTAGCATCTTTACTATTTCTAGTTTTTAACACATATAGTTGTACAAAGAAAGAATAAGCTAGAATAGCTTTTTGAACCATTAAATAATTCACATTTTTTTCATCAACTAAACCATGCATAAATAGATTTCTATTTAATGGGAGTGTTTCCTCATCATATTCTTCGTCTAAGTTTTCAAATCTCTTGAAGAGGTTTATCTCCCTAAAACCCTTATCATGATATTCAGAAATATAAGCAATATGAGAAATTAACTCTTTCAGGTACTCATCATGATTCAAAGAATCCATAAAATTTCTAAACGATTCATGAGAGACTTTAATTTCAGATTTCTTTTTCTCTTGTTCTTGTAGTTGGAGTTTAGCAAGTACATTTTCAATTCTTTCACAGCAAAACATGACCATTGTTTTATACATTTTTAGCTGTTCAAGATTTTGTAGTTGACAAATCTCTTTATATGTTTTTAGAGATTTAGGAACAAAATCATAAACTGTTCTACCATATTTTTCCTCCCATAATGATAGATATTCCATCAGTACAATATTAGCTTCTTTTTGGTTTTCTATTTCATATGGTCGCATTTCATCAATGAATAATAACGGAGGATAAATATCATAGTGCAAAAATTGTGCTATTTTTCTTTTATCAAGCTCCTCTAAATCTTTTCTATATTTTTCAAAATCAAGTGAAGAAAAAGTATCTATTATCGATTTAAATGTATAAGAATAAGACTCAGTTATCTTATCAATTACTGATAGCATTGGACGAAAATCTATTTTTGGTATCTTTATTTGTGATAATATTTTTAAAGACGCCTCAGCAATTGAGCTCATCTTTTCAGAAATATCTAAATTGATTTTTTGAAAGTTAACTCTAACTTCTTCTATACTTAAAGGCTTTGAGTGTATTTCTATAGTTACTCCCTCTGATTCCTTTTTATTCTTTTCTTCACTATTACAATCTATCATGAACTCTCCCCTCATTGAACTTAATAGACAAAAAAAATAAATCTTCTTCTTTTCGATGAATTGCTAACTAAATTATACCACGAATCCACCAAAAAACGCCTTTAGATAATAATATATCTAAAGGCGTTTGTTTTTATCCTGCTACTTGTTCTGCTTCTTCTACTTTTACTTTTTTCTCCTTCTTACTTGAGCCAGTCAATCGTCGCTTGCTATCTCGGATTGTATTGAGGTCTTTAAGGAGTTTGGTCAGGTGCTCTTTTTCAGGATAGGCTTCTGCGCTGGCTGCGGTATAGCGCATAAAGAGGTCGTAGATGCTGGTTAGTTCGGTACGGACTTGTCTGGTCTTGCCGACTTCCTTGGCAGACTTATGCGCACGCGCCTGACTTTCCACCTTATCATACTCCTCCTGCGCACTGATCACCGCCGTCAGCATAGGTGTCAATCCTAGACTAGTAACTGCTGTTTGGTAAGGTTCTTCGCTTAGGGTTTTAAGCAGACTCTTGATTTCTGCCGTTTCCACATCATTGCTATGCTTGGTGATGTCCTTGTACTTGGCAAAGACTGGTTTCAAGGTCTCATGGGCTTCTTTGAGTTTGGTCTCCTTAATCTTAGCAAATCCTCGATGAAGAGTAAAGAGACCTACTAGGGCACTGTCACGATTTCGATCGACTTCGGTCAGGTTCGTCGTCTCTTTCTTTTCTACGATAGCGAGTTGGCCTTGGAAGTCTGCTAGCTTGCTCTTGAAGGAATCCAGATGCTTGCTATACATAGGCTCGTCCTTATGTGCCTTAGCAAAGACTTCTAGTAGTTGACCCGTGTCAACCATGAGACTTTCAAACTCACGGTTGGTAAAGTTGGTATAGCTTAGCGGACGGATGGTGAATGTTTTTGTCATGATGATAACCTTTCTTTTTTCATTATTTCAAAAAGGAGTTTCCCCTTAAATTTATAAATCCATTCTAACAGTTACCTGAAAAATTTTGTCTCTCATCCGCTCAACTATCTACTTTATCATCCCAACAGCACTTTTTTTGTCTATTTCTTACTTTTACAGGATAAATCAGCCATTTCAGAAACAAAAAATCCCTATCTGACTGGAAACATATCTGTCTGTCAGATAGAGACTCTTACTATTTTTAGATTTTAACTTTTCTAGCTTTAGAATACATCTAAACTTTAGGAAAGACGACTGTTCGAAAGCTCGAAGACCTCTAAACTTTCTCAGATAGACTATTCGAAGCTTAGAATACTCATAAATTTATGTATTTCTTATCATTCTAAGTTTAGAATGCATATAAGCTTTAGTAAATTCATATCTTCGAAACTTCGAATAGCTACCTACCCTACTCTAATCGGCTTTTAACCTTCTTCTTAGTCAAGATACGGTCATTTTTGTTAGAGAGAGCTTTGATACGAGCTTCGAGAAGGATTTTCCGTCCGGCCTCTGTTCGTGTGTAGACGAGGTGATAGCGTCCGATAGTTGGCGTCAGAAAGTCAAGGAATTTCTGCGCTTCTTCCTTGCGCTTGTCAAAAAGACTAGGCACGACATAGTAAGGTGACTGACCTTGTCGGACTTTCTCTGCCTCCAAGAGATAGCGCTGGTTGTCCACTGGAGCAAAGAATTCTCCCACAGTCTGCGCAAACAATTCCTTATCTCTCATACTACCTCCCTTGAGATAGGCGAAAACCAAATAATTTTCCTTATCCTCCTCTACCTGAACACGAGATTGGTCATCTGTTAGATGCCCCGAATCTAGCAGAGCCTTTCGGATCTGCTCACCCAGAGACTGCAAGCGTTTATAGGGACTCTTATAGCAGAGGTAGCGCCAAGATGCAAAGGCCAAAAAGAGGAGACAGGCTGCTGTAAGCCACCAAACTCCAGTCAGTCTCAGTCTAAACAACAAGGCCAACAAATCCACTGCCAACAAGAGCAAAGACATGCGTACCCATTTTAATGCATCAAACTGGAGCATGATTGGAATTTTCTGTTTTTGAGTCGCAACTTCAGTGACAATCTCAAATTGATCTGCCACTACGAGAGAATCGTACCATTTTTTGCGCAAACCTGCTCGATCCTTGGATAACATCTTAATCCGTTCGTTATACTCTCTGATTTGCTTTTTCTTAAAAGGGGGCTTTGGAAACTCCAAGCGATCCAAACCAGTCTCAATACTCTCCTGATTATAGGCCAAGCCAAGAAAATGCTCCATCCGTCGCGACAAGGTCTGCAGATCCTGATTGCTCTCTGCTCTAGGCTCCTCACCAGGAAGAGTGATAAGTGCTTGCGCTTGAACGGCTACCAGATGCCAGATGTTACTGGTCTTTTCTGGATGTCCCGGCCAGATACGAATGGCACGTCCACGCATCTGATTACTCAGCATAAAGCTCCCCACAAAACTTCCAAGGATTAAAGAATTGACACAAGGGGCATCCCAACCCTCTCCGAGGAGAGATTTGGTTCCAACTAGGACTTGGATCCGACCGCGTTGGAAAAGTTCCGTCACCGCCGCTACAATACCCTTAGCCGTACTAGGGAATCCCACCAGTACATAATCTTCTTGGTCTAACTGACCAATAGACGAAAAACTAAGATAAACCTGAGGCAAGAGTTCTTTCAACTCTGCTGCCACATTGGTGGGAAGAATAACGACACTCCCTGACAAGACAGACAAAGATACAGGTATCTCATGCTCCTGAGCTTTGCGACGAATGCTTTCAAAATAAGGGAGAACCCCCAACTGAGAAATGGTTGCCTGATTATCTCCCAGATAGGTGGCAAAATCCTTGCGAATATAGTCAGCTAGTACTAACTGTCTCAGTTCCTGACCTAGACTCTCATACTCTGCCCAGAAGATATCGGCAATGGCAGACAACTTCCCCAGAGATTGGGTTAAAAGCTGGTCAGAAGCCTTAGACTTAACTAGAGAAACCTGTCGCTGTTCGATCAACCCCCGTGCTTTCAAATCGGATTCTAACTTTTCCCTAAATCCATCTGGATCCTCATACCAATCTGGAGTTTGATAGAGAAGGCTCTGCAACAACAGCTCGAGCCAGTAGGAGTTCACCTGAGGCAGACGTTTCGCCCCCAAAAGATGCTCTAAAGAGTCAGGAATGGTCAACCCCTGAGAATGCATATAAATCAACATAGCGGACAAATACTTGGGATCCTCTAAGAGCAATCAGATGAAATATCCCCTTTGAGGACCTTTGAATCTGCTACAAATGTTTGAAAATCAGGATCGACTATAAGGTGATGAATATAGTCCCACTTAGTCTCCTCAAACCGCTTGAGACGTTCCGACTCTTCAGCTGTTGGTGAACACACATAGACAAAATCCTGATGAGGGCAGAGGGTGTCTTCCTTGACTAGTTCGGGTACCGTGATTTCTTGATCGATTTCCCCGCACATTCGGATATAGCGTTCCCAGAGTTCTGGCTCGCTGTCATATGGCGGTGTGGCTGTCAGGGAGATGACTTGCAGCTGTTCATACTGCTTGCGAAAGGCTTCCAGACTTTTCCACCATTCATTTCGCAGATGGTGGCATTCATCCAAGCAAAGAGTCGCAACTTTCTGAGCTCTTAGGCTTGCAAGCAAATCAAACCCCTCAAAATCCTCTGCTTCTCCATCTTCTTGTGATTGTAATTGGTTTATGGCACTATGAAAAGCCTGATAGGTCACAATCGTTAGTGCCTTCATCTCCTTTAAGTTTTGGGAAACGAGATCTGAAATCTTCTGTTCGTTCTCTAAAAAGGCTGTTTGAATCCTGTCCACCCATTGTTCTCGAATGGTGACAGTCGGAACCAAGACAAGGGCTGGATTGCCAAAACGAGCTATTAGCTCGATACCAATGGTTGTCTTTCCAGACCCTGGTGCGGCCACTAGATGAACATGACCATCTGCTTGATAGTCTTGAAAACGATCCAAGACCTGTTTTTGGTACTTTCTCCATCTTCCTTTAAAGTTTAAATCTAACATTTCTTTCACCGTTATATCTCTTGACTTACTCCTTTAATTGTACCACACTTATATAAAAAGCAAGATAAGGAATCAAATTAGTCTTTATAAGAAAAATATGGTATAGTAGAATCATACTATCTATAAGGAGTTTCTATGTCACAGCACAAGCAAATGAAAGCTGTTTCTCCCCTTCTGCAGCAAGTCATCAATATCTCATCCATCGTCGGGGGAGTCGGCACCTTGATTTTCTGTATTTGGGCCTATCAGGCAGGAGTTTTACAGTCCAAGGAAACCCTATCGGCCTTTATCCAGCAAGCTGGGATTTGGGGGCCACCACTCTTTATCTTTCTACAGATTCTACAAACCGTTGTTCCGATCATTCCGGGTGCTTTGACCTCAGTGGCTGGGGTCTTTATTTACGGCCACATCATCGGGACTATCTATAACTATATCGGCATCGTGATTGGCTGTGCCATTATCTTTTACCTCGTGCGTCTCTACGGGGCTGCCTTTGTCCAGTCCGTCGTCAGCAAGCGCACCTATGATAAGTACATCGGCTGGTTAGATAAGGGCAATCGCTTCGAACGTTTCTTTATCTTTATGATGATCTGGCCAGTTAGCCCAGCTGACTTTCTCTGCATGCTGGCTGCCCTTACCAAGATGACCTTTAAGCGCTATATGATTATCATCGTTTTGACCAAGCCCTTTACCCTAGTGGTTTATACTTATGGTTTGACCTATATTATTGATTTCTTCTGGCAGATGTTTTGAGAATAGAAAAATCCGTTTGGTTTCCCAAGCGGATTTTATGGTTTATTTTGAGACTTCTTTTGCAAGGACAAAGTTCCCAAGTGTTGCGGAACCATTGCCTGCGACCGCTGGAGTCACGATGTAGTCACGAACGTCTGGTACTGGTAAATAGCCGTTGAGAAGAGCTGTGAATTTCTCACGCACACGGTCCAGCATGTGTTGTTGGGCCATGACTCCACCACCAAAGACAATCACATCTGGACGGAAAGTCACTGTAGCGTTGACCGCAGCTTGAGCGATATAGTAGGCTTGGACGTCCCAGACAGAGTTATTGAGTTCGATGTTTTCACCACGAATACCTGTACGAGCTTCCAAACTTGGACCAGCTGCGAAGCCTTCCAAACATCCCTTGTGGAATGGACAAACACCATTAAACTCTTTCTCCTCGTCCATTGGGTGTTTGGCTACATAGTAGTGACCCATTTCAGGGTGACCCACACCACCGATAAACTCACCACGTTGGATGACACCTGCACCGATTCCTGTACCGATAGTGTAGTAGACCAAGTTTTCGATACGACCGCCAGCATTGTTACGAGCAACTACTTCACCGTAGGCAGAGCTGTTTACGTCTGTGGTGAAGTACATTGGCACGTTTAGGGCGCGACGAAGGGCACCAAGCAAGTCTACATTTGCCCAGTTTGGTTTTGGAGTCGTTGTGATAAAGCCATAAGTTTTTGAGTTTTTGTCGATATCGATTGGACCAAATGATCCGACAGCAAGACCAGCAAGATTATCAAATTTTGAAAAGAACTCGATGGTTTTATCGAGGGTCTCGATAGGAGTTGTTGTAGGAAATTGTGTTTTTTCTACAATGTTAAAATTTTCATCTCCGACAGCACAGACAAACTTTGTACCGCCTGCTTCTAAGCTTCCGTATAATTTTGTCATGATAAACCTCTTATCTTTATTTTCTCTATTATAGCACATTTTGAAAGTCTACATTTCTCTATATTTTAGATTTTCCTCTGTAAATCTTACCATCTAAGTAAAAACGAACAAACATGACATTTGTTCGTTTTATTTTTAGATTTGATTTTCGAAGAGGACTAGGCTTTCACTTCGATAATCGCATCGCCCTTGACAACTGAACCAGTTGCGACTGGTGTCACAGAAGCGTAGTCTGCTGTGTTGGTTACGATAACCATTGTTGTGTCGTCAAGACCTGCGGCAGCGATTTTATTTGAGTCAAAGGTTCCAAGAACGTCACCAGCTTTGACCTTGTCGCCTTGAGCAACCTTTTGTTCAAAACCTTCACCGTTCATTGTCACTGTATCGATACCAACGTGAATCAAGATTTCAGCTCCATTGGCTGTCTTCAAACCGTAGGCATGACCTGTAGCAAATGCGATGGTCACTTCAGCGTCTGCTGGCGCATAAACTACACCTTGACTAGGTTTGACAGCAATCCCTTGTCCCATAGCTCCGCTTGAGAAAACTGGATCATTCACGTCAGCAAGTGCAACAACTTCCCCAACAATTGGAGTAAGGACGGTTTCGTTTTGAGGAGCTACTGGAATGTTACCAGTTGTTTCTTCTTGGACCAAACGTTCTGTCGCAACTTCAGTAGCAACTTCTTCTTCGTCCTCGTAACCAAACATGTAAGTAAGTGCAAAACCAAGAACGAATGATACAGCTACCATAAGAAGGTATTGGAGCAATTGACCATTCCCAACGTAAAGCATTGTACCAGGGATGATGGTGATACCATTACCAGTACCAGCAAGTCCAAGGATTGAAGCCAATCCACCACCGATAGCACCAGCGATCAATGAAAGGAAGAATGGTTTACGGAAACGCAAGTTTACCCCGAAGATAGCAGGCTCTGTAATACCGAGGAAGGCAGAAAGAGCAGCTGGGAAAGCAAGTGTTTTCAGTTTAGGATTTTTAGTTTTGACACCAACGGCAACAGTTGCAGCCCCTTGAGCTGTCATTGCTGCAGTGATAATAGCGTTGAATGGATTGACATGGTCAGCAGCAAGCAATTGTACTTCAAGCAAGTTGAAGATGTGGTGCACACCTGATACGACGATCAATTGGTGAACCCCACCGATGACCAAACCACCGAGACCAAATGGCAAGCCAAGAATCGCTTTTGTTCCGAGAAGGATGTAGTTTTCAACAACGTGGAAGACTGGTCCGATGACAAAGAGTCCAAGGATAGACATAACCAAAAGTGTCACGAATGGTGTCACCAAGAGATCCAAGACATCTGGAACCACTTTGCGGAGTGCTTTTTCAAACTTGGCTCCGACCACCCCGATGATGAAGGCTGGAAGAACGGAACCTTGCAAACCAACAACAGGAATGAAGCCAAAGAAGTTCATAGCTGTTACTTCACCACCTGATGCTACTGCCCAAGCATTTGGAAGCGAACCAGAAACCAGCATCATACCAAGGACGATACCAACGGCTGGATTTCCACCGAATACGCGGAAGGTTGACCATACAACCAAACCTGGCAAGATGATGAAGGCTGTATCTGTGAGGATTTGGCTGTAAATGGTAACATCTTCTGGAAGTGTCATTCCGAGAGCATTCAAGAGACCACGAACACCCATGAAGAGACCAGTCGCTACGATAACTGGGATGATTGGTACAAAGACGTCACCGAAAGTACGGATAGCACGTTGGAACCAGTTCCCTTGTTTAGCAGCTTCTGCTTTCATGTCTTCTTTAGAAGATGTTGGCAAGCCAAGTGCAACCACTTCGTCGTACATCTTGTTTACTGTACCAGTCCCAAAGATGATTTGGTATTGGCCTGAGTTAAAGAAAGCTCCTTGAACTTTATCCAAGTTCTCAATCACTTCCTTCTTGATTTTCCCTTCATCTTTGACCATGACACGTAGACGAGTCGCACAGTGGGCTACACTGTTGACATTTTCACGTCCGCCAAGGGCTTCGATGACCTTTTTTGCAATATCCTGATTGTTCATTTGCAAAATCTCCTTATAAAAATTTTGTTCTTGTTTGAAAGCGATTTTATTCGCCCTACGACTATTATTTTATCATGTTTCTAAAATATGTCAAGCGTTTTGCAGAATTTTTTATTTTCCTTCTCTTCTTTATCTCCGTTTATGATAGTTTTTGACTGAGTTCTTCTATTTACTCATAAAAATATCCTTAAATTAGAGGGTTCAAAGCTTTTGTTTTTCATTTTCTTTCATTTTTTCGTGAAAATTTGCTCGATTTCTTTCGCTTAATTTATGGCAATCGTTTGACATTTTTTCCTCTTTTTTAACATAAAAGACTTGCTTTTTTTGCCGAAAACGTTTACTATTAAGATAGTAGAACTTTAGGAGGAAAGATAAAATGGAATGGACAACAGAGCGTCGCTACAGACGCTACGAAGATTGGACAGATGATGAAGTCAAGCAAATCAAGGAAAAGATGGCGCAATCTCCTTGGCATACTCGTTACCATGTCGAGCCAAAAATGGGGCTTCTCAATGATCCGAATGGCTTTTCTTATTTTGATGGCAAATGGATTCTCTTTTACCAGAACTTCCCCTTTGGTGCAGCTCATGGATTGAAGTCTTGGGTGCAGCTTGAAAGTGATGATTTGGTGCACTTTAGTGAAACTGGGGTCAATGTTTTGCCAGATACTCCATTAGATAGCCACGGGGCCTACTCTGGTTCTGCCATGCAGTTTGGCGATAACTTGTTCCTATTCTATACAGGAAATGTCCGTGATGAAAACTGGATTCGCCACCCTTACCAGATTGGCGCTCTTTTGGACAAAAGTGGCAAAATTACGAAGATTGACAAGGTCTTGATTGACCAACCATCAGACTCTACCGACCACTTCCGCGACCCACAAATTTTTAACTTCAAGGGGCAATACTATGCCATCGTGGGTGGTCAGGACTTGGAGAAAAAAGGCTTTGTTCGTCTCTACAAGGCTATAGATAATGACTACACAAACTGGCAGGCAGTTGGCAACCTAAACTTTGCCAACGATCGTACTGCCTACATGATGGAATGTCCAAATCTGGTCTTTATCGGTGAGCAACCTGTCCTTCTCTACTGTCCACAAGGATTGGATAAAGGTGTTTTAGACTACGACAATATCTATCCAAACATGTACAAAATCGGGGCATCATTTGATCCTGAAAATGCAAAAATGATGGATGTTTCACAACTTCATAATCTAGACTATGGTTTCGAAGCCTATGCAACTCAAGCCTTTAACGCTCCAGACGGACGTGCATTGACAGTCAGCTGGCTTGGGCTACCAGATGTAGCCTACCCATCTGACCGTTTTGACCACCAAGGAACCTTCTCTTTGGTCAAAGAACTCACTATCAAAGATGGGAAACTCTACCAATACCCTGTCGCAGCCGTCCAAGAACTTCGCGCTTCTGAAGAAACCTTCTCAAACCGTGCCCAAACCAGTAACACCTATGAACTGGAGCTCAACTTGGAAGCCAATAGTCAGAGCGAGATTGTCTTACTAGCTGACAAAGAAGGCAAGGGAATTTCCATCAACTTTGACCTTGTAAATGGTCAAGTGACAGTAGATCGTAGCCAGGCTGGTGAACAGTACGCCCAAGAATTTGGTACCACTCGTTCTTGCCCTATAGACAAGCATGCTACTACCGCTAACATCTTCATCGACAACTCGGTCTTTGAAATTTTCATTAATAAAGGAGAAAAAGTATTTTCTGGTCGCGTCTTTCCTCATGCTGATCAAAATGGTATCCTCATCAAATCTGGAAATCCAACTGGAACTTACTATGAATTAGATTATGGTCGCAAAACTAACTGATGTCGCAAAACTTGCAGGTGTCAGCCCCACTACCGTCTCACGGGTTATCAATAAAAAGGGGTATCTATCGGAAAAAACCATTCAAAAGGTCAATGAAGCCATGCGAGAATTGGGCTATAAGCCCAACAACCTGGCTCGAAGCCTCCAAGGAAAATCAGCCAAGTTAATCGGCTTGATTTTCCCAAATATTAGTCATGTCTTTTATGCAGAGTTGATTGACAAGTTGGAACATCAGCTCTTCAAGAATGGTTACAAGACCATCATCTGTAACAGCGAACACGACTCTGAAAAAGAACGGGAATACATCGAAATGCTGGAAGCCAATCAGGTCGACGGTATCATTTCTGGAAGTCACAACTTAGGAATCGAAGACTACAATCGTGTGACAGCCCCAATCATTTCCTTTGACCGAAATCTATCACCAGACATCCCTGTCGTCTCCTCTGATAACTACGGTGGCGGGGTCCTCGCAGCCCAAACTCTGGTCAAGACAGGTGCCCAATCTATTATCATGATTACAGGGAATGACAATTCCAACTCGCCTACTGGACTGCGTCATGCTGGCTTTGCATCTGTACTCCCAAAAGCTCCCATTATCAATGTTTCGAGTGACTTTTCTCCCGTCAGAAAAGAAATGGAAATCAAGAATATCTTGACTCATCAGAAACCAGATGCCATCTTTGCTTCGGATGATTTGACAGCTATCCTAGTTATCAAAATCGCTCAGGAACTGGGAATTTCTGTTCCTGAAGAGCTTAAGGTCATCGGCTATGATGGGACTTACTTTATCGAGAACTACTATCCTCATTTGACAACGATTAAGCAGCCAATGAAAGAGATTGCCCGCCTCACTGTTGATCTCCTCTTGCAGAAGATTGAAGGCAAGGAAGTCGCGACAACTGGTTACTTCTTACCAGTTACATTATTACCAGGAAAAAGTATTTAATACTCTTTGAAAATCAAATTCAAACCACGTCAACGTCGCCTTGCCGTAGATATATGTAACTGACTTCGTCAGTCTTATCTACAACCTCAAAGCAGTGCTTTGAGCAACCTGCGGCTAGTTTCCTAGTTTGCTCTTTGATTTTCATTGAGTATAAGCACAAGAAAACTCAGACTGCCTTCGTCTGAGTTTTTTTATGATCGTAAGTTTTCTAGATAGCGCTGGGCTGTCTCTAAGTTGAAAGTTTTATCAGCGATAAGGCGCTCGACCAGGGGAGCAACCTCTGTCTCACTAGCGCCAGCTAGGAGAGCCAAGGATTTGGCTTGCAATTTCATGTGACCTTGCTGGATGCCCGTACTCACCAAGGCTTTGAGGGCCGCAAAGTTTTGTGCAAGCCCGATAGACACGATAACTTGTGCGAGTTCCTTGGCAGAAGGATTTCCCAGTAGCTCGTGACTAAGAGCTACACGAGGGTTAAGGCCGATAGAGCCACCCTTGGTCGCTACAGGCATAGGTAGTGTCATCTGGCCGACCAATTCTTCTCTTTCCATATCCAGCGTCCATTGACTGAGACCTTGATAGCGTCCATCTCGACTGGCAAAGGCATGAGCACCTGCTTCGATGGCACGCCAGTCATTACCCGTGGCTATTAAAATGGCATCGATACCATTAAAAATCCCTTTATTGTGAGTAGCCGCTCGGTAGGGATCGGCCTGCGCAAACTGGCTAGCCAAAGCTATCTTCTCTGCAATTTCACGTCCTTGGTCCTTTTGAGGGTTCAAGTAGCGAAAGGCAATACGACAGCTTGCTGTCACTAGGGAATCGGTCGCATAGTTGGACAAAATACCCATAAGACTCTGTCCCTGACTGAGTTCTTCTAAGACTGGTTTCAAGGCTTCTAGCATGGTATTGAGCATATTGGCTCCCATGGCTTCCTGGGTATCGACATGGAGGTAGACGACGAGAAAGTCTGTTTCTCCCTTGATCTGCTCTACACGCAGATCACGCGCTCCACCACCGCGTTTAACGATAGAAGGATAGGCTTGATTGGCAAGTTCCAAGAGTTCAGCTTTCTTGCTGGCAATCTTCGCTTGCGCTTGTTCAGGATCAGCAACTTGATAAAGGGCTACCTGCCCAATCATCTGGCGCTGATGAACCTGAGCAGTAAAACCGCCTGCTCGCTTGATGATTTTGCTAGCATAGCTGGCCGCAGCAACTACTGAGGGTTCTTCTGTCACATAAGGAACTGTGTAATCCTGACCATTCACCAAAAGTTCTGGAATGATAGAATAAGGCAGAGAAAAAGTTCCTACCACATTCTCACTCAGCTGGTCTGCAACAGTCAAGCTGACTTGCTCATCCTGCTCTAGACTCCTTTGCTTTTCAGGACTAAGGAGCGCCTGAGCTCGCAACAACTCAAGGCGCTCATGGTATGATTTTTTAGAAAATCCATTCCAACTTATCTTCATTATTTTTCAACCTTGCTATAACGGCGTTGGTGGTCGACAATCTCCACCAAGGCATAGTCTTGATTTTCATAGGCTGCAAATTGGGCTGAACCAGATTCATCCAACTGCACCTCTTCAAAGAAGACTTTTTCATAGTCTGCAACGGATAGGGCTGTGCGCTGCTTGAGCTTGCTCAAGCGTTCTTTGTCTAGATAGGTTTCATATCCTTCGACCAATTCACCACTAAAGAACTCTGAAACAGCTCCACTTCCGTAACTGTAGAGGGCAATTTTATCGCCAGCCTTCAAATTCTCTGCATTTTCCAAAAGGGAGAGGAGTCCGAGGAAGAGGGAACCTGTATAGATATTCCCAATCATCTGACTGTAGAGAATGGACTTATCAAAGTTTTCTTGCAAACTATCCTGTTTTTCCTGAGATAGAGTCTTATCCATCATCTTGCGCAAGCCTTTTAGGGCTAGCTTAGGATAAGGCAAGTGGAAACAGATGGCCGCAAAGTCACCCATGGTCCAATCGTAGCGTTTCTTGTATTCATCCCAAGTCGTCGTGAGACTGTCCAGATACTGCTGGGTTGAATAAACACCATTGACATAAGGAGTCGTTGAGTAGTTTGGACGCCAGAAATCCATGATGTCACGTGTTTGAGCAACATTATCATTGTTAAAGGCCATAATGCGCGGATCTTTTGTGATTAGCATCGCCACACTTCCAGCTCCCTGGGTGGGCTCACCCGGAGTCGCCACACCATACTTGGCAATATCACTAGCGATGACCAAGACCTTGGATTCTGGAGAATTTTCCACATGTAACTTGGCATAATGGAGGGCAGCTGTTGCTCCATAGCAGGCTTCCTTGATTTCAAAGCTACGGGCGAAAGGCTGAATGCCCAACAGACCATGAACAAAGACCGCTGCCGCCTTACTCTGGTCAATTCCTGACTCGGTCGCCACGATGACCATGTCGATTTCTTCTTTTTCTTTATCTGTGAGGATAGAGTTGCTGGCACTGGCAGCCAAGGTAACAATGTCCTCAGTCAGTGGTGCAATACTAATTTCATTTAACAAGAGTCCCTTGCTAAATTTTTCGGGGTCAACTCCCCTTGCTTCTGCTAAGTCTTGTAATTTCAAGACATATTGACTGGTTGCAAAACCAATCTTATCAATACCGATTGTCATATTTACCTCTGTATTTTCATTCATTGTAAAAAAATCGTTTCATTCTATTTTATCACAAATAGGGGCAAAAGAGAGAAAAAAGACTTGATTCACCAAATCAAGCCTTTTCTTTGACAGCGTTAAGATGAGATGCCTCTCTGTTTTCGGATATAGTAATAAAGCTTTAAAATCACAGTTCCACTTGCCATCCCGATAGAAATGACCAGAGCCAACATAACCACCAAAGTCGCGCTGGCAAGGGCATGGCTGTAATCGCCTGTCACAAAGAAAGCTGTCGTTCGATAGGATAAATAACCTGGCACCAAGGGGGCAAGAATAGCCAAGACAAAGACCACCGCTGGCGTCTTATAGACAATACTTAAAATCTGGCTGATACAAGAACCTACCACCGCCGCGATAAAGGTCGCAACGATGACATTGGTTGGTTCTTTTAGAACAAGATAGAGGAGCCAAACGCCCATCCCCAAAACCCCACCAGGTAGGAGCATGGAGCGTTGGACATTCAGTACGATTAAAAAGGTGATAATGGCGAGCAAACTTGCCACTCCTTGGAGTAAAATACTTGTTAGAGTCATCTTATGTCATCAAAACCAGGGCGACAGAAGTGCCTGCCCCTAAAGCGAGGGTAATGAGCAAGGATTCAAACATCTTGCTCATACCAGAGTTGATATGGTTGGTCATGATATCTCGAACCGCATTGGTCAGAGCAATCCCTGGAACAAAGGGCATGACGGCTCCTGCTATGATCAGGTCTGCTGTCGAAGGAAATCCAGTGTAGCGAGCCCAGAACTGGGCAATCAAGCCAAAAACAAAGGCACCCGCAAAGGCTGTTACAAAAGGAATTCGGATAAACTTCTCGACGTAGAGAGAGAAGGCAAAACCAAACAAGGTCGCAACGCCTGCTCCAAAAGCATCATAGACATTGCCGCCAAACATAATCGAGAAGAAAGGAGCACTGAGGGTTGCTGCTACAGTCACTTGGAGCTTGCTATAAGGAAGAGCTTGATTTCTGATTTCCTTCAGCTTTTGAAAGGCTGTAGAAAGATCAATCTGGCCACCCACAAGTTCTCGTGATACTTGGTTGACATCACAGACTTTTTCGATGTTATAGGAGGATGACGTCACCCGTTTCATACGAGAAATATTGGTGTTTTCAATCGAAAAGAAAATAGCCGCGGGCATGGCAAGAACATTGCAATCCACTATTCCCTGTGAATGGGCAATGCGAATCATGGTGTCCTCAACCCGATGAATCTCCGAACCACTTTTCAAGAGAATGGTTCCAGCTAGCATAATCACATCAATGACAGCATTTAACTCTTTTGATTCGTCCATTTTCTACTCCTATTTTCTGCTCCCTCTATTCTATCACAAAAGTTCATGAAAAAAAATCTTTGTCATGATTTCATGACAAAGATTGGGTTAATTTCGTTCATTACTTGACGTTCTACTGCTATCTGAAGAATCCGTTGTAGGGTTGCTACCTTGATTGTTACTCTGTGAAGGCGTCGTGTCTGTTCCTGGATTTCCGCGTTGAGACGAACTTGATGAAGAAGGAAGTGGTTTTGGTTTATAAATAGAAATCTTAACACGTGTTTTATTGAGATCTACCTTTTCTCCAGGTTTAGGGTCCTGACTAACAACTGTTCCTGCAGTAGTTCCTTCAGGAGCAGTTGATACTTCCACAACTTCGATATTGGCCTCTTTTACACCAACAATCTGAGTCAAATTGTTCTTAGTAAATTCGAGACTTGAACCAATGTAACTTGGCATCGAAACGCTGGTCACCTTCTTAGCAACTGTTAAGGTAATCGTGCTGGCTTTCGTGAGATCGTAAGTACTTCCTGCAGCTGGGGTTTGCCTAATGACTGTTCCTGGGTCGCTTTCGCTAGATTCCTCTTCCTCGATCTTGATAAGATTTTCTGGAACTTTTTTCTCTTTGAGCTCTGCGACAACATCCGAGGACTTACGTCCTACATAGTTACTTAGTTGGAAGGATTGCTTACCTGATGAAACGATTAGATTTACTTTGCTTCCTTCTTTTCGACCACTTCCAGCTTCTGGGTCTGTTCGAATGACGCGACCTTCGGCTACTGTCTCACTGGCCTCTGTTTTTTCTTCACCTACTTCAAAATTAGCCTTTTTAAGGGCTTCTTTTGCCTCTGCTACTGTCTGTCCCGATACATTTGGAATAGCAATAGTCGCTGGAGTTCGGGAGAAGATCCAAATCAAAGAGGCTGCAACTAGCAAGGCACTGGCCAGTAAAATCATGTAGCGAGCTTTAAACTTCCGTTTTTTCGCTGGTTTTGGTACTGGTGCTTCATCTACCACCTGCTGAGTCTGCTCTTTTGATTGAGGTCGCTCTAATTGTGGTTTAGCCTTCGGAATAGAGGTCAGAGTGCTTTGTGGAACTTTAGGCAAGGTCTTGGTATCAACCTTGCTTGCCTCATCAAAGACTAGCTTTGGTTCTCTCCTACGATTGTGAGACAAACAACTCGACAAGTCCACATACATTTCTGATACAGACTGATAGCGATCTGTCAATTTCTTGGCCGTTGCCTTGATAACAACATTTTCCAAAGCTTGTGGTACTGCTGGATTCTCAGCAATAACAGATGGGAGTGGTTTTTGGAAATGCTGTAGGGCAATAGTCACTGCACTATCCCCATCATAAGGGATATGTCCAGTCAACATTTCATAGAAAATAATCCCCATAGCATAGATGTCACTCTGCACAGTTGCCTTGGAACCACGAGCCTGCTCAGGTGAGAGATAGTGGACTGAACCGAGCATGGAGTTGGTCTGTGTCAGACTGGTCTCTGCAAAAGCCACGGCAATCCCAAAGTCTGTAACTTTGGCAGTTCCATCTGGTGTCAATAGGATATTTTGAGGTTTCAAATCTCGGTGGATAATCCCTCTCGTATGCGCCAGACGCATGGCCAAGAGAATCTGTCCCATAATACGGACGGCTTCTTCATTTGAGAGAGGGGAGTGTTCTTTGATATAACGTTTGAGGTCAAGCCCTGCTACATACTCCATAGCTAGGTACTGCTGACCGTCTTCCTCACCGATATCTGTTATTCGAACGATATGGGGATGATCCAGTTCCGCCATGGCCCTCGCTTCACGTTGAAAACGTGCCACAGCAATCGGATCGGTCTGATAGTTAGTCCTCAGGACCTTAACCGCCACTTCTTCCCCGTCTAGGATCAAATCCTTGGCCAAGTAAACATCCGCCATGCCTCCTCGACCAATCTGTTTGACAATCCGATATCGTCCGGCAAAAATCTTGCCGATCTGGATCATTCTACTTCCTCCTCATTCATGTGAACAAGGGCAACCGTGATATTATCTAAGCCTCCTGCATTGTTTGCAAAACGAATCAAAGTTGCCGCCTTGTCTGCCAAGGAAATATCACTCGTTACAATATCGTAGATATCGCTTCCTGAGATCATGTTGGTCAAGCCGTCACTGTTAAGCAAGAGGTAGTCTCCTGGCTCTAGGCTGACCATGCCAAAATCTGGTTGAATTTCATCTTTTTGCCCAATGGATTGGGTAATGATATTTTTCTGCGGATGAATTTCTGCCTCCTCTGGAGTTAGCTGACCAGCCTTTAGCAGAGCATTAACCAAAGAATGATCACTTGTGAGCTGGCGATACTCTTCACCACGAATCAAACCGATACGAGAATCACCGATGTGGGCATAAATAGCTTGATTTCCAATAATGGCTACTGCTTCAAGCGTTGTTCCCATCCCCTTATAGGCTTCGTCTTTCCCCATCTGATGAATTTTTTGATTTTCAAGTTCCAGATAGTGGGCAAACCATTCACGAACCTCATTGACGGTGTCGATTTGGGTATCAACCCAAGCCACGCCCAGGTCTGTTACCGCCATCTCACTAGCGATATTGCCTGCACGGTGTCCTCCCATCCCATCAGCCAAGAGGATCATGGTGCGTCCTGCTCGGTTGACAAAGTGATTGACATAGTCTTGGTTATTTGTTCGTTTCTGACCAACATCTGTTAATAATGCTATTTCCATTGTGTCAGTTCCTTCCTAATCAGATATCTTGCGAAATTGGCTGATAAAGAATCCATCACTTCCATACAATTCAGGAGTGATCAAGATACAGCCGTCCTTCAAAATATCCTTGCATTCATGTTCTAGTTTAACCTGCTCAAACTCGGGATGACTTTCTAAAAATGCCTCAACGACGTGAAAGTTCTCCTCTGAGACGATAGTGCAGGTACTATACGTTATTATACCACCTTTTCGTAAGGTTTGACAAACACTACCTAGTATTTCCAGCTGAATTTGCTGTAATGATGCGAAATCCGCCGTTTCTTTATTGTATTTGATATCTGGTTTGCGACGCAAAAGACCAATTCCAGAACAAGGAGCATCTACTAAAATCTTGTCAAAGGAGTCCCGACCGAAAAACTCATGTACTTTTCTGGCATCCAATTTTTGCGTTTGCACTCGATTTACGACTCCCAAACGTTGAGCATTTTCTTGGATCAAGTCCAACTTGTGATCGTAAAGGTCTAAAGCCGTCACCTTACCAGATGTGAGGTAGGAGGCTATATGGGCTGTTTTCCCTCCCGGAGCCGCACAGGCATCTAGAACCTGCTCATCGCCTTGTAAATCAAGAGTGGGAGCAACCAGTTGACTAGACTCGTCTTGGATGGTAATGACCCCCTCGGCGAACAAATCATGTCCCGCAAAGTGCCCCTGCTCCTTGACCAAACCAGAAGTGGCCAAAAGAGAATCACTCGCCTCTAACACGGCTTTGATTTCCTCTTTTCGGCTCAAGTCGGTCACTCGGATGCTGGCTTTGTTACGCACCAAGAGACTTTCAAAGATGGCTTGCGCTCTCTCTTCACCATATTCTTCCTTGAGCTTAGACACGAGCCAAACTGGGAGAGAATAGGTAATGGAATCACGCTTGTTTTTGCGTTTGATAGTTGCAATATCTGGCAATCCTTCTCGCAAGATACGACGAAGAACGGCATTGACCAGTTTTTCACTGCCTTTTTTACGGGCTTTTGCTAGTTCTACCGCTTCATTGACCACAGCATGATCGGGAATTTTATCCAGAAAACGGAGTTGGTAGATGCTCATGAGAAGAAGAACATAGAGCCAGTTATCTAGCTTTTCTCGGTCTTCGATAAAGTGAGACAAATACCATTCTAAGGTGAGTTTGCGGGCTACCGTTCCGTAAACAATCTCTGTCACCAAACCCTTGTCTGCTGCTGAGAGTTGACTGCCCTTGAGGTGTTTGTTTAAGGCAATGTTTGAGTATGCTTGGTTGACAAAAACATCCTCTAACACTGCTAGAGCTAGATTTCTAGCCGTTTCTACTTTAGTCACCAAATCGTTCTCCTACTGCCAAAGTCCGTCCAACTCCGTTTAGGAAGGAAGCAATGTCCATCTTAGGTTTACCTGCTGGCTGCACTTGCTTGAGAGATAGTGCCCCTTCAGCCGTCGCGACGATCAATTCCTTCTTGCCAATAGAGAGGATCTCACCTGGATTTCCCTGACCTTCTACTGGGAGGGCTTCATAAATCTTAAAGCGGTCTCCTTTGAGAAAAGTATGGGCAACAGGCCAAGGATTCATCCCACGGATTTGGTTAAAGAGTTGACGGTTGGTCTTGGTCCAGTCCAGCTTTTCTTCCTCTGGCTTAATATTTGGCGAGAAAGTAACCTGACTTGGATCCTGCGGTTCAAGTTTAATTTCCCCAGCAATATAGGCAGGTAAGGTATCCAAAAGCAAATCACGACCAACGATCGCCAATTTTTCAAACAAGGTCCCGACATTGTCCTCATCTGTGATGGGAATACTGCGACGGGAAATCATGTCTCCTGCATCCATTTCTTTAACCATTTCCATGATGGTCACACCAGCTTCCTCATCCCCTTGAATCAAGGCATAATGGATAGGAGCACCACCACGGTGTTTGGGAAGGAGAGAAGCATGAACATTGACCGCAAAGTCCATGCTATCAAGAAGTTTACTTGGGAGAAACTGCCCAAAAGCAGCGGTCACAATCCCATCCGCTCCCAAATTCATAATAGCTTCCAGCTCTGGGCTTCCAGATAATTTTTCAGGTTGGTAGATAGGAAGACCCGCTTCTTTGGCGGCCTGCTTGACTGGGGTTTCTTGGATCACTTTTTTACGGCCGACAGCGCGGTCTGGCTGGGTCACAACAGCTAGAATCTCGTAACGGTCGTCCGATAACAATCCCTTCAAAACTGTCGCTGAAAAATCAGGTGTCCCCATAAAGATTAGTTTTGTCATTTCTTCTCCTTCTTATAAAAATTGCTGCGGTTCGTGGTCAATGCTGAGACGAAGCTCGCTATTTTCCCGTTCTTGAGTCAAGGCCAAAACTCGATTGAGGGTTGGTCCTAGCTCATCTTCTAAACGGTATTTAATCAAAATCTGGTAATGATAAAGGTTGTGGGTGCGGGCAATGGGTTTTGGTGTCGGTCCAAGGATTTTACTAGTTTGCGATAAACCTGATCGCAAAATTCCCATGACTTCATAGGCACGTTTGACAACCTCTTCTTCTTTCTTGTGAGAGAGGGTAATCCCAATCGTGAAATAATAAGGCGGATAGCCAAGTTGGCGTCTGATACTCATTTCATAGGCATAAAAACCTTCATAATCCTGTTCCTTGGCAAAACGAATGGCATAATGCTGCGGATTGTAAGACTGGATCAAGACCTGCCCAGCCTTTTCCGCACGACCTGCCCGACCAGCCACCTGGGTTAAGAGTTGGAAGGTTCTCTCAGAAGAGCGAAAATCAGGTAAGTTCAAGGCCGTATCCGCATTGAGCACTCCGACTAGGGTCACATTTGGAAAATCCAAGCCCTTGGCAATCATCTGAGTTCCCAGCAAGATATCTGCTTCCCCTCGTCCAAACTGGTCCAGTAAGGCTTGGTGACTACCCTTCCTGCGGGTTGTATCAACATCCATCCGCAGAATGCGGGCCTGAGGAAAGAGTTCTGCTAACTCATCGTATGCTTTCTGAGTCCCAGTCCCGTAGTAACGAATACTTCGGCTCTGACAGTTGGGACATACATGAGGAATTCCCTTAGAAAAGCCACAGTAATGGCAGTTCATAGTCTTGGTATCCATGTGCAGGGTGAGAGAAATGTCACAGTTGGGACAAGTATCCACCGTCCCACACTCCCGACACATAACAAAGCTAGAATAACCCCGACGATTGAGCATGAGGACTACCTGTTCTTTTTTATCCAGGCGCTCCTGAATAGCATCTAGCAATGGTGGCGTAAAGTTTGATGTCTCATTCTGTCCGATATAGTCCCGAAAATCAATCACTTGAACCTCGGGAATGGTGGCCAAGGGATTGGCCCGTTGGGTCAGACGTAAGTGTTGATAGACACCTTTTCCAGCCCGCGCTCGGCTCTCTAAGCTCGGTGTAGCAGAACCAAGGACTAGGGCCGCTTGATTGTACTGAGCCCGTAGAATAGCGACCTCTCTAGCATGATAACGCGGATTACTGTCTTGTTTGTAGCTAGCTTCATGCTCTTCATCGATAATGATGACACCTAGATTCTTCAACGGAGCAAAGATGGCCGATCTGGCGCCAACTACAACTTGAGCATCTCCACGCTCGACCTTGCGCCATTCATCGTACTTCTCACCATTAGACAAGCCTGAATGAAGGATGGCTACTTTCTCGCCGAAGCGAGCAATAAAACGCTCCGTCATTTGTGGTGTCAGGGAAATCTCAGGTACCAGCAAAATGGCCGTCTTGCCCTTGTCCAAGGCTCCTTGGATAATCTGCAAGTAAACTTCTGTTTTCCCACTTCCTGTAATCCCTTGAAGGAGGAAAGGAGGTTGCTGACTCCCAATAGCACTGACAACCGCATCACGAGCCTGTCTTTGCTCTGGATTCAGCTCCAAAGGTCTACTTGCTTCAATGCCTTCAAAATAAGTAGCTGAACGTTGCACTTCCTTTTGGACTATGGTTAGAGCTCCTTGCTCCACAAAGAAGTTGACTTGCTCCCGCGAGTAGGACTCTAACAAGCTAGCCAGAGGAGCACTTTCCGCATGAGCAAGCAAATAGTCTCTTAGCTCTGCCTTTTTCTTAGCACGCGCAGAAATCTCAATACCTTCTAACTGCTCAATATGGACCTCATACCAAGACTGGGTCTTGACCTTCTTCTGATCGACAGCCTGGTATTCTAAGCGGAGCAGACCTTTTCTGGTCAAGAGCATCATTTCTGCCTGCTTTGCTAAATCTAGAGATGAAAAGGCTAGCGAATCTTCTGAACCAAACAAGCGCTCTTTGTCTGCCTGACTTAGGCCTTCTAAAGGATAGAGAATCTTATCATAACTGGAGTTTAAAAATCCTGGAAGCATGGCTTTTAGAATGGAGATCTTGTAAGAAAAAACTGACTTACGTAGCTCCTCAGCCAGCCAGAGTTGCTCCTGAGTCAAAACTGGAGAAAAGTCTAGCACCTCCGCAATCTCTTTCAAGTCCTGATCTGTCACTTCTTCATCTGACTGGGACTCCAAGCCCAGCACAATTCCTTGGATCAAACGATTGCCCTTACCGAAGGGGACATGGACCCGCATACCGACTTCCAGCATGTCTACAAATTCCTCTGGGACCTTGTAGCTATAGGGCTGGTCCGTCTGCATCAGGGGAACATCCACGATAATTTTTGCGATAGCCATCTTCTCACCTCCTTCTTGTCAGTACATTCTTGCAATAGAAAAAATAAGATTGAGTCCCCCCAACCTTAAATTTTTTCACCATCTTCTTTTTCTTTAGCGATTTGCTCTTTGATTTTCTTTTCTTCTTCTTCTTTGCGGCGTTTTTCTTCTTCGATACGGAGACGAACCGCTTCACGTTTTCCTTCTGGATCTGGGTGAATTGTAACGTTTCCTGACTCGATTTCTTCCAAAGCGCGAAGAGTTGATTTTTCAGACTTAAACTCTTGAGTAGCTGGCGCACCTGCTTCTAGTTCGTGGGCACGTTTTGCTTCCAAGATTACGAGTGAATATTTTGATGGTACCTTGTCAAGCAAGGTATCGATAGAGGGTTTTAACATCATTTGCTTGTACCTGTTTCCTATAGTTTATCGAGTAGTTGGAGATTTTGGCAACATCTCCTGGTAGTGACCAATGACACGGTCCACACGGAAGTGTTCTGCTTCAATCACACGCTTAACACGTTCAGCAGCGAGGGGCACCTGATCGTTGACAATGGCATAATCATACTCACGCATGAGAGCAATTTCTTCCTTGGCTTTTTCGATTCGTTGGGCAATCACTTCAGCGCTATCTGTTCCACGACCCACCAAACGATCTTGCAATTCATCCAAATCTGGTGGCGTTAGAAAGATAAAGACAGCATCAGGAACCTTTTTCTTAACCTGAAGGGCTCCTTGGACTTCAATCTCAAGAAAGACATCGATTCCCTTATCCAGAGTTTCATTGACATAGGTCAAAGGAGTTCCATAGTAGTTACCGACATATTCTGCATATTCCAACATCTGACCTTGACGGATCAGCTCTTCAAACTCTTCACGAGTACGGAAGAAATAGTCCACTCCGTCCACTTCACCAGGACGTTGCGCACGCGTCGTCATCGATACAGAGTATTGAAATTGATTCTCAGAACTCTCAAAAATCTCTCTTCTAACCGTTCCTTTCCCAACTCCTGAAGGACCAGAAAAAACGATTAGCAAGCCTCGGTCTGCCATTATGTCTCCTTTAGTTAGTCTGTGAAATAAAGTGAAATTTCTCTCAGATACTGATGATAGCGTCAGTTATCCTTCTACAGTCTTTCTATCTAGTGTAACAAAAAAGCAGTAATATTTCAACTGCTCTTTTTTATTTATTTAGCATAATCTACTGCACGAAGTTCGCGGATCACGGTTACCTTGATATTTCCTGGGTAATCGAGATTGTTTTCAATTTTCTCACGAACTTTGTGAGCCAAGATTGTGACTTTGTCGTCTTTGATTTGTCCTGGATTAACCATGATACGAATCTCACGTCCTGCTTGAAGGGCAAAGCTATTTTGCACGCCTTCAAAGCCATTGGCGATTTCTTCCAAATCATGGAGACGCTTGATATAGCTTTCAAGAGATTCACTACGAGCACCTGGACGCGCTGCACTCAAGGCATCTGCTGCAGCAACGATCACTGCAATGACGCTTTCGGCTTCGACATCACCGTGGTGGCTAGCAATCGTATTCACCACAACTGGGTGTTCCTTGTACTTACGAGCCAACTCGGTACCAATCTCAACGTGGCTGCCTTCAACCTCGCGATCAATGGCTTTCCCGATGTCATGAAGGAATCCAGCACGACGGGCAAGAGCTGCATTTTCACCAAGTTCACTTGCGATGATACCAGATAACTTAGCAACCTCAATCGAATGACGCAAGACATTTTGTCCATATGAAGTACGGAACTGCAAACGTCCCATGATCTTCATCAAGTCTGGATGGAGGTTTGGCGCACCAATCTCATAGGCAGCAGCCTCTCCATATTCACGGATTTTATTGTCAATCTCTTGACGGTTTTTCTCCACCAACTCCTCGATACGAGCTGGGTGGATACGGCCATCTTTGAGCAACATTTCCATGGTCATACGAGCAATTTCACGACGAATCGGGTCAAATCCTGACAAGGTTACCACTTCTGGCGTGTCGTCGATGATAACATCGACCCCTGTCAAACTTTCAAAGGTACGAATATTGCGTCCTTCACGACCGATAATGCGTCCCTTCATGGTATCGTCTGGTAGGTGAACTGTAGAGTTTGTTGACTCCGCTACATAATCACCAGCGATACGCTGCATAGCCTGAACCAAGATATCTTTAGCAATCTTGTCTGAACGTTCCTTGACCTCTTGCTCAGCCTCACGAATGCGGCTAGCAATTTCCTTAGTCAAGTTTTCCTCTGTCTGAGCCAAGATAATATCTCGAGCCTCAGCTTGGGAAAGGGAACCGATACGTTCAAGTTCAGCTTCTTTTTGTCTTTCGACTTCCTCTAATTGCTCTTCACGTGCATCAAGGTTTTTTGCTCTATCAGAAATACTTTGTTCTTTTTGTTCAAGTGTTTTTTCTTTGTTCGTCAAATTGTCGTCTTTGCGGTCAAGGCTTGCAGCTCTCTCCGTCAAACGACTTTCAATTTGCTTGAGCTCCTGACGTTCTGACTTAAATTCAGCGTCCACTTCTTCACGGTATTTTCTGGCTTCCTCTTTGGCCTCCAATAGTGCTTCTTTTTTAAGAGACTTGCTTTCGCTCTTGGCTTCATTTAGCAATAAATCCGCTTCGCGCTCAGCTTGTCCTCGTAAATTAGTTGCTTCTTGTTCAGCATTTAGAAGCATCAACTCTGCAGCCTCTTGTGATGATTTCATCTTAGCTGAGATGCTGACATATCCAATGACTAAACCAATGATGACGGCAAAAACAACAATCGCAATGGTCATGATTTCCATGTTTTTACCTCATTAAATTTGTTTATCGAATGACATACATTCTTTAATATTCTATCATAAAAAACCGATTTTCACAAACCCAAATTGAAGAGTTTTGTGTGAATTTTGGAGCTACAATTCTTCAGATCCCTTCAAACTTTTAAACACATCATCAATAAATATATTTGCTACTCTCTTCTTGAACGAATCATTATTTAATAGAGCACCATATAAATCTTGACTCTGAGAGTACCCTTCTATCAAGGCATTGTCAATTTCTTCTTCAAAGGCAAATACGAAATCTTCCCTGGAATTAACACGCGCAGATTGCTTAAGCCTTGGATTCTTTTTCATCAATTCACGAATAGAAACAGCTCCACTTAAACCAACTTGCTGATCAATGTTCAAATTTAGCTGTTCGTTAATTTCGTTTAAGATTTCAGATAAACGTTTTTCTTGATCTCCAGTAACATAGCTCAAACTTGGTTTAGGAAGTGTTAATTCAGGATGATATTCTAATTCAGAAACTGCCCTGAAAGAGCCTGTTTGCTTATGTTTCATATAATCAACAACAATCTTATCAGCAATTGTAAAATCATTTCCTCCTAAACGAACATCAATCATCTTGACAAGACTTTGAAGATAGTTATATCGCTCATGTAAAACTTCATTTTGATAAGCCGTTGCCTGAATCAAGAAGGTATACATCCGAAGAAAACCGCGAATAACTTTTCGAATAGACAATTGTTCTTTTTCATCAAAACGTTTCACTCTGTCATAACCTTGATTCAACAAAGCGACCATCTTTTGTTTTTCTCTACTTGAACGTTTTTCTTGATATAAAAATTGATTAAACTCATGAACCACTTCGCTGTCCAAAATACCATATTCGTCAATTTTCCGATCCAACTTTAAGACATCACTAGGGGCAATGGTACCAGCTAAAATCGTCTCTCGATAGTAGGGAGAAAAGGCTGAGCGAATATCGTCGTAGGTATTTTTAAAGTCAAGGATAAATGTTTTCTTGTTATAACCTCTATATATCCGATTCAGACGTGACAATGTCTGCACCGCAGCCACACTACGTAATTTTTTATCCACATACATAGCGACTAACTTAGGTTGGTCAAAACCAGTCTGATACTTGTTAGCAACTATCAGCACCTGATAATCATCCGTATCAAAGCGTTCTTTTAAATGCTCTTCCTTAAACTGATTCATCTGAGATTCCGAGTACTCTCTCCCTAGATAGTCAATCTTACCAGAGAAAGCAATCAAGGTACCAATACTGGTGATACTGTGGTCTTTAAAGTATTTTTCAAAAGCCAACTGGTACTTAACCGCCACCTCGCGACCAGAGGTCACAAGCATAGCTTTTCCTTTACCACCCAACTCAGCCATAATATCATGACTGAGAAAATGGTCCATGATAATCTCAACCTTTTGATCAATATTCTCATCAGATAATTCCACAAATTTAGCAATCTTACGTTTAGCAAGAGTAGTTTTTAGTTCAGGATCTTCTTCTACTGCTTTATTGAGTTTGTAGTAGGTTTTATAAGTCGTATAGTTATCTAAGACATCTAGAATAAAACCTTCCTCAATAGCTTGCTTCATACTGTAGACATCAAAAGGTGCTTTAGAACCATCGGGTTGTGTTGTACCAAACAATTGTAGTGTAGTTGCCTTAGGAGTTGCTGTAAAAGCAATGATTGAGACATTGTCTTGCTTTCCTGTACGCGCAATCTCCTGCTCAATCGCATCCGCAACCGTCACTTCCTGAATCTCATCAATGGTTCCATCCTCAGTATCAGTTTCAGTCAAAACCTGACTAACTGAACTCATATAGGAGCCAGTCGTTGAACTATGGGCTTCATCAATCAGGATGGCAAATTTCTTTTTCGCAGTGTTCCCTACAGACATCCAGTTGGATTGGTTGATTTGGGCAAACTTATGAATAGTCGTAGCTATGATTTTTGTATTTCCTGCTATCGCATCTGCCAAGTCGCTTGAGGTTTCTTTATCTCCCATCACCTTAACTACACCGTGTTTGTGGGAAATTTCCTTAACGGCTTCTTGCAATTGACGGTCTACTACAATACGATCTGTAACGATTAAAACAGTATCCACGATATTTTGATTTTGTTCATCATGGAGCGATACCAAACTATGAGCCAACCATGCTATGGTATTGGTTTTACCAGAACCAGCCGAATGCTGAATCAGATAATTACTGTCAGTATGGTTGACTTTCATGTCTTCTAGGAGACGGCTAACAGCTCTTCGCTGATGGTACCTAGGAAAAATCAGTGTTTTCTTTTTATGATCATTCTTATCAATCTCAAAGAAGATAAAACTTTCAATCAGCTGGAGAATGCTATCCTTAGTCAATACATCAAGCCACAAGTACTCTGTATCTACACTATTAGGATTGTGAGGATTGCCACTCCCCATATCAACACCTTCCCCTTTCCCCATATTAAAGGGAAGGAAGTAGGTTTCTTGACCCTTTAACTGGGTTGTCATGTAGATTTCCATAGTATCTACAGCAAAGGAAGCCAAGACTCCCTGCTCAAAACGAAAGAGACGATTATTAGGATTGCGACCTTTGAGTTGCTTGATAGCATCCTGAACTGACTGACCACTTGGATTAAACTTAAGTTCGATAGCAAATAGTGCTAATCCATTGATAAAGATAACAAGGTCAATACGGTCACCCTCTTCATAAACCACTTCCTCAATTACAGATAAGCGATTGGCTTGGTATTGCTGAACAGCTTTTTCATTAAAACTAGTCGCAGGTTTACGATAGAGGAGGCGCAGTTGCTTGTTTTCAATAAAGACCCCCTCTTTTAAGGCGAACAAAAAACCACCCTTGACGATTTCCTTATTGATAAGAGTGATAATCGTCTCCTTGCTCAGTTTTTTAAGGAGATAATCCATGGTCTCCTCCTGAGTCTCCATCAGAAAATCCCATAGGAGTTCAACATCCATAGCTAATCGAGGATTGTACTGAGCATTATCCCGCTGAATATAGCCATTCTTATCTTTCAAGTCTTTGATAATCCACTGCTGGAAATCATAGCGCTCCTTCAAGCCCAAATTTGCCATAGTTTCTCACTTTCTTTTAATCTAATTCTTAAAAATTTCGTTATAATTACAAATTTAAAGATTACAATGAATTTCTTAAAATCTAGAAATGATAACACAATAAAACAGATATTTCATTGTGCTTCAATATTATCTTTTTTATCTTTCTGGCGCTTATCTGCCAGTGAATCCTCATATTCATTTTTTGCAATACCTAATTTCTTTGCATTGGTAATCACAGAAATAAATGCCTCAAGAGAGTCCGCTGTTAGATATATTTCTTTTTTTTCTTCGTCAAAATCAAAAGGGGTTTGAAAAAACTGTTCTGACAATTCATTAGCACTCTTTACACATTCCCATTCATAGCTCGATGCTTCATCATTATATTTTGCAAGCAAATTAATCAATTTACGATGGCTTTTTAATTTAGCTTTTATTTTTTTAGATTCTTCATCAGATACTTTCACTTTAAAATCCGTCGATAATTTAAACTGTGGCTCTTTATCATTATGAGATAAAAAGTTTTCATAGTTCTCTTCAGCCATGATTATTTTTGACTCATTTAAACCAAACGTAATTTCATAATCCTGAACATTAAAGATATATTGTACAGTTTCATTGTTTTCAGTTTTTTCAGCATAACTTATGATGAACGGAAGACTTCTTCCCTCATCTTTTTTTATATCAACTATTTCAACTTTTCCAGAAGTCAAAGTAGCAATAAATCTAGTTTTTAATTTCGCAGCTCGAATTGATTTCAAAAAATATTTGTACTGTACACCCTTAATTTCTTCACAAACTAGATATACTCGTATATCTTCAAAGGCATTTAGAGAAGGTAAAGCTTGTTCTAATTGAGATGAGACTAATTTTATTCTATCTATTTCAGACTGCAAACTTCCATCAACCTTTCTATAAAATGGAACTTCAGTATTATTCCCATTATTTTCAACATTTTGTAATGACTTAATTGATTCTTCAAATTTTTCCTTTAAAGTTGATTTCTCAGAATTTTGATTATTAGCAAATTGAATATTATCTACATAATCACTAGCTTCGTCTGAGATAACTTTCCTAAAATTTTTCAATTTTCCAAGTGACTTACCTCGTCCAGCCTGCCAGCCAATTGCATATATTTCTACCATTCTACTCTCCTATTTCATCATTTAATGCTTCTTGATCAAAAAAAACAAATGTTCTTGCCATTGTACCAGTGTTTCCTAGAGTACAAATCCTTTTCACACCAGAAAATGCAGCCGAGTCTTTTCGAAAGAAAAATATATTGTAGTTATCTTTTGTTACTAATAAATTGATACCAAAAATAGGTAATATCAAGTTTGGAAAAATATCATTACTAAGCATTAATAACACAAAAAAGAAAACAATAATTACGATTGCTACTAGAGCACTAACTCCATTCATAAATTTTAATACTAAAGAGGGTACAATGGTTGACGATACAAAGGATATGAATCCCGGATTTATTTTTGGCCCGTCTTGAATATCAATCACTTTACCTTGAGAAATATTTTTCAACGTGACTTTAGATACATTAAAATTTAAAACAATGTTTTTAACAATGTTTTCTTCTCTCCTCCGTCCGTTTATATATCCACGTATACTGTAAATTGATATTAGCATTATAGAAAGTAATACTAATAACATAAGAAAAAGCAACCAGTTCCTACTTAAATAACAAAGGAACGAGTCAGTCTCTTTCCATAAAAATTGATTAATATCTACTAATGAGAAATAAATCAATATAAATGCTGGAAAAAATGCAGTAAAGAAGTAAGCTAAACGAAATTTTAAATCAGTTCCAAATAGCAATCCTACACCCTCCTCTTCCCTGTTACATAATCATAAATAAGAGTTTGTCGTTGTTTGTTAATATTTTTAATTTGCTCATTCTTGATTTGAATAAGTTTATCTATTTGAACTGTTTTCTTATCCAGAAGATCTGAAATTTTTGTTTGTTCATTTTTTTGAGGAAAGGTAAAAGTGAACTCATCAAATACATTTTGATACAAATGTAAAATGGTGCTAGCCCCTGAATTTGTATAGTTAAACCACATCCAAAATTCATCTGATAGTAAAATATAGTATAAAAATCTTCTATCAATCTCATCAATTGTTTGGATTCTTAACACACCACTATTTAACGAAGCTTTATCATCAAGCCCTGAAATAATAGCTACTTTACCTACCGTACCATCTTTCGTAATTAGTAAGTCACCATTTTCAACTTGAATCTGTGAAGCTTCTGACCAACGTTTTTCATCAATATGTACAGCTGTTTCAAAAT
The DNA here is from genome assembly GCA_027682205.1 of Streptococcaceae bacterium AF54-32pH5A. Lineage (GTDB taxonomy): Bacteria > Bacillota > Bacilli > Lactobacillales > Streptococcaceae > Streptococcus. The sequence continues at coordinate 868,185 of JAQDAD010000001.1, forward strand.
TAATTGTTCCATTATGAAAGTCAGTTCCAGTAATTAAATATGGACCTTCTTCTTTATATTCAGCAGATGTTAATCCTTGCCAACCAATTCTACCATTCAGCTGTGTTGTGAATTTTATTTTAGAAATATCCCACCCTTCAGGCACCTGTCCAATCCAGTCGATTCCTGAATCTTTCATTGGGACTGTTTTATCCAATCCTTTTGTGACGGTCTCATAAATCAAGCTAGCACGGTAGTCTTTGAGTTTTTGAATTTGCTCCTCCAGTAGATTTTTTGCCTTATCCAACTGGGCAGTTTTCTTGTCTAGAAAATCAGCGATTTTTTGTTGTTCATTTTTTTGGGGAAAAGTAAAAGTGAATTCGTCAAATACATTTTGATATAAATGTAAAATAGTACTAGCTCCTGAATTTGTATAGTTAAACCACATCCAAAATTCATCTGATAGTAAAACATAATATAAAAATTTCCTATCAATCTCATCAACAGTTTCGATCCTTAATACACCACTATTTAACGAAGCCTTATCATCAAGCCCTGAAATAATAGCTACTTTGCCAACCGTACCATCTTTCGTAATTAGTAAATCACCATTTTCAACCTGAATCTGTGAAGCTTCTGACCAACGTTTTTCATCAATATGTACAGCTGTTTCAAAATTAATTGTTCCATTATGAAAGTCAGTTCCAGTAATTAAATATGGACCTTCTTCTTTATATTCAGCAGATGTTAATCCTTGCCAACCAATTCTACCATTCAGCTGTGTTGTGAATTTTATTTTAGAAATTCCCCACTCTTGAGGTATCTGTCCGATCCAGTCGATACCACTCTCTTTCATCCTAGTCATGTTTGAGTTCCTCCAAGAGCGTCTGTAGTTCTGCTTCCAAGTCATAGAACTCTTCCAAAAGCTTCTCTGCACTTTCTGGTGCTTGGTATTGATAGAAATAACGGGTAAAAGGAATCTCGGCTCCATAACCTTTTTCCTCATCAAACCAGTAGTGGGCGTCAGGTACATGCGGATAGACCTCACGCGCAAAGTAGTCTTCCACATCCTCTGTCAGCTTAACGAGTTCACTATCCTTGGTTGTCTTATCGTAGACAATCCCATCAGCAATCTCATTGGGCTTGTCTTTCTTATTAGTTCGGATAACTTCTGCTGTCTTGTCCATTTCACTCATAGCAAGAGCTAAAGCATTGATATTAGCTGGCGTGACCTTGATATCCCCCAGCAAATCCTTGATGACTTGGACAAAGACTTCAAAATTAGGATAACTTTCATCCGTGATTCCTTCACCAAGAGCTTCTAAGATAGCTTCTTGCTTAGCCTTCCCAGCTTCGAAGTCTTGTAATCTTTTCTCATCTTTGGCTGAGCGTGGTTCCATCTCCAGCAATTCTTGATACTGGTATTCGTCAAATAATTTAGCTAGGAAAGGAACACTTTTTGCCTTCTCAATAGTTTCCTTGGTAATGAAGCCACGACGTTGCAGAGGTTGCATGACAGTGTATTCTCGGTAGAGAAACTCATTTTTATCAAAAATCTTCACATGGTCATTTTCTGTAAAGTCATCATACCATTGGAGGATCTGGCGGATATTATCTTGAGACAATTCGCGACGTTTTTGGCCAAGTGATTTGCGCAGAGGGACAAACTCCTCTGTCGCATCGATGAACTGGACCTTGTTTTGACGCTCAGGAGATTTGTTTTTATTATAAATCCAGATATAAATCCCAATCCCTGTATTGTAGAAAAACTGTCCCGGAAGGGCAATAATAGCTTCGAGCAAATCATTCTCAAGAATGTAACGACGGATTTGACTTTCTCCAGATGAAGTACCACCAGAAAAGAGAGGAGAACCATTTGAAATAATAGCAGCTCGCCCATTTTCTTCTAATTTCGCTAACGCGTGAAGATGGAAAAGCAGTTGAGCATCGCCAGTACCTGGAGTCGCTACAAAACGTCCTTGTTGACCTTTTGTAGCCATAAAAAGTTTATGGTCTCTCTTGACAGCGTCTTCTACTCCATCGTCCGCATCCTTACCACCCCAAGATTGCCCAAAGGGAGGATTGGCAATGACAAAGCTCATCTTCGTATCCGGGAATGGATCTGGATCTTTTAAGGTATCTGTCTTCACAAAATAATCCGAGTCTTCCTGACGAATCAACATATCCGCTTGACCAATCCCGAAAGTCTCAGGTAAAACTTCCTGACCAAAAAGACGGACAGTGGCTCCTGTATCGAGCTTACGGATGTAACTTTTAGCCGTAGCCAGCATACCACCTGTCCCAGCAGCCATATCTAAGATTTTCAACTCTTTTTTATCAACAAATAATTCTTCATCGGCTTCGATCAAGAGCAGATTGACCATTAGAGCAATAACTTCACGAGGCGTATAGTGGGAACCTGCTTCCTCATTTTCAGAAAAGCGACGGATAATATCCTCGAACATATAGCCCATCACCATAGAGTCCACAGAACTTGGCGATAAATCAATCTGAGAAAATTTCTTAATCACTGTAAAAAGACGTCCAGACTGTGCAAGTGTGTGGACCTGTTCTTTAAACTTTAGGTTTTCAATAATATCCTTCACACGACAAGAGTAACCATCTAGATAGGCAATAAAATTTTCCTCAATCGCATTGGGATCATTTTGGAGGTTTTCAAGCGTAAAAGGACTGGTATTATAGTATTTGTAGCCAGATTTATTCTCAAGAACCTTTTCAGGTGTATTGGGATTTAACTTATAAAGTGCAACTACTTCATCTTTCGTTGGCAATAAAGCAGCTTCTAAGCGAGTCAAGACAAACATCGGAATGATGACATCTCGATACTTATCTGCACGGTAAGCCCCACGCAAGGTATTCGCAATCGACCAAACTGCATTGACTACATTTGAAATCTGAACATCATTCGACTGGAATATTGGTAGTTTTTCTTTAAAATTAGACATTTGCTTCCCCTGTTTATATTATTAACAATTCTCTTCATTATACCACAAAATAAGAGTTATAAAGCGGATTCAAGGACAAAGATTATAATCGCTATACTAAATTTCTTTGCCGACTTTTTGTCTTAGGAAATCTGTCATTCTCCAAAAAACTTTATCTTCAATTTAATAACTAAATTTTCTAAAATAAAAAAGCCTACCTTTCAGTAGACTTAGTAGTGATCTTTGAAGGACAAGAAAGCTACGCTATCCCCATCCATCATATAGATCAAGCGATTTTCTGCATCAATACGACGTGACCAGGCCCCTTGGTAATCGTATTTGAGTGGTTCTGGTTTACCTATTCCTGAAAAAGGATCTCGTTGAATATCCTTGATCAGCATGTTGATTCTTTTTAACGTTTTCTTGTCCTGAGTTTGCCAGTAGCAATAATCTGCCCAGGCATCTTCTGTAAACTTGAGCAGCATTTCTCACTCCTCAATCACATGGACCTGAGTGCTTCCAGCTCGGACTTGAGCCATTCCTCGCAAAACCTTATCAGAAAGTTCCTTATTTTGAGCGATTCTCAGGGTTTCCTGTATACTGTCCCATTCGCTCTTTGAAAGAACTACAATGTCCTCATCTGGATTTTTATTGACCACCGTCAAAGGCTCAAATTCATCGTTTACCTTTTTCATGTAGTCTTTTAAATGATTTCGGAATGTTGAGTAAAGAACTGCTTCCATAACCATACCTCGTTTTACCTCTTTTCCACTATTATACACGAAAAGAAAGAAATTGTCAGGAACTTGTACAAGATTATTCTTTTCTATCTATTTATTCGGAAAAATTTCAAAAAGCCTACCTTTCAGTAGACTTAGTTTGATTCTATTCTAATGGGTACTCTGCCGAAATTCTGCTCTGCTATACTTGGATTCCCTAGTTGGTAAATCTGATCTGCCTTTTGGGTCATGGCATCCCAAGGTTCTTTACCAATTCGGCTAAGTAGATGGACCTGCTCTTTCAGAGACTTGAGATGCTGTCTACCTTTTTCGGTAAAACCGAGGACATGAATCCCCTTTGGCAAGTCACTTTCTCTGGCCTGCACCAAAATATAGGTCAAGAGGCGTCTGACACGCGCCTTGGTGTAGCGTTTTGTCGCAGCCGCATCAACCAATTCATCAACAGACTGGGCTGTCTTGATCGCTTCCTTGATCCGCACTGCCATTTCTTGATTGACCTGATAGATAGTTGTTAAGTCTGGATTTGACAAGATTTGATAGCGGAGTAAGGGAAAATAGTCATCCCAGCTCACCTTACTGGCCTGCTCAAAGAGAATAACAGAAGGCATAAAGCGTTCTAAGAAATCTTTGTCCCTCTGGTGCTGACGGAGGGCTGTCGCCGAGGCAAAGTCCACATTCTTGTCCACAGAATGGTAACCCGCTCCCTGACGCTGAATCGGCTGGAGTTTGATGTTGCGTCCTGCAACCGCCTTGGCATAGGCTAGAGCAAGGACATGATTGGGCGTATTGCCAGAAAAATCAAGACCAGCAAATTCCTTCCACATGGCTTGGGTTTTCTGGGGATAGGAGAGAGAGTCAGGCAGATTTTCCACAAAATTCTCCATCTCACTACCTTGATTTGTGTATAAGTCAGCGATTTTCTGGTAATCCAGAACTCCTTCTGTCCCAAAAGCGAGGCTATCAATGCCCAACCGAGCCAAGATATCCACAGCTCCTTGGCCAAAGAAATCTGCTGCCTGAACACTGACTAAAAAGGGCAATTCCACTACCAAGTCTGCGCCATTTTCCAGTGCCATCTGGGCCCGTGTCCACTTATCAACGATAGCGGGCTCGCCTCTCTGCATGAAATTCCCAGACATGGCAACGATTTTCAGCCCCTCCACCTGATCCAGCAGGTATTTATGGCCATTATGAAAAGGATTGAACTCCGCGATAATACCTGTGATGGTCATGATGCTCTCCTATTACTAGACATTATTTTTCATTATATTTATTAGCTTCAACTATTTTAAAATCTTTATCTAATCGAGAAATTGTATTAAACAATTCCATAACATTAGTAACATATTGATCTGAACAATTTATCTCTTTAATAATAAACCTCAATGTTTTTTCATCCTTCTCTTTTGAACGTAAAGCCAAATCTTGAAGTTGTTTCACAAGAATATTAACGCTATCAATATCATCAATAGAATCATTTTGAGCAATATTTCTTGTTTTTGTTCTCAAAATATTTTCTATAATTCTGATAAATTTAGGCCGTTCAAAATCCTCTAGTACCAAAATGGCAAGCGACAAATAAAGTAACTCTAAATTTCCTTTCAAAGAATATATTACTTTGTATTTTCGTAGATACTTCTGAATCCTCTCTCTAATAAAACGCGTACGTTTCAAAGTGTAATTTTCACTTTCATATATCACCTGAACAATCGAAATTAGAGATAACCCTATAGCTAAATAGAATTGAAATGCCGTATTACTTGAATCAGGTGAAATATCATTTACATTTCCTGTAAAGGCTATTCGAGCAATGTACCAATTTAAAACAATTGAAGCTATCGCTATTATTAAAATAAATAAGTGATTCACTAATTTTCGACGGCCTAATATCAAAATTATCAGATATATAACTACCCAAAAAACTAAACTTATCGTCCATAAATAGTTATATGAAACATGACATGTTTTAAAAACAGAATTCAAAAACAAAGAACAAACATAGCCTAGGATAGAAAAAAATGGCGAAATAAATATCCAAAAGATTATGCTGTTTGTACTTATTTTATCTCCACTAGAAGAAGAAAAGAATCTCGTACTAAATCCTTGATACTCTTTCAAATTCATTGAAAGAAAGTTCTTAAGCATAATATACTCTACTATGACCACAACCACAATCAAAAAGAATTCTAACATTATTACCTCAATCTATTTTGCCAAATCATTCAGGCATCCTACTTCTGGGCTACAAAAAACCAACGGGTGCTGGTTTCTGTTGGCTCCTTGTCCTCAAAGTCCGCATAGAGTTTGAAGGACTTGAAACCGGCCTGTTCCAGCAAAATATCATAGGTCAAGACTTCATAAGTTCGTTCCTCATGCACTTCATCATGACGACTAAAGGAACCGTCTGCTTCCTTGATAAAGAAAGACAGTTCATGCACGATAGAGTGAGGTGCAGCGTCCTCGTAGGTATCCCAGAGCATGGCAAAATCTTCTGCATTTTCATGGTAGGAATAGCCTGGAAAAACTTCATCTGTCTGGTAGGTCGAATGTACATCAAAGATAAAGACACCATCTTCGTTGAGGGCATTATATACTTCCTTAAAGACGTCCCCTACTTCCACCTCATCCTGCATATAGCAGATAGAATCCGAATAGCAGGTCACGAAGTCGTATTTACCTGCCTTGGACAAATCTAGCATATTGCCTTCAATAAAATCAATCTTTTGCTTGGCTGAAGCAGCTCTCCTCTCCGCAATCTTCAGCATATCCGCGCTCAAGTCCAGTCCAGTCACTTCAAAACCAGCCTGAGAAAAGCGAACGGACTGGATGCCTGTCCCACAAGCCAATTCCAAGAGTTTCTTTCTCTCCTTGGTCTTAGGCAAATGACGCAGCGAAAAATCCGTCCATTTATCGTATAAACTATCGTCCATCACAGCATCGTAAACAGCCGCAAAGGTTTCATATGTCGCCATAAAACATGATACTAAGAGCTCCATGGTAAACACCACTAGCCCTCACCTTTCCATCAATTTCTTTTAAAATAAGCAAAGAAACCCAGTTGACTGCAACTGAGTTCATCTTCTACGCTAGAGTTTCAGATAAATCTACTGACTCCGCCTCATGCCAGAGTTTTTCTAGGTTATAGTGGGCACGCATTTCTTCTGAGAAGATATGCACGACGACCCCACCGAGGTCTAGTAGAACCCAACCTCCCGCTGCATCGCCTTCGACATGGCTGCCTTTAACACCAGCTTCGGCTACTTTTTCACGGATATTGTCAGCGATAGCGTCCAACTGACGGCTATTCATCGAGCTAGTGATGACAAAGTAGTCCGTCACGCTAGTCAAATCTTGTACGTCAAGTGCGAGGATATCCTCCGCACGTTTCTCATCAGCCGCTTTCACGACTAGTTCTAGTAATTCTTTTTCGTTCATTTAGTCCTCTTTCAAATAGTGCACATAGGCGTTATAGGTTTCAAGGGTTTGGGGATAGATGCGGAATCCCTGATGAGCCAAATGCTCCACAGTACGAGCTGTTTCGTAGGCCACTGCCTTATTGAGCGATAAACTTGCAATCTCACGCGCCACATCCACTCCCGGAAATGCTCGGTTATGCTCGATATAATCTGCGACGTAGATGACCTTATCAAGATCGGTCATCTGACCAGCACCGACTGTATGGATTTCAATGGCCCGCAGGATTTCAGGATCTTGCAAATTCAAATCTTCCTGAATCTTGTAGATGCCAACCATGCCATGCCAAACATTATTGCCCCAGTTTTTGAGGTCAGAATCCAGCTGATAACGGTCAATCAAGTCTAGAAATTCCTGGTCTGACAGTTTTTTAGCATAATCATGAAGGAGGCCTGCTAGTCCTGCTTTCTCGGCATCGACTCCAAATCTCTCCGCCAGTTCTATGGCTGCATGCTCCACACCCAAGCAATGGGTTAAGCGTTTTTCAGGTAGAAGCTCTGCCATTTTTTCCAACAAAGCCTCACGGGAGCAGTTGATATAGTCTTGATAGGCCATCAGTAGAGTCCCTCCTTCTCGATGTAGTCTAGCACTGGCTGAGGTAGGAGAAAGTTGGGCTTCCGACCTTGAGCAAGGAAGTCACGCACCATGCTGGATGAGATATCCATGAGGGGCACATCCACCCAGATAACAGGATAGGAAGTTCCTGCCTTGTAGCGTGGGCGTTGAACTCCCACAAACTGAACCATGTCGACCAGCTCATCAATTCGGTACCACTTAGGCAGATAATCCACCATATCAGCTCCGATAATGAAGTAATAATCCGTATCTGGATGTTGCTCTGTCAAAATCTTCATGGTGTCATAAGTGTAAGAAATGCCCTTGCGCTCTAGCTCAATGGTTTCAATGTCCAGACCTTCAATCCCCTCAATCGCCAATTCAAGCATCTTGAGACGATGGTGCTCGGGGATGGTTTCCTTTTTATCTACATGAGGTGGTTGGTATTCGGGCATGAGCAGAACTTGATCCAGTCCCAACTGTTGTCGCACTTGGTCCGCCACAACAAGATGGGCATTGTGAACGGGGTTAAAATTCCCCCCTAAAATCCCGACTTGCTTGCGTTTTTTCTCCTTGATTTCTGGCTCCAACTCTACCTTGGTAAAGGGAGTCAATAATTCGATTGCCATAGGCTCGTCTTCCTTTAATTCTCTGTAAAAACAGTTGTTTGGAGTAAGGTTTTAGATTTCTTTGACTTTCTTGGAAATCTTGCGATTTTCTTTCTTGCTGGATTGTTTAAATAAGATCAAGATGCGTCCGATTTTTTGGACGGTATCCACACCAATTTCTTCTTCCAAAATTTCAGCTACTTCGTGGATGTTTTCATCTGTGTTTTGTAAGAGAGTAACCTTGATCAATTCACGCGCGTCAAGAGCTTGACGGACGCTGGTCTTGATTTGGTCGTTGAGCCCATTTTTTCCAATTTGGATGATGGGTTTGAGGGTGTGTGCCTGACTGTTGAGGAAGGCACGTTGTTTCGATGTTAATGACATAATTTTCTTCCTTGTTTTTTGATAGTTATTTTAGGTGGTGAGGGACGGTCGGAACTAATTTTCCAAAGATCTCATCTTTGAAAAATGGATTTCCTGACCTCACAATTGAGCCTTAGTCTCAATTGTGCCCTTTGCAAATCTAACGATTGGCAATCACACCACGGCAATAACTATCTTTTTATGAGCTCACTTTGTTCGCTCAGTGATTTAATTTTAAATAATTGCTTTTCGTGTGACGACTGCGACGCCTTCTGGTGCCCAGACGGCGACTTTTGCGGTTCCTGTTACGCGGATCCAGCCTAGGCCTGAGATGACTAGGTCGGTTTTGTCCCTGATGGCAAATACATGCTGGACTAGTTTTGGAAAGTCTTCCTTTTCCTTGCTATTTGGTGGTGTGAGGAGGGTTCCGACGTGCTTGTCGTAGAAGGCACTAGCTCCTTCTAACTTGGTACGATGGAGTTTGAGTTCATTGTCAAAGAAGGCAGTAAAACCTTGCTTTTCTCCTGCAATAAAGTCAAATCGTCCTAAACCGCCTAAAAACAGGGTTTGCTCAGGATTGAGCTGATAGGTTTTAGGCTTGATTTCCTTTTTAGGGCTGACATACTTGAGGTTTTTGGCCGTCAAGTAATGGGCCATCTGGTGGCGGTGTATAATCCCCGGTGTATCGTAAATATAAGATCCGTCGTCAAGCGGAATCTCAATCTTGTCCAAGGTTGTCCCCGGAAAACGCGAAGTCGTGATGACATTTTGGTCACCTGTGATTTCCTGGATAATAGCATTGATAAGGGTTGATTTCCCAACGTTGGTCACACCGACCACGTAGACATCACGGCCCTTTCGGTAGTGCTCGATTTTGTCAATGACTTCCTTGATGGCATATTTATTTTGCGCTGAAGTCAGGACGACATCTACTGGACGAAGTCCTTCTTCGTGGGCGCGTTCCATAAGCCACTGGCTAATCTTGCCCGGTTTAACAGACTTGGGCAGGATATCCTTTTTATTTCCCACCAAGAGGACATCATTGCCCGATACAAAGCGTGGCAAGCCTGGGATGACAGAACCATTAAAGTCAAAGATATCAATAACATTGACCACCAAGGCATCACTGTCTCCCACCTCGTGCAAGAGCTTGAGGAAATCATCGTCCGTCAACTGGACATCTGTGATTTCATTGTAATGACGGAGACGGAAACAGCGTTGGCAATAGACTTCGCCAGTCTCCAACCCTTTTTCGAGTGCCGATTGGGGAGTAAATCCAAGACCAGCCTTGTCTGTCGTCTGAATGGTTGCTCCACAACCAATACAGAGAATTTCTTCCATAGTTAGATTCCTTTTTTATATGTAATCGGTCCGTACTTTTCAGTAATTTGCTTCATGACACGGCGCTCACGGGCTCGGTTAATCTGCGTCTTGATAGAGTCATGTTGGACCAAGGGCTTGACCAAGATTGAGCGAATCCCTGCACGATGCGCTGCTCGTATATCCGTCATGAGCTGATCGCCAACCATGACCACTTCATTTTTCTCATAGTGAAATTCCTTCATGGCACGGTCAATCCCAAAGGTGAAGGGCTTCAAGGCCCAATAAACGTAGTCAATCCCAAATTTTTCAACTGCGCGTTGAACTCGTTTTTTGGTATTATTTGAGACCACGATGATGCGAATACCTGCATCCCGAAGGTCATGTAGCCATTGCTTCATCTCTGGCGTCCCGTCTGGATTGTTCCAAGCAATGAGGGTATTATCCAAATCGACCAAAACAGCCTTGATTCCCTGCGCTTGCAGACTTGGAACTGTCAGATCATAGACTGCTTCCACAGCAAAATCTGGCATGTAGTTTTCAATCGCCATTCTGGCTCCTTTTCTTTTTAATTTCTAGCAATTTTCTTTAAACATTGGGCTAAGACTGCCCATAAAATTAGACTAGCTAGCAAAATATAAATCCAAGCATTCGGTTCATCTGTAAACGGTAAGGGAACATTCATTCCGAAAAATCCTGTAATAACCGCAAGGATAGCTAGCAAAACTGAGATAATTGTCAAAGTTGTCAAATTATCATTTAGATTATTATTTAGGATGTTGTTGTAAGAGGCTGAGAGTTGTTGCAAAACTTGAGAAATCAGATCTGTCATCGAAACCAACTGATGTGCTTCAATCATAGCATCGTCAAACTGCTCTCTTTCTACCTCATTAAGATTGCGATAAAGAGCATGACCTTGGATATGTTCCAAGAGGAGACGATTTTGTTTAGCAGCAGCTGTCAGGTAAACCATACCAGTTTCCAAGTCAGAGAGGGCAAAAAGATTTTTTTTAGTTGTTTTTTGACGAAGAAGTGCACTGATTTCATCCTTACTTTTATCCATCTCTTCAATAACTGGATAATAAGCATTACTAATAATCTCTAAACTGGCAAAAAGAAATTTGTAGATTGAAATAATTTCATGGCTTTCAAGATAGGTCGCCATGCGTTTAATCACATAAGTATTCTTGTGATTGCTGATAGTGATCAACCGTTGTTTTTCAACGATAAAGGTCATCGGAATCGCTTCATAATATTCCTTGTCTTTTTCTAAATCAAGAACATTATAAATGAAGGTTACCGTCCCCGTTTCACGATTATAATCCATGTGAGCACGTTCATTTCTATCTAGAGCATACTCAATGGTTTCCTTGTCCAATCCATAGACGTCAGAAAGATCTTCCATATTTTTAATCTTGTCCACATCAAGGTCTATCCAGGTACAATCATGACCTAGTTTTTTCTCTACAAATAGCATACTCTCTCCTTTGCCAAACTCTTTCTATTGTACCACAAATCTGCCAAAATAGCAGACCTACTCTGTGCGGGAGAAGTTGCTGACAACAGTGATATTTCGGTTGGGAACAAAGTGAAGGGCTTGGTCGTCACTGCGAAGTTGGGTCGTACGGATTCCTACACTGACAACCTTTCCAGACACGGTAATAGGACCATTTGTGAGGATCACTTCGTCGCCCACATCGAGCTGGCGTTCAAAGAGGATGAAAAAGCCATTGATGACATCGGATAGAAAGCCTTGCGCCCCCATCCCAATGGCAACTCCAGCAATCCCTGCCCCAGCAAGGAGGCTGGAAACTGGCAAGCCTAAAATGGACAAGATACAGTAGATTAAAAAGAAATAAAGGGTATAGTTAAAGATATTTTCAAGCAAACGAGAAATAGTCTTCTGTCTGCCAGCATCTCGATTTGAAAATTTAAGCGAGGGCTTGACAATCTTTCGGACAGTAGCATGGAGGATCTTTTTAGCTATATAAAATAACAAAAAGAGAATCAAAAGAGAAATCACCTTGGTCAAGAGATTCTCTAATACAGTTGTTACATCCAATTTATCAAGATAACGTTGAAAAAATTCTTGCATACAAAACTCCTTTCTAGTATTATACCACAAATCATCCCACTCAAATCTCTCATAAATATTCCGATATTCCCCCAAACTCAAAAAAAGACTTGCCTCAACGGCATATTTATACTATAATCATAAACAATACATTTTGAAGGAGACTATTATGAAAAAAATCATTCGAGCCTGGAACAAGGCCAGCCTCATCAAACGTATCCTAATCGGCATGCTTCTTGGAGCCTCTCTAGGGCTACTTTTCCCTAGTTTGTCGGGATTCGGCATTCTCGGTGACCTATTCGTTGGAGGTCTGAAAGCCATCGCTCCTGTCTTGGTCTTTACCCTCGTCGCAAATGCCCTCTCACAACATCAAAAAGGGCAAGATACCAATATGAAGACCGTTATTTTTCTCTATCTACTCGGTACCTTTGCGGCTGCCTTGGTTGCTGTACTGGCTAGTTTTCTCTTCCCCGTCCAGATTACTCTCAGCAGTGCGAGCACAGAGATTGCCCCACCAGACGGCATCGGTCAAGTCCTCAGCAACCTCCTGCTGAATCTCGTGGACAATCCCCTCAACGCCGTCGTCAAAGCCAACTATATTGGAATTCTATCATGGGCTGTTGTCTTTGGGCTTGCTATGAGAGAAGCTAGCAAAAACAGCAAGGAATTGCTCAAAACCATGGCAGGAGTAACTTCCAAGATTGTGGAGTGGATTATCAATTTAGCACCTTTCGGAATTATGGGCTTGGTCTTCAAGACCATCTCTGATAAAGGAATTACCAGCCTTGCTAACTACGGAATTTTGCTAGGACTCTTGATTACAACTATGGCTTTTGTGGCCTTTGTCATCAATCCCCTCATTGCCTTTCTCTTTATGAGAAAAAATCCCTACCCTCTTGTTTTGAAATGTTTGCGTGTTAGTGGGATTACAGCTTTCTTTACTCGTAGTTCTGCCGCTAATATCCCTGTCAACATGAAACTCTGCCAAGACCTAGGACTCAATCCAGATACCTACTCTGTTTCTATCCCCCTTGGCTCCACTATTAACATGGCTGGTGCAGCTGTAACCATTAACATTTTGACTCTAGCTGCAGTCAATACGCTAGGAATCCCTGTCGACTTTGGTACAGCCTTTGTCCTCAGTGTAGTGGCTGCCATTTCTGCCTGCGGAGCCTCTGGGATCGCTGGAGGATCACTTCTCCTCATCCCCGTCGCTTGTAGTCTCTTTGGAATTTCAAATGACGTTGCTATGCAAGTCGTCGGAGTTGGTTTTGTCATCGGTGTCGTCCAAGACTCCTGTGAAACTGCCCTGAACTCTTCTACCGACGTTCTCTTTACAGCAGTAGCTGAGTATGCGTCGGCACGTAAAAAATAGATTTTTTAAGACAAGTCTTTCAAGTCTTGTCTTTTATACTCTTATTCTAGTATTATAGGAAATTCTCATGTCTATCACCCAACGTACGACAAAACTGATCTTAGCGACCTGCCTCGCTTGTTTTCTAGCTTATTTTTTAGATTTGTCTTCAGCGGTTTCAGCTGGAATTATCGCCCTCTTAAGCCTATCCGATACGCGCAGAAGCACACTAAAATTAGCACATAACCGCCTCTTTTCCATGCTCCTAGCGCTCGCTATCGGCGTTCTAGCCTTTCAGCTGACAGGCTTTCACATCTGGAGCCTAGGCCTCTATCTGGCTCTCTATGTGCCTCTAGCTTATAAAATGGGTTGGGAAATCGGCATCACACCTAGCAGTGTCTTGGTCAGTCATCTCTTGGTACAGGAGTCTACTTCTCCAGCTCTCTTGCTCAATGAAGTGCTCCTCTTTCTCATCGGGACAAGCTTTGCTCTGTTGGTCAACCTTTATATGCCCTCTCGTGTGAAAGCCATTCACAGCTACCACCTTCAGGTCGAAGAAAAGTTAAAAGACATCCTACTTCGCTTTAAATACTATCTGTCGAGAGGAGACGGGCGCAATCAAGCCCAACTCGTTGACGAATTAGACAAGCTCCTTGATGAAGCCCTCAAGCTGGTCTATTTGGATCACTCGGACCACCTCTTTCACCAGACGGACTACCATATCCACTACTTTGAGATGAGACAACGGCAAAGTCGTATCTTACGAAACATGGCCCAGCAGATCAATACCTGTCACCTAGCTGCAAGTGAGAGTTTGATTTTGGCCCAGCTCTTTGCTAAGATTGCTGCCCAGCTAAGCCAGACCAATCCTGCTCATGACCTACTTGATGACATCGAACGCTATCTGCAAGTCTTCCGCAATCGGAGTCTCCCTAAAACACGTGAGGAGTTTGAAACCCGTGCTACCCTCCTGCAGCTACTACGCGAAGCCGAAACCTTCATTCAGGTCAAGGTCGATTTTTATCAGAAATATGGAAACTAGAAAAACCTCAGAAAAATTCATGTAACATGATTTCTCTGAGGTTTTTAATTTACCTTTGATTTCAATTATCTTTACTATATGAAAATAAATCCAAATTCCACAAATCGAAATCATTCGTGGAATTTGTCTAGTGAAGCGTTTAGGTAAGCCGCCATAGCGGTTACCGTCAAATAACAGCAACTTTATGTTGCTAGTCATTTGTAACGATTTACATTTTTTCCTCCAACTCCACATCTGGATATTTATCCGCAAACCAGCGGAGAGCAAAGTCATTTTCAAAAAGGAAGACTGGCTGGTCGAAGCGGTCTTTGGCCAAGATATTGCGGCTTGAGGACATCCGTTCATCCAAGTCCTCAGGCTTGATCCAACGAACGGTCTTTTTACCCATCGGGCTCATGACTACTTCCGCATTGTATTCGCCTTCCATGCGGTGCTTGAAGACTTCAAACTGGAGTTGTCCGACAGCTCCTAGCATGTACTCACCAGTTTGGTAATTCTTGTAAAGCTGAATGGCTCCTTCTTGCACCAATTGTTCAATCCCCTTATGGAAGGATTTTTGTTTCATAACGTTCTTAGCAGAAACTTTCATGAAAATCTCAGGTGTAAAGGTTGGCAGTGGTTCAAATTCAAACTTGTTTTTTCCAACCGTCAAGGTGTCTCCAACCTGATAAGTACCGGTATCGTAAACCCCGATAATATCACCTGCCACAGCATTGGTTACATTTTCACGACTTTCCGCCATAAACTGAGTCACATTAGACAGTTTGGCACTCTTCCCAGTACGAGGCAGGTTAACACTCATCCCACGCTCAAACTCACCCGAAACGATACGGACAAAGGCAATACGGTCACGATGACGAGGGTCCATGTTAGCTTGGATTTTAAAGACAAATCCTGAGAAGTCCTTGTCATAAGGATCAACAATTTCTCCGTCTGTTTTCTTGTGACCATGAGGTTCTGGAGCAAACTTGAGGAAAGTCTCAAGGAAGGTCTGCACACCAAAGTTAGTAAGAGCTGATCCAAAGAATACCGGAGTCAAATCACCTGCAAGAATGGCTTCCTCTGAAAACTCATTTCCAGCTTCATTTAGAAGCTCGATATCATCCTTGACTTGCTCATAGAAAGGATTGCTCGCAAAAAGTTTGTCCCCATCTTCCAGACTAGCAAAACGCTCATCCCCTTTATAGAGCTCCAAGCGTTGGTTATAGAGGTCATATAAGCCCTCAAAGGCTTTCCCCATCCCGATTGGCCAGTTCATTGGGTAGCTAGCGATGCCTAGGACTTCTTCCAACTCCTGCAAGAGGTCTAGTGGCTCACGACCATCACGGTCCAACTTGTTCATAAAGGTAAAGACGGGAATGCCACGGTGTTTGACAACCTCAAACAATTTCTTGGTTTGAGCCTCGATACCCTTGGCAGAGTCCACCACCATGACAGCAGCATCCACCGCCATCAAGGTACGATAGGTATCTTCTGAGAAGTCCTCGTGCCCTGGCGTATCGAGGATATTGACACGTTTTCCGTCGTAGTCAAATTGCATCACAGATGAAGTGACCGAAATCCCACGTTGTTTCTCGATATCCATCCAGTCAGACTTGGCAAAAGTCCCTGTTTTCTTCCCTTTTACGGTACCAGCCTCACGAATCTCACCCCCAAAGTAGAGCAATTGCTCAGTGATGGTTGTTTTCCCCGCGTCCGGGTGGGAGATGATGGCAAAGGTACGGCGTTTCTTAATTTCTTCTTGAATAGTCATATCTTCTCTTTCTTTTCTTTTAGGATAATAGTGATTGTTATATTTTATATTTTTACATCGGAATATTCTAATCCTTTCAACTTACCTATTATAGCGGATTTTAGGGAGTTTTTCAATTGCTCATCTGACGAAAAGGTAAGCTAGAGCATAGATTTCACCTGATTCCTCTTTTTCCACCGTTTTTTGAACAAGATATCAAAGAGAACCAATGCCAGTGAGAGAATAACCGACACAAGGAGGTACTTTATCCATAGAGGAGCATTCGAGATAAATGGTGTATCTCTTAAGAGGCCATAATTTCCGCCCGTCACCTGATTAACCCCAACTAGAAAGAGATTGAGGATAAAGGTATAGGCTACAATCATATATTTCTTGAGCAGGCTCTTGTCATAGTGATTCATCAAGTAGACCAAGGAGTTCACCAAAAGAGCATAGTGCCCAATCAAAAACGAAAAGCTGGTGATATGGGGAAAATCATAGGGGTCAAAAACGGGGTAAATCAGTGCAAAAACCGCTCCACTTGCTCCTAAGAGGGCAAAGTATTGCTTGCTCCGCCATCTATCTGGTAAGAAAACCACCGCAAACATAGCCAAACGGCAATGATAAAAAGGAAGGCTATTAGAAAAGGGAATGCCAAAACCAACATACCAACTATATAAGGCTAGCAACTGGAGGATTTGGATCCCTTTAAACAAATAGACAAAGCGTGGATTCTTGTGATAAGCAAGCGCCCCATAAATACAAAGCACTAAAAGAAGCATCATAATCCCATACCAAAAAAGCGGAATGGGAGGAGGAACAGTTTGAGATCTGGTGATAAATTGATGAAACATGTTTCTATCCTAGCTCTTATTTTTCTTTTCTCTAGTTCAACTATTATAGCGAATTACAAGCGATTTTTCAATTTCTATTTCTTTTCAGTTTGGCTCCCTTATTTATAGGAAAATATGGTAAAATAGAACAGACTAAAAATCATCATTTCACGAAAGGATGCAAGATGAAAATTACGCAAGAAGAGGTAACGCACGTTGCCAATCTTTCAAAATTAACATTCTCCGAAGAAGAAACTGCTGCCTTTGCGACCACCCTGTCTAAGATTGTAGATATGGTTGAGTTGTTGGGCGAAGTCGACACAACTGGTGTCGCACCTACTACGACCATGGCTGACCGCAAGACTGTACTCCGCCCTGATGTAGCCGAAGAAGGAACAGACCGTGACCGCTTGTTTAAAAACGTACCTGAAAAAGACAACTACTATATCAAGGTACCAGCTATCCTAGACGATGGAGGAGATGCCTAATGACTTTCAACAATAGAACCATTGAAGACTTGCACAATCTCCTTGTTTCTAAGGAAATTTCAGCAACTGAATTGACCCAAGCTACACTTGAAGATATCAAGTCTCGTGAGACATCTATCAACGCTTTTGTTACCATCGCTGAGGAGCAAGCTCTTGCTCAAGCCAAAGCCATTGATGAAACTGGAATTGATGCTGATAATGTCCTTTCAGGAATTCCACTTGCAGTTAAAGATAATATCTCTACAGACGGCATTCTTACAACTGCAGCCTCAAAAATGCTCTACAACTACGAGCCTATCTTTGATGCGACAGCTGTTGCCAATGCAAAATCCAAGGGTATGATTGTCGTTGGGAAAACCAACATGGACGAGTTTGCCATGGGTGGATCAGGTGAAACTTCTCACTACGGTGCCACTAAAAACGCTTGGGACCAGACCAAGGTTCCTGGTGGTTCATCAAGTGGTTCAGCTGCTGCCGTAGCTTCTGGTCAAGTCCGCTTGTCACTTGGTTCTGATACTGGTGGTTCCATCCGCCAACCTGCTGCCTTCAACGGGATTGTTGGTCTCAAACCTACCTACGGAACAGTTTCTCGTTTCGGACTCATTGCCTTTGGTAGCTCATTAGACCAAATCGGACCTTTTGCTCCTACTGTTAAGGAAAATGCCCTCTTGCTCAACGCCATTGCCAGCGAAGATGCTAAAGACTCGACTTCTGCTCCTGTCCGCATTGCTGACTTTGCTTCAAAAATCGGTCAAGACATCAAGGGCATGAAAATCGCTTTGCCTAAGGAATACCTCGGTGAAGGAATTGACCCAGAGGTTAAGGAAACCATCCTCAACGCAGCCAAACACTTTGAGAAACTTGGCGCTATCGTCGAAGAAGTGAGCCTTCCCCACTCAAAATACGGTGTTGCCGTTTACTACATCATCGCTTCATCTGAAGCTTCATCAAACTTGCAACGCTTTGACGGTATCCGTTACGGCTACCGCGCAGAGGATGCGACTAATCTTGATGAAATCTATGTAAACAGCCGTAGCCAAGGTTTTGGTGAAGAGGTTAAACGCCGTATCATGCTGGGTACTTTCAGCCTTTCATCAGGTTACTACGATGCCTACTACAAGAAAGCTGGTCAGGTTCGTACACTCATCATTCAAGATTTCGAAAAAGTCTTCGCGGATTACGACTTGATTTTGGGACCAACTGCACCAAGCGTTGCCTATGACTTGGACTCGCTCAACCACGACCCAGTTGCCATGTACTTGGCTGACCTCTTGACTATTCCTGTCAACTTAGCTGGTCTCCCAGGAATTTCTATTCCTGCCGGATTCTCTCAAGGTCTCCCAGTAGGATTGCAATTGATCGGTCCTAAATACTCAGAAGAGACCATTTACCAAGCTGCTGCTGCTTTTGAAGCGACAACAGACTACCACAAACAACAACCCGTGATTTTTGGAGGTGATAACTAATGAACTTTGAAACAGTTATTGGACTTGAAGTCCACGTAGAGCTCAACACCAATTCAAAAATCTTCTCACCTACTTCTGCTCACTTTGGAAACGACCAAAATGCCAACACTAACGTGATTGACTGGTCTTTCCCAGGAGTTCTGCCAGTTCTCAACAAAGGGGTTGTTGATGCTGGTATCAAGGCTGCTCTTGCCCTCAACATGGACATCCACAAGCACATGCACTTTGACCGCAAGAACTACTTCTATCCTGATAACCCAAAAGCCTACCAAATTTCTCAGTTTGATGAGCCAATCGGCTACAACGGCTGGATTGAAGTGGAGCTAGAAGACGGAACAACCAAGAAAATCGGTATCGAACGTGCTCATCTGGAAGAAGATGCTGGTAAGAACACCCACGGTACAGATGGCTACTCTTACGTTGACCTCAACCGCCAAGGTGTGCCCTTGATTGAGATTGTATCTGAGGCTGACATGCGTTCTCCTGAAGAAGCCTACGCTTATCTGACAGCCCTCAAGGAAGTCATCCAGTACGCTGGTATTTCTGACGTTAAGATGGAAGAAGGTTCTATGCGTGTGGATGCCAATATCTCCCTTCGTCCTTATGGTCAAGAGAAATTCGGTACCAAGACTGAGTTGAAAAACCTC
The DNA here is from genome assembly GCA_027682205.1 of Streptococcaceae bacterium AF54-32pH5A. Taxonomy (GTDB): domain Bacteria; phylum Bacillota; class Bacilli; order Lactobacillales; family Streptococcaceae; genus Streptococcus. The sequence continues at coordinate 887,805 of JAQDAD010000001.1, forward strand.
AACTCCTTCTCCAATGTCCGTAAAGGTCTTGAATACGAAGTCCAACGTCAAGCTGAAATCCTTCGCTCAGGTGGTCAAATTCGCCAAGAAACTCGCCGTTACGATGAAGCTAACAAGGCAACCATCCTCATGCGTGTCAAGGAAGGTGCTGCAGACTACCGCTACTTCCCAGAACCAGATCTACCCCTCTTTGAAATCTCAGACGAGTGGATTGAGGAAATGCGAACAGAATTGCCAGAGTTTCCAAAGGAACGCCGTGCGCGCTACGTATCTGACCTTGGCTTGTCAGACTACGATGCTAGCCAGTTGACAGCAAACAAAGTCACTTCTGATTTCTTTGAAAAAGCGGTGGCTCTTGGTGGCAATGCTAAGCAAGTCTCAAACTGGCTCCAAGGTGAAGTCGCTCAATTCTTGAATGCCGAAGGCAAAACTCTCGAACAAATCGAGTTAACACCAGAAAACTTGGTTGAAATGATTGCCATCATCGAAGACGGCACTATTTCTTCTAAGATTGCCAAAAATGTCTTTGTTCATCTAGCTAAAAATGGCGGTGGAGCGCGTGAATACGTCGAAAAAGCAGGTTTGGTGCAAATCTCAGATCCAGCTATCTTGATTCCAATCATCCACCAAGTCTTTGCCGATAACGAAGCCGCTGTCGCCGACTTCAAGTCAGGCAAACGCAACGCAGACAAGGCTTTCACAGGATTCCTCATGAAGGCAACCAAAGGCCAAGCCAACCCACAAGTTGCCCTTAAACTGCTTGCCCAGGAATTGGCGAAGTTGAAAGAAAACTAGACAGAAAAAAACCAGCCCTGAGGTTGGTTTTTTTCTTCTCTACCAGCTCCCAATAACTATTTTGGCTTTATTTCCAGAATATTTTATGGTAAAATGAAGAGTAATAATATTTATTAAAGAGGTAAAAACATGATTGAAGCAAGTAAATTAAAGGCTGGTATGACCTTTGAAACAGCTGACGGAAAATTGATTCGCGTTTTGGAGGCTAGCCACCACAAACCAGGTAAAGGAAACACGATCATGCGTATGAAATTGCGTGATGTCCGTACTGGTTCTACATTTGACACAAGCTATCGTCCAGAGGAAAAATTTGAACAAGCCATCATCGAGACTGTTCCAGCTCAATACTTGTACAAAATGGATGACACAGCTTACTTCATGAATACAGAAACTTACGACCAATACGAAATCCCTGTAGTCAATGTTGAAAACGAGTTGCTTTACATCCTTGAAAACTCAGAAGTGAAGATCCAATTCTATGGAACTGAAGTGATCGGTGTAACAGTTCCTACTACTGTTGAATTGACAGTTGCAGAAACTCAACCATCTATCAAAGGTGCTACTGTTACAGGTTCTGGTAAGCCAGCAACGATGGAAACTGGACTTGTCGTAAACGTTCCAGACTTCATCGAAGCAGGACAAAAACTCGTTATCAACACTGCAGAAGGAACTTACGTTTCTCGTGCCTAATCTCTAGAAAGAGGTCATTCTATGGGAATTGAAGAACAACTTGGTGAAATCGTTATCGCCCCACGTGTACTTGAAAAAATCATTGCTATTGCTACAGCAAAAGTAGAGGGTGTTCACTCTTTTTCAAACAAATCAGTATCTGACACCCTTTCAAAACTTTCTCTCGGCCGTGGCGTTTATCTTAAAAACGTGGACGAAGAACTCACAGCAGATATCTATCTCTACCTTGAATACGGAGTAAAAGTTCCTAAGGTAGCTGTTGCTATCCAGAAAGCTGTCAAAGATGCTGTCCGCAATATGGCTGATGTAGAGCTCGCTGCTATCAATATCCACGTTGCAGGTATCGTTCCAGATAAAACACCAAAACCAGAATTGAAAGATCTGTTTGACGAGGACTTCCTCAATGACTAGTCCACTATTAGAATCTAGACGTGAGCTCCGTAAGTGCGCCTTTCAAGCCCTTATGAGTCTGGAGTTTGATACAGACGTCGAAACTGCTTGTCGTTTCGCCTATACTCATGATCGTGAAGATACGGATGTGCAACTTCCAGCCTTTTTGACAGAGCTAGTTTCTGGTGTTCAAGCTAAAAAGGGAGAACTAGACAAGCAAATCACACAGCATTTAAAAGCAGGTTGGACCATTGAACGCTTAACGCTCGTTGAGAGAAACCTCCTTCGCTTGGGTGTCTTTGAAATCACTTCATTTGATACCCCTCAATTGGTTGCTGTTAACGAAGCTATCGAGCTTGCAAAGGACTTTTCAGATCAAAAGTCTGCCCGCTTTATCAATGGACTGCTCAGCCAGTTTGTAACAGAAGAACAGTAAATAGAAAAAGTGTTTGACAGACATCAAACACTTTTTTCTTTGCCTCCCACTATCTAAAAAAGTGGTAATAGATATAATTGTAAATAAAAATCCAGATAGGTTTTGCATGATTGAGAAAGTTGAAAGAACTATGACAGAGAATGGTCAATCGTAGATTAGATGTATAACGATAGATAAGAGCGAAAAAGAGACCAATCAGACTATAATATAATAAACTAATTGGGTCTCGGTGAGATAGTATCAAATGACTGAGTCCAAAGATAAGGCCTGATAAGATGACATCTAAATAATACTTTGACTGGGGAAAAAAGGTGTTCATAAAATACCCTCTATGAATCAGTTCCTCTAATATAGGTCCGACGACTACTGTTAAACTAAAACTGAGAACAGTTGATAGAAAAGTTGATTGTCCATTTGAAAGAACCACGGTAAAATACTCATCATGAATATTCCTATGATTAATCAAATGAGCATAGCGTGCCCAAAAATTACCGAGAATCTGATGAACCACATAACATGCAAAAAAGTAGAAGATAGTTGACCAGTTCCAGCTCTTTTTCTCAAAGATAAAGAGCATCTTTATCTTTTTTAACCACCAAATTAATAGAAGGAAATTTCCTACTAATCCCATTGTTAAAATAAGAGAGTAGACATCAGCGCCTAACCCTAAAATTATCGTCACATACAATCCAATTGTTTGTGGTAAATAGGTAGATAGTAAAATAATAAGCAAAAATATTCCAAATTGTCTTAGTTTCTTTGTGTTTCTCATCGTACTTTTTTTGAAAGATTATCCTGCTCGGAAACTATACTTCCAAGTATCCCTATAAGAATTAAGTGCCCCTTGCCCCATATAGGGAGCAAATTCTCTATAATATAACCATCTACCATAACCATCTTCGCAAACAGCAAAACCGCCTGAAACTTGGTCTAAGTCTTCTGACGAAAAAACTGTAAATGTATCTGGACCTGTCATATTAAGTACCTTCTTAAAATAGATTGTTGTAGACTTACATTTATAGTATACTTCTTTTTTATCTATTTTATAGTCCATCTCCTCAACTGTCAATTTTTCACCCTGAATGGCATTTTTCCATAAAAAATGAGACCTTTCTGGTCTCATTAAGTCATTCTTAGTATTTTCTAAAGCGTTGGTAACGTTCTTCGAGGAGCTGTTCCAAGGCTAAGCCTTGCAAGCGGTCAAGCTCTGCACGCAATTCATTTTTAACGCGAGCTTGCAGTTCCTTACTGGAAAGCCCTGCTTCTGATATTACCTTGTCTACGATTCCCATTTCTAGGAGTTCGTGTGAAGTGATCTTCATCAACTCTGCCGCCTCCATAGCACGGCTCCCATCCTTCCAAAGGATAGAGGCAAAGCCTTCTGGACTGAGCACGGCATAGATCGAATTTTCCAGCATCCAGACACGGTCAGCAACGGCTAGTGCTAATGCACCTCCAGACCCTCCTTCACCGATAATAATCGCGATGATTGGAACCTTGAGGTCGCTCATTTCCATCAGATTTCGAGCGATTGCTTCCCCTTGTCCACGTTCCTCAGCTCCAACACCTGGGTAAGCTCCAGCAGTGTTGATGAAGGTTACAACTGGGCGACCAAATTTTTCTGCCTGTTTCATCAGGCGCAAGGCCTTACGATAACCTTCTGGATGAGGTTGTCCGAAATTCCGTTTGAGGTTGTCATGAAGACTTTTTCCCTTTTGGATTCCAACGACAGTTACTGCTTGATCACCTAACCAGCCAATTCCACCAATGACCGCACCATCATCTCTGAAAGAGCGGTCTCCATGCAATTCGATAAATTCATCGAAGATTCCATTGGCAAAATCAAGGGCTGTCAAGCGACTTTGCTCGCGTGCCTCTCTGACTATTTTTGCAATATTCATCCGCGACTTCCTCCATGCAATCTCACTAATTTAGCAATTGTATCTGGTAGTTCTCTACGTTTGACAATTGCATCAACAAATCCATGTTCAAGCAGGAACTCTGCTTTTTGGAAGTCATCCGGCAAGGTCTCACGAACTGTATTTTCAATAACACGACGCCCTGCAAAACCAACCAAACTCTGGGGCTCTGCTAGGATAATGTCACCCTCCATGGCAAAGGAAGCAGTCACTCCACCTGTTGTCGGATCCGTCAAAATCGTCAGGTAAAAAAGGCCTGCCTTAGAATGGCGTTGAACTGCCGCAGAAATCTTAGCCATTTGCATTAAACTCATGATTCCCTCTTGCATGCGGGCTCCACCAGAAGCTGTGAAGAGTACAACTGGTAAGTTTTCTACCGTTGCATACTCAAACAAGCGCGTGATTTTTTCACCCACAACGGTTCCCATAGAAGCCATGATAAAGTTAGAATCCATGATCCCAAGGGCAACTTTTTGTCCCTTGATGCTAGCTGTACCAGTCAGTACTGCTTCATCCAAACCTGTCTTTTCACGCATAGTAGCCAGTTTTTTCTGGTAGCCAGGAAAGTTTAATGGATCTTGAGTTTCAATACCTGTAAACATCTCCACAAAGCTGTCAGAATCAATCGTCAAAGCCAAGCGTTCCTGAGCTGAAATACGGAAAGTATAGCTACAGTGTGGACAAATTCGTTCGCTCCCGAGATCCTTTTGGTAAATGGTGTGTTTGCAACCAGGACACTGGGAGAAGAGTTCATCCGGAACCTCAGGTTTGGCTTGTGGCGCCTGCCTTACGGAACGGTTGGGATTGATCCGAATATACTTATCCTTTTTACTAAATAGAGCCATAACTCCCCCTTTTAGTTCTCATACTGTTTGAAAGTCTATTCTTTTTCTTGGTATTTTGGCAAGAAAGTTTCCATCAAGAAGGAAGTATCATAGTCACCAGCGATAACTCGGCGGTCTGAAATCAGATCCAATTGGAAGTCTGCATTGGTTTGCACTCCTTCTATATCAAGTTCATAAAGTGCCCGTTGCATCTTCATTAATGCATCAAAACGATTCTCCCCATGAACAATGATTTTGGCAATCATACTATCATAGTAAGGGGGAATGGTATAACCTGGATAAACTGCTGAGTCCACGCGCAACCCAACTCCACCACTTGGTAGATAGAGATTGGTAATTTTCCCTGGACTTGGAGCAAAGTTAAATGCTGGATTTTCTGCATTGATCCGGCACTCGATAGCATGACCTCGTAGAACGATATCTTCTTGTTTGAAAGGCAAAGGTTGCCCCGCCGCAATGCGAATCTGCTCCTTGACGATATCCACACCTGAAACAAACTCAGTCACTGGGTGTTCTACTTGCACACGCGTATTCATTTCCATGAAGTAGAAATTGCCACTGGCTTCATCGAGAAGAAATTCAATCGTCCCTGCATTTTCATAGCCAACAGACTCCGCTGCACGAACGGCTGCAGCACCAATTTCATGACGAAGAGTTTTTCCAATCGCAATAGATGGGCTTTCTTCTAAGACCTTTTGGTTATTCCGTTGGAGTGAACAATCCCGTTCACCAAGATGGACAACATGTCCCTCTTGGTCAGCAAGGATTTGGACCTCGATATGACGAGCTGGATAAATCACACGCTCAAGATACATAGCGCCATTTCCAAAATTGGCCTTGGCTTCACTGGATGCTGTCTCAAAGGCTGCGACCAAGTCTTCTGCCTTTTCAACCTTACGAATCCCTTTTCCACCACCACCTGCCGATGCCTTGAGCATGACCGGATAACCAATCTTTTCTGCAACTGCAAGTGCCTCTTCAGCCGTGTGAACTTCACCATCAGATCCTGGGATAACTGGAACCCCAGCCTTGATCATTTGCTCACGCGCATTGATCTTATCTCCCATGGTATCCATCACGGCCCCAGAAGGACCGATGAACTTAATTCCCACTTCGTCACACATAGTGGCAAACTTGGAATTCTCACTAAGAAATCCAAAACCTGGATGGATGGCTTCTGCCTCTGTCAATACTGCAGCCGATAAAATAGCGTTGATATTGAGATAAGACTCTGTCGCCTTACCAGGTCCGATACAGATAGCTTCATCCGCTAGGAGTGTGTGAAGAGCTTCCTTATCAGCAGTTGAATAGACTGCTACAGTCGCAATGCCCAATTCACGCGCAGCTCGAATAATGCGAACCGCAATCTCACCACGGTTGGCAATCAAAATTTTACGAAACATGGAGAACCTCCTTAGTTTCCAATTGCAAAGGTAAGAGTACCACTCGCTGCAAGCTTGCCATCCACTTCAGCCTTTGCTTCAACCACAGCAATCGTACCACGACGTTTCACAAAGGTAGCCGTCATGACTAATTGATCACCTGGTACAACTTGCTTCTTAAACTTGACCTTGTCCATGCCAGCGTAAAAGACCAGCTTTCCTTTGTTTTCAGGCTTGGACAATTCCAAGACACCAGCTGTTTGCGCCAAGGCTTCCATGATAAGAACACCTGGCATAACTGGGTATTGAGGAAAATGACCATTAAAGAAAGGTTCGTTGATAGTGACATTTTTAATGGCAACAATAGTATCTTCACTCACTTCCAAGACACGATCCACTAGTAGCATCGGGTAGCGATGGGGTAGCGCTTCTTTAATTCCTTGAATATCGATCATTTGATACGTACCAATCCTTTACCGAACTCAACCATTTCTTCGTTAGAAACAAGAATTTCCGTTACCACACCATCCTTAGGTGCCGGAATTTCATTCATGACTTTCATAGCTTCGATGATTACTAAAGTCTGGCCTTTCTTGACACTGTCACCAACCGTCACAAAGGCAGGTTTATCTGGTCCAGCAGCCAAGTAAGCAACTCCAACAAGTGGGCTTTCAACAACATCTCCCTCTGGAGCAACAGTCGTTTCAGCTGGAGCTGGTGCTTCTTCCACTACACTTTCTACTGGAGTTGAAGGGGCAGAAACTACTGGACTTGTAGCTGCCGCAGTTGGTGCTGGAGCAACTGGAGCAGGCGCTTCAGAAGCCATTCTAGCTTCATTCTTACTGAATTGCAATTCGTCCGTTCCGTTTTTATAAGAAAATTCTCTCAAACTTGATTGGTCAAATTGAGCCATCAAGTCCTTGATCTCATTTAAATTCATAATTATTTATTCTCCCAACGTTTGAAAGCAAGAACCGCATTGTGTCCACCAAAACCAAAGGTATTTGAAATGGCATAAGGAATTTCTTGCTCCAAGCCTTGTCCATAAACGACATTCGCTTCGATATAGTCTGACAACTCGCTTGTTCCAGCTGTCATTGGTACAAAGTTATGACGCATGGCTTCGATTGTAGCGATTGCTTCCACTGCCCCTGCCGCACCAAGCAAGTGTCCTGTAAAGGACTTGGTTGAAGATACAGGTACTTCTTTACCAAGAACAGCTACGATCGCACCGCTTTCTCCTTTTTCATTAGCAGGAGTTGAAGTTCCGTGGGCATTGACATAAGCCACTTGCTCTGGAGAAATCTCTGCTTCTTCCAAAGCCAATTTAATTGCCTTAATTGCACCTTGACCTTCTGGATGAGGTGAAGTCATATGGTAAGCATCACAGGTATTTCCATAGCCGACCACTTCAGCCAAGATAGTTGCACCACGTTTTTCAGCATGTTCAAGACTCTCGAGAACCAACATCCCAGAACCTTCTCCCATGACAAAACCGTTACGATCTTTGTCAAATGGAATAGAAGCACGAGTTGGATCTTCTGTAGTTGATAGGGCAGTCAAAGCTTGGAATCCAGCAATGGCAAAAGGAGTGATTGATGATTCTGATCCACCAACTAGCATGACATCTTGGAAACCAAACTTGATTGAACGGAAGGCATCTCCGATGGCATCATTTGATGAAGCGCAGGCAGTGTTGATGGATTTACAAACACCGTTTGCTCCAAAGCGCATGGCAACATTTCCTGAAGCCATATTTGGCAAAGCTTTTGGAAGCGTCATTGGCTTAACGCGTTTTGGACCTTTTTCATGAAGACGGATAACCTGATCTTCGATTTCTTTGATACCTCCAATACCTGAAGCAACGATGACACCAAAGCGGTCTTTGTCGATTGCTTCTACATCAAGATTAGCATTTGTTATCGCTTCTTGAGCTGCATACAGGGCATACAAAGAATAGTTATCAAAACGGTTGGTATCTTTTTTGACAAAGTATTTATCAAATGGAAAATCTTGAACTTCTGCCGCATTGTGCACAGCAAATTCGCTGTGGTCAAACTTAGTAATTTCTCCAATTCCGATTTTCCCAGTTTGCAAACTGTTCCAAAATTCTTCTGGAGTATTTCCGATAGGAGAGGTCAATCCGTAACCTGTTACTACAACTCGATTTAGTTTCATCTGTCTTACCTATATCTTTCCTTATTTTTTACATGCTAAGTCCGCCATCAACAGCGAGAACTTGTCCAGTCAAATAATCTTGTTGGGCTAAAAAGACCGTGGCGTCCGCGATATGGTCCGCCTGACCAAACTGTTTCATAGGGATTTGCGCAAGTGTCGCTTCCTTGACCTTATCAGACAAAACGGCAGTCATATCTGACTCGATCATTCCTGGTGCAAGAGCATTTACACGTACATTTCGATTGGCTACTTCACGTGCAACTGACTTAGTGAAACCAATCAAACCTGCTTTAGAAGCTGCATAGTTTGCTTGACCGATATTTCCCATCAAACCGACCACACTTGACATATTGATAATAGCACCTTCACGTGCCTTAATCATCTGTTTCAAGACAGCTTGAGTCATGTTAAAGGCCCCTGTCAAGTTGATCTTAATCACCTTTTCAAAGTCTTCCTCGGTCATCTTGAGCATGAGCGTATCCTGGGTAATGCCAGCATTATTTACCAAGACATCAACCGAACCAAGTTCTGCGATTGCTTGACCTACCATATGTTTCGCATCTGCAAAGTCAGAAACATCACCTGAGATTGGCACCACCTTGACACCGTAGTTTGAAAACTCAGCCAGCAATTCTTCTGAGATTGCTCCGCGACTATTCAAGACTACATTGGCACCCAGTTGAGCAAATTTGTGAGCAATAGCAAGTCCGATACCCCGACTTGAACCTGTAACAAAGATATTTTTATTTTTTAGTTGCATTCTGTTCTCCTGTTTCCTGTTGTATTTTGTGGGAGAAGGGATCACTAGTTTCCTAGCAAAGCATCCAAGCTTGCTTGGTCTTCAACGTTAGCTAGCTCAGCTGTTTTATCAATCTTTTTGACAAAGCCTGACAGGACTTTCCCAGGACCAATTTCAATAAAATTGGTCACGCCAGCATTCTGCATCACTGCGATACTCTCATAGAAACGAACAGGTTCTTTGACCTGACGCGTCAAGAGCTCTTGGATTCGGTCTTTTTCCATGATTGCAGCTTCAGTATTACCTACTAGAGGACAGTTAAAGTCTGAGAAACTAATCCCCTCAAGAGCTCCAGCTAGCTGTTGGCTAGCTGGCTCAAGAAGGGCTGTATGGAAAGGACCCGACACATTTAGGGGGATCAATCGTTTGGCTCCTGCTTCCTGCAAGAGTTGGACTGCACGGTCAACCGCAGCCACCTCTCCACCAATGACGATTTGGCTTGGGGTGTTGTAGTTGGCTGGAGTCACTACTCCTACTTTAGAGGCTGTTTCACAAGCTTCCTCTATCACATCTACTGGAGTGTTAAGGACGGCTACCATTTTACCAGAACCAGCTGGCGCAGCCTCTTCCATATAAGCTCCGCGCTTAGCAACCAAGGCAACTGCCTCTTCAAAGTCCAAGGCTCCGCTAGCTACTAAAGCAGAATATTCACCAAGGGATAAACCTGCTACCATATCTGGCTGATAGCCCTTTTCTTTCAATAGTCGGTAAATAGCAACCGAAGTCGCTAAAATTGCTGGTTGCGTAAAGCGAGTCTGGTTTAACTTAGTTTCTTCCTTATCAATCAAGTCACGAAGGTCATAACCCAAAACCTGACTGGCTTGGTCAATGGTTTCCTTGACGATAGGATAGCGATCATAGAGATCACGCCCCATCCCTAGATACTGAGCACCTTGACCCGCAAATAGAAAGGCTGTTTTAGTCATTTCTTACAACTCCTGCCCAACGAGAGGCTTCTTCTTGAATTTTCTTGGCTGCACCATAGTATAGATCTTTTAGGATTTCTTCGACAGTTTCCTCTTTAGAAACCAAACCTGCAATCTGACCTGCCATTACAGATCCACCTTCTACATCTCCATGAACAACTGCTTTAGCAAGAGCACCAGCTCCCATTTGTTCAAAGATTTCTAAATCTGGGTTTTCTTGTTTGAAGGCATCTTTTTCAGCCTGCTCAAAGTCACGTGTCAACTGGTTTTTAATGGCACGAACAGCATGACCAAAGTGTTGAGCTGAAATAGTCGTATCGATATCACGCGCTTTGAGGATTTTTTCCTTGTAGTTTGGATGAGCGTTGGATTCCTTAGCTACTACGAAACGCGTACCGACTTGAACAGCCTCAGCTCCAAGCATAAAGCCTGCAGCAACACCTTCGCCGTCTGCAATTCCTCCAGCTGCGATAACCGGAATTGAGACAGCTGCTGCAACTTGGCGAACCAAGGTCATAGTTGTTAGTTTCCCAATATGTCCACCAGCTTCCATTCCTTCTGCAATAACTGCATCTGCACCAATTTTTTCCATACGTTTTGCCAAAGCAACACTTGGAACAACAGGAATAACTGTAATTCCTGCATCATGGAAACGAGTCATGTATTTACTTGGATTTCCAGCACCAGTTGTAACCACCTTAACCCCTTCTTCAATCACGAGATCAACGATGTCTTCTACAAAAGGTGACAAGAGCATGATGTTGACACCAAAAGGTTTATCCGTAAGTGATTTGATTTTATCGATATTAGCCTTTACGATCTCTTTAGGTGCATTTCCACCACCGATAATCCCTAGACCACCAGCTTTTGATACTGCACCAGCCAAGTCACCATCAGCAACCCAGGCCATTCCTCCTTGAAAAATAGGATAATCAATGTTCAATAATTCTGTAATACGTGTTTTCATAGTGCCTCCATCATTCCTTGCTTACGTAATAGTTCGATGAGCTTATCGTTTGAGTTTCAAACTATTACCTAAACAAGAGGGAGTGGGTTTCCCCTACTCCTTCTAGTAATATGTTAATTATTTTGTTTGCTCTTCAACGTAGGCAACCAAGTCACCAACTGTTTTCAAGTTATCTTCTGCTTCAATTTGAATATCAAAGGCATCTTCGATTTCAGAGATTACTTGGAACAAGTCCAATGAATCTGCATCCAAATCATCAAAAGTAGATTCAAGTGTTACTTCTGATGCATCTTTCCCAAGTTCTTCAACGATAATTTCTTGTACTTTTTCAAATACTGCCATGATAGGACTCCTTTAAAATATAAAAAATTTATAACTATGTGTTTACCACATGATTACCTAGATTGTAAGAATGAGTGTGCCCCATGTCAAACCTCCACCGAAGCCTGATAGGAGAATCGTCTGGCTACCATCTAAACGAATCATGCCATTCTCCACACACTCTGAGAGCAAAATCGGAATACTTGCTGCACTGGTATTTCCATACTCCATCATATTGGCGGGAAGCTTGTCTCGGTCTACACCGATTTTCTTAGCCATCTTATCCAAAATGCGGATATTTGCCTGATGAAGCAAGAGATAATCCAATTCCGATGCTGCGATTGGACCATTTTCAATTATCTCTTTGATTGATTTAGCAACATCTCGATTTGCAAAATCAAAAACTGCTCGTCCATCCATCTTCAGAAAAGCAGGAACTGCTTCTTGATCCGAGAAGGGCGAAGTCAAAGCCGTTTGACCATAGGTCAAACACTCGCTCCGAGAACCATCCGTATAGAGACTTTCCACGAGGAAGTGCCGTGTTTCACTCGCTTCCAAGAGAACCCCACCTGCACCATCTCCAAAGAGAACAGCTGTCGAACGATCCGACCAGTCAACCGCCTTGGATAAGGTCTCAGCCCCGATCACAATCCCTTTCTTGAACTGTCCAGAGCTTAAAAACTTTTCAGCAGTTGAGAGAGCGAATACAAAGCCACTGCAAGCTGCTGTCAAATCAAAGGCGAAAGCTCTATTAGCTCCGATATTGGCCTGAACCCGAGCTGCCGTAGAAGGCATCATCGAATCTGGAGTAATCGTCGCTACAATGATAAAATCAATCTGCTCAGCCTCTATGCTCCCTTTAGCCAGCAAGTTCTTGGCAACTTCTGTCGCCAAGTCACTTGTGGACTCCGTTTTTGAGATATGTCTCTGTTTAATTCCTGTACGACTTGAAATCCACTCATCGCTTGTATCCATTATTTGGGCTAAGTCATGATTAGTGACCACTTGCTCTGGAACATAATGAGCAACCTGGCTTATTTTTGCAAAAGCCATTATTTCAAATCCTCCAAAAATTGGTAAAGGTTCCTTAAGCCTCTGTCCATGACTTCTTTTTCCTCGGGACTCATGCCATCAATAATTTTTTCGACCATGGCCTTGTGGAAACGTTTATGAAGGCGGTGAACTAGACGACCTTTCTTTGTCAAATGCAGATAAACCACACGACGATCTTGGTCTGAACGAATACGCTCAATATAACCCTTTCTTTCTAGGTTATTCAAGCTCGTCGTAACTGTCCCTAAGGTTACCATCAGTTCTTTGGAAACTTTGCTAGGTGTTGCCTCAGGGAACTTGCCAATCACATCAATCGTGTGCATTTCTTTGATGGAGATGTCTTTGAAACGACTACCTCGTAAGCTAACCTCCTCAATCACAAGGACATTATTAAAAATAGATGTTAAATACTCATTCACTTGTTGGTAGTCCAAAGTATTCCCTCTTTCTCAAAAAAACTTTTGTATTCAAAACATTTGACAAAAAAAGTATATCAAACTTCAAAGAATTGCGCAAGTATTTTTTTATTTTCCTGAAAATTTTGGTCGTCTTCTTTCAGAATGAGCTCGGACTCCTTCTTTAAAATCTTCAGTCAAAGACAAAGATTCTTGCAGTTTCAATTCCAGTTCAGCATAATTCTGCCAATCCTTAAATTGGCTTTCCCAAACCAACTTTTTAATGGCTGCGTATGAGTTTGCTGAGCCTCGTCTTAATTTCTTCAGAACTTGTTCTCTTGTCCTTTCTAGCTTATCTGCCTCGCAGACACGGTATACCACGCCCCATTCCAGTGCTTTTTCCGCAGTCAAAGCTTCTCCTGTCATGGCAAGTTGCGCAGCTCGTGTTACCCCGATACTACGACTCAAGAGATGGATTCCACCAGCGTCTGGCGCCAATCCCACCCCAACAAAGGCTTGGATAAACTTAGCCTTATCAGTCGCCAAACAAAAATCGACTGCCACTGCCATATTGGCTGCAGCGCCAGCAACCGCTCCATCTACCTCCATCAAGACAGGTTTAGGAATTTGCTTGATTTTATATGAAATTGTATTGACTAATTCTGCAATCTTATTCAAAGAAGGAATGTCATCCTCATCCACTGCACGCTTCATCTCAACCAAATCTCCCCCAACTGAAAAGACTTTCCCATTAGCATTAATCAAGATGAACTGCACAGCTTGATCCTGCTCCGCTAGAGTCAAAGCTTCTAAAATTTCCTCACACATTGGGATATGGAAACCATTTGCCACTTCGGGACGATTCAAAGTAATGATAGCAAGATCATCTAGGATCTGATATAGGATATGATTCATAGCTTCTCCTTTTATAAGGTGATAAAATTATTTCATTGTCAAAGTATACCTTTTTTTAGATAAAGAGGCAAGAGAAAACCAATCGAAAGTGTCTCGGCTGATCAAAACGCTCACTTTATCCTAAAGACTATACTATTCTCTTCATTGAAAAAAGCCCCTCTTTCTGCTATAATCGTATAAAATACTTACTTGAGGAGTCCTTATGAAGGTTGTAAAATTTGGCGGAAGCTCGCTTGCCTCTGCTAGTCAGTTAGAAAAAGTTTTAAACATCGTTAAAAGCGATAAAGAGCGCCGTTTTGTAGTCGTTTCTGCACCAGGTAAACGCAACGCTGAAGATACCAAGGTTACCGACGCTTTGATCAAATACTATCGTGACTATGTAGCGGGAAATGATATCAGCGTTAGTCAAAGCTGGATTATCGACCGCTATGCGGCTATGGTGAGCGAACTAGGCTTAAAACCAACTGTTTTAGAAAAAATTTCTAAAAGTATCCGCACTCTAGCGACTCTTCCTATTGAAGATAATGGCTTTCTCTATGACACCTTCCTAGCGGCTGGAGAAAACAACAACGCCAAACTTATCGCAGCTTACTTTAACCAAAACGGCATCGATGCACGCTATGTTCATCCAAGAGAAGCTGGTATTGTGGTCACAAGTGAACCTGGTCACGCTCGCATCATTCCATCAAGTTATGACAAGATTGAAGGCTTAGCTGACAGCAACCAAGTCCTTGTTATTCCTGGTTTCTTTGGGGTCACTAAGGAAAATCAAATCTGTACCTTCTCCCGTGGCGGATCCGACATAACAGGTTCCATCATTGCTGCAGGTGTCAAAGCTGACCTCTACGAAAATTTTACAGATGTTGATGGTATCTTTGCTGCCCATCCTGGTATTATCCACCAACCACACTCTATCCCTGAATTGACCTACCGTGAAATGCGTGAATTGGCTTATGCAGGTTTCTCAGTCCTTCACGATGAAGCTCTGCTCCCCGCCTACCGTGGGAAAATTCCTCTCGTTATCAAAAATACCAATAACCCTGACCACCCAGGTACTCGTATCGTTCTAAAGCATAGCAGTGATAAATTCCCAGTCGTTGGAATCGCTGGTGACTCTGGCTTTGTCAGCATCAACATGTCCAAATACCTCATGAACCGTGAAGTTGGATTTGGTCGCAAGGTTCTACAAATCCTTGAAGACCTTAACATCGGTTGGGAACATATGCCAACAGGTATCGACGATCTTTCGATCATTCTCCGTTCTCGTGAACTCACTCCTATCAAGGAAGAGGAAATCCTTCGTCAGTTAGTCCAAAAAGCTGAAGTAGACCATGCTGAGATCGAACACGACCTTTCCATCATTATGATTGTTGGGGAAAAGATGAAGAGTCACATTGGTGTAACAGCTACTGCGACACGAGCTCTATCTGAAAACAAGATCAATATCCAGATGATGTCTCAAGGTTCTAGTGAAGTTTCTATCATGTTCGTTGTCAATAAAGACCAAGAGAAGGCAGCTATCAAGGCTCTCTACCATGCCTTTTTCGGTGAAAGTAAGGAAGACTAATCATGGCCCAATCCCTCAATAAAGTCATTGACCTCCAAACTACTGGGACATCTTACCTCTCCATCTCTGGAAAAGTTGGAAAATTTTTAGTTGGGGATCAAGCCTTAGAGTTTTATCCTGATGTCAATGTCGAACAATATATCCAAATCCCTTGGTCCAGTATTCAGCAAATCGGAGCCAACGTAAGTGGACGAAAAATCAGCCGTCACTTTGAAGTCTTTACAGACCAAGGGAAATTCCTCTTTGCTTCAAAAGACTCTGGGGCTATCCTCAAAATCGCTCGGGAAAAAATTGGAAATGACAAGGTTGTCAAACTTCCTACGCTAATCCAGACTATTGGTCAAAAACTGAAGAATCTATTTGCAAAAAAGTAGAAACTTTAGTATAATCATAGCAACGGATAAGTAGGTTATCCTCTTCTTTCAGAAAGTCTGCGGTTGCTGTGAGCAGATAGAGGAGATAAGTGAAATTCTACCGTTATCAACAATTAAATACAAAATCAAGTGCACACCAGTGAAGTTGGATGGAACCGTGGCTCTGCCACTCCAACGCTTTGTTAGGTGTGCTTTTTTCATAAAGGAGTTCTTATGTTAGATATTAAACGTATTCGTACAGACTTTGATGCTGTCGCTGAAAAATTGGCTACACGTGGTGTAGATGCTGCTATCCTTAACGAGATGAAAGAAATCGACGCTAAACGTCGTGATATCTTGGTCAAGGTTGAAAATCTCAAGGCAGAACGTAACACAGTTTCTGCTGAGATTGCCCAAGCCAAGCGCAATAAGGAAAATGCAGATGACAAGATTGCTGCTATGCAAACCCTATCTGCTGAAGTAAAAGCCTTGGATGCTGAATTGGCGGAAATCGATACTAAGTTGACAGAATTTACCACTACTCTTCCAAACATTCCAGCTGACAGCGTTCCTGTTGGAGCTGATGAGGATGACAACGTGGAAGTTCGCCGTTGGGGGACTCCACGCGAATTTGACTTTGAGCCAAAAGCTCACTGGGATCTGGGTGAAGACCTCGGTATCCTTGACTGGGAACGCGGTGGTAAGGTAACAGGCGCTCGTTTCCTCTTCTATAAAGGTCTTGGAGCTCGTTTGGAACGTGCTATCTACAACTTTATGTTGGATGAGCATGGTAAAGAAGGCTACACTGAAGTCATCACGCCTTACATGGTCAACCACGACTCTATGTTTGGGACTGGTCAATATCCAAAATTCAAGGAAGATACTTTTGAGCTCAGCGACACTAACTTTGTTCTCATCCCAACAGCGGAAGTGCCTCTTACAAACTACTACCGTGATGAAATCCTTGATGGCAAAGACCTGCCAATCTACTTCACTGCTATGAGTCCATCATTCCGTTCTGAGGCTGGTTCTGCTGGTCGTGATACTCGTGGCTTGATCCGTTTGCACCAATTCCACAAGGTTGAAATGGTTAAATTTGCCAAACCAGAAGAATCATATGAAGAATTAGAAAAAATGACAGCCAACGCTGAGAACATTCTTCAAAAACTCAACCTTCCTTACCGTGTGGTTGCTCTCTCTACTGGAGACATGGGCTTCTCAGCCGCAAAAACTTACGACTTGGAAGTTTGGATTCCAGCACAAAATACCTACCGAGAAATCTCAAGCTGTTCAAACACAGAAGATTTCCAAGCGCGTCGTGCCCAAATCCGTTACCGTGATGAAGCCGATGGTAAGGTGAAACTCCTTCACACCTTGAACGGTTCTGGACTTGCAGTTGGACGTACAGTAGCTGCTATTCTTGAGAACTACCAAAATGAAGATGGTTCTGTGACCATTCCAGAAGTACTTCGTCCATACATGGGTGGAGCTGAAGTTATCAAACCATAAAAAATAAGGCCTAGCTAAATAATAGCTAGACCTTTTTTCGTAACCAAATCAGATAAGCGCCCAATACAAAGAATAAAATAATCAAGCAAATAGCAGTTTCAGCAATGACCAGATAATCTAGGAAAGGGAGTTTCAAAATTCTCTGAGCCATCTTGAGAGAGGTAGCTGTGATAATGGTTGGAAAGGTGAGTGCTGAGAAGGCTGGTTGAAAGCCTTGTTTTAAAATATTGGGCAGACGAGTTAAAACAAAGAAAAAGAAAGATTGAGAGGCCAAGATCATGACGATTAAGAGCCAAGTCGGTAGGCTGGCTCCTCCAACCCGAACTAGGGAAGCCAAGAGTAGAGAAAAAGGAGCACAGTAGATCCCTTCTTGTCCAAGTAAGGCTAGTGGGAGTGGATGTTTCTTTAAATCGCTATAAATAAGCGGATAGAGATAGAAGGTCAAGACAAAACCAAAACTCAAGGTCGCATAGGCAATCTCGATAATGCCTACCAGAGGATAGGTCAAGGCTGCCACAGCTATCCCCACATAGAGCACCGTCCAGCTAGGAGTCGCATTGACCCTCCGACCAGGACAGGCGAATTTGATGGTAAAAGTAGCAATCAAGACCAAATCCAAGAGAAATGAAAACCACCATAGCCCTTGCGCTACTAAGGGAAGATGAGGGAACAAGCGAAAGACATAAGTTGATAAAATCATTCCAGCCATGGGAAAGGTCGCCATTCCTGACAAAAGAGGGGGTTTGGTCAATTCTTGCTTGGTTTCAGACCAATTTCCTAGATGAAAAAGGAGAAAGAAGATCCATAGGACCAATCCTGTCAGACTAAAAAGATGGGACAGAACAGGCCAAGTATCCGCAATCAGGTTTCCTGCACCTGCCAAACCTAACAAACAACCAGAAAATACCAAGGGGAGTTTTTTCATTGCAACCTCCGTTAATCATATTATTATCAGTATAGCATAAAAACCCTTAAAATAGCATAGAAAAATGAAGACTGGATTACTCAGCCTTCATTTTTTCTTTATGGTTCGAACTAGACATAGGGTTGCAATTCTGGGTTAATTGGTGTATCAGCCAAGTTATTAGCATAGTTGCAAAGGCTGGCTAGGCTGACACCGAGAACCACATCCAAGGCATTTTGCTGCGTATAGCCAGCTTCTAAAAATTCACTAAGCGCCTCATCCCCTACACGTCCTTTGGTATTTATGACTGCCAAGGTAAACTTGGCCAGAGTATCTAGCTTAGGATCTGATTCGATTGGAGTGCGATTGCGAAGGGCTTGAAGAAGATCATCATTCATTTGGATTTGTTTGATTGAAAAGGCAGTATGGCCAGCCACGCAGAAAGCACATCCATTGGTTACGGCAGCTGTGATTTGCACTACTTCACGCTCTACTGGTGTCAGGCTGTTGCGGCGGTTAATGGCTCCGACAGTTCGGTAGGCTTCAAGGGCGGTAGGGGCATTTGCCAAGAGACCGATTAGGTTGGGAATATAGTCATTGTTATCTTTTTGTACTGTTTCAAGAACTTCTTTTACTTCTGCTGGTGCTGATTCTACTGTGTGGATGGTAAATGTTGTCATAAGAAACCTCTTTTCATTTTATTGTCATTTAGTCTATCATAGAATTTCTTCTTTGGATAATATATATTTTCAATTGCCATGATAGGAAATGTTTATGAAATAAAAAAATCACACTAAGAGTGTGATTGGGCTAGTGTTTAAAATACTTTTTGGTTTCGGCAATAACGACTGGCGACAAGACCAAAAGGGCAATTAAGTTTGGTAGAGCCATTAATGCATTGACGATATCTGCAATAATCCAGACCATATCCAACTCGATGAATCCTCCCAACAAGACCATGAGCACAAAGACCAGTCGATAGAGCCAGATAAAGCGAACGCCAAACAGAAACTCGAAACAGCGCTCTCCGTAGTAATTCCAGCCGAGAATTGTCGTAAAGGCAAAGAGAACAAGGAAAATAGTCAAAAGAGCAGGGCCAAAATGTGAAAAAACTGTTGAAAAGGCTGACTGGGTCAAAGCAACACCATTCAAATCACCGCTCCAAACACCAGTCACCAAGATTGTCAGACCTGTCAGAGTACAGATAATCAACGTATCAATAAAAGTTCCTGTCATGGAAATCAAGCCTTGCTCGACCGGCTCATTAGTCTTAGCTGCAGCTGCTGCAATCGGAGCTGAACCAAGACCAGATTCGTTAGAAAAGACTCCTCGCGCCACACCGTTTTGGATAGCCATCCGAATGCTGGCACCTGCAAAACCACCTACCGCAGCTACTGGGCTGAAAGCAGAGGTAAAGATTAGGGCAAGTGTGGCTGGGATTTTCTCGATATTAAAGAATATCACAATCAAGGTTCCTAGAATATAGACGATAGCCATAAAAGGAACGACTGCTGTTGAAACCTTGGAAATGGATTTGAGTCCACCAAAGACGGCAATTCCTACAAAAATGGATAAAATAAGAGCCGTGATAGCTGGATCAATTTGAGCCGTATTTTGGATAGATTCTGTAATTGAATTGACTTGGGTAAAGGTACCAATTCCTAGAAGGGCCACTAATACACCAGCTAGAGCAAAGAAGATTGCAAGGGGACGCCACTTTTCTCCCATACCCAAAAGAATGTAGTGCATGGGCCCTCCAGCTACAGCTCCATTTGCATCCTTGCTACGGTATTTGATAGCCAGCAAGCCTTCAGCATACTTGGTTGCCATCCCAAAGAAGGCTGCCATCCACATCCAAAAGAGAGCACCTGGCCCACCAACCTTAATAGCTGTCGCAACTCCGATGATATTTCCCGTTCCAACAGTGGCTGCAAGGGCTGTACATAGTGCAGCAAAACTGGACACATCTCCATGTCCCTTGTCCTTTGTAAAGATCAACTGAAAGGCCTTGGGGAGACGAGCTATCTGTAAAAGCCCTAGTCGGATGGTCAGATAGATACCCGTTCCGACCAATAAGATTAAGAGGGGAGGTCCCCAAACGAAAGCATCAATTGATTTAAGCAATTCTAACATTCTATTCTCCTATCTTTTCAACCCCAAAAGAAAGAGCACATGCAAGATACATGTACTCTGGAATGCTTAGATAAATGCTAAAAAGCGGTCTATCCTAGCTCTGTCCTTTTACCTGAGAGTTTGAGCAGTTGCCTGCCTTGCCCCTTCGGTGCCTTTACGGTCTCTCCAGAGTTCCGTCCATTTACAGTCATGGAAAACAAACCTTTCTCCACTTCTATTAAACTTCATTCGGTGTTGGTATTTTATTTTTTATTATTCTACAAGAAAAGTTAGCCTTTGTCAATATTTTCTATGAAAATTTTTAGTTTTCATTTCTTTTTTTCGGAAATGAAAGTTCCCTTATTTTTACATTAAATTGTCAGAAAATTTATTGACAGATTAAAGAAATCGTGTTACAGTAATATCCGCAGGTATCTTTCGATACCAAATCTACATGAAAGGACGGGGCATGAAACTTTCTCATTATTTAACTGGCTTACTTCTACTCTTGATCTTTCTCTCTATCAGCATTGGAACCAGTGATTTTTCTTGGGAAAAATTTTTTGCTTTCGACCAGCAGACCTGGCTCCTTTTTCAAGAGTCGCGTCTCCCAAGAACCATCAGCATTCTCCTGACAGCCTCTAGTATGAGCATGGCAGGACTCCTCATGCAGACCATCACTCAAAATCAATTTGCTGCTCCGAGTACAGTTGGAACGACTGAAGCCGCCAAACTCGGAATGGTACTGAGCCTCTTTGTCTTTCCGTCAGCGAGCCTGACCCAAAAGATGCTCTTTGCTTTTGTCTCATCAATTATATTTACCCTCTTCTTTCTGGCTTTTATGACTATTTTTTCTGTAAAGGAAAGGTGGATGTTGCCCTTGATTGGGATCATCTATAGCGGGATTATCGGTTCTGTCACAGAAGTTATCGCCTATCGTTTCAATCTGGTTCAGAGTATGACCGCTTGGACCCAGGGCTCCTTCTCCATGATTCAGACCCATCAGTATGAGTGGCTCTTCTTAGGACTCATTATCCTGATAGCCGTCTGGAAATTGTCCCAAACCTTTACCATCATGAATCTGGGAAAGGAAACCAGCGAGAGTTTGGGGATTTCCTACTCCCTGCTTGAAAAACTGGCTCTCTTTCTGGTGGCGCTAACGACAAGCGTCACCATGATTACCGTGGGTGGCTTGCCTTTTCTCGGGGTCATCGTTCCCAATCTTGTTCGCAAGCGCTATGGAGATAATCTGAGCCAAACCAAACTTATCGTCGCACTGGTCGGCGCCAATCTGGTTCTGGTCTGCGATATCCTATCCCGAGTTCTAATTCGGCCTTATGAGCTATCTGTCAGTCTCCTACTAGGAATCATTGGTAGCCTCGTCTTTATCCTACTTCTCTGGAGAGGAGGGCGAAAAGATGCAACTTAAAAGCAAACATGTGAAACTATTCTGTATTCTTATTATTCTGGCCATCGGAGTTTGTCTCCTCTACTTTTGGCCTATTAGTCACCTATCTGTCTTTGCTTGGAAACTGCGTTCCCAAAAAATCATCGTTTATCTCTTGGTAGCCATCGCGACAGGGATTTCGACCATTAGTTTTCAAACCCTGACGGAAAATCGCTTTCTGACGCCAAGTATTTTGGGAATCGAATCCTTCTATGTCTTGCTACAGACCCTGCTGCTGGTTTTTGAAAGCAAATTTCTTCAGCTTGAGAAGTCTCCTGTCTTAGAATTTCTAGTCTTGCTTCTGCTTCAATCCCTCTTTTTCCTCGCCTTACAAGGCTACTTGAAAACGCTGATGAAGCAAGATCTGGTCTTCATCCTGCTGATCTGCCTAGCCCTCGGAAGTCTCTTTCGAAATATCAGTACCTTCCTCCAAGTCCTGATGGATCCAAATGAATACGATAAACTGCAGAACAGTCTCTTTGCCTCCTTTCAGCATCTCAACACTTCCATCCTAGCCATCGGTTCTCTAATCATCCTCGCTTTGACAATCTTTTTCTTTCGAAAAGCAGTTATTCTGGATGTCTTGCACCTGCAAAGAGAAACGGCTCAGATACTGGGACTCGATGTTGAAAAAGAACAGAGAGAGCTCCTCTGGGGCATTGTGCTTTTGACCTCAACGGCCACTGCCTTGGTAGGTCCTATGGCCTTCTTCGGCTTTATGCTAGCCAATCTCACCTACCTGATTGTCAAAGACTATCGGCACAAATTGCTCTTTATCGTAGCCATTCTGGTCGGATTTATCAGTTTGACCTTGGGGCAAGCCCTCATTGAACGAGTCTTTGCACTGGAAATTCGTATCAGCATGATTATCGAGAGTGTGGGTGGTTTCTTATTCTTTATCTTACTCTACAGGAGGGCGCGTCAGTGAAACTAGAAAACATTGACAAATCCATTCAAAAACAGGATATTTTGCAAGGTATTTCGCTTGAAATCAGTCCTCAAAAACTGACTGCCTTTATTGGTCCAAATGGAGCTGGAAAGTCAACTCTCCTCTCCATTATGAGCAGACTGACCAAGAAAGATCAGGGAGTTCTCAGTATCAAGGGGCGTGAAATCGAGAGCTGGAATTCGCAAGAACTAGCCAAAGAACTCACCATCCTAAAGCAGAAGATTAATTACCAAGCCAAATTGACCGTTGAAGAATTAGTCAGCTTTGGACGTTTTCCCTACAGCCGTGGTCGACTGAAGGCAGAAGACTGGGAAAAAATCCGAGAAACTCTGGACTATCTGGAACTGACCAACTTAAAAGACCGCTATATCGATAGCCTGTCTGGAGGACAACTCCAGCGGGTCTTTATCGCCATGGTACTGGCCCAGGATACGGACTTTATCTTGCTAGACGAACCGCTCAACAATCTCGATATCAAACAAAGCGTCAGCATGATGCAGATACTTCGACGACTGGTGGAAGAACTCGGAAAGACCATTATCATCGTCCTCCACGATATCAACATGGCCAGCCAGTATGCGGATGAAATTGTTGCCTTCAAGGACGGTCAAGTCTTTTGCAAGGGAACGACTGCTCAAATCATGCAGGCTGACCTGCTCAGTCAACTCTATGAGATTCCCATCACACTGGCTGATATCAATGGCAAAAAGATCTGTATCTATAGCTAGACAAGCAGAACTCATGTTAGAAAATCCTCTGTCTCTTGGTCAATAAGCCTATCTAAGAGACTCCCTAGATCGTTATCACATTTTAAAAAGGAGACATTATGAAAACATCCCTTAAACTTTATCTCACTGCCCTAGTGGCCAGCTTCTTGCTTTTCCTTGGTGCATGTAGCACAAACACAAACTCAAGCACTAGCCAGACGGAGACAAGCAGTTCTGCTCCAACAGAAGTGACCATTAAAAGCTCACTAGACGATGTCACGCTTTCAAAAGTTCCAGAGAAAATCGTTGTCTTCGACCTCGGCGCTGCGGATACTATCCGAGCTCTTGGATTTGAAAAGAATATCGTCGGAATGCCTACAAAAACTGTTCCAACCTATCTCAAAGGCCTAGCTGAAAAAGTTAAAAATGTTGGTTCAATGAAAGAGCCTGATTTAGAAGCTATTGCCGCCCTTGAACCAGATTTGATTATCGCTTCACCGCGTACCCAAAAATTCGTAGACAAGTTCAAAGAAATCGCTCCAACAGTCCTCTTCCAAGCAAGCAAGGACGACTACTGGACTTCAACTAAAACCAACATCCAATCCTTAGCAGGCGCCTTTGGTGAAACAGGTACACAGAAAGCCAAGGAAGAATTGGCTAACCTAGACAAGAGCATCCAAGAAGTTGCTTCTAAAAATGAAAGTTCTGACAAAAAAGCCCTTGCTATCCTCCTCAACGAAGGAAAAATGGCTGCCTTTGGTGCCCAATCTCGTTTCTCCTTCTTGTATCAAACCTTGAAATTCAAGCCAACTGACACTAAATTTGAAGACTCTCGCCACGGACAAGAAGTCAGCTTTGAAAGTGTCAAAGAAATCAATCCTGATATCCTCTTTGTCATCAACCGTACCCTTGCCATCGGTGGTGACAACTCTAGCAACGACGGCGTCCTAGAAAATGCCCTCATCGCTGAAACTCCTGCTGCTAAAAACGGTAAGATCATCCAACTAACACCAGACCTCTGGTATCTAAGCGGTGGCGGTCTTGAATCAACAAAACTCATGATTGAAGATGCTCAAAAGGCTTTGAAATAAGTAAGAAAACCCAACATCGCCTGATGTTGGGTTATTTTTCTTCTTGATTTCGTTTGAGGGAAAAGTTGTCTGGCACAGGATCCTTGCCTATTTTTGACCAGGGGTGGCAACGCAAAATCCGAGCCAAGCCCATCAAAACTCCCTTGAAGCCATGTTTTTCAATAGCCTGGATCATATAGTTGGAACAGGTAGGCTCAAAACGACAAGAGGGTGGAAAGGCTGGTGAGATAAAGCGTTGGTAAAAGCGAACTGGCGCTATTAAGATTCGTTTCATTATTTCTTGGTTACTGCCATAGTATGCAGTTGGCTGATTTCTTTTTTGTTAAGGCGACGGGATTCTCCGGGACGAAGACCCGTCAAATCTAAGTGTCCAAAGCGTGTCCGAGACAACTTATCCACTTGGAGGCCAACGGCTTCAAACATTTTTTTAACCTGATGGTTACGTCCTTCATGGATGGTCAACTGCACTACTGAGCGATTTTTGACTGGATCCACTTTGAGAATCTCATAGACAGCAGGCTTGGTTTTCTTACCATCAATCTCAAGACCACGGGTCAAGGGGCGGAGGTTTTCTTTGTTGGCCACACCTTTAACACGCGCGACATAGACCTTGTCAATCTCATTACGAGGATGAATCATTTCATCAGTAAAGTCACCGTCATTGGTCAAAATCAAAACACCTGATGTATCCCAGTCCAAACGTCCCACAGGGTAGATGCGCTCTTTGACATTGGGCAAGAGGTCAACAACAGTCTTGCGGCCCTTGTCATCTGTCACACTGGAAATCACTCCACGGGGTTTGTTAAGCAGATAGTAGACCTTTTCTTCGTTGTAGATGGGCTGGCCTTCTACTTCGACCTTATCACCAGCCTTGATGGTCGTTGCTAGTTCACGCACCACTTGGCCGTTGACGGTCACCAAGCCTTGCTTGATCAGCTCTTCTGCTTTTCTCCTACTGGCCACACCTGCGTGGGCAATATATTTATTGATTCTCATCTTCTTCTATCCTTTCACCAAATAATTGGCTTTCTTGCGCTTGAATCTCAAGCTCATCAATGACTGGCAATTCTTCCAAATGGTTTATCCCCATGTAATCTAGGAAATAATCCGTAGTCACATAGAGGTTGGGGCGACCCAACACTTCTTTTTTTCCGTCTTCTCGTATCAAGTCAAAGGCCTGCAACTTTGCCAGGGCCCCACTCGAGTTGACCCCACGGATGGCATCAATTTCTATCCGCGTAATTGGTTGCTTGTAGGCAATGATAGACAAGGTCTCAAGGGCAGCCCGAGACAAACTTTGGTTGATGGGTGCCTTGGAGTATTCCTTCAAAATCGCTGCAAATTGAGGCTTGGTGACCAATCTGTATGCACCACCTGTCTCGATCAGGGACAAGCTCGAATCTTGATCTTTTTCATACTTCTGGGCTAATTTTTCTAAACTCTGTTGGATGCCTGTCGGTGGCAGAGAGAGGAGTTCAGCCAACTGACGAACCCGAATCCCATCTTCACCTGCCACAAACAAGAGCGCTTCTATTTCTGCTAAAGTACTCATCTTTCCTCTCTATCAAGTCTAGCTTTGTGCCTCTTGATTTTCTTCCTTCTTTTCCATAAGATAGATATCTCCGAAACTCTCCTCTTGCACGAGGATCAGTTCCTGAGTTTTGATTAACTCTAGGGTCGCCAAAAAGAGGGTAATGACCTCTTGGACATTCTGGGCTTCCTTGAACAAATCCTGCAGACGCAACTGGTCTCGTCCAGTCAAGGACTCTTTTACGATGACCATCATGTCCTCAATCTTATACTCATCCCGCAAAATGGTCGTGTGATTCTGAGCGAACTCCTCTTTTTTCTTGGCTAGGATATTTGAAAAAGCCAAAAAGAGGTCAATGGTCGTCTTGTCATGCACAAGCTCCGCATCTTCGTAAATCAACTCTGTCGGTGCTTTGGAATAATACTGGGCCCGATCTTGGTGCTTAGCTTCCAAGTGCTCACCCAAGAGCTTGAACTTACGGTATTCTTCGATTTGGGAGAGAAGGTCCTGCTCCAGGTCATCCTCTAAGTCTGTCACTTCTGCTACCTTTGGCAAGAGCTTGCGGCTCTTGATCAGCATGAGCTGACTGGCCATAACCATATACTTGCCCGTTACTTCCAGACGCATGGCCTGCAGAGTTGAGACATAGGCTAGATACTGTTCGATAACTTCTGTAATGGGCACATCGTAAATATCCATCTGGTACTTAGAAACCAGGTGCAAGAGCAAGTCCAGAGGCCCTTCAAAATCTTTTAATTTAATATCCATTATCTATATTTTTCTAAGGTCAGAACTGTTTTTAATCCTAATTTTTTTGCAATTTCGTACAAATCGACCTTCTTTTCTATCTGTCTTAGAATGAACTGTTCCCGCAGGGCTTGGGCTGATAAGGCTGGGAACCCCTTCTCCTTGACAAAGGACTCCAGCTGACGAAAGGCCCACTGACGAGAATAGGTTTTCCCACTCCTTTCAAAGAGGTAGGTTTGCCCCATCAAGGGTTCTAGCTCTGGAATCAAGGTCGTGGGAATGGTAACAATCCTCTGTTGGGAAGCCTTGTTAATTCGCAACACCTGAAAATCCAGATTGATATCTGCAACCTTAAGGGCTAAAATCTCACTTGGCAAAAGTCCCATTTCCAAAATAAGAAGCGCCAGCAAGCGTCCTTCTGGATAATTACTTTCCTGCCAAAAAGAGTCTAGGTCTAGCAGTTCTGGCTTTTCGGTCTTCTTTTCAGCTTGTTTGGCTAGTTCCAAACGATAAAAACTGTCCACTTCACCTTTTTGATAGAGAAAGTAGAGAAATTGGTTGCAGGCCGAAAGTTTTCGCTTCTGGGCGCTGATTTTTAGATTGGCTAGCTGGGCTTGGTAAATCTTGAGACTAGTTTCAGAGATCCGCTCACCTACAATATCTAAAAATTGCTCCAAATCATACTTATAGGATTGTTTGGAATTGGCAGACAAACCCTGCTTTCCCTCTAAAAAGGCTGATATCCTATCTCTCATTTGCATCGAATCTCATATTCCTTACTAAAGTCATGCAAGAGGGCATTGACGGCCTTGAGGATAGACTTGCGCGTGATGATTCCTTGGAAAATTCCTTCATCATCTACCACTGGCAAGAAGGGTTCATCCACCAGTTTATGGAGGACTTCAGTGATGTTATAGTCTGGAGCGACGACTGCCACATCTGTCTTGGTCATATTGACGATATCTGTTGTTGCCATCTGCTCATCTGTCAAACCTTGCTCCATTTGATAAGCCAAAATGTCTCTCAGACCAATGGTGCCGACAAAGCGTTTGTCAAAGGTCACAACAGGGATACGGGTATAGGTGATTTGGCTCAGCACCAAAATTGCATGGTCAGCGTTATGGGTATCAATCAAGGCTGCTAGATTCTCAGCAGGGGTAAGAAAAGTTTCTTCCTGCTCCAGTAAAAATGCTTCAAATTCCTTGGCAATCATCGAGCAAACTCCTTGGATAAGCCTGGATAAATCTCATGATCACGTGTCAAAAAGTCTACTTTGAAATAGCTGTCATCAATCTCCACACGAGCATAGAGGCATTCTCTGATGGTTCCTCGTGGCTGGCTGATGGAGCCTGGATTTAGAAAAAGAGTCTTTCCTTCCATCCAAGCATTTGGCACATGCAAGTGACCATAGAGACAGATATCGGCATCTTCTTCCTGAGCCCAGTAGTCCAACTTTTGAAAGTTGAAATTGATATCAAACAAGTGTCCGTGAGTCTGGATGATCTTGGTCGGACCGAGTTGGGTCACCAAACGTTCTGGGTAGCCAGCATAAAAGTCCATGTTGCCTTTGACGACATGGATACCCTCCCAGAGCGGAGAGTCGGGACGGAGTTCAGAGTCACCATCGTGAAAAATGGCATCGACTTTACCCAGATAGCGATCACGGATTTCTTCCACAATCAAGCTATCGCCATGGGAATCACTCATTACAATGATGGTTTGCTTTGCCATGATGGAAACACCTCCAAAAGTTTCTTAACTGCTAAGGCGCGGTGAGATTGGCTATTTTTTTCTTCTAGAGTTAGCTCTGCTGAGGATTTACCCGTCTCTCCTACTAGGAAGAGCGGGTCATAGCCAAAGCCATTTTCACCCTTAGGTTCAAAATTAATGTAGCCCGGCCAGTCAGCTTCAACCACCAAACTTTCCTTACCTGGACTGGCTACAACTAGAGTTGTGTGGAATTGTGCCGAACGATCCTTGAGATCAAAGACCATGGCCAATTCGTGCAAAAGCTTGGCATTATTTTCACGGTCAGTCGCTCCCACACCTGCAAAACGGGCTGACCAGACACCTGGCAAACCACCAAGGACATCGACTTTGAGACCTGAGTCATCTGCTAGAACCATCTTGCCTGTTAATTGGGAAATGGTTTCGGCCTTGAGTCTAGCATTTTCTTCAAAGGTCATGCCAGTTTCAGCTACTTCAGGCAGGTCAGGATAGTCATTGAGATTTTTCACATCATAGCCAAGTTTATCAAAAATGGCACGAAATTCCTTGGTCTTGCCTTCGTTTCGAGTCGCAATCAACAAGGTTTCTCTAACCTTACTAGTTTCAAAGAAGGCCTGAACATTGACCCCTTCTTTAGGCAATTCTACATGCAGGAGTTGCCCATTTTCAACCAAGAGCAGGGCTCCCTGACGTTGGATAACTTCCAAACTGCGTCCTGCTTCGGCATTTAAAATCTCAACGATAAAAGAGAGCAGACGGAAGTTAGAAGACCAGCGCATCACTGTTATCGTAATCGGAAAGCCATTTTTCTCATCACGAAAAATCCGAGCCAAATCCATAAAATCAAGCTCAAGCGGATCTTTGATGAGGTTGTAGATGCCTCCATAGACATCCCAGACACCGACATACCAGTCCTGGTCGTCCTTGTATTCATAAATTTTGTTTGTCATAAAGTTACATGCTCCACATGAATCTCTTTTTCCAGCCATTCTGCTCCAATCTGGGCAAAACTCTGGCTATTGGCGGTTGTGTAAAAACGATGTTGAAGAGGTCCCGCATCTCGGCTACGATTGATTTCAAAATAGTTAAGCAAAACCGAGATATCCCGTACACACTCTGCACCACTATCGATCAGCTGAACCTTTGGTCCCATAACATTTTGAATAATGGGTCTGAGAAGCGGATAATGAGTACAACCCAAAATCAGGCTATCCACCTTTCCGACCAAGGGACGCAGAGTTTCATAAACTACTTTCTTGGTTACACTGGTTGATAAGGCACCAGACTCTACCAAGGGGGCAAACTTGGGACAGGCCAAACTCTCCACCTGTAAATCCGGATCCAGATCATGTATTTTCTGACGGTAGATGTCTGATTGTACTGTCATAGGGGTTCCAATGACTCCGATTTTCCCACCTTGGCTGGACTTGATGGCTGCCGAAGCTCCTGGCAAAATCACACCTAGGACAGGAATGTCTAATTGGGCCTTGATTTCTTCCCAGACGACTGCAGTCGCAGTGTTACAAGCAATGACAATCATCTTGACATCCTTGGTCAAGAGAAAGTTGACCAACTGCCAAGTATATTCACGAATTTGCTCAGCAGGACGGGGACCATAGGGCGCCCGCGCCGAATCTCCAATATAGACGATTTCTTCATGGGGAAGCTGGCGCATGAGCTCACGTACAACGGTCAAGCCCCCGACACCCGAATCCAAAAAACCAATTGGTCGATTATCCATACAGTCTTCTTTCTAGTCTTCTTTTTCTGATTGATAGTTCATTATGATTTCTTGTCCTGAAGGAACTGACTGACAGCTCGATAAAATGTCAACGGCCTCTCTCTTAATCATAATCAAATATCAATAGAATGCAAGGAAAAAGTCTTATCCTTGAGAACTATTGAACATAGTGAGAAGTCTGGAACTTTCATCCCAGACTTTTCCTATTTATTTCTTTTTATTGTTAGCAAGGGCTGCTTTTTGTTGGCGGATGATTTGGTGGTAAACTTGTTGTACCTTGGCTTCGCTTGGTTTTTGACCATTTGCGCTCAAAAGAGCACGAACAGCCTCAGCATTCAAACGTGGGTTGTCCGCAAATTCTTTTTCGATTTGCTTACGAACCAAATACATACCTCCAAGAGCTCCTCCTAGAAAAGCTAGCACAATCAAGATAATTGCTAAAAGTAAATCCATTCTTTTTCTCCTGTTTCTTTTTGAGTCTTCTATATTATACCATAAAGTGACTTTTCTGACTAGTTTGTTTTACGCTTTCAGGGATGGAGTTAAGCCAATTCTAAGCTAGTCTTACAATCAGAATGAACCATGAAATTACGAATAATTCTCCACCTTCCTCTCTTCTCTCTACTATTTTAAGAAAAAGCATTCTCAAATATGTTTTCCACTAAAAATCTCTTGACATAATAATAGGTAATCAGTAGAATAGGATTTAAATAGAAACAAAATAAGCGGACTTGTTTTACAAAATGTAAACGGTTCCAAAAATTAAAGGAGATTTCTATGGACAAAAGATTTTGGGAGAAATCCTGTCGCTATAGCATCCGCAAGCTGACTGTTGGGACTGCTTCTGTTTTACTGGGGGCTGTTTTTCTAGCCAGCCACACTGTCTCCGCTGATAGTATCGAGGTCAAACAAACTGAACAGACCTCAGTCGAAGCTATCACTAAGCCTGATAGTGAACCCAAAGCAGCTGAAGCTACTGAAACTACAAAGCCACCTCTAGCCGAGAGTCCAGCAGTTTCCGAAAGCAGACCTGCTAAGGAGACTCAGACTATAAGTAGTCAAGCTAGTGAAACTGTTGTGGAAACAAACGAAAACAAGGAGAATGAAAATACCGAGCTACCCGTGACAAAGCAAGAAAACTATCAACTCAACTACGATCAGCCAACAGCTCCCTCCTATGATGGATGGGAAAAACAAGCCCTTCCTGTCGGAAATGGAGAAATGGGAGCCAAGGTTTTCGGACTCATTGGGGAAGAGAGAATCCAGTACAACGAAAAAACCCTCTGGTCTGGAGGACCACAACCCGATAGCACCGACTATAACGGAGGAAACTACAAGGACCGCTACAAGGTCTTAGCAGAGATACGTAAAGCCCTTGAAGCTGGTGACCGCCAAAAAGCAAAACAACTGGCTGAACAAAATCTAGTTGGACCAAACAACGCCCAGTATGGACGTTACCTAGCCTTTGGGGATATCTTCATGGTCTTCAATAACCAGAAAAAGGGTCTGGATACAGTAACAGACTATCACCGCAGTTTGGATATCACAGAAGCCACTACGACCACTTCTTACACCCAAGATGGAACAACCTTCAAACGCGAAACCTTCTCCAGCTATCCTGATGATGTCACCGTGACCCACTTGACTAAAAAAGGAAATAAGACACTTGACTTTACCCTTTGGAACAGCTTGACAGAGGACTTGCTTGCTAATGGCAACTACTCTTGGGAATATTCCAACTACAAGAACGGTCATGTCACTACAGATGAAAATGGAATCCTTCTAAAAGGGACTGTCAAGGATAACGGCCTCAAATTTGCATCCTATCTAGGAATTAAAACGGACGGAAAAGTTACTGTCCATGAGGATAGTTTAACGATCACAGGGGCCAGCTACGCTACTCTTTTACTCAGCGCCAAGACAAACTTTGCTCAAAATCCTAAAACCAACTATCGAAAAGACATTGACCTCGAAAAAACGGTTAAAGGCATTGTAGAAGCCGCTAAGGCCAAAGACTACGAGACACTTAAAAAGGACCATATCAAGGATTATCAAAGTCTCTTTAACCGCGTTAAACTAAACCTAGGTGGAAACAAGACTACTCAAACGACAAAAGAGGCCCTTCAACGCTATAATCCTAGCAAAGGACAAAAGCTGGAAGAACTTTTCTTCCAATACGGACGTTATTTATTGATTAGTTCGTCTCGTGATCGGACAGATGCCCTTCCTGCCAACCTGCAGGGAGTCTGGAATGCTGTAGACAATCCACCTTGGAACGCTGACTACCACCTCAATGTCAATTTGCAAATGAACTACTGGCCAGCTTACATGAGCAACCTTGCTGAAACAGCCAAGCCAATGATCAATTATATTGACGACATGCGTTACTATGGCCGTATCGCTGCCAAGGAATACGCAGGTATCGAATCCAAAGACGGACAAGAAAATGGTTGGCTGGTCCACACTCAAGCAACACCATTTGGCTGGACTACTCCTGGTTGGAATTATTATTGGGGTTGGTCGCCAGCTGCTAATGCCTGGATGATGCAGAACGTTTATGACTACTATAAATTCACTAAGGACGAAGCTTATCTCAAAGAAAAGATTTATCCTATGCTCAAGGAAACCGCTAAGTTCTGGAACTCCTTCTTGCACTATGATCAGGCCAGTGACCGTTGGGTGTCTTCTCCATCCTACTCACCAGAACACGGTACCATCACCATCGGAAATACCTTTGACCAGTCGCTAGTCTGGCAGCTATTCCACGACTACATGGAGGTCGCCAACCATCTGAAAGTCGACCAAGACTTAGTCACAGAGGTCAAGGCTAAATTTGACAAACTAAAACCACTTCATATCAACAAAGAAGGACGTATCAAGGAATGGTATGAAGAAGATAGTCCACAATTCAGCAACGAAGGGATTGAAAATAACCACCGCCACGTTTCCCATCTGGTTGGTCTCTTCCCAGGTACTCTCTTTAGCAAGGACCAGGCTGAATACCTAGAGGCTGCGCGTGCTACCCTCAACCACCGTGGAGATGGTGGGACTGGTTGGTCTAAGGCCAATAAAATCAACCTCTGGGCTCGTCTCTTAGACGGTAACCGTGCCCATCGCTTGCTCGCTGAACAGCTCAAGTATTCAACCCTAGAAAACCTTTGGGATACCCATGCACCATTCCAAATCGACGGAAACTTTGGAGCAACTAGTGGGATGGCAGAAATGCTCCTGCAATCTCATACTGGCTATATTGCGCCATTGCCAGCCCTTCCAGATGCTTGGAAAGACGGTCAGGTTTCTGGCTTGGTTGCCCGTGGTAACTTCGAAGTCAGCATGAAGTGGAAAGATAAAAATCTTCAAAGTTTGTCCTTCCTTTCAAATGTCGGTGGAGACTTGGTTGTAGATTATCCAAATATCGAAGCCAGCCAAATCAAGGTCAATGGCAAAGCTGTCAAGGCAACTGTCCTCAAAGATAATCGCATCCAACTGGCAACACAAAAGGGTGACGTGATTACCTTTGAACATTTCCCTGGTCGCATAACCAGTCTGACAGCAGTTCGACAAAATGGAGTCACTGCCGAACTCACCTTCAACCAAGTAGAAGGCGCTACCCACTATGTCATCCAAAGACAAGTAAAAGATGAATCTGGCCAAACCTCTGCAACTAGAGAATTTGTAACCAATCAAACTAACTTTATCGACCGCTCACTAGATCCTCAACTCGCCTATACCTATACTGTAAAGGCAATGCTGGGCGAAGTTCCTACCCAAGTATCTGAACAGGTCACTGTAGAAACTCCTAGTGAGTTGATGGACGACCGAGATAACCGTATCCAGTATGGAGCTGCCTTTGGAAACTGGGCAGATTCAGAATTATTCGGAGGAACGGAGAAGTTTGCTGACCTTTCAAAAGGTGACTACACAGACGAAGATATCACTGCTACTATTCCTTTCAATGGTGTTGGTATCGAAATCTATGGACTAAAATCGTCTGAACTAGGTCTTGCTACTGCTAAAATTGATGGCAAAGAGGTCGGCGAACTTGATTTCCACACTGCTGGGGTAACTGAAAAAGGAAGTCTCATCGGTCGCTTTACAGGATTATCAGACGGACCTCACACTCTGACTCTTTCTGTTAAACGTGAGCACAAAGGACGTGGAAGTGAACGCTCGAAAATTTCTCTAGACTACTTCAAGATTCTAGCAGGAGCAGGCAACACGATTGAAAAAATGGATGATCGTGATTCGCGCATCCAGTATGGTTCCCAGTTTAAGGATTGGTCTGACCCTGAACTCTACGGAGGTACGGAAAAATACGCTGACATCAACAACAGCGACTCTAGTGCAGCTTCAGAAGCTCAGGCAACCATTTCCTTTACAGGAACAGGTATTCGTATCTATGGTTTGAAGAGCCTTGCCCTTGGACGAGCACGTGTTACACTAGATGGCAAAGAAATGCCAAGTCTAGACTTCTACACTTCAGGTGCAACTGAAAAGAGAGCCTTTATTGGCGAATTTACAAACCTTACTGACGGTCCGCACACCCTGACATTACGTGTTGATCCAGATTCACCAGAAGGTCGCAAGAAGATTTCTCTAGACTCCTTTGATATCATCAAGGCCCCTGCTGTTGGTATAGATAGTCCAAGTATCGCTCCTCTTAAGGAAAATGACAAAGAAATTTCCTTAACCCTACCATCTGGAGACTGGGAAGCCATCGCTGTGACTTTCCCAGGAGTTAAAGATCCTCTAGTCTTGCGCAAAGTGGACGAAACGCATCTGGTTACAAGTGGGGATCAGACCGTGCTATCAATCCAAGACAATCAAGTTCAAATCCCAATCCCTGACGGTACTGATCGACAAAATGAAAAAGCGATTGAAGCTTATGCTATCCAAGGAACTACCACAAGCAGTCCTGTCGTAGCCGTCTTTACTAAAAAGGACGAGAAAAAGGTTGACGAGAAGCAGCCAACTACAAGCAAGGGGGACGAACCAGCTCCTACTGTTGAAATTCCGGAATATACTGAGCCTATCGGAACTGCAGGGCAAGAGGAACCGCCTACAGTGACAATTCCCGAATACACCGAACCTATCGGAACCGCAGGGCAAGAAGAGCCACCTACTCTTGAAAAGCCTGAATACACCGAATCTATCGGAACGGCAGGGCAAGAAGAGCCACCTACTCTTGAAAAGCCTGAATACACCAACCCTATCGGAACCGCAGGGCAAGAGGAAGCCCCTACTCTTGAAAATCCTGAGTACACCGAGCCTATTGGAACTGCGGGAGAACAAGAAGCTCCAACAGTAGAAATTCCTGAATACACTGAGCCTATCGGAACCGCAGGGCAAGAGGAAGCCCCTACTCTTGAAAACCCTGAATACACCGAGCCTATCGGAACTAGTGGAGAACAGGCTGCTCCAACCCTCACCCGACCTGAGTATCAGTTGCGCACCTTGAAAGATAAAAAGACGGGGGTCGAAATCATCGGTGGAACCAGCGACTTAGAAGGAATTTCTCACATCTCTAGTCGACGTATCCTAGCTCAGGAACTCTTTGGCAAGACCTATGATGCTTACGACCTACAACTTAAAAATCCAACAGATCATAGCTTGCAGCCAAAAGGCTCTGTCTTGGTTCGATTGCCTATTTCAGCTAGCGTAGAAAATGTCTACTACCTCACTCCGACTAAAGAGTTGCAAGCCCTTGATTTCGACGTTCGAGAAGGAAAGGCAGAATTCACTACTAGTCATTTCAGTACCTATGCTGTCGTCTATCAAGCTGCTGGAACAACCCCAAGTGCAGAGGAAAAACCAAGTGCTTCAGAAGCGCACGGCGCTGAACAACTTTCAGCTAGTCCTAGCCTTGCTAAAGCTGGAAATCATTCTCCTAAGGAACAACTTCCAGCAACAGGGGAAGCATCCAACCCACTCCTCTTCTTAGCAGGCCTTAGCCTAGCCCTCACAGCCACTTTTATGTTAAAAGGAAGAAAGGATGAATCCAACTAACTTTTAAGCATAAGAAAAACAGGATGAAGATCAACTTCATCCTGTTTTGTTTTGTAATCAAAGATTATCTTTACAGTAGGTATAAAAAGGCTAGGGTCAAAAGACTTGCTAGAAGTCCAACTCCCCAAAAGAAGAAGTCAACCTTCCACTCGCTCCAAGGATTGCCCTTGCCTGAAAATCCTCCAAGTTCAAAATGGTGATGGACAGGCGTCATACGGAAAATACGTTTCCCGCCAGTTAGCTTAAAGTAGGTAACCTGCATCATAACAGAGCTTGTCTCAAAGACATAGATAATCCCAATCAACAAAAGGGTCCATTCTTGATGAAGAGCCATAGAAATAGCTGCCAGCATCCCACCAAGAGCCAAACTTCCCACATCTCCCATGAAGACCTTGGCAGGTTTGTGGTTAAAGACGAAGAAACCTAGCAAACCACCAATCATAGCAAGAATGACAAGAAGAATATCCAGTTGATTTTGCATATAAGCAATCACACCGTAAGCTGACAAGCTAATCACCACTGAGATACTCGCTAAGCCGTCAATCCCGTCAGTCAGATTCACCGCATTTGAAAAACCAACCAGCCAGAAAAGAGCAAAGAAAATATAGAAAATACCCAAATGAAGAGGATAGCCAAAGACAGAAAGCATATCGCCACCGCGTTCATAAAAGAGGTAGAAAATCACTCCTCCAAGGAGTTGGAGAGCAAGCTTTTGCTTAGGATTCAAGCCTTCGTTAATCTTACGAAAGACCTTGAGGAAATCATCCAAAAAACCTACCAAACCATACAAAACCAAGATAAACAAAATCATGCTAACATTGTTGGTCAATTGTTGGGTAAAGAGAGCGACCAGAAAGCTCACAACTACTGCAACGATAAGGAAGACAAGACCTCCCATGGTTGGAGTCCCAGCTTTAGCTTGGTGTTGCTTGACATCCTCGTGCATCTGCTGACCTGTAATCTGCGCTTTTCGATAAAATCGGATAAAGGCTGGAATGCCAATCAAGGTCAATAGAAAGGCTAGAATTCCAGCACTAATGGAACTAATCATCTTAATCTCCTAAAGTTACTTTCATTTTTTTAATATCTTTGAGGGCAGTATTGGCACGGACACTTTGTTTCTTGACCGTTTTACCGCTACCTTCCCACTCGACTTCTATATTTAGCCATTTGGCCAATGTTTGCACATTTTCATCTGTCCAGCCATACATATCTGGCATTTCTTCGACCTTATCAGACAGGATCAAGATTTGCTGATTGGCTTCCAAATTATCTCCTTCAGAAACCGAAAGATCCTTGATCTTGGTTCCTGTTCCGATAACTATTGGTTGAACAAGGTTTCGGCGCAATTCTTCTGCTAGGTCACCTGGGGTAAAGTCCTTGGTGGCAGGCATAGCATAGCTTGTCGTCTTGCTGACCTGATCCAAGTTCTTGGCAGTTGACTGAAGATTGAGGGATTCTTTCATGGCAGAAGCTCGCTCAAGGATTGGATTGGCAAACTCCCCCAGCTGAACGCCTGAATAATGCTCTGGCTGTTGCACCGTCACATAGAGGATAAAGTCAGGATTTTCTGCAGGATGCATCGACACAACAGAGAAGATATAGTTGGTTTCACCTGTTAGGTACCCCCCATTCTTCTCATCGGCAATCTGAGCAGTCCCTGATTTGAGGGCAACATTCTGACCTGGAACATTGACAGTTGCTTTTCCTGTACTGTGGTTATACATAGTACCGTAGACAGGGTCCGTACCTACCATGACCATGTGGTCTCGCGTTGACGATGCTGCCGCTTTTGACACGGGATTTCCGACGATTTCCTTTTGAGACTTGCGGACAGACTGGTCATTTGGATCATAGAGGGCACTGATGAATTTCGGCTCCAACATGACCCCATCATTAGCAATGGCTGTAAAGGCACGAAGCATCTGGGTCTGGGTGACAGATATCCCTTGTCCAAATGAACTCATGGCAATATTGACAATATTATCAGCAGGTAATTGACCTGTGTACTCATCTGTCAAACCAAAACGGGTCGGTACCCCAAACTTAAAGCGGTTGAGGTAGTCCAGCCAGGTTGCATCTCCCATCTTTTGCTCAAGTAAGGTCATTCCGATATTACTTGAGTGGGCAAAACCTTGAGAGAAGGTCATGGTGCCACCACTAGTCAAACCTTCATTGACGTCCCAGTCTCGAATGGTCGCATCTGCTATTTTCAATTCACTACTGTTAAAGTATTCACCACCAGGGAAGGTATTGTTATCAATGGCTGAGGCCAACATCATCACCTTCATGGTGGATCCTGGCTCGTAGTTACTTTGATAGAGGATATCACGCCAGACAAAGTCTTTTGTAATGCCATCCTTAGTATCGGCATTGAAGGTTGGTCGTTGGGTTGTAGCAAGAATCTCCCCTGTTTTAGCGCTGACCAAGGTAGCCGTCATATACTTGCCTTTTACCTTTTCCTGAAAGGCATCCATCTGGCTTTCCATAAAGGATTGCAAGGGACTAGAAAGGGTTGTGTAAACATCCTTTCCATCCACCGTTTGCTGTGAAGCTTGATCTGTACCCGGAACAATATTTCCCAGACGATCCTTCTCATAGGTGATAATCCCATCTGTACCTGCAAGAATGCTATTTAAAGAACTCTCCAAACCAGATGTCCCAATCAAACGTTTGGTTCCATCCTCATTTTCATGAAGTTGCGCTAAACCGATAAAGGAAGAAGCAAACTGTCCATTTGGATAACTACGATTAGGACTGGTTGTGAAGTCAATCCCCTCAACCTCAGCTGTTTTGAGGTCATTTTTAATAGCCATCATATTGGCATAGGTAATCCCATTTCCCTTGGTACCAAAGGATACCTGTTTCAGATCTGGTTGAGAAAGCTGTTCTTTGACATAAGACTCCTCCATATCTAGGTATTTATGGAAAATTTCAGCTACCTTATTAAATTGAGAATCCTCTACATAGAGGATTTTCCCTGTTGCTGACTTGTAGTTCTTGTCAATAACGGCATAAATATTATAAGAAGTCGCATCTTCTGCAATAGGCGTTCCATTACGATCATAGATAGTTCCCCGTTTTGCAGGAATCGTCTTGGTTGTTTGATGGACCTTGTTTGCTTCTTGAACCAAGTCCTTACCAAATTTTTTACCCGTTCCGATAATGACCGCAAAGTTGACCAAAAAGACAGCGAAGAGTATGACAGCCAACAAACTCAGGCTTTTTCCTACTCTTCGGCGGTTTTCTTCTGGAGATTTACGATTACGAACGGCATAACGGATGATTTTTTCTTTCCACTGTTTCATATCTTACTCCGCTGCTCGGATATTTTCGTTATTCAGCTGCAAATCCTTGGAGTTTGCAATCTCTTTCAAACGTTCTGAACGAATCAATTCATTGACCTCTTGCTTGGCATCGTCGAGCTCTGTTTTCTTTTCTTCGATTTGAGCATTGACCTTGGTCAATTCATTCTGAACTTGTAATAGCTTGGTTTGCATAAACACAACGCTAATTGCCAGGATAATCATTGTTGCAGCAATCGAAACATAGAAGGCCTTTTCCACACGTGAAAAACCCTTAAACTTCGTTTGCAATAACTGGCTTGTTTTTTCGATTCTTTCTGCCATGTTTTTCCTCTTATTTGTGAATTTTTCTGGCCACGCGCAACTTGGCTGAATGCGAACGGTTGTTGGCTTCTAGCTCTTCGGCACTTGGCAAGATTGGCTTACGGGATACCAATTCCATCTTAGGCTTAAGATCATCTGGAATGAAGGGCAAGCCTTTCGGAACCTCCACTGTTGAAGCCTCCTTAAACAACTGCTTGGTCAAGCGGTCTTCCAACGAATGGAAAGTAATGACTGAGATTCTACCATCCAGAGCCAGCATGTCCATGGCCTGCTGGATGGATTCATCTGCTGCTCCCAGCTCATCATTGACTTCGATTCGGATAGCCTGAAAAATCTGCTTGGCAGGGTGTCCCTTTTTCTTGAGCTCCTTGGCAGGCTTGGCAGACTTGATAATCTCTGCCAACTCAGTCGTCGTCTCGATTGGTTTTACCTCACGCGCTTGCTCAATCTTACGCGCAATCTGTTTAGAAAACTTATCCTCGCCATACTTGAAAAAGATCCGAACCAAGTCATGATAGTCATAATGATTGACCACCTCATAGGCCGTCAGACTAGCTTCCTGATTCATGCGCATATCCAGTGGCGCATCTTTTTTATAAGAAAAACCACGCTCACGCTGATCTAGCTGAGGACTGGACACTCCCAAGTCATAACAAATCCCATCAATTTCTTGGACACCAGCCTCCTGCAAACGTACCTGCAAATGACGGAAGTTATCCTTGATAAAGGTTACCATCCCTTTTTCGATATAGGGTGCCAAACGTTTTTGCGCATTGTCAATGGCATTCTGGTCCTGGTCAAAGGCATAGAGATGTCCTTTTTCGCTCAATTTACTTAATAAATATTCGCTATGGCCTGCTCCGCCCAAGGTCGCATCAACGTAGATACCGTCAGGTTTTACGTCAAGCATATCAATCGTTTCATGAAGCAAGACCGTTACATGATGAAATTCTTTTGTCATATCTTATCTATTTTACCACAAATCTGACCAGCTTGCACTTGTCAGATAAATAGGTCAAAAACAAGTAAGATTTCTTTAAGAAATATGTCAAATATGCTTGACATCTGCTCCATAGAAGAATATAATATAGTCAAATATATGTGACATGAATCAGAAAGGAGACCAGATGAATCGTGTGAAAGAGTTTCGCAAGGAACTAGGCATTTCCCAGCTCGAGCTCGCCAAAGATATCGGTGTCTCGAGACAGACCATCAACATGATTGAAAATGACAAGTACAATCCAACTCTGGAACTCTGCCTCAATCTCGCCCGCAGCCTCCAAACTGACCTCAACAGTCTCTTTTGGGAGGATGATTTTTAAAAAAAGGAGCAAACAAATGAAAAAAGAAACTCTCACTGAAAAACTCATCAAACGCATTTACGGAATTTCTGGTCCTCTTGACGAACACAAACGGCGCGAGGCCGATCGCATTGGGAATCAGGTCTTTATCGTCCTCTTTTATCTGATGATTTTTGGCAACCTCATCCCTTTTGTCCTCGCTTATAAATACCCACAAATTGTCGCTTTTGGATATCCTATTGTGGTGTTCGGCATTTCGATGATAGCTGCTCTCTATGTAGTCTCTCAAACCAAGAAAACGGGTATCACAGCCATTGATCCCGAAATGCTTAACCAAAAAGAAAGTAAGCAGCTACATTTTCCTGGTCTAAAAGCGGGTCTGATCTACGGAATAGCGATATTTTTTATAATGCCATTCATCGATACCCTAACAAGTGAAAATCCAAATTTCATCAGTTCTCTTCTGAATACAAAACATATTTTAAAAACTATACTGGGAGCTTTCTTTTTCGGACTGATGATGCAAATTGTCGTCACTCTTCGCATTCAAAAAGCCAAGGAAGACCAGGACGACGATTAGGAGGAAACTTATGAAATCATTACAAAATTTACTGCTAACTCATATTTTAGTCGGCATCTTTATAACCTTTTTCTTAGTTCATGGCCATATTACACGTCCATTTCTGATAGTCTTCCTGTTAGCTCTTCCTGTCTTGAACAAGGGACAGAGATTTCAGAAAATCAAATCCCCAAAAATACGCCTTCTAAACGCATCTCTCT
This sequence comes from Streptococcaceae bacterium AF54-32pH5A, assembly GCA_027682205.1. GTDB lineage: Bacteria > Bacillota > Bacilli > Lactobacillales > Streptococcaceae > Streptococcus. Next base: position 929,918 of record JAQDAD010000001.1, read on the forward strand.
GCTTTATTCTCGTATGCTTACCACAACTCTTAACGAATTCTATGGATTGGAGATATCTCGTATTTCTAACCATTTGCATCATTTTTAGTCTAATCTACTGCTATACTCTCTTTCAACTCTTTAGAGAAGCCAATACAAAATAATGTTTTAAGAGGTCACTTCTATGAAAAAAGAAGATTTCACCACTCGCTTACTCAAACTATTCTTTCACATTCAAGGCCCCTTTGATGAATGTCGCCAAGAGATAATCTACAGAGCTTGTGCTCGAGCCTTGATTCAAATCGTATACTCCTCCCTCCTACTCTTCTTATTTTATCTTCTATTTGGACGCTTCATAGAATTGGTTCGAGATGCTATGCCCTACCTCTATTTTGGTCTTATCTTCATCCTCTCATCTAGGGTGAGACTAGCAGTTCGAGACTTACATTTGGACAAGGACGACCAGTCCGAGATTCATCACAAAAGCTACAGCAAAAGTCAAATCAAAGTTCGTAGTTGGGGTGTATTCCTCAGCATTCAGCTCGGTCTCTTCCTCTTACTAATCTTTCATAAACTCTTTGTTCAGCATCTTCCCCTTGACACCTTTTGGGAAAAGCTCTTCCAAATTGAAAGATTGCTACCTTTGCTAGTATGTAGCCTTGGGACTGGAGCAATCTTTGGAACCATGACCTACGACTTTTTATCGGAACACGAGGTAAAACACTCTGAATCAGTAACGTATAAGGAAAATATAGAAAAATGACAAGTGTATATGATTTTTCCATTTTAAACCAAAATAACCAAGTAACTCCTCTGGAGAGCTATCGTGGTAAAGTCCTCTTGATTGTCAACACTGCTACAGGATGTGGTTTAACGCCCCAGTATCAAGGACTCCAAGAACTCTATGAACGCTACCAAGAACAGGGCTTTGAAATCTTGGATTTCCCTTGCAATCAGTTCATGGGACAAGCGCCCGGTAGCGCAGAGGAAATCAATAGTTTCTGTAGCATACACTATCAGACAACTTTCCCTCGCTTTGCCAAGATCAAGGTCAACGGCAAGGAAGCAGATCCTCTTTATGTTTGGCTAAAAGACCAGAAAGCTGGTCCGCTAGGAAAACGAATCGAATGGAATTTTGCTAAGTTTCTCATTGGTCGAGATGGGCAAGTCCTTGAGCGCTTCTCTTCCAAAACAGACCCCCAAACCATCCAAGAGTCTCTCCAAAAGATACTCTAATTTCTTTTTAAAACGTGTCCTTTCATTTAGTTTGAGACTTGAAAGGATGCGTTTTTCCTTTAAAAAGTAACTTATTTTCTTTAATTTATATTTATTTTTTGCTTTTTTGCTATTGCAATTCTTTCATTAATTTAGTATATTTGTTATATTAAAAGTTTTCAGTCATTTTAAGGGAGAAATGACCTTTTAAATTTTTTTATCTTAAAATGAAAGCGCTTTATAAGCAGGAGGTAAGGTGGCTTACAAATTATCAGAGAGTTTTTTCATTAAATCAAGTTGCAACCAAGTCAGACTTGGGCTCGGGCAGTAGCTGACTGCCTTTCTAAAAACTAGGAGTATATTATGAATCGATACCTTTTTGAAAAAGGGCAAACTTTTAGCATTCGGAAGTTGACTGTAGGTGTGGCCTCTGTCATCGTCGGACTGGCATTTTTTGCTTCTGGAACCGTGCGTGCAGACGAAACATCTCCTGCCACGACATCCAATCTTGACAAACAGATTGAGCAAGTCACAGATATAGAACAGAGCAAGGCTGAACCAGTCAAAGAAGAAGGTCGAGTAGAGACTGAAAAACAAGAAACACCTGCTACCGATACCAGCAGTGCTGATTTGCTCCCTGAAGAAATTCAAGACCGTGCCTATCCAGATACACCTGTCAAAGAACTCGACACGACAACTATCGTTGACAAGAAAGCTAGTCCAAAAGTAGAAACTAAGAGCATTCTAAAGGATAAGGAAGAAACTCCAAAAGAAGCTGAAAACGGAAACCGTGCTATTATAAAAGGTGGAGAAGACCTCAAACACATTAACTACGAGGGACAACCTGCTACTGCTGCTACTATGATTTACAGCACTTACAATGCAGGAGAGCAACGCTACCTTGTTTCAGGATCTGGTATCTTTGTTGCACCTAATTTGATTCTTACCGTTGCACATAACTTCCTAGAGGCTAATAAAGAAACCGGCGAAGGTCACATTCGTGGTGGAAAATCTGCCCAGTTCTACTATAACGTTGGTTCAAACAGCGAAAAGAAAAACTCACTTCCATCTTCTGGAACTACGGTTCTATTTAGAGAAAAGGACATCCATTTCTGGAACAAGAAGGAGTTTGGAAAAGGCTATAAAAACGACCTTGCTCTTGTAGAAGCTCCTATTCCTCTTCCAATTGCTAGTCCAAACAAAGAAGCAACCTTTGCACCTTTAGCGGATCACAAGACGCATCAACCAGGAGAAGCCATTAGTACGATTGGCTACCCAACAGACTCGAGCTCAAAAGAGTTAAAACAGCCTATCCTAGCTGGCCAACTTTACAAGGCAGATGGAACTATCCGATCTGTTGAGTCCTATGATGATAAGGGAACGACCGGTATCACCTACCAAACCACTTCTGTATCTGGTTTGTCTGGTGGTGGGATTGTAGATAGCCAAGGAAAAGTTCTCGGTGTTCACCAACACGGAACCGTTGACAATGGTGTTCCTGAAAAGGATCGCTTTGGTGGCGGACTCGTCCTTTCACCTGAACAGCTGAAATGGGTTAAGGACATGATTGCCAAATATGGTGTCAAAGGCTGGTACCAAGGAGATAACGGAAATCGTTACTACTTTACCGATGAAGGACGTATGCTTCGGAATGAGAAAGCTGTTATCGGAAGCAACGAATATTCCTTCAACCAAGATGGGATTGCTACCTTGACCAAGGGAGTTGAATACGGTCGTGTTGTTATTCAACACGAAGACGAAGAAGGAAATCCTGTCAAAGATAATGATACCTTTATCGAACAGACAGCTGTTGATTCACCATTTGACTACAATTTCAAAAAAGAAATCGAGAAGACGGACTTCTATCAGAAGAATAAAGACAAATACGAAATTGTTTCCATTGATGGAGTTGAGATTCAGAAACAACTAAAAGACGAGTGGAACCACAATGTTGTGAGCAAGACAGCTCCTGGAACCCGTGTCATCAAGGTTGTCTATAAAGTCAACAAAGGCTCCTTCAAAGTTTACTACCGTCAAAAAGGAACAAGTACTGAACTAGCTGAGGCAACAGTTGATAACAATGACGGTCAAGAGTATGACGTTTCCTTTGTCAACACCTTCCATGCAAAAGACATTGCTGGCTACCGTCCAGTCAAGGCTAGCTTGGAAGCAACTATCCAGCAAAAAGGTGTGAATGAAGTCGTCTTTGAATACGAACCAATCGCTGATACAGCCAATCCAACGACTCCAACTCCTCCAGTCGCTCATCCAGAAGATAAAGAAACTGAGATAGGCAATCATGGACCTCTTCCAAGTAAGGCCCAACTCGATTACCACAAGGAAGAATTGGCAGCCTTCATCCACTACGGAATGAACACTTATACCAATTCTGAATGGGGAAATGGGAAAGAAGACCCTCGATACTTCAATCCAACCAACTTGGATACAGACCAATGGATTCGCACCCTGAAGGAAACCGGATTCAAACGGACCATTATGGTTGTTAAGCACCACGACGGTTTCGTTGCTTACCCTTCTAAGTATACGAATCATACCGTAGCTGCTAGTCCATGGAAAGATGGAAAGGGTGACCTTCTCGAAGAAGTTTCCAAGTCTGCTAGCAAGTACGACATGAACATGGGTGTATACTTGTCACCATGGGATGCTAATCATCCAAAATACCATGTTGCAACCGAAAAAGAATACAACCAATACTATCTCAACCAACTGAAAGAAATCCTTGGTAATCCGAAATACGGAAATAAAGGGAAATTTATCGAGGTTTGGATGGACGGTGCGCGTGGTAGCGGTGCCCAAAAAGTAACCTATACCTTTGATGAATGGTTCAAATACATCAAAGAAGCTGAAGGGGATATCGCCATCTTCTCTGCTCAACCGACAAGCGTTCGCTGGATCGGAAATGAACGTGGTATCGCAGGTGACCCTGTCTGGCATAAAGTCAAGAGAGCCAACATCACAGACGATGTGAAAAATGAATACCTCAACCATGGTGACCCAGATGGTGATATGTACTCTGTAGGGGAAGCCGACGTTTCGATCCGTTCTGGTTGGTTCTACCATGACAATCAACAGCCGAAATCACTCAAAGAGCTGATGGACATCTACTTCAAGTCTGTTGGTCGTGGAACCCCACTCCTTCTCAATATTCCACCAAATAAAGAAGGGAAATTTGCAGATGCGGATGTGGCTCGCTTGAAGGAGTTCAAGGCAACTCTAGACCAAATGTATGCGACTGACTTTGCCAAAGGTGCCACTGTAACAGCAAGTTCTACTCGTCAGAACCACCTCTACAAAGAAAGTCACCTGACTGACGGTAAAGATGATACGAGCTGGGCGCTCTCAAATGATGCCACAACGGGTAGTTTCACAGTCGATTTAGGACAAAAGAGACGTTTTGACGTTGTCGAACTCAAAGAAGACATCGCCAAAGGTCAACGTATCTCTGGTTTCAAGATTGAAGTTGAAATCAACGGACGCTGGGTGACTTACGGGGAAGGTTCAACTGTTGATTACCGTCGCTTGATCCAAGGTAAGCCTGTAGAGGCACAAAAAATCCGTGTGACCATCACAGGAGCACAAGCTACACCAATCTTGACCAACTTCTCTGTCTACAAAACGCCAAGTAGTATCGAAAAGACAGACGGCTACCCTCTTGGACTTGAATACCACTCAAATACAACAGCGGATACAGCCGGTACAACTTGGTACAATGAATCTGAAGGTGTTCGTGGCACTTCTATGTGGACCAATCAAAAAGATGCCAAAGTAAGCTATACCTTCACAGGAACCAAGGCCTATGTCGTCTCTACAGTCGACCCAGGTCATGGAGAAATGTCCGTCTACGTTGATGGCCAAAAAGTTGCGGATGTGCAAACTAAGAATGCTAGCCGTAAACGTAGCCAAAAAGTTTACGAAACTGGTGATTTAACGCCTGGAGAACACACTATTACCCTTGTTAATAAAACAGGTGAACCAATTGCTACAGAAGGAATCTACACCCTAAACAATGATAGCAAGGGAATGTTTGAACTCGAGTCTACTAACTACGAAGTCGAAAAAGGAAAGCCAGTCACTGTTAAAATTAAACGTGTTGGTGGAAGCAAGGGAACTGCTACTGTTCGCTTCATCACGGAACCTGGAACTGGGGTTCACGGTAAAGTTTACCAAGATACAACTCAAGATGTGACTTTTGAAGATGGAGAAACAGAAAAGACTGTGACCATCCCAACGATTGACTTTACAGAACAAGCCGACTCTGTCTTTGACTTCAAAGCCAAGCTCACTTCTGTCACTGATGGTGCCTTGCTCGGTTTTGCTACCGACGCAACAATCCAAGTAATGAAAGCTGAATTGCTGATCAAGGATCAAACAAGCTATGATGACCAAGCTAGTCAGTTGGATTACAGTCCTGGCTGGCACCATGAAACCAATTCCGCAGATAAGTACCAAAAGACGGAGTCTTGGGCTTCCTTTGGTCGCTTAACTGACGAGCAAAAGAAAAAGACAACTGTAACAGCTTACTTCTACGGTACTGGACTTGACATCAAGGGATTTGTAGACCCAGGTCACGGTATCTACAAGGTCTTCTTAGATGGTAAAGAAGTTCCTTACCAAGATGGCATGGGAAATGCTTCGACTATTGATGGCAAGAAATACTTTAGCGGTCACGCTGCCCAACGCCAAGGCAATCAAACTCTGGTTAGCATAAAAGGTCTGGACGAAAACTTGCACGCAGTCACCCTTCAACTAGATCCTGATCGAAACGATTTGTCTCGAAACATCGGTATCCAGGTGGATCAATTCATAACTCGTGGTGAAGGGAGCGAACTCTACAGCAAAGAAGATCTTCTCCAATCCATCACTAAATGGAAGGACGATTTGGCTAACTTTGACCCAACAGGATTGAAAAATACACCTACTGCACGCCAAGCTTTCCAAGCAAATCTAGACAAATTGAAAAACCAACTCAGCGCTGAAACTGTAGATGCTCAGGATGTTATGTTGACAGTAAGTACTTTGCAAGATATCCTAAGCAAGGACGAAAACTACCAAAAACCTGGCGAAGAACCTAGTCCAGAACAACCAGAACAGCCTGCTGAACCGAAACAGCCGGAAATCGAATACAATAAGGCCATGGCTAGCTTGACAGAAGCCATCGAGAAAAAAGTCGGTGAGCTTGGTTCTAACAATGAAGCTAAGAAGAAATTAATTGAACTTGCAAACCAAGCAATTGCTGCAATTCAAGAGGCCAAGACTCAAGAGGAAGTTAATAAAGCGCTAGAATCCGCTCTTGAACAAATTAGCAAGCTTGAAGCAGCTAAGCCTGAAAAACCAGCTGAGCCTGAAAAACCAGCTGAACCTGAGAAACCAGCTGAGCCTGAGAAACCAGCTGAACCTGAAAAACCGGCTCAACCTGAAAAGCCAGCTGAGCCTGAGAAACCGGCTGAGCCTGAGAAACCGGCTGAACCTGAGAAACCAGCTGAACCTGAGAAGCCAGCTGAGCCTGAGAAACCAGCTGAGCCTGAGAAACCAGCTCAACCGGAAAAACCGGCTCAACCGGAAAAACCAGCTCAACCGGAAAAACCAGCTCAACCGGAAAAACCAGCTCAACCGGAAAAACCGGCTGAACCGGAAAAACCGGCTGAACCGGAAAAACCAGCTGAGCCTGAGAAACCAGCTGAACCGGAGAAACCGGCTGAACCGGAAAAACCGGCTGAACCTGAGAAACCAGCCGAGCCTGAGAAACCAGTTCAACCGGAAAAACCAGCTCAACCGGAAAAACCAGCTGAGCCTGAGAAACCAGCTGAGCCTGAAAAACCGGCTGAGCCTGAAAAACCAGCTCAACCGGAAAAACCAGCTGAACCGGAAAAACCAGCTGAGCCTGAAAAACCAGCTGAACCGGAGAAACCAGCTGAGCCTGAGAAACCAGCTGAGCCTGAGAAACCAGCTCAACCGGAAAAACCAGCTGAACCGGAGAAACCGGCTGAACCGGAAAAACCGGCTGAACCGGAAAAACCAGCCGAGCCTGAGAAACCGATGACTTCTTCAATTCCTGCAGAAGGAGTTAAGGATCTTGTCTTTACACTTCCAAGTTTGGAAATTGTCAATAAGGTCGTACCATTCAAAACTATCTATCGCGAAAATGCCCTACTAGATAAAGGAAAAGAGCAAATCTTAGCAGAAGGTAAAAACGGTCTGATAGTCGAGTATGTTGAAGTAGATGGTGACAATCGCAAAGTTCTCCAAACAGAATCGACTCCGGCTCAAGATCGAGTGATTGAGGTAGGTAGTAAACAAAGCTCAGTTGGAACAGAGGCTCCACCAGTTGTGACTCTTCCTGAGTATGTTTTACCAAGAGAGACTGAAAAACCAGCTCCAGTCTTAACAGACAACTCACCAGCAAAAGATGAAAAAGCTCCTGTTACAACTACAGTCAAACAAGACAAGGAAAGACAACTCCCAGAAACCGGGGAACAAGAAACAACTACCTTCCTCTTCTTGGCAGCCATCTCTTCTATCTTGTCTCTCCTTATCTTCCAAAAGAATTTCAAAGACTAATCAAAATCTTTGATTAATTCTTTCCCATTATTTCAGTTCCCCCGTAGAGAAGACCATCTGGTCTTCTCTTTTTTATCAAGGGCAAGCAAAAAACATCCATAAATTCACATGGATGTTCTGATATACATCTATAAATAAGGTGATCATTGAGGATAAGTGTTTTCAAATTCAACTGCGATTTCAAGGAAATTGTCAGCAAAAACTATAAAGTTTTTTTCTTATATGACTATCTCTTGCGATGGAAATCGCCCTTCTGCTCGCATCTTCAAAGCTAGTTGAGTTCAAGGAATAGTCCATCTGCAGTTTGTTTTCATGCAGCTCTTTTCTAATCATCAATCTCCTCCTCCCACAGTCGAATTTCGAGCACATCTGCAACCTCTATCAACCTATATCCCTCATTTGTCCTAATAGACAGAGTTTGAGGTGATAATTCGCTCACCTCACCGATGATCGTGGTTTTATGCTTCTTTTCCTTGACCACAAAGCATCCCTTCAGTTGTCCAACATAAAGCTGAGAAAGCAAGAGTAGCTTCTCAACTGAATTCAAATTCGTCGGAAAATCAACACGATTTTTTTCTTCACCAAGCGAGCTGGTATGCTCTGAGAGGAAAAAGCCCATCCACTTCTGCATCCCTGGATCTTGATAGTCTCGCGCAGATTGAAAAGGTAAATAAGAACGATCAATCATTGTAATCCATCTAATCCTCCAGCAGAATGCCCCCCAATCAGCTTGCTTCTGGCAAGACTCCTAGAGGCTTCTTCCAGTGCATTGGCCTTTAAGAGGGAAGTGAAACCAAATTGTTCCCGAATGGAGTCAATAGCCGTCTGGAGCCTTTCTTCTTTTTCTAACTTGTCAACATCATCAAAGAGAGAGAGCAAACTAAAGGACTCGTCCACAAATCCTGAATAGTTGACTCCAACACTTCTGACCGCTCCAGAAGTGTATTTGTTATGAAATAGCTTCAAAACATAATCCGTTAAGATAGCTGTATTATTGGTAGGTTCGACCTTCATTTGTGCGTGAATAGACGGCCTAACCTCCTGTTTAGAGAAACCAACATAGATAGAGACAAGGGTTGTTTTCTTGCCCGCTCTTCTCAGTCTAATAGCCACCTGCTCCGCCATTTCTCGGAGAATAATTTCGATATCCCGAAGCTTCACATAGTCTCTCGGCAAGATTTGAGAATTTCCCAACCCTTGGGACTTGGCTTTATAGGGCTTATGAACATTGCTCTCATCAATCCCGTTAGCATGAAACCACAAACGCAGGCCAGCCTGACCGAGAGCTTTCTTTAGCTGGTCTGGATTGCTGATTGCCAATTCCTTGATGGAATAAATCCCCAGAGTATGCAAGCGTTTCTCCATCCGCCTGCCAATCCCCCAAAAGTCCGTCATCTTGGGAATGGCCCAGACCTTCTCTTCCACATCCTGATAAGACCAATTGGCCCTCATGGTCAGGGTGTGCTTGGCCTCATTATCCAGAGCCAATTTGGCCAGTAAGGGATTGGCATTGGACATCCCCACTGTAGAGTAAATCCCTGTCTGCCTCCAAATATCCCTCTGGATACGAGCAGAAAGCATATCCAGCTTGTCTTTGCGAGAAATCTGCCTGTCTGGGATGAAATAGTTGAGCGAACTAGTCAGGTCAATAAAGCCCTCATCGATAGAGTAAGGATAAATATCATCTGGACTGCCATAATTTTGAAAGATTCGCTGGATTTCCATATTGACCGCTATGTATTCATCCATCCTAGGAGGCACAATCAAGGTGACTTGGGCACAATCTTCGATGTAGCGTACATAGTCCGAGTCTGTAGGTAACCCTTGCTTCCTGGCATTATAGTAGGAAAATTTGCGGGTCTTGATATCAAAGGGCAGATCATAGGCCCGACCAACATTTGACTTGCCAAAAATCTTCTTAAACATGGGAGAGGAGGCTAGGATCAGGCCAGTAGAATTATCCGCGCGACTCATGACACAAAGTGAGGTCTTCAGCGGATGCAAGCCCCTTTTCACACACTCGACACTGGCATAAAAGGATTTCATATCGACAAAGGCAATATCACTTTTGGGCTCTCTGGAATAATCAAAGTAGCCCATAAGCTAGCCCTCCATTGGTACAAAATTCCCAACGATAATCCCCACAATCCGAGGATCTTCCTCATAGGAAATGAAAATATCCTTGTATTTAGGATTGATAGAGACCAGACGCAAGCCATCTTCCTCACGATAGACCCGTTTGATATAGGTCTGGTTATTGCAAACCACTGCATAAACAGCCCCATCATAATCAAATCCTGTTTCCCGAATCAGAGCCACGGAGCCATTTTGATATTTAGGTTCCATGGAGTCCCCAGCCACCCATGAAGCAAAATCATGAGCCAGTTCTTCATTGAAATAAACCGTATCAAAGTTTCGATCATCATAAACCGAAGCCCCGATCCCTGCTGACATGCGTTCATAGACACGGTACTCGTAGAGACGCTCTGGCTTAGCCGTAACCTTCTGGGCTTGTTCCTCTTGAGCTAGGTTGCGAACATAGACCACTACCTTTTCCTTCCCCTGATGGGATAGACTATTATAAAGACGGACAATTTCGATTTGGGTAAAATACCCTTCTGCTACCTTTAAAATATTCTCTAGCTGAGCAACCTTCTCCTTGGATGGTTCCTTAACTCCACGTTCCCAGGCTGAATAAGCCTGAAAACTAATCCCCAACTGGTCTGCAATTTCCTTCTGTGTCAATTTTAACTCTTTTCTCCGAGCCTTGAGTTTTTCTGGTTGATACATGATTCACCTCCTAGTGTGACGCTTTAATGGACATTATATCCCTTAGAAAGACAAATCGACGGTTGAGCTTACACTTTCAATACTCAACCAATTCGGTTTAGTTTTATTATATAAAAAAAGCGAACGATTGTCCACTGGGAAAATCAAGTTTAAGCAGTAACACTTATTTATTCTGAACAAAAAAGACATCCAAGAAAGCATTCTTGAATGTCTGTAAACATTGATATAATCGTATTGATTAACGTTTTGAGAATTGTGATGCTTTACGAGCTTTCTTAAGACCTGGTTGGATACATTTTTATTTGAATAAGTTTCAAAATCCCCTTTAAATCAGCGTTTCCTCGCTTTTTTTAGAAAACTAATTTCATCTAATTTGAATAAGTTTCAGTTAAATGGTGTGAATTTTACCCTAAAAATACACGAATTGAGCTAGAATTTACTAAAAAGTTCACACCATTTAAATTGTTATTGTTTTGTACATGATAAATTGCAAGAATAAGTGCAACATTTACTTGAACTCATCCACTACTAGAGCTTCACAAGCCGTTCTGTAAGCTAAACATTTTCGTGGTCGGTGATTGATATCATATAGGGCCTTGTTCAAAGCCTCATCAGAGATAGCGGCTAAATCTGTTTTCTTTGGAAAATATTCTCTTAGTAAGCCATTGGCGTTTTCATTGCTTCCTCTCTGCCAGGATGAATAGGCATCCGCAAAGAAAAAGGAAATTCCTAAGTTTTCTACCAGAGGATAACAGGCAAACTCTTTTCCCCTGTCTGAAGTGAAGGTTTTAAGAGCCTCTTTTGGAAATAGCCTACAAAGTTGTTCGATGGCTGAAAACATGGCTTTGGCTGTCCTGTCTGGTATCTTAAAAGCTAAGTAAAAGCGCGTTTTTCGCTCCAGAAAGGTCGCTAAACACCCCTTGCTTTTGCCTCTGGAAAACACCACAGTATCGAGCTCCCAGTGGCCAAAAGTTTCACGATTCCGGACCTCTTTAGGACGTTTGGCAATCGACGTGCCAATCCTAAATCTTCCACGTGTTTCTTTAGGTTGTCGAGTTTTTCCTTTACGACGAAGGACGCTTAAATCTAGATCAATCAAACCAGCATAGAGCCAGTTATAGATTGTTTTAAAAGCTACCATCGGCCTTTGTTCAAACTGATAGCGGCCCTAAATCTGTTCAGGCGACCAGGAGGATTTTAAGCCGTCTTCAATTTCCTTTTTCAACTTTGGTGTCAAACGAGACTTCCGACCTTTTTGTTTGGCTCTGCGGTCGTACTCTTCCTGTGCTAAGACTGCAGAATAACCATTTTGACATCATCTTAACTCTCTTGAAATGGTAGACTTATGGACGCCAAGTTTACTTGCAATTTGGCAAGGTTTCAAACCTAATTCCAAGTAAGTTTCTATCTTTATTCGGTCGGTTATGGTAAGATAGAAGTAGCTCATAGTTTTTCCTCGGGTTCTGTTTGTGTGGTTACTTACAGTTTACACCAATGAAACGCTATGAGTTTTTTTATTGCACTATATTTTACAATTTGTCATAGTCTTCTAAAAGTGTCGGATTTAGTTCTTACAAACTAAAACAATGTCTCTGGTATTCATACTGTCTAATGCCCCTACTATCTTTATTCATCTTGATAGAAAAAACAAAGTAATGGTCACGACCGTCTAAAGATTTGCTTTTGTTTAGTTTAAAATAGTTTTTCAAACTTTAAAACATACTTATCTTCTTCAGTAAACAAAAACACCCCTATACCAAGCTTGTAGCTAGTGCAATTCAAGCCAATAAGCATAGAGATGTAAAACTATTACGCATTAAAACATGATTAGTTATTAAAGAATAACAATTGTGTACGAAATGTCTCAATTAGTTTTCGCTAGTAAATATCATTTCCAACAAACGCCCTCTCAATTCCTTATCCTGATGATGCAAGATATTCATTAACTCATGAGAATTTTTAGCATTGATGAATTGATTTAACAACCTATCTTTTAATTCATATGGAAGAGAAGCCGTCTTTAGTAGTCTGAAAACTTCATCATTTAGAGATGGCATTTTATTATCTTTGCATTCAAATCTAGCTGTATCACTCTTATTTGCCAATTCAATTATAGACACATTCGTTCCTTTAAAATGAATTCTATGCCTTCTATTACTTGGAACGATACTAGAATCTCCTTGTAATGCTAACTCTACCATTCCCATTTCCCAATCAATCGATAATGTTGTTTTATATCTTTGACCATTTTGATCTTCAATCATTTCAAAAGAATGTTGTTTGCCTGGGAATACATACCAATCTACAACTTCAGGTAAATCAACACCCATATCTATCTCAGAACCAATCAAGGGAATGATTGCACCACTTTTTGCGAACACAGGTATAGTCGAAATATCCCTATAAACACTTAACTTCACACCACCTGTATATTTTTTCTCTGAAAAGAAGTCATACCATTCACCTTCAGGGAACCATACATCTACTTTTGCAGATTGGAATGCCAAATCCATCTTTTCTACAATGGGAGCCACCATCAGTTCTGTTCCAAAAAAGTATTGATTTGGAACATTATAGCTCTCATCATTCTCTGGGTAGAAATAATACATTGGACTAATTAATGGGGCACCTTCTTCATGTGTCTTTACATTCATGGTATATAGATATGGAATCATCTGATGTCTCAAACGAAGGTATTTCTTCATAATCTTAGATGTTGTTTCTGAAAAAAACCAAGGTTCTTTACTATTAAAGGGACTTCTAGAACTATGTAATCGAGTAATCGGACTAAAAACACCAAACTGTAGCCATCTAGTTTGTAACTCTTCGTCATAATCCCCCAACATATGTCCACCGATATCATGACTCCACCAACTATAACCGATATTAGATGCTGTCGCTGTAAAATAAGGTTGAAATCTTAACGAATTCCAACTAATAATGGTATCCCCTGAAAAACCAACAGGGTAGCGGTGACTACCAGGTCCTGCATACCTTGATAAAATCAAGCCACCTTCCGAATTTTTACAGCTATCCTGATAGTGATAATGGTTTAAAAGCCATAGTGGATCCAACATACCTTGTGTCCCTTGTTGCCAGTCAATCCACCAAAAATCTACTCCCTGCTTTTCTAACTCATAATGAACATCTTTAAAGTAAGATTCCCTAAAAGAGGGATTAAAAAAATCAAAAATAGCAGGTTCTTCTAGTTCTACATTTAACCCCAATCGTTTAGCAACTCGAGGATAAGCTTCTTCGTAAGCCCGTATACCATCAGCAGGATGGACATTTAAGGAAAGTTTTAACTTCCTATCATGAAGTTCTTGCAATAACTGTTCTGGATTAGGTATTAAGTTTTTATTCCAACTATATCCTGTCCAGCCACTTCCAAAACGGGCTGGAATGTCAGTTATATGCCAATCCATATCTAAAACACCGATAGATAACGGAATTGCCTCTGTTTTAAATCTGTCTATTAAATTCAAGTATTCATCCGACGTATAAGGCCAATACCTACTCCACCAATTACCTAAAGCATATCTTGGCAACAAAGGGGTTGAGCCAGTCAAATGGTAAAAGTCTCTGATTGCTCCTCTATAATCATGCCCATAGGCAAAGAAATACAGGTCAATTTGATTTTCTCTCTCAATATAACCAGACTGTTCATCCCAAATAAATCCTTGAGAATCATCCAATAAGGCAATACCACTTCGACTAATAATTCCATCTTCTAACGGGATTGCTCCATCTGCCTCATCCAGAGTTCGAGCTGTTCCTTTTAACGTTTCAATAGATTCACCAAAATACCAGCGACTACCATATACAGCAAAATTTCCTTTTAATTCTATAAATAAATTTCCTGCATTAAATTCTCCTTTATTAAAATGCAAATGAAAATAGTTCGTCATAATATCTAGTACGTTTGATGTCTCAATAGAATCTAACGAAACTTCGCCAAAATCTCTATTATAGATAAGTTGTGTAGTTCTATCCTCAAAACTGCCAGTTTTAGAGTATTCTAACCTTACTAGCTTATCTGTTAATACAGAAATTCGATAAAACTCTCCCTTAAAAATTTTCACTTTGTTTCTCTCCTTTTAGTAAATTGCTTTACTTTATCAAACATTTTATTCGTTATCATTACATTCATCAATCCGCAAAAAGCAAATCCCCCAAATGTAAATACGTAAATAGCTGTTAAAACCCGTTCTGGACTACTGAAACTCATATATAGTACAGAAATATTAAATAAAACCAACATGATAGCTTGTATTGGATTTAAAATACAAATTAATACGCTATTTACAATACTATTTTTTAGATTATCTTTAAATAGACCAATATAGGGAAAAATAACACTCATCAAAAGTATTATAACAAATAAAAAGGGCAACACTAATAATAAACTATACTCTGAAAATAAACTTGAATAGCCCCAAAGACAATAGTTCACATATAAAAGTAATTCTATTAGGAGGATAAACAACCAAATAAAAGTTGATTGTTTAAAATTTCGTCTAAAGATCCGAAAATAGTGATAAGTAATATCGGTATCTTTACCTTTTAAAATACGATACCACATTGTCGTAAGAGAAGTTAGTGATGCCCCAATTGTAACTATTGGAATACAACTAACAATAAATAGAGTATTTAAAATAATTAAATCTGTCAAAAAAGTTAAAATTCTGACTACTTTTCCATCTAATGAAAATAATTTTTGCATAATAGATATCTCCATAAAATCGATTGTCTTAACTCTATATTTTATAATGTCAGTTGTACAAAAATATTACCTAAATTATTAAAAAAATATTTCCAAATTTCTTTAAAAATTAGAATAAAGGAAGCGAGATAAGTTTATGTTATCAGTCTCGCTTCCTGTAATTAGCTAGTCCCTTGTTTATACAACCAAGAGTTCATATCAAATATTACTCTTTTACTTCTTTTTGGTAACGATCATATGCTTCCTGTTGAATCTTCATAAATTCGTCCAATCCCATATTTTTAAGAGTTTCTTTGTATGAATCCCATTCTTTTTCTATGCCACCTTCAACTACCCATTTAGATGATTGTTGTTTGACATAAGATTCAATACTCACATAGATTGATGATAATTTGTTAAGTTCTTCTTGCGAATAAATCACATTAGGGTAAGCAGGCAACGCAAATTGTTTCAAATCTTGGTCCATCTTCAATTTCAATCCATCACCTTGTGTTTGATCGATTTCTACGCGACTATTGATATCATCGCTTACGTATTTAGGACCAAAATCTCGAAGTGAATTAATCCATGCCCATTCATCAGCTGATTTACCATCTTTAGGAGGTAACACTTTAAACTTATCACCATTCTTTTCAGTGGCTATGCCAAATGATCCATAGAAATTCTGAATACTTGCTTCATCTGTATATAATTTATCCAACCATTTCAATAATTTAGCAGGATTTTTGCTCTTATTTGTAATCAAAATTTCATTTCGACCATAGTTATAATGATCTGGATCAGAAAAGACATATTGTTTACCATCCATACCTTTTAAAGCAGGTAGAGCAATATACTCACTTGAATGTAATCCAAACGTTGCATCTGCTGTCCAACCACTAGAAACACCTACTCTAGATACTCCCTTATCCATACGTTTCGCAACACTCATAGAGGTATCTTCTGTAAAGATTTCCGGATCAATCAAACCTTTTTTATAAGATTCGTGCATTGCTGCAATCCCTTGTTTATAACTTTCTTCTGTATGAAGGTAAACTGGTTTTCCATCTTTTACAGACATTTCATATGTATTATCTGCACCTAAACGATTATTGAACGGAAGAATATATGAGAATGTTGGATCAAAGTTTCCTGCTCCGAATGGAATTTCATCAGAAGCGTCTCCATTTCCGTTCGCATCTTTATCCTTAAATTCTTGTAGTACTTTTACTAAATCATCATAAGTTTCTGGAACTTTTAATCCTAGATTATCGAGCCACTTTTTATTAATAAATAGCTGATTAGCTACAGTAGGGCGCATCGGTAATTTTTTAGGTAGGCTGTAGATATGACCATCTGGTGAAGTAATCATAGCTTTAATCTTAGGCTCTTTTTTCATAGCCTTAGTTAAATTTGGCATGTTTTCCTTGATTAAATCTTCCAATGGGATAAATAGAGATTGATTTTGAGCAATTTCTGAATCTGTAAAAGCATTTGAACCTAAAAATGCATCTGGTAAATCTCCGCTAGCAACCAACACAGATTTCTTATCTGCCCAATCTGCCGCTACAAGTGTATCCCATTTAACATCGATGCCCGCTTCCTTGGCAGAATCTGTTAGAAAACCTTTGTGATAATCTTCTCCCCAGTCAGACCAACGAACAGTTGTGATTTTATAAGAATCTTCTCCAGACTTCTCATCCTTACTCGCATTAGTGGAATTTGCACAGGCTGTTAAGCCAGCAAGTGTAACTGTTCCTAAGAACAAATATGTAAATGATTTATTTTTCATGTTTTTCTCCTATTCTTTCAAGGCGCCAATCATTACGCCTTGATTAAAATATTTTTGAACAAAGGGATATAGCAACATAATTGGAGCGGTTGAAATAACAATTGCTGCATATTTCATCATATCGGCTTTAATACGAAGATCTGATGCCACTTCTCCTGTTGCTTGCGATTGTAACATTTGATTACTAATTAGTAAACGTCGTAAAATTAATTGCAATGGTTGTAAATTTTCATTCGTTAAATAAATTAAAGCATTAAACCACGAATTCCAAATACCAACTGCAGTCCAAAGGCCAATAACTGCTATAATAGCTTTTGATAAAGGAACAACTATCTTAATAAAATAACGAATTGTACCACAGCCATCAATTTGCGCAGCCTCCCACATCCCGTCTGGAATGCTATTATTAAAGAAAGTTCTAGCAACAATAATATTGTATGATGAAACCGCAAAAGGTATTACCATTACCCAAAATGTATCAATTAGGCCTACATTCTTTACTGTTAAGTAGGTAGGAATCAAGCCACCTGATACGAACATAGGAATGATGTAGAGAATACTCATCCACCTTCTACCAACTAATTCTTTTCTAGATAAAGCATAACCAGCTGGAATATTGACTACTAAAGCAACTAAGGTACCAACAACAGTATATAAAATTGTATTTAGATAGCTACGTAAAAATAAAGGTTGTTGAATAAGACGTAAATATCCATCTAATTTCCATTCTCTTGGAATAAACCATACCTTCCCATTTGCAACATCTGAAGGATTACTAAAAGATGCAATCACTACAAACCATAACGGATAAACAATTAACAGGATAAGGAAAATTGCCAAACCATAGGTAACTATATCAAATAATAATTCAGAGTTTGTTTTTCTTGATTTATGAAACCATCTCACTTTAAGGACTCCTTCCTTTAAAAAAGACCTGTTCTAGTATATCGTTTTGAGAACCAGTTGACAGATAACAAAATTATTAGATTCACTACCGTATTAAATAACCCTATAGCTGTCGAATAACTATACTGAAAGTTCACCATACCAACTTTATAAACATAGGTCGAAATTATCTCACTTCCTGCTAAATTAAGAGGATTCTGTAATAGTAACACTTTCTCAAATCCTACACTCAACAAACTACCCGCTCTTAATATTAATAGAATCATAGCAGTCGGCAAAAGTAATGGTAATTCTATATGCCGAATTTTTTGTAATCTAGAGGCACCATCCATAGTTGCAGCCTCATAATATGTAGGATCAATTGCAGAAAGCGCTGCCAGATAAATAATACTATCCCAACCAATATGTTGCCATACATCACTCCAAACATAAACACCTGCAAAATTACTAGGTTGTGATAAAAAATCTGGAATAGTAATTCCAACAGACTTAAATACATTCGCTAACAAACCACTAGTAGGAGATAAAAATAAGATAATCATCCCACACATAACCATTGTAGAGATAAAATGGGGTAAGTAAGTTGTTACTTGAAATATTTTTCTAAATTTTCCAACTCTTAACTGATTACTAATTATAGCTAGTATAATAGGTAAGGGGAATCCTACTACAATACTATAAAGTGAAATTTTTAATGTATTGAACATAGTTGTCCCGAATTGGAATGATGAGAAAAATTGAGTAAAGTACTTAAATCCTACCCACTGACTAGCAAAGATACCATTGGCTGGTGAATAGTCTTTAAATGCAATAATTAGTCCCAACATGGGAATATAGGAAAATAAAATTAATAGCAATATTGACGGAAAAAGTAATATATATAACGGAATACTATGCTTTAATTTTATTTTATGAAGCTGAGATGCTACTTTCATTTTTTTCCTCCTATCTGATTTTCTACGATTATTTTACACCATATAGGATTCCCTTAATATAACTTTTTGGACTAGGTTTATCAATTTTTCAGTTTATCATTTCTGAGAACTATTACTTTTCCGACATCTTGATAAAACATATCTGTTTTGTACATGATATCGTATTTTCAAAGTGATATAATTTAAATACGAGGCTAGTATATGAAATTAAATCGCGAGTTATCAAAAAAACATTCTATTCATTTTTTCTTTAAACTCCTACTTGTGCTACTATTGATAAATATTTTAATCAATATTGCTATGAGTAACATAACCAGAAATTTTATTAAAAACCAAAATATAGTACACCTACGTAGTTCAATTGAAATTTATGCTGATTCTGTTAATGAGAAATTGCATTCTGTAGAACGCTTTATGTACTCAACAATAACGCATAATGAATCTTTAGAGAAATTAAATCATGTACAAACGTTTCTTGAGTATCAAGAAAATCTTAAAAAAGTTCAAACTAGCTTTACAGAGTTTGAGTATCAAAATGAAACCCATATGACATTCTTATTGGAAACAGATGCTACTAAACATTTTATCAATGTTTCCAATCTTTATATTCCATATGAAGATTATTTACTGTTAAAAACATATCTAAAATCACTAAATAGCGATATAAGTGACCGTAAATGGAAAAGTATAACTATTAAAGATAGCGAATACTTAGTTAAATCCGTTCATTACGAAGGAAAAATAATTTATGCAGTCATATCCTCAAAAGATATCCTAAAACCTCTCAATAAACTTAATATTGGTAATAATGGTAAACTCTCCCTAAAAGAGCCTAACAATATACCGTCCGCTAATTACCTAATTCATGCCCAAAATGAAAAAACGCATTTACCTTTCGATATTTATGTTTTAGTCGATTATGCCGAAGTCTTTAGAAATATCACACTCTTAGAAGTATTTTTATCAGCTGTTCCTATCATTATCACAATTTTATCAATCATCATTATCCTGTATATTCGTCAGTGGATGATTAAACCTATAACAAGACTCACTGAACGACTCTCTCAACTTGGGGATTCCATCCCCCCTTCTGAATTTTTTATATCTGAAGGTATACTAGAAATTGATAAGGCAAATGATAAACTTAATAAAGTAATATTTGACATGCAAGAATTAAAAATACGGGAATACCATTCACAACTAGAACTTAAAAAGATTGAACTTAATTATCTAAAGAACCAAATCCGTCCGCATTTCTACTTAAATATGTTATCAATGATTCATAGTATGCTTCAAACCAAAAACTACAAGGAAATTGAAGAGTTAACTATCCTAACTTCAAATTATCTCCGTCATTTATTTATGGCTAATCAAGATTTTTCAGAACTTAAAGATGAAGTTCAGCATATTAAAGATTATTTAGAAATACAACGAATTCGATATGGAAATAGTATCAACTTTTCACTAGACTATAACTCTAATCTACAAAATACTCTTGTTCCATCGTTACTTTTACAAACATTTATTGAAAATACAATCAAACATGGGTTTTCATTTCAGGATTTATTTACAATTTTTCTATCAATAAAAAAAGTAAAAGCTGAGAACTCAGATTATATTCAGATTTGTATCGAAGATAATGGTCCGGGTTTCTCTGAAGAAATTTTATCAAAACTAAATCAAAAACAGTCTCTAATAACAGAAGATGGACATCATATCGGGATAACAAACACCATCGAACGTTTAAATCTTCTCTATCCCAACGACTATACTATTACATTTGAAAATAATAAAGAAGGTGGAGCTAAAATTCTTTTACTCATTCCATACAAGATTATAGACGGAGGTTATAATGAACATCTTATTAGTTGATGACGATCGTTTTATCATTGAGGCTTTACGAGAGAAAATAAATTGGGATAAACTACACATTGACATTGTTTATGTTGCCTATAGCCTCACTCAAGCTCAAAATATTATTAGAGAGCATCCTATTAATCTCATGATAAGCGATATAGAAATGCCTCAAGGCAGCGGCCTCGAACTCTTATCTTGGATTAGAAATGAAAAATATGATATAAAAACAATTTTTTTAACCAATTACGCCGACTTCAACTATGCTCAAAAAGCAATTGAATTGCAAAGCTTCGAATACTATCTAAAACCCATTAACTTTGAAAAATTAGAATTTATTATTCAAAAAGCAATCGGTAAAATCGAGAATCATAACTTAACCGGAAAAAATGATGCACTTTTACAAATAGAGGATAATTTCTGGTATGATTACCTTAGAAAACCTCAAATTTCTCGCATTGATGAACTAGAAAACATAGCAAGCAAACAAGATTTTATTCTTAAAAAACACCAATATTTTTTCCTTGCAGTTTTAACAATCGATCTTAATGAAGAAGATTATTCTGCAGAAACTCCATCATGGACTTCTCAACTAAAAAGAGAACTTCAGAGAATTTCACAACCGTCTTATAAGTTGATAAGTTTATTCAAAATGGAAAGTCAGGTTGATCAATATGTTTGTCTCTTTAGAGTAGACTCATCCAAACGTAGTGACAAATTGGCATATGAAATTCATTCTCAAATTTCTAATAATTTTAGTAAATACTCAAATATTATATATAAGAGTTGCCATAAAATATCCGATATTTTATTTCATACTAAAGAACTCTACACTTATAATGAACAGTATGTCTCTTATTGGAATACTATTATATGTCTTCCACATAGTTTCCCAACTTCTTTTAAAACAGAAACTCTTTTAATCACTTTTTTAGATACCTTGAGTGAATACGAATTAAGAGAAAAAATTAATTCACTTGCTAATAATTCTCAAATTCCTACTTTCACACTACAACAAATTTTACTAGATTGGACTCAACAAATAGGAATATATCTAGATCAAAGTGGAATCTCGGCCCATAAATTATTTCAAAACAGCACTCATGATTTCCTATTCCAACGACGGTTCCATTCAATTGAATCATTTCAGGATTACTTTGATTATTACTGGTCACATGCTAAGAAATTTGCAACAAATATTGAAAATCAGAAAAATAGTATTCAACGTATCGTCGAATACATAGATCATCACTACTATGAAGATATAAATCGTTCTATATTAGCAGATATGGTTTATCTCAGCGCAGATCATTTGGCTAGAATCTTTAAAAAAGAAACAGGAGAAACTCTTGTTAAATATATAACGGATAAGCGCATTAATGCTGCTAAATCTCTCCTATCTCAAACAAATATCTCGATATCACAAGTATCTAGTCAAGTAGGGTATGATAATTATTCTTACTTCACCAAAATTTTTAAACAAAGAACTGGACTTTCCCCTGGAGATTACCGTAAAACTTATCAAAACAAAATGTAAGCAATCTAAATTATTGAAATGATAAGTAAAATTCAAGGTCTGTAGTAATTTTTGACATTCTACAGTTTTTCCAAAGATAAGTTTAATAATAATTTTTTAGATTATCATCAGCACAATATCTTTCAGTCCAACATAACTCCAAAAATTTCTTTAAAATTGTTAATAAGGTAACTTCTTAAAAAGTCAGTTTGAAAAGAAAATCCAGTAAATATTTCTAGGATAAAACGTATACTATCAAGCTTTTACACTCCTGATAGTATACGCTTTTTTTATAGCAGATTGAAATAAGATGTGAACAAATCGATTAGAAAAGTCAAATTAATATCTAGAAATGTTTTAGCAATCATTATGTACTATTCTAGATTCAACCCATTATATTATGAATACTTGCTACAAAACCTCACAAGATTCACTATCATGCCATACCAAAATGGACGATTTTTTTAATTGCAGAAAAAAACTATTTCTAAATACTTAGAAGTAATAAAACAAATAGCAGATTATTCCTAAATATTTGAAAATAATTCCTATTTGTAATATACTATCTTTGAGGTAACTATTATGAACTATATTAAAAGACCACATTATTTAGACTTTCTAAGAAGACATCGTGACCGCCAAATCATTAAGGTTGTGAGTGGAGTTAGACGAGCTGGTAAATCTGTTCTCTTTCAACTCTATAAAGAGGAGTTACTAGCAACTGGGGTAGACGAGAATCAAATTATATCCATCAATTTTGAGGATCTGAGTTATTATGACCTGCGACATTTTCAAACATTATTCGCTTATATAAAAGAGCGGTTAGTCGAGGAGAAAACATACTATATCTTTTTAGATGAAATTCAACATGTTGAAAAATTTGAACTGGTAGCAGATAGTCTATTCATTTTGCCAAATGTCGACCTCTATTTGACTGGATCAAACGCCTACTTTATGAGTAGCCAATTAGCTACAAATTTGACTGGTCGGTATGTTGAGATAGAGGTTCTTCCTTTGTCATTTGAAGAATACCTATCAGGTCAATCTCCCTCAGAGAATCTGAATACAACAGAAATTTTTAACAAATATCTCTTTAGTGCTTTCCCTTACCTATTGCAAACATCATCTTATGCTGAAAAAATTGACTATCTCAGAGGAATATATAACTCAATACTATTAAATGATATTGTCACTAGATTGGGAAATCCAAATCCTACTATTATTGAGCGCATTGTCCGAACCCTTCTCAGTAGTACGGGAAGCTTAATATCGACAAATAAGATTCGCAATACCCTGGTCAGCCAAAATGTTTCAATATCCCATAATACTTTGGAAAATTATTTGACAACATTGACAGATAGTTTGCTTTTTTATTCCGTTCCACGTTTTGATGTAAAAGGTAGAGCATTATTGCAACGCTTAGAAAAATATTATCCCGTTGATTTAGGTTTACGACATCTCTTATTACCCGATCACAAAGAAGATATTGGTCATATCTTGGAAAATATTGTATATTTGGAATTGAGACGTAGATATTCACAAGTATATGTTGGTAATTTAGACAAGTATGAGGTTGATTTTGTTGTTGTAACTGATCTTGGTCACTACGCTTATTATCAGGTCAGCGAAACAACACTTGCTCCAGAAACACTAGAAAGAGAACTTAGACCACTAGAATCCATTAAAGATCAATTCCCAAAATATCTATTAACAATGGATACGATTCAGCCAACAGCAAATTACAATGGTATTGAGAAGAAAAACATTATAGATTGGTTACTAGAAAAGTAGATAAGTATAAATCATACAGCTAACTAGATTTGAAACAGTCTGTTATCAATGATTCTCCCAAAACCCTAATAAGATATAATGAATTTAGACCACACTATATAATACAGACACTTGAAAATAGAAACTGAGCAATCAGACTTTAAAATCAGAAAAACGCATAGTATCAGGTATTGAACAACCTGGATACTATGCATTTTATTATGGAAATATTTGCTTCATTTTCTCCTGAAATAGAGCTTTTGCTATCCTATTTTCTCTATTTCTAATGACTTACTTCAGCTTCTTACCTCTTGAAAAGAGCAACAAAAATACGAACTAGCAAAGTTTGGCATCATCAGTAATCCAGAACAATTTGTTTTTACATATATCGACACAAGAGGAAACATCAACAAGCCTTTACATGCTGACTATCTAAACAATAAAATGAAAAGTATTAGAAAGCGACATAAAGAGCTGACACACGCTACACCTCACAAATTACGCCATACAGGCGCAACTCTAGCTAAACAAGCAGGAACTTCACTTGAAGCTATTTCAGAGGCTCTTACTCATAGTGATACCCTTACAACAAAGACTTATGTAAATACTTCGAATGTTATTCCAATGGCTGTTGGAGAGATTGCCTATCGTAATCTTAAAAAGTAATGGTGTGAATTTTACTAAAAATCATCAAAAAAACACCCCATGGTGTGAACCATGAAGTGTTGTAAATGCTGTATTGTAGCTGTTTCTTAACATTTTGAGAACTGGCTAGCTTTACGAGCTTTCTTAAGACCTGGTTGGGGCACCACTTATTTCATCTAATTTCAAAGTACTTTAAAATCAACGTTTTTATAAGTTTTCAAAAAATAAAATTTCAACTAATTTCAACTAATTTCAACTAATTTCAATCAATTTCATCAAAATAAGGTAAACTTTCATTAAAAACAAGATAAAATCGAACCAGAATATCAAAAGTTTACCTTATATAAAATTTTTACATATATACTAATTTGTTTCCACTCATTAGAAAAGAGAGCCTCCGCTCTCTTTCTTTTTATCTATTATATTTTCGTTTTTCTGCTAAAGCGAGGAGTCCAAGACTTGCTCCAAGCAATGCTAAAAGTCCTGAATCCTTCGTTCCTGTATTTGGAAGTTGTTTCTTAGGTTCTGCTTTTGCATTTGTAGCTTGTGCAGGAGCTTGATATGTTTTATCGTCTTTAGTTCCTACTGTCGCAATTACTGCTTTATCCTTAGCCTTAGCATCTACAACATCAACAACTTTACCGTTAGCATCAGTAACTTCTTTAGGTTGACCACCTGCTTTACGGATTGCATCTTCCTTGTCTTTCAAGGCTTGCAAGCGTTGTTGTTCAGCGAGGTATGCATCATGTTCAGCTTTGAGTTGTTTCAAGTTAGCAAGGATACGAGCCTTAGATTCTGCGATACCCTCTAGACGAGCCAACTCTTCCTTAGCAGTTTTCAACTCAGTACGGAGTACAACAAGCTTAGATTTAGCATCAGTAAGCTCTGCTTCCAAAGCCTTAAGGACTTCATCACGGTGTGTAAGGGCAAGAGCAAGGACTTCATAATTATCGCTAGCTTCTTTAGACGCTTCACGTTTGCGAGCAAGGTCTTGACCAGCTGACTTACGAGCCAAGACTGCTACATCATGAGCCTTAGTAAGGACTTCCAACTCACCTTTGGCAGTTTCAAGAGCCTTATCTGCAGATACCTTTTCTTCTTTAGCAGTAGAAAGAGATGCTTTAGCTTCAGCAAGAGCCTTAGCCTTGTCAATAGCGTTTGATTTAGCTAGTTCAAGAACTTCTTCAGTAATTTTTAGGGCTTGTTTGTCTTCAGACAACTTAGTTTTGGCGTCTTCAAGAGCCTTTTCAAGAGCTGGAATATCAACCTTGTTCATTCGGATGTCAGACAAGAGTTTGCGAGCAGAATCAAGTTCAGTTTCAGCTTGAGTGTACTTAGTCTTAGCAAGATATACCCCATTTTCAGCATCTTTGAGTTCTGCGTAGGCATTGACGTAAGACTTTTCAGCCAATGAAAGTTTTTCTTGGAGGGCTTTAGTGTTGTTGTTTGCTGTGACTACCTTGGTTTTGTCGAATTTAGATGATTCTTTGATGACATTATCTGATGTACCGTCAATATGCAAACTAAAAGGAAATTCTTTTCCCCTACCGAAAATGAATAATCAAAACAACCTAAAAAATAGGTATCCCAGCGAAGAGGTCTAACTACCTGAGCAAAATAAGAAGAGTCTGACGAAAATTTAGAACAACATCATGCTATAATATATATCCACTGGCGTAAGTTTTTGACTACCTGTACTATAATATTTATACAATGGCGTATTTTTGAGATAATTTAATTTTTAATATTAAAATGACGTAGCTGAAGGAATCCCCTTGCGATATAGTAAGTGAAATTAAACGTTTGGGGTGATGAAAAATGTACTATTTGAGTTAAATTGATAACATTTAATAACTTGTTATCATCAAAGGTTTAAATCACTTGTCAGCATTCGCAATAGTCTGACCAAGTATTTTTTATTAAAATAGCCCGTTCTATAACTAACTTATGCATCATAGCTAAACGCGGTAGCTATGAGGCTAGAAAGTAGGTCAAAATGACTAAAGACAAAAAATTACCACTAGGTATCTACAAGAGCCAACAAAAACTCTTAGAAGCAATGTATGGGGTTGTTACAGTTCCATCCTCTCTAAAAGTTGTTGATATAAACACAGGAATTATGAATGAGGGTGAAGGGAACCAACGCTCTTGGGCAAACCTAACTGCCGTTGACACACTTCTTTATGAGAAGTTTGAAAGTATTGGTCAAGAAGAGTTTTGCCCAACTTTCAAGGTAAAACTCAAAAATTATCTAGGAGAAGACCTATCACAACTTCAAGACAAGGAAATCTCTTTTGAGGATTACGAGTTAGCCTTTATTACAGACAAGTATAAGCAACCACTTGGGCTTGCACTGGTACTTGAACTAAACACTATTTCAGTAAACTAAGAGGTCACTACTATGAAAAATATTCAAAATTTTTTACGTAAATTCATTTCGCTTAAATTGTACTATCAGCTTGCTATTGCATTAACTAGTGCAGCTATAGTAGCTTTACTAGTTAAATTTCTAATTTGGTTCGTTCCCTTGATTGGAGCAATATTAGTTCTCCTTTTTATTTTCACAGATGGAGAAATCTTCTCGACAATCTGGGAAAATTATAAACATAGTAAGCAAACGTCTGCTAATCCGTTAATCACAAATATTTATCATTGGCTCACAGAAAATGGAGTTACAGAACTACCAGTTTCTAGTTTGGAGTTTGTGCAAGGGGTAGAGTATTCTGACAATGGAGTATTCTTCATTCATCTAGATAAAGAAATCTCTGATGAACTACTTGCAGACTTTGAAACTAAAGTACGACAAGCAGTCAAGTTTATGTCTAATGGTTATACTGACTGTGTTGTTAGTCGTTCTAGGCGCGAACCATTTCTTGCAATCAAGGTTCGATTAGTGTCAGCTGACATTATGCTAATGCAAAGAAATCAAAGAGAAGAGGACTTCTAGCATGATTAAGAATGTATTTGAAGTCAACAACAGAGGTCAACCAACCTCTGTTTCTATTGACATAAATCGACACAATGCCTTACTGATTGCTGGACCATCAGGAGTAGGCAAGTCGACGTTTTTGCGTCGGCTCATTGGATTGATTTCCTTTTATGACGAAACTGCTGAAGCATATTTCATGGATTTTAAAGCTGATGAAGATATGTTTTCCATGACTGGCAATCATGTTGCTAGAGGTTTTGAATGCTTCAAGTTGTTTGAGATTGTTTATAATCGTTTTAAAGCCAGACTTAATAAGCAGGAAAAAAACTCACATAATCTCTATCTAATTTTCGATGAGTGGCAGGCTTTCCTTGCTTATCTAGAACAAACAGATAAAAAGAAACATAAAGATGTTTTATCAAAAATGTTGATGATGAACAGTCTTGGAAGAAGTCTAGGTTTACGAATTATATTGTCTAGTCAACGGTTCTTAATGTCTGATTTGCCAGGAAGATACAATTTTAATTGTGTTATATCCCTATCCACTAGCTTCTTGCTAGCGACAAACAACAGACAACTTCTATTTCCCGATATGGAGAAATCCGAAGTTGTAGTAAAACCGCGAGGGTATGGATATTTTCAATTAGAGGGGGAAGCTGTCAAGATGTTTCGTACAATCCAAGTAAAAGACGAGGAACGGTTGAATCAACGGATGCAAGAGCTATTTTCAAGATATAGCTAGCGTTTTTTCTGCTACACTTGTTTGGTGCGACAGTTAGCTTATTTTGAGTTTCATCATCGGTTTAGTGTCGGCTCGACATTGCATGCAGAAAAATGCCTATTCACAAGAGCTTGAGGGGTGGAGATTTTTTAAGCGCAACGATGCCAACGGCAGGGAGTGAAGCGCCAAAAAATACTACCCTGTCTCTTGTTGAATTGGCGAGCGTTCTCGGTTCGATAGGGTTTCATCGGGCAGGAGAGGCTGGGGTCCCAAAGAAGATTTATTGGGGTTACTACGACCCCTAATAAATCAATAATCAATAATCATAGAGAGAAGACATAATGCTAAAAGATAAACGTTCAAATAAATGGGCTTTCTTGTTATATCAAGAAAGTGCTCCAGAAAATTATTTAGATATTTTGGAAGAGTTACACATTCCATTTGTTCTTAGTCCTTGGCATGATAAGGACATTAACAGAGAAACTGGGGAATTTAAAAAAGCGCATAAGCATGGAGCATTCTACTTTGATTCTCTCAAAAGCTTCTCTCAGGTGTCTGAGCTTATCAAAGATAAACTAAACGGTCCTAGCCATGTGGAACCTATCATGTCACCAAAAGGTATGTACAATTATTTCATACATGCAGAAAACCCTGAAAAAACTATATACAATATAGAGGATATTGAATCAGGTTGCGGATTCGAACTTGATAAGTTCTTGATAGAGCAAAATTCAAATCTTTTTCTAGAAACTGTTATCGATGTAATTACCGATAACAATTTTACCGAATTCGAAGACTTAGTTTACTACGCTAGAAATAAAGATATTTCACTACTGGGATTAATAATCGAACGAACCTACTTTTTTACAAAATTTTTAGATTCTAGACGTTATAATCCCCAAAACAACAAAAAAAACTCATCATAAGATACTTTGGCGAGCAATTCTAACGAGGCAAGTACAGATAATTAAAAATCAACTGATACTTCAATTATAGCACAATAGGGAGAAATAACTTATGCAAGTAATTCTACCAGATGAACAAGTTCAACAAATTCAGCTCCTACTTGCTGAACTCATCAAGAAAGAAATTGAAAATAAATTAAACAATAGTAACCTTGAAAGCCCGTTTTTAAACAAACAACAGGCTTGCCACTACTTGGGCATCTCAAACAATACTCTAGATAGTTGGATTAAACGAGGACTGCCTGCAATAAAAATAGGCAAGACTATACGATTTAATAAAGAAGCCATTAATTCATGGCTTTACTCACAAAACTAGAAATATCTATATTTTTGTTTTATAATAGTCATGATATTTTCTGGTTCGATACACAAGGAGGATATCATGAGTATCAGTAAGACAAAGAACGGAACTTTTCGCTTAAAAGTTTATATCCCAATAGAAGCACGAATGCCACTTGGAATTGTCAATAGCAACTATTACGATAAGCGATTTAAAACTAGAAAGGAGGCAAGACAAGCTGAGATAGACTTACTTACCAAGTTAAATCAAATAGAAGATAATGAGTTTACAGTACTAGGAAAAGAAGATATTCTTTTCTCAGACTTCTATAACAATATCTGGTGGGCCTCTTATAAAGCAGGTCAAACTACATCTACTTCTAAACCACCAAGCAGGTCAACAGTTGCTAATACCAAAACCTGTTTTGAAAAACATATACTGCCACTTCTTGGAAACTATACGATACAGTTTTTAAACCAAAATAAGCAAGTTATCCTAAATCTAATGACATCTAAGGCTAATGAATATGCGAACTTCAAATCTTTACGTAGTTATGTAATTTCCATTTTTGACTGGGCAGAAGAACTTGAGTATATAGAAGCTAATAAAGTTGCAAAAATATTAAGAAGAATAAAAGCTACTAAAAAGATTCAACTTGCAGAGTCAAAGAGAGAGGAAGATTTATATCTAACTCATGAACAACTCCAAGAATGGTTCTCAGCATTTCAAGAAGATTTAGATAATGATAAAATAACTCTGAAAGATTATGTTTTATTTTATCTCACTTTTTTCTTAGGTGATAGAAAATCTGAAACCTATGCTCTTCAATGGAAACATATCGACTTTTCAAAATCACAGATTCAGCTAATTCAAGCTTTAGATAGATATGGACAAGTAAAATCTACTAAGGGAAATAAGAAAACTATTTTCTCTATTTCTAATGACTTACTTCAGCTCCTTACCTCTTGGAAAGAACAACAAAAATATGAACTAGCAAAGTTTGGTATCATCAGTAATCCAGAACAATTTGTTTTTACATATATCGACACAAAAGGAAACATTAATAAGCCTTTACACGCTGACTATCTAAACAATAAAATGAAAAGCATTAGAAAGCGACATAAAGAGTTGACACATGCTACACCTCATAAACTGCGACATACAGGAGCAACGCTTGCTAAACAAGCAGGAATGAGCTTAGAAGATATTTCTGAAGCATTGACACATAGCGATACAAGTACAACTCAGATTTATGTCAATACTTCGAATGTAGTTCCTATTGCAGTTGGTGCATTAGCTTTAGAATCTCTAAATCAATAAGGTGAAAATAAGGTGAACTTTGAGGTAAATTTTTCAAAAAAACACGAAAAAAGCACCCATGAGGTAAACTCTTGAGTGCTTTGAAACGTTGATATAATCGTATTGATTAACGTTTACTAAATTGTGATGCTTTACGAGCTTTCTTAAGACCTGGTTTCTTACGCTCAACTTTACGTGAGTCACGAGTAAGAAGTCCTGCGCGTTTCAATGAATCACGGAAGTCTGGGTCTACTTGAAGAAGGGCACGAGCGATACCGTGACGGATAGCCCCTGCTTGACCAGCGTATCCACCACCTACAACGTTAACGAAAACGTCGTATGAACCTACAGTTGAAGTAACTGCGAATGGTTGGTTGATAACGAGACGAAGGTCAGCGTGTGGGATGTACTCTTCAACATCTTTTTTGTTAACAGTGATTTTACCAGTTCCTGGAACAAGGCGAACGCGTGCAACAGCGTTTTTACGACGTCCAGTACCTGCATATTGTGCTTGTGACATACTTTATTGTTCCTTTCCTTAGATAAGTCCTGAAATATCAAGAACTTCTGGTTGTTGTGCAGCGTGAGTGTGCTCAGCTCCAACAAATACTTTCAACTTCATACCTTGAGCGCGGCCAAGAGTATTGTGTGGAAGCATACCTTTAACTGATTTCTCGATCAAACGTACTGCATTTTTAGAACGAAGTTCACCAGCAGAGATTTGTTTCAATCCACCTGGGTGGTTTGAGTGAGTGTAGTAGATCTTATCAGATGCTTTTTTACCAGTCAATTTAACTTTTTCAGCATTGATAACGATTACGAAGTCACCTGTATCAGTGTGTGGTGTAAATGTTGGTTTGTTTTTTCCGCGAAGTACGCTAGCAACAACTGCTGAAAGGCGTCCAAGAGGTACATCAGTTGCGTCAACAACATACCATTTGCGTTCTACTTGGCCTGGTTTAGCCATGAATGTAGTTTTGTTCATGATTTCTCCTATATGAATATCGTTTTTGTTTACAGGGCGGATGTTCCGGTCCGCGGGGTATTTGAAAGGTTCCGGGGCCTTACAAATGGGGTAAACAATACCGTCTACTATCATACCAAATTTTACTACTAAAAGTCAATAGATATGAAAAATAATTTTCCCGATTTGACCTTTAAAATATCACAAAAACCTCGTGAAAACGAGGTTTCTATTGCTATTTGTAAGCCAAGGCACGTTTGAAGCTTTTCCATAGACCTAAGTCATCTGTTTGAAGGACAAGGCTGGCATACATACGCCCGATAAAGACTGTCGCAGTCACTGCAAAAACGACTGTAATCGCTAGGGAAATCCAAGCTTCCAGACCACTTGCATACCCATTTATAGCTCTAAATGGCATAAAGAAGGTTGAAATGAAAGGAATGTAGGAACCAATTTTCAAAACCAAATTGTCCCCTGCGGCACCTAGAGAGGTCACTCCGACAAATCCGGCTATAATCAAAATCATCAATGGCGACAAGGCCTTGCCTGAATCCTCAGGCCTAGAAACCATGGAACCTAGAAAGGCTGCCAAAACAACATACATAAAGAGGCTCACTAAGACAAACAATAAAGTATTGAGCGAGAAGGCCTCTCCCAAGTGGTTTAAAATACCAGACTGGGCCAAGATAGGGAGGTCTTTGAAAAGAAGTAGCGCAGCAACTCCACCCACTACGTAAATCCCAACATGGGTCAAAATCACAAGAAGCAAGGCAATCATGCGAGCGTAGAAATAATGGCTAGCTCGAATACTAGAGAAGACCACTTCCATGATTTTGGTTCCCTTTTCACTAGCCACTTCCTGAGCAGTGACACTAGCATAGGTCATCAAAATCATATAAAGGAAGAAACCGAGACCTGCAGCCGCAATGGTTTGGACCATCTTTTTATTTTCTTTGGATTCGTCAATCTTCTCAGTAAAGTCAACAGTTTGAGCCAGGCGTTTTTCCTGCTCTTGGGACAAATTAGCCGCCGAGCGATTGAGTTGGTATTGCAGTTCGTTGAGCTTATTTGTTACAGCCAGCTTGATGCCACTTTCAAGAGAAGTTTCACCGTGATAGACGGCCTTGAGGACGCTGTCCTCTTGGTCAATGCTTAGGTAACCCTTGATTTTCTCATCTTTGATAGCAGCTTGGGCACTGGCTTCATCCTTATAATCAAAGTTGATACCATTGGTACCCTTGAGCCCATCTTCCACAGATGGCACAGTTGTTACTACTGCTACCTTGCTATTTTTAGCCATCGAAGAATTTTGGAGATAGCCGATTCCTACAGATAAGGCTAAAAAGAGGAACGGCGAAATCACCATAAAGAAGAAACTCCACGACTTGACATGTCGAAGATAGGTTTCCTTCATTACAACCCACATATTTCTCATACTTCCACCCCTGATTCTAGTTTAAAGATTTCATCTATTGTTGGAGCTTGTTGGTCAAAGGTCGCAATATATTGACCTTGAGTGAGGATGGGGAAGAGTTCCCTTCCAGCGCTCTCATCATCTAGGATTAATTTCCAACTGCCTTGCTTGGTCAAGCTCACCTGTTTGATATGAGGAAGACTTTCCAGTTCTTCCTTGCTTCGTTCACTTGAAACAAAGAGACGTGTTTTCCCATATTGATTCCGAACATCCTGAACTGGTCCATGCAAGACCACACGCCCATCTCGAATCATCAGGATATCATCGCAAAGTTCCTCAACGTTGGTCATGACATGGTCAGAAAAGATAATGATTGCACCGCGCTCTTTCTCTTTCAAGATGACCTGCTTGAGCAGCTCAGTATTGACTGGATCCAAACCACTGAAAGGTTCATCCAAGATAATCAAGTCTGGCTCATGGATTAAGGTGATGATCAACTGAATCTTCTGCTGATTCCCTTTGGAAAGACTCTTGATTTTGTCGGTCAATTTGCCCTTCACTTCCAATTTTTCCATCCATTGAGGGAGTTTTTCCTTGACTTCCTTGGCATCCATGCCCTTTAGAGTCGCCAAGTAGCGAACTTGTTCAAAGACTGTCAGTTTGGGCATAAGACTGCGTTCCTCAGGCAGATAGCCAATCCGAGCGTAGGTTTCCTGACGAATCTCCTGCCCATCCAGACTGATCTCTCCTTGATACTCTAAAAATTTCAACATACTGTGGAAAATCGTTGTTTTCCCAGCACCATTTTTTCCGACCAAGCCCAGAATTCGTCCTGGGCTTGCCTGAAAATCGACACCAAACAAGACTTGCTTGGAACCGAAACTTTTCTCTAGATTTCTTACTTCTAACATTTTCCACCTCCGAGATATGTTGCACTTATTATACTCCTTTTTGATAGCCTTTACAAGGATTTATGTACATTTTTATCTTATTCATCCTTCCTTAAAAACTAAACTTTCTAAGATTTTTGAGTACCCAAGTGATAGACCAATTATAACTCAATAAAGTATAGCTGAGAGCTTTTACTCCCCAATTGTTCATTTTTGATCCTGAACTGTCCTTTTGAAACTAAAAATCCACCCCGAAGGATGGATTGATGGTTTAACGCACTTCTGCATGGACTTTTTCTTCGAGAGAAGTTTGGATTTTTTCCATATAACGTGCTACCTCTTCGTCCGTCAAGCTATCTTCTGGATTTTGGAAGGTTAGGCTATAGGCCATTGACTTCATACCAAG
Organism: Streptococcaceae bacterium AF54-32pH5A; assembly: GCA_027682205.1. Classification (GTDB taxonomy): domain Bacteria; phylum Bacillota; class Bacilli; order Lactobacillales; family Streptococcaceae; genus Streptococcus. The sequence continues at coordinate 964,469 of JAQDAD010000001.1, forward strand.
TCCTAGTTTTTCGCCTGAGAAGACGTCGAAGAGTTTGATATCTGTCAAACGTCTCACGCCTGCAGCTTGGATTGCGTCTACAACTTCTTGATGGCTAACTTCTGCTTTGAGAAGAAGGGCAATATCACGGCTGACTGCTGGGAATTTCGTGATTTCCACAAATGGAGCAGCCGGTTGGAGAGCAGCTTCGATGGCTGAAAGGTTAAGTTCAGCTACATAAGTTTCTGGGATATCGTAAGCCTTGGCAGTGACTGGATGTACTTGCCCAAGGAAACCAAGAACTTGGTCACCGAGTGAGATTACGGCTGTACGTCCTGGGTGAAGGCTAGTGATTTCAGATGTTGCTGTATAAGTTACTTGGAGTCCCAAACGAGCAAAGAAGGCTTCAAGGATTCCCTTAGCATAGAAGAAATCAACTGGAACCGCTGCTGTTTGGAAGTCTTTTTCTGCAACCAAGCCTGTCAAGGCAAAGGCAAAGCTGTTGATTTCGTTTGGTAGGTCTTCTTTGGGATTGCCTGTTTGTTCGAAGACTTTTCCAATCTCATAAAGAGCCAAGTTTTTGTTCTTACGCGCTACGTTGTAAGCAACTGTATCAAGGATACCTGAGACCATATTTTGACGGAGGACAGAACGGTCCACTGTCATTGGCCACATGAGTTCTGTCAGCTTACTTGGTTGAACTGTAAACTCAACTGCTTTTTCAGGAGTTGTTAGAGCGTAGGTGATGATCTCTGTCAAACCTGCCCCTTCAGCGATGGTACGAACTTGACGGCGCAATTTTTGTGTCGCAGTCAATTCACCGGCTGTACCGTCATCTTTTGGAAGGCTAGTTGGCAAGCGGTCGTAACCGTAGATACGAGCGATTTCTTCAAAGAGGTCTGCTTCGATGGTGATATCCCAACGACGACGTGGTACGCTAACTGTAAAGGCTTCTGCATTTCCAGAAAGGCCAAATTCAAGACGACGGAAAACGTCTTCTACATCCGCGTATGAAAGCTCTGTGCCAAGGACACGATTGACATCCGCAAGGGTTGAAGAAACCTCCACATCAGAAGTATCAAGTTCCCCTGCTGAAACGATGCCTTTGCGCACCGTCGCACCTGCAAGTTCTGCAATCATGCTAGCTGCCGCATCAAGGGCCTCATTGACTGTTGCCACATTAATTCCCTTTTCAAAGCGAGAAGATGATTCTGAACGAAGGTTAAGGCGACCACTGGTCTTACGAATTGATTTGCCATTGAAAACAGCAGCTTCAAGGACAACACGACTAGATTTTTCAGAGATTTCTGTTGCTTGACCACCCATGACACCTGCAAGGGCAACTGGTTTGTCAGCAACAGTAATCACGAGGTCATTTGTTTCCAAATCACGTTCTTCACCATCCAAGGTCACCAATTTTTCACCGACACGCGCTTCACGTACACGGATGTCAGTCCCTTCAAAGGTATCCAAGTCAAAGGCATGCATCGGTTGACCAAAGTAAAGCAAGATATAGTTGGTTACGTCCACTACGTTATTGATTGGACGGATGCCTTCGTTCATAAGAAGGTTTTGCAACCATTGTGGACTTGGTGCGATGGTCACATTGTCCAAGATACGAGCTGCATAGTAAGGAGCCTTGTCTGTGTCAATATTGACAGAAAGAGCATCTGCTGCTACTTCGTTTGTTTCTGTTAGAGTAAATTCTTTAAAGTTAACTGCCTTGTCATAGATGGCTGCTACTTCATGAGCCACCCCACGCATAGAAAGAGCGTCCGCACGGTTTGGTGTGATAGAAAGTTCGATAATCTCATCATCCAAGTCTAGGTAAGAAAAGACTTCCTCACCTGGAACAGCATCTTCTGGCAAGATTTGGATGCCATCTGCGAATTCCTTTGGTACAACGGAGTCAGAAATCCCCAACTCATCCAGTGAACAAATCATCCCAAGTGACTCAAGTCCGCGGATTTTCCCTTTTTTGATCTTGTAGTTATCAGCGATACGAGCTCCCGGAAGAGCCACCATGACTTTGATACCAGCACGCACATTTGGGGCACCACAAACGATTTGACGGGCTTCTTCTTCGCCAACATTAACCTGACAAACATGAAGGTGAGTTTCTGGCACATCTTCGCAAGACAAGACCTCACCGACGACAATTTTTGAGAGACCAGCAGCTGGTGATTCCACACCTTCTACCTCAATCCCTGTGGTTGACATTTTTTCAGCCAACTCTTGTGATGGCACATCAATGTCCACCAATTCTTTTAACCATTTATAAGATACAAGCATAATTCTGATTCTAAGATCCCACCAAGCAAGACCTTTTCAATTCCTTTCTTTTTATTCGAGTCAGTCGTCTCTATTTCTAAACTATGAGAAAACGAGAGCGACTGTATAGGACTGTGTTTCAGGTTTCAATCTTATTTAAACTGTTCTGAGAAGCGGACATCGCCTTGGTAGAATCCACGAATATCGTTGATTCCGTAACGGAGCATAGCTACACGTTCTTGTCCAAGACCAAAGGCAAAACCAGAGTAAACTGTCGCATCGATACCACTCATTTCAAGGACACGTGGGTGAACCATACCGGCACCCATAATCTCGATCCAACCTGTTTTCTTACATACGTTACAGCCTTCTCCACCACACTTGAAGCAGGAAACATCCACTTCAACAGATGGCTCTGTGAATGGGAAGTAAGACGGACGCAGACGGATCTGACGCTCTTCACCAAACATTTTTTGCACAATCAATTGAAGCGTTCCTTGCAGATCAGCCATAGAGATATTTTTACCAACAACCAAGCCTTCGATTTGGTGGAATTGATGACTGTGGGTCGCATCGTCCGTATCACGACGGAAAACGCGTCCTGGTGAGATCATCTTCAAAGGACCTTTTGAAAAATCATGGGCATCCATGGCACGCGCCTGAACTGGAGACGTGTGGGTACGGAGCAAGATTTCTTCAGTGATATAGAAAGTGTCCTGCATATCGCGAGCTGGATGGTCTTTAGGAAGATTCATACGCTCAAAGTTGTAGTAGTCTTTTTCAACTTCATAACCATCCACAACTTGGTAACCCATCCCGATGAAGATATCTTCGATTTCTTCACTGGTTTGTGTCAAAACGTGACGGTGACCAGCCGCAACTGGACGACCTGGAAGGGTTACATCGATGCTCTCGCTAGCAAGTTGAGCCGCGACTTTCTTTTCTTCCAAAAGCTTAGCTGTTTCTTCAAAGGCTGCAGTCAAGACATCACGAGCTTCATTGACGTGTTTCCCAATGATTGGACGCATCTCAGCAGAGACATCTTTCATCCCTTTGAGGATTTCAGTAAGCGAACCCTTTTTACCAAGGACAGAGACACGCAAGTCTTGCATCTCTTTTTTATTTTCAGCAGAAATCTGCTTCAAGCTAGCCAGCGTTTCTTCGCGAAGCGCTTTTAATTGTTCTTCAATAGTTGACATAATTCCTCCATCAGTCGCTTATCAGATAAAAAGAAAACCACATGCCAAAAACTCCACTCGGAGCGTTGACACGCGGTACCATCCGTCTTCATCTGACAAGTCAGACCTTCATTTCTAAATCCATGCGCAAGTGAATTCACCCAGCTTTCATATAGAGAGCTTGCAGTCACGGCTCTCCTCCCTGATATACTTCCCTTGAGCTACTAGTCTTGCGGATTTCTATTCAATTACTACTTAGTTTATCAGATTTTTACCATTCTTGCAAGACCTATCTCACTTCTGCTTGCCTTTAAATCGCCATTGGAAGCGGAGCTTATCATAGAAAGGAAACTCTATAAACAGAACTCCCAAGCCCACACAGAGACTGGCAAGGACGTCTGATGGATAGTGAACTCCCAGATAGACCCTTGATACCAGCACACTGACTAGGTAGAGAGCAAGGACAATTTGCACAATTTTTCTCCAGACTGGATTTTTCATCCGTTGACTGAGAATGACAATCAGAGTGCCTACCATCAAAGTTACAGCCAGAGAATGGCCGCTTGGGAAGGAAAATCCTTTCTCCTCTACCAAGTGTAAGATAACCGGTCGTGGGCGCTGGTAAATATTTTTAAAGGTCACGATTAAAAGACCAGCTAAGGCTAGATTGCCTGCCATGAAGTAGCTTTCTATTTTCCACTGCTTACGATAAAAGATAAAGGCTGCGATGGTAACCCAGGTGATAATCACTGGGATATCAATCAAATGCGTAAGGGCACGGAACAAAACTGTCAAATAATCTGGCAAGTCCCCACGAAGGGCAGTCTGAATCGGTTGGTCAAAACCGACCAGCGTTTCGGGGTAAAACTTAACCATATAGCCAAGAAGGACGAAAAGTAAAAGGGCAAAACTGCCCTTCATTAAAAATGTTTGTTTATCTCTCATAATGTTTTAAGGTTGGTTTCAAAAGAACATACAACAACCAGAATGAAACGGCAAAGATGATACCCTCAATCAAGTTAAAAGGCAATACCATGGTCATGAGGTAGTTGGAAAGTCCCATAATTTTTCCAATATCAAAGTTGGCAAACTTCGCGTACAAAGGAACAGCATAGATATAGTTGAGAACCAACATAGCCACAGTCAATCCAACAGTTCCCGCTAGAGATGCTAGTAAAAAACGAAGAGTGCTACGTTCCTTTTTCCATATCAAACCAAAGGCGATGACAAAAACTCCCAAGGCTACGATATTCATTGGCAACCCAATGTAAGTATTCACTCCCTGACTATTCAGAAGCAACTTCAACAGTGATCGCAATAAGAGAATCCCTAGGGCAGCAGGCAAGTCCATCACTACCAAGCCCACAAGGATTGGCAAGATACTAAACTCAATCTTGAGGAAGGTCGCCGCTGGCAAGAGCGGAAAGTCAAAGTACATCAGCACAAATGAGATGGCTGATAAAATCGCAATGGTCGAAAGTCGACGTGTGTTTGTCATAACAGGTTCCTCCAATTTTCTATAAAATCAGAAGAAGTTGGAAAGGATCCCTCTATCTATTCTCACTTTTTATATCCCAAAAGTTCCCCCTCACTCTGTTGAGCAAGCGGTTGCAATTTATCTATAAACTCATCCGAACAGACAAAGCTATTCTTTCGTCTTCTCCCATCCAGACTATACTGTCGGTTGTGGAATCGCACCACATCAGCTTGCGCTCGCGGACTTATTTGGCTAAGATATTTTAGATTTATCTAGGCGTCGCAGTCGAAGATAATACTTAAAGTATATCGAGACAAGACAACGACGAGAAAGCTAAAATAGCTAGTCAAATTTACCGCCGGTCGGGAATCTCACCCTGCCCTGAAGACCTTTTTATCATAACAAAAAACGCTTGCAAGTGCAAGCGTTTTGTTTATTTCAATTTATCCGCTTCATAGGTGTGAACGAGCTCTAATCCAGCAAAATGTTGCTGACGAAGAGCCTCGTAGACAATCATGCATACCGTATTAGACACATTGAGGCTGCGAACATGCTCATCATTCATAGGGATACGGAGAGCTTTCTCTGGATGTTCACGCATAAATTCCTCTGGCAAACCCTTGTCTTCACGTCCAAAGAGAAAATAATGGTCTTCGTCAGTTGATAAATCTGCCTCAGAATAAACTTTTTCAGCAAATTTCGAAATCAAGTAAAGTTGTCCCTTCATCTGAGACATAAAGTCTGCCAAATTCTCATAAAAATGAATCTCAAGCTTATCCCAATAATCTAAACCAGCCCGCTTCATCTTGCGGTCATCAATAGGAAAGCCCATTGGTTTGATGATGTGGAGGGGAGAATTGGTCGCAGCGCAAGTACGCGCAATGTTACCTGTATTTTGTGGAATCTGAGGCTCGAATAATACAATGTGATTTGTCATAATTGGCTTCCTTTTATCATTGCAAAAAAATAGCCACACTGCCCGGAGTCAAGCTCAGCAAACAGCGTGGTTAAGGCGTCGTTAACTTACCTCACAACAGGTTTGAAGTAAATCAGCGAAGCTACTTTCTTAGTATAACACTTTCAGAATCAATGTCAATAGAAACGACTTGATTTTTTTACTTTTTTTGATGATATTTTCATGTTTGGTCATTCCATTTCTGAAAAGGAGTAGTAAAAGAGTAAAATCACTTCAAATCAGAGACATTGTTATAGAAGTTAAGCAAATTTATCTTCAAAAACTTGAAAAAGTTCTTTCTTCCCCTAAAAATCGGCTTGGCAAGTGCATTTTTTGCTAAAAAAGGGTATGATAGTTACATCATGAACATGAAAAAGTAGGTTTTTTATATGAAAATTGTCCTTGTTGGTGGAGGGAAAGTCGGTTTCGCCCTCTGTCGTTCACTAGTTGCGGAAAACCATGACGTTGTCCTCATCGAGCAAAATGAAGCTGTACTTAACCATATTGTCAGCCGCTTTGATATCATGGGCCTCCTTGGAAATGGTGCTGACTTTGCCATCTTGGAGCAAGCCGGTGTTCAAGAGTGCGATATCTTTATCGCCCTAACCGAATACGATGAAGTGAATATGATTTCAGCGGTACTTGCTAAAAAAATGGGCGCTAAAGAAACCATCGTTCGAGTGCGAAATCCTGAATACTCTAATACCTATTTTAAAGAGAAAAATATTCTTGGATTTTCACTTATCGTTAACCCAGAACTCTTAGCAGCCCGTGCCATCTCGAATATCATCGATTTCCCTAATGCCCTCTCAGTTGAGCGTTTTGCTGGAGGTCGTGTCAGCCTGATGGAGTTTGTTATCAAAGATTCTAGCGGTCTTTGTCAAATGCCAATCTCAGACTTCCGTAAAAAATTTGGCAACATCATTGTCTGTGCTATGGAAAGAGACCATCAACTCATGATTCCAAGTGGTGATGTCACCATCCAGGACAAGGATAGGATTTTTGTTACGGGAAATCGTGTGGATATGATGCTTTTCCACAACTATTTCAAATCGCGTGCAGTGAAAAGTTTGCTTATCGTTGGAGCTGGAAAAATTGCTTATTATCTACTTGGCATTTTAAAAGACAGCCGCATTGATATCAAGGTTATCGAAATTAATCCTGAAAGAGCTCGTTTCTTTAGTGAAAAATTCCCAAATCTCTATATCGTTCAGGGAGATGGGACAGCCAAAGATATCTTACTAGAAGAAAGTGCTCCCCACTATGATGCAGTCGCAACATTGACTGGAGTTGATGAGGAAAATATCATCACTTCTATGTTTCTTGACCGTGTTGGCGTCCATAAGAATATCACCAAAGTCAACCGAACTAGCCTCCTAGAAATCATCCATGCGCCTGATTTTTCAAGTATCATTACACCAAAAAGCATCGCGGTAGATGCCATTATGCACTTTATCCGTGGTCGAGTAAATGCCCAATACTCAGATCTTCAAGCCATGCACCATCTAGCAAATGGCCAGATTGAAACCCTGCAATTCCATATCAAGGAAGCTAATAAAATGACTGCCAAACCTCTATCACAGTTGAAATTGAAGAAAGGGGTTCTCATCGCAGCCATTATCCGAAAAGGAAAAACAATCTTCCCTACTGGAGAGGATATGCTTGAGGTGGGTGACAAGTTACTCGTGACGACCTTATTACCGAACATCACCAAAATTTATGATTTGATTGAGAGGTAAAAAATGAATAAAAGTATGATTCGTTACCTCCTCTCAAAACTTCTCTTGATTGAGGCTATTCTCCTCCTAGTTCCTGTCAGCGTAGCGACCTATTACCGAGAATCCAGTCAAGTATTTACAGCACTCTTTACTACGATTGGAATTTTAGTCCTTCTCGGTGGTCTAGGCGTTTTACGAAAACCAAAAAATCAACGGATTTATGCCAAGGAGGGTGTCTTAATCGTTGCCCTCTGTTGGATTCTCTGGTCTTTCTTTGGTGGCTTACCCTTTGTCTTTTCAGGACAAATTCCAAGTGTTATCGATGCCTTCTTTGAAATTAGTTCTGGTTTCACAACGACTGGTGCTACTATTCTGAACGATGTTTCAGTTCTCAGTCGTTCTCTCCTCTTCTGGAGAAGTTTTACCCACTTGATTGGAGGGATGGGGGTACTCGTCTTTGCGCTTGCTATTATGGACAATGCTAAGAATAGTCACTTAGAGGTGATGAAAGCAGAGGTCCCAGGTCCTGTCTTTGGTAAGGTTGTATCCAAACTGAAAAACACTGCCCAGATCCTCTATCTCCTTTACCTCGGGCTCTTCTCCCTCTTTGTGATTATCTACTACATAGCAGGTATGCCCTTGTTTGATAGTTTTGTCATCGCTATGGGAACAGCTGGTACAGGAGGATTCACCGTCTACAACGATGGAATTGCCCACTATGGCAGTTCCCTGATTACCTATCTTGTCAGTTTTGGCGTTCTGGTTTTCGGGGTCAATTTTAACCTGTATTACTTTCTCATGCTCCGTCGGGTTAAGGCCTTCTTTGGAGATGAAGAACTGCGGGCTTATGTGATCATTGTACTGGTATCTACAGGCTTGATCACCCTCAACACCCTCCACCTTTACAAAGGTGTGTCTAAGAGTTTTGAGATGGCTCTCTTCCAAGTGTCTAATATCATCACGACAACTGGATTTGGTTACGGAGATATCACCAACTGGCCTCTCTTCTCCCAGTTTATCCTCCTCTTCCTCATGGCAATCGGTGGCTCAGCCGGCTCAACTGCAGGTGGTCTTAAGGTGATCCGTGGACTCATCCTTACAAAAATTGCCAAGAACCAGATTTTGTCCATCTTATCCCCTCACCGTGTCTTGACTCTACATGTTAATAAAACTGTGATTGATAAGGATACCCAGCACAAGATTCTTAAGTATTTTGCCATCTATATGATGATTATCCTCTCTCTCATCTTTATCGTCAGTCTTGATAGCAATGATTTTCTAGTCGTGACCAGTGCGGTTTTCAGCTGTTTTAACAATATCGGACCGATTCTAGGTACAACCTCTAGTTTTGCCATCTTTAGTCCCATCTCTAAAATCCTCCTCTCATTTGCAATGATTGCAGGCCGCTTAGAGATTTACCCAATTTTGCTACTCTTTATGAAACGCACTTGGTCTAAACGTTAATTACAATACAATCCCCCTTTTACAAGCTAGTAAAAGGGGATTTTTTCTATTAAAAATGAGAAGACCTTTCGGTCCTCTCCTAATCTGTTTATTTTTTAAGAGCTTCCTTGTAACGAGAAAGTTCTGCTTGATTGGCCCAAACATAGTGACCTGGACGAATCTCCACCATAGACGGCTTGTCTGTCTCATAATCATGTTGATCAGGATCGTAAACTTTCAAGACCTTCTTGCGTTCCAAGATTGGATCTGGAATCGGTACAGCAGATAGAAGCGCTTGAGTATATGGGTGGACAGGATTGTTAAACAACTCCTCTGTCTCCGCCACTTCGACAATAACTCCCTTATAGATAACTGCGATACGATCTGAGATAAAGCGAACAACTGACAAGTCATGCGCGATAAAGAGATAGGTCAAGCCCAACTCTTTTTGGAACTTCTTGAGCAAGTTCAAAACTTGCGCACGAACAGATACGTCCAAGGCAGAGATTGGCTCATCCGCAATAACGAAATCAGGCTCCATCACAAGGGCACGGGCAATCCCGATACGCTGACGTTGACCACCAGAAAACTCGTGTGGATAACGGGTCAAGTGTTCTTTCAAAAGTCCAACTTCATGGATCATCTTTTGAACTTTTTCTTTCCGATCTTCTTCATCTTTAAACAAGTGGTAGTTGTAAAGACCTTCAGAGATGATATAGTCAACAGTCGCACGCTCATTCAAGCTTGCTGCAGGGTCCTGGAAAATCATCTGGATACGACGGATTAAGTCTGCTGATTCCTTATGAGATTTTTTCCCATTGATTTTCTGGCCATCAAAGATAATCTCACCTTTACTAGTGTTATTTAAACCAATAATGGCACGACCAATCGTTGTTTTCCCACTACCAGACTCACCAACAAGAGAGAAGGTTTCTCCCTTGTTGATAAAGAAGTTGGCGTTTTTAACCGCCACAAACTTCTTACTTCCTTCACCGAAGGAAATTTCTAAATCTTTAATTTCTACTAATTTTTCAGACATTTCCTTCCTCCTAGTCTTCTAGATGAGCAAAGCCCATTTTATCACGAATTTTGTCATGCAAATCTGCAATGACCCCAGGTTTTTCAACTTTAGGAGCATTCTCATGAAGCAACCAAGTCTTAGCCCAGTGAGTATCAGTGACTGAAAACTGAGGTGCTTTCTGTTCAAAGTCAATTTGCATCGCATAATCTGAACGAAGGGCAAAGGCATCACCTTTCAACTCAGTATAAAGAGACGGTGGTGTTCCTGGGATAGAGTACAATTCCCCTTTATCATCAGCAAGCTGAGGCAAGCTAGACAAGAGACTCCAAGTGTATGGATGACGTGGATCGTAGAAGACTTCCTCAACAGTACCGTATTCTACAATTTCCCCAGCATACATAACTGCTACCTTATCCGCAATACTTGCTACCACACCAAGGTCATGGGTGATAAAGATAATAGTAAAGTGGTACTCGTTTTGCAAAGTTTTAAGCAAATCAATGATTTGCGCTTGAATGGTTACGTCAAGGGCCGTTGTCGGCTCGTCACAGATCAAGATATCTGGACGACATGCAAGGGCAATCGCGATAACGATACGTTGGCGCATCCCTCCAGAATATTGGAAAGGATACTCGTCAAAACGTTTTTCAGCGTCTGGAATTCCGACCTTGTTCATATAGTCGATTGCCATCTCTTTGGCTTCCTTAGCTGTTTTCCCTTGATGTTTAACGATAACTTCTGTGATTTGGCTACCGATTGTATTGATTGGGTCCAAACTTGTCATAGGGTCTTGGAAGATAGTCGCAATTTTAGCACCACGAATCTTCTCCCATTCCTTGTTAGAAGTCAAGGCTGTCAGGTCTTGTCCACGATAGTCGATACTTCCTTGGGCAATACGTCCATTGTCTTCTAACATCCCTGTAAAGGTTTTTGTTAAAACAGATTTACCAGAACCTGACTCACCTACCAAGGCAAGAACTTCCCCTTCAATCAGGTCCAGAGAAACTCCTCGGATAGCTGTCAGAACTTTGTCACGAACGTCAAATTCCACGACAATATCACGAGCAGTCAAAATTACATTATTTTCTTTTGTCATGTCTACTCCTATCTATGTGTACGTGGATCACTAGCATCCGCTAGGTTTTGACCAACAACGAAGAGAGATAGGGATACCAAGATCAAGGTTGTCAACGGAATCCAGAATAAGTAAGCGTTGGTCGTAACGTTTTGTGAGTAATCTGAGATCAAACGTCCCAAACTTGGCACTGTTACAGGCAATCCCAATCCAAAGAAGGAAAGGAAGGCTTCATAAGAGATAAAGCTTGGCAACATCAAGGTCATCGTAGAAACAATAACGGATACCAATTGTGGCATGATATTTTTAACGATGATTTTAAAGGTTGGTGTCCCAAGTGTTTGAGAAGCAAGGTTATATTCCAAGTCACGGTAACGCATGATTTGGATACGAATCATATAAGCAATCCCAATCCAAGTTGTCACACTCATGGCAAAAATCAGATTCCAGAAACCAGCACCGATTGAGTAAGTCAAGACAATGACAATCAAGAGAGATGGAATGTTTGAAATAATGTTATAAACTTCCATCATGATGCGGTCAACAGATTTTGAAATTCCCCAAATTCCACCAACAATAACCCCAATTACAAGGTTGATAAAAGTGGCAATTACAGAGATGAGGATAGAGTTACGCGCACCAAACCAAACCCCATCAAACAAGGATTTACCATTGCTATCTGTACCAAACCAATGTTCAGCATTGGGCTTGATAAAACGAGCAGAAAAGTCATTGACCTTACTTACATCGTTGAAGTCAAAATCTGAGAACATTGGATAAATAAAGCTCATCAAGATAATGGCAACCAAAATCCCCAACATAATGACTGTTGATTTTTTCTTTAGAAATTGTCTAAATACAGAACCCCAGTATGAATAGGCAGGAGCATCAATTGTTTCAGAGGCAAAATCGTCACGTTTTACGAACTGAAATTTTTCTTTTCCGATTGTTGACATTATTTGCCTCCTTTCTCTGTCAATTTAATACGTGGATCAAGCATGGTCATCCAGATATCTCCTACAAAGAGTGAGAAGATAGAAATACATGTGAAGATGAAGACGAGACCAACTACCATTGAGTTGTTGGATGCCTTAACAGAGTCAATCAACATTTTACCCATACCTGGGAAGGCGAAGACTGTTTCTGTCAATGTTGCACCACCAATAACTCCAATTACGGCACCAGGAATACCCGAAACCAAAGGAACCATGGCATTTTTAAAGATGTGTTTATTTGAAATTTCTTTTTCAGACAAACCTTTGGCACGAGCAAATCGAACGAAATCTTGAGATTGCAAGTCAATCATATAACGACGAATCCAGATAGCTGTACTTGGCGCTCCCAACAAACCTAGAATGACTGCAGGCAAGACATAGGAACGCCAATCTCCAGCCCCCAAGATAGGGAATGAGTCTGGCAGACCAATAGATGATCCAATCAAGCGCACGATGTAAACCAAAGCGATCGTTGGAAGGGCAAGCAAGAAGGTTAGAGCACCTGTAGAGAAACTATCAATCCAAGTATTCTTGTGGCGAGCCATAGCAGATCCAAGAGGAATTGCGATAGCATAAGAAATAATCAAACCGATCAAACCAGCAACAGCCGAGCTTGCAATCATTGATGGATATTGATAATTGCTTTCTGTAGCTGTATATGGATCGTCTTTACCATAGTTAGCTACCTCACGCGCATCTGCTTGACTTGGTGACTTGTAGGTACGAGAGTAAATATCTACAGAGGAAGTCTTTTTACCCGTAGGGAATTGAACTTCCGATGTCTTAGTTTGTCCTTGACCTTGTGTGATAACTTGAAGCACTGGTGTGTTCGCATAAGTTGGGTAAGAGTCTCCCAAGTTAATGTTCACAAAGTTTTGGTGTACAAATGGGAATTGATTGTTGAAATACAAAAGGTATTTATGTTTTGTACCTGAACCAACCAATGACCAACCAATAGCAGGGTCATTTTCAAAACGAAGATAGCGTTCCAAGTTTGGATTTTCAGGGTCTTGAATCTTGTTTGTATGATCAATGTCAAGCAAGTTGGCATAGAATTTGAAAACACGTTCAAAAATCGGAATTTCACGCGTAGCATAGAATTGACCACTTTCTGAGAATACACCGAGTGTCCAACCATTCCCTAGTTGGTTGATGTATTTTTCGTAGATTGCCTTATTTGTATCATTGGCATCTACTGTTACAGATGAGTCCATTGTGCTCGCTTTTTCTTGCAACTCCTTGGTATCGTAGTACTCGATGTAGCCCATCCGCTCATAAACGGTATTTTCATAGTTATCCCGTTTATCTGGCGTCGTTGCAATCTTGTTATAGTTGGTATCCTGCTTAAAAATCAATTTCCGCGGAACCATCGTATAGATAATCGTGTAGGTCAAGGTTGTCACCAAGAAGATAGACACCAATGAACGCAATACACGCATAAAAATATATTTCTTCATATCGTTTCCTTTTAAAATCCCAAAAGAACCTTCTCCTCATGGAGAGAAAGTTCTCTTGAGAGTTATTTATTTAACGTGATTAACCAATTCTTTTTGAACTTTTTCGTTTGATTCTTTTTTCTCTTTGAGCCATTTTTCACGAGCTTGTTCATAGTCAACTTTTGTTACAACCTTGTCTTGTAACTGAATATACTTAAAGTATACATCTGAGCCCTTATCTCCAGACTGGCTGTATGATGCTGTGAATGGTACAACACGAGAAATAAATGGCGCTGCACCACTATCTGACATAGCAGGAAGGAAGAGTGAGCTATCTGTCAACCAAGCTTGAGCAGCCGCGTATTTTTCATAACGAACATTCAAATCGCTTGTTTCTTTAGCAGCTTCATCAATCAACTTATCGTATTCTTTCAAACCAACCTGTGCAACTGCTGCATTTGCTGGATTGTCATAACCCATATAAGTTTTTGTTTGCTCGCCATTAGTTGTCTTCAAGATGTCAAGGTAAGTTGATGGATCTTCGTAGTCTGGGTTCCACCCAACTGCTCCTGAGAGATCCCAATCTTCTGCCGCAGCGTTTGCAGCATAGTAAGTGATATTGTTCAACTCATCTTTAGAAATTTGTTGAATATCGATGACTACGTTGCCTTCACCAAGTACTGTTTCAACTGATTGTTTGAAGGATTGAATACGAGCAATATAGTTCTTATTGGTTTGGTCTACTGGGATATCCAAGTGGATAGGGAATTTCACACCTTCTGCTTCCAAAGCCGTTTTAGCTTTGGCAAATTCGGCTTTGGCTTTATCGGCGTTGAAGAGTCCATCTTGACCATCCGCAAAGTTTACGTTCTTCCATTCATCACCATAAGCAACCATCTTTTCAGTTACCAAGTCACCAAAAGTTTTTTCACCTGCAGAGACAAAGGTAGGTTTCACAAAGAGGTTACGAACTGCAAGAGGAGCACCTTCTTTGCCATTTACTTGAGCTGAGTAAGAGGTACGGTCAAAGGCAAAGTTCAAAGCCTGACGGAAATCCTTGTTAAGAAGAGCTTTCTTAGTAGAAGATTTCTCTTCATCAGTTGTTTTAGAAGTATATTTGTAGCTTTGACGGTCAATATTAACACCTAGACCAAAAATACCAGGTCCTGACGGAGTGTAGAAGATATTTTCCTTGTAGGTCTCTTCTACCTTAGAGTAGTTTGAACTTGTAGGGAAGAGACGGGCATAGCTATAGGCTCCACTTGTAAAGTTACGCTCAATTGACTCTTGGTCTGAACCATCATAGAAAGCAAGGGTGACTTTATCGAGATGAACATTGTCTTTGTCCCAGTATTGTTCATTCTTAGCGAACTCGATAGAAGACTTAGCAGTCAAACCTTTCAGCAAGAATGGTCCATTGTAAAGCAATGATGTAGGGTCAGTTGCCTTAGCAAAGTCAGATCCTTTTGATTTTTCAAAATCTTCGTTCAATGGCCAGAAGATTGAATAAGCCATCTTAGAGTTCCAGTATGGTTCGGGTTGGTTCAAAGTATACTCGAGAGTATAATCATCAACTGCCTTCACACCTACTGAAGAAAAGTCTTTTGAATTGCCTGATAAATAATCAGACAAACCTTTAACAGAATTTTCTGCTAGGTAAATTGCTTCTGACTTGTTGTCAGCTGCGTGTTTCAATCCATTTACGAAGTCTTTCGCTTTCACTTCAGCATACTCTTCGCCATCTGATGTGAACCATTTAACACCTTTACGAATCTTGTAGGTATAAGTCAACCCATCTTTTGAGACTGACCAGTCTTCTGCAACTGCAGGAGTCAAATTCCCATATTTATCATTTGTAAAGAGACCATCGATACCATTTGAAGTGGCAATTTTGGTACTTTGTTTCCCTGAAATGAGGTAATCCAATGTTTCTGGGTCAGCTGAATACACATAACCATAGGATTTTGGAGCTGTTGAATCAGATGATTTTGAAGAACCACAAGCAGCGAGAACGCCAGTTGCCAGCAAAGCAATCCCTGCTGTAACAAATACTCTACTTTTTTTCATGTATGTAACTCCTCTTAAAAAATTTAGGCTTATTGTCAATTATACCATAGATTTCTCAAAAAGTAAACGAATTTTCAGAATATTTAGGCGTGTATCCACAAAAAACTTTCATTTGTCAAATTTCTTTATTCTTTGTTTGCTATCTATCGAGTCATAAAGCAAACTTAATGTCCATAAAGTCTGATTTTCAGATTTCCTTTCTCCATTTTTCTACCCAGTCAGAAAGGGCAATCTTCTAAATTGGATTTTCGATTAAGAAACTATTGACGTAAAATCATTTTCAAGGTATAATAATAAACGTTGAGGCGGTATAGCCAAGTGGTAAGGCACGGCTCTGCAAAAGCTTGATCGTCGGTTCAAATCCGTCTACCGCCTTCTGTGACCTGATTATTCAGGATTTCATCAAACAACAAGCCCATGAAATTGGGCTTTTTTATTTTTTTCTTCGGATAAATAAGGATAACTTTGAAAATCTTTTGGGTCGGATTTGGCGAATGAAAAACAGTGATAAAAATCACTGTTTTACTCGGTTTCTTCTTCAGGTTCTAGTTCTGTGATTTGAACTTTTACCTTAGTAACACGCCCATTTTTCACCTTATCATTGGTTAGGATGATTTGTTTGTTTTGGCTGACCAGTTCATAACTGATTTTTTCAGTTGTAGGAATCGTACCAACACCTGTCAAATAATAACCGGCGATGGTATCCACATCATCACTTTCTAGTTCAACACCAAAGTAGTCGTTGAAGTCGTTAAGATTCATGGCTCCCTGTGCAATATAGGTATCCTCACCAATTTGATGGACTTCGATTTCTGCTCTGTCCGTTTCATCATCAATTTCGCCGACGATTTCCTCTAGGAGATCTTCCAGAGTTACCAAACCAGCCATACCACCATATTCATCGAGCAAAATGGCCATTTGATTTTGGGTATTTCGCAGCTCTTTCAATAGATCATCCACAAAGATGGTCTCAGGCACAAATAGTGGCGTTTGTAGGATTCGTTTCCAGACAATATTTTCAAAGCCATCAGCATAGGCGGCGTTTAGCAAACGCTTGGTATGAATTAAACCAATCACATTGTCCTTATCCCCATCGTAAACAGGGATACGTGAGAAATTTTGCTTTAAAATACTTTGGATAATCGTTTGACTGTCATCCTGAATATCCACCATAAAGGCATCTGTCCGAGGAACCATGACTTCTCTCGCCATCAGTTCATCTAGAGAGAAAATCCCTTGTAACATCTCGATTTCGTCTGCATCCAAAGTTTCCTCACTCTTGGTGAGCATGTACTCTATTTCATCACGTGTCATCTTTTCATCAGCATCATCAAAGGTCATTGGTGTTAAACGACTCAACAAATTAGTTGAAGCAGATAGCAGCCAGACAAAGGGACTGACAATCTTTCCAAGACCAATAATAATTGGTGCTGTTCGAATCGCCAAAGCATCTTTGAGATTGAGAGCAATTCGTTTAGGATAGAGTTCACCAAAAACAATAGAGATGTAGGTCAAGAATGCCAAAGAGAGGAAACTTGCAATGGCGTAAGCCGTCTCTCCGCTTCCCATCCAAGATGCGATCACTTGTCCAAGTGTATCTGCCAATTTGGCCCCTGACAAGATCGTGATCAAGGTGATACCGACTTGAATTGTTGATAAAAAGTGATTAGGATTTTCAAGCACCTTTAGCAAACGGATATAGCGTTTATCGCCTTCTTCTGCTTTTTGCTCTACTCGGGCACGATTTAGTGACACCATAGCCATTTCTGTAGCTGAGAAAAAGGCATTTAAAAAGGTCAATACAACTAAAAGTACAAATTGCAGTAACAAATCCTGACTGCTCGGGTCTTCCATGGTCTTTCTCCTAAAATAGTATCTTGTGTTCCATTATATCATAAATCGGCCTAGGAATCACATTATTTTCTAATTTATACAATCGCTCCCTTATCACTAACGGACAAGGGAGCACTTTTTATTCCTTTAAATAGATTGGTTCTAGTTTGTCACCGTGACCTGACCTGTTCGGTAATCAAGCTGGATGCCCTTTTGAACATTTGGAATTAAGACATTAAACTCCAATTCGCCATCCGAAGACTTGGCTTCAATTTGTGAAGCGGATGGAACCAAATCCTCATTTGTAGCATAGTGGAGAGTTACCCGATAACGGACTCTCTTATTCTGGTCCAAGGCTTTCCTGACCAAACTCTCATAGTAGTTCTGCCCTGTAGAATCCTCAGCCTGAGCCTGGTTAGCCCAAGCAGTCTGGACTGCAATATTCTTGGGATTGCTGGTAGAAGCATCAAAGCCATCTAATCCACCTATCAAGGCATAACCCAGTAAGTGCCCCCTATCTACGGCATGTGTATAAGCTCCCTTTAGATTCTTGACCTGATGCCATCCCGGCGGAGTCCAAGAGGTTGAGCCGTTGCCTGTCTCTTCACGATTTTTATACTGTCGAGTCGCTTTGGATAATAGAGCATTGGCAACAGTTGGGACTGTCTCTTTCCCGACGGGTTTGGTTTTATTATCCGCATAGGGTTTGCTAGAAACCTTGGCATCTAGGTTGGTTTTATTACCATTGACAACGAAGGCACCTGCCCCATTCCACTCAAGACCACCCTTAATTTGGTTTTTGATTGATTCAGTTAAGACACTTTCAGCCAGAGCCTGACTGGGAGCTTCTGAAGCTTGTTTTTTCTGGCTAACCTTAGTTTTAGGGGTGTTTGGCGCTGTCTGCATCTGCTTGATGTAATAGCTCCCAGCGGCCAAGAGTAAGAATATAAGTAACCCTATTAGAGTCTGTCTTGTTTTTTTGTCCATTTTTCTCCTTATTCCTTTAGAAAAAGACTGGTCTCCCAGTCTAATTTCCTGTAAATTTGCTAATCAATTCCTGCCACTTTGCTGGAGACAAGATAGCCCATGGATCCTGTCCCTTTCCAAGGATGCCATAGCCAACCATCAAGCCGATTCCTAAAGCAAGGAATCCCAGCAAGAGTACGATAAAAATCAACAGTAAGCGACGGAGTACATAGCGTATTCTCTTGTTTTTGTTTCTATTCCTCTTCATCCTTAACCTCAATCCGCTGAATCTTCGCTCCTAGCTGAGCTAACTTCTCATGGAAACGATAGTAACCTCTGTCAAGGTGGACTAATTTACCAACAACTGTCTCACCTTGCGCTACCAAACCTGTCAGAATCAAGGCCGCGCTGGCACGTAGGTCTGTTGATAAAACTTCTGCTCCCTGTAAAGCCTGTCCTCCTACGATACGGGCTGTATCTCGGATAATCTCCGAATGCAAGCCCATCCGACGCATTTCCTCCAGATGTTGGAAACGATTCTCAAACACAGTTTCCACCATGGTGGATTCCCCTTTTGCGACAGTCATTAAGGCTGTAAATTGAGCCTGCATATCTGTCGGGAATCCTGGATGGGGTAAGGTTTTTACATGAACAGCTTTGAGATTTTCCAGTTGAGAACGGACACGAATACCTTCCGACTCCTCCGTCACCTCAACTCCCATTTCAAGAAGTTTGGCAATCAAGGGGCGATTATGCTCCCAGACTGCATCTCGAACGAGGACATCTCCACCAGTCATGGCTGCCGCCACCATAAAGGTTCCAGCTTCGATACGGTCCTGTACCACATTATGAGTTGTTCCATGGAGTTCCTCGACACCAGTCACTGTAATTGTTTCGGTACCAGCTCCCTTGACCTTGGCTCCCATTTCATTAAGAAGGATAGCAAGGTCAACAATTTCCGGCTCACGCGCAGCATTTTCAATGACCGTTACACCATCAGCTAGAGTCGCTGCCATCATCAGGTTTTGTGTTGCGCCGACGCTAGGGAAGTCCATGTAGATATGAGCGCCATGCAAGCGTTCTGCCTTGGCTTCGATGTAACCAGCTGTCTGGCTAATCTTAGCTCCCATAGCTTCCAAGCCCTTGAGGTGGAGGTCAATAGGACGACTTCCGATGGTGCAACCACCTGGCATGGATACCTTGGCATGGCCTACACGAGCAAGGATTGGTCCCAAGACAACGATCGATGCACGCATCTTGCTGACATATTTGTAAGGAGCCTCCTCCGTGATGTCACCAGTCGCATCGACTTCGACAAGATGAGCTTCCTCATCAAAGTCCACCTTGGCATTCAGACCACGAACCACTTGATTCATGGTGAAAACATCTGACAAGATCGGTACATTCTGCAAGACTGTCTTACCCTTGCTTGCTAGAATGGTCGCAGCTAACAAGGGCAAGACGGCATTCTTTGCTCCCTCAATGGTCACACTCCCGACCAGACGATTCTCTCCGCCCTGAACCACAATTTTTTCCATAGTTGTTCCTTTACTTTTGATTTTATAATAGTCCTATAAGTGCTTCTTGCCACAGTTGGTACAAACTGATAAAGAATGAACTCAAGATATAGCCCATTACAATACTAAAGAAGCCTACCAACAAACGAACTTTCTTTGTGTTTGTAGCAGTTACTTTTAACACCTTTTCCCATCTCACAAGATCCTTTAAAAGGTAAAAACTCAAATAAATAAAGAGTGTATGACTACTTAGAGTGAATAATAATTGAACCATCTGACTATTATACCATCTTATCCGCCTGCGCGCTAGTTTTCGATTTTTCTACGAATTAGGGATTATTTTTAAGGTAATCGATCGCATCTTGTAAAGTCTTAACAGGAACGATTTTCATATCTGTTTTAATCGTTTTAGCAGCTTCTAAGGCTGTTTCATAGTTGCTTTTCGCATTGGGATCTGCTTTTTTTACTTCCTCGGTGACTGGATTGTCAGGAGCAAAAAAGATGTTCGCTCCCTGGCGAGAGGCTGCAACTACTTTTTTGTCAATTCCACCAATATCGCCAACATTTCCGTCCCGATCAATGGTTCCCGTTCCCGCAACGATACGACCATTACGAAGACCTGGATCTGCTATCTGAGTGTAGATAGCTAGACTAAACATGAGACCTGCACTGGGACCGCCAATACCAGCTGTTGAAAAGCGAATTGGAACATCACTTGTCACTTCCGTACGGTCAATCAAGCCAATCCCAATCCCGTTTTTCCCGTTTTCGAGGGTAATGATTTTACCTTCAGCAGTCTTGACTTTTCCGTCTTCTTCGTAGGTTACCTTGACTGGATCTCCTAGTTTTTGAGAGTTGACATAATCAACCAAGTCCTTGGAACTATCAAAGGTCTTATCATTAACAGCCGTCACGGTATCCGCAATGTTCAGAATACCCTTAAAAGTTGAATTATCCGTCACGGTCAAGACATAAACTCCGAGATACTTGAGTTCGATATCCTTACCAGCTGTCTTCAAGCCTTGATACTTGGCCATATTTTGGGATGTTTGCATATAGAACTGATTGATCCGCATAAACTCGGCATCCGTAGAACCACCCGTTGTCTCCTTGGCACTTCTAATATCCGTAAATGGTGTTAACCAAGCATAGACAAGATGCGACAGGGTTGCGTGCCGAATACCCACTGTTACAAACTGGTAAGCTCCTGCCTCTGTATCCTCTGTTTCATTGACTTTTAAAACTTGACGAATATCTTCCGCTCCACCTGGAACTTCTATGTAGTAAGGCAAAGGTACTACAAAGGCTAAAAAAGTCAATACTAGTGCTAGGATGACATATAAGGGCCATCTAGTTTTTTTCTTCATGTTCTAATTCCTCCACAACACTGTTTGGGACATATTGCTGAATCTCCTGTCCAAACTTCAGGAGCTCTCTCATGGCTGAAGAGCTGATATAGAGATGCTCTGGGCGACTATATAGGTAAACGGTCTCAATCTCTGGAGCCAGTTGATGATTGTAGTAATCAAAACTAGCCTCGTATTGCAAGTCGGTGGCATTCCGCAAGCCACGGACAAGAGTTTTAGCTCCCAGTTTTCTTGCAACATCAACAACTAATTGGTCGTGAGAAACCAGGACCTCTATATTCTCTAAATGTGCTACGGCTTTTTCGACTGCTCGTTTGCGATTTTCAACGGGGAGAAAACCTTGTTTGTGGGGATTGTAGAAAACCCCGACATAGAGCTTATCAAAGAGTTTGCTGGCACGTTCAATGATATCCAGATGTCCATTTGTCATCGGATCAAATGAACCTGTAAATAACCCAATTTTATCTGACATAAACTGTCACCTTACTAATCCCATATATTTTTTCCTTCCAGATACCTAAGCAGGCGATTTCTTCTGGAAGTTCTACAGACTTATCGGTTTCGCAGACGACCATGACTTCTTGGGAGAAGAGATTTCTTTCTGCCATTTTTTCGATATCTGCAACAATTTGTTCTTTTGCGTATGGAGGGTCTAAAAAGACCAGATCAAAGGGACCTGTCACTTGCTCCAAGGCCCGTTCAGCTTCCATCTTTAAGAGCTGAAATTTAGAAACTTCCTTGGTCATCTGGATATTTTCAGCGATGATAGTTTGGGCCTTTCGATCCCGTTCCACTAAGACCGCACTGGACATCCCTCTTGACACAGCTTCAATAGACAGACCGCCACTACCAGCATAGAGATCCAAGACACGACCGCCCTCAAAATAGGGGCCAATCATATTAAAGATAGCTCCTCTCACCTTATCAGATGTCGGCCTAGTCGTCTTGCCTTCTAGCGTCTTGAGGGGACGCCCCCCATAGATTCCTGATACGATTTTCATACCGTTTATTATACCAAATTATGGGCAAAAAGAGAAAGAAAACCGAACCTTACGGTTCGATTCCCTACAAGATATTTTCGTAAGTGTCGCGGACTTCTTGCGGCCAAACACTAGTCTGAACCTCTCCGATGTGTTTCTTACGAAGAAGGAACATGGCCATACGAGACTGTCCGATACCCCCACCGATTGTCAATGGGAAAAGACCATTAAGCAAGGCTTTATGCCATTCCAGCTCAAGTCTATCTTCATCTCCTGTAAGGGCAACTTGGCGACGAAGCGTGTCTTCATCCACCCGAATCCCCATTGAGGAAAGTTCAAAGGCACAGCCAAGTGATTCATTCCAAACCAGAATATCTCCATTTAGTCCCTTGTAGCCATTCTCAGACTCTGTTGTCCAGTCATCGTAGTCAGGCGCACGGCCATCATGAGGTTTCCCATCAGGCAATTCCCCACCAATACCAATCAAGAAGACTGCACCGAATTCTTTACAGATTGCATTTTCACGCTCTTTTGGTGTCAAGTCTGGGTAACGTTCTACCAACTCTTCTGTATGGATAAAGGTGATTTGTTTTGGCAAGATCGATTCGATATCATAGCGAGCTTCTACTGCTAGCTCTGTCAGACGAATAGCCTTGTAAATCTTTTCAACTGTTTCTTTAAGATAAGCGATATTGCGTTGTCCATTTGGAATCACTTTTTCCCAGTCCCACTGGTCTACATAAACAGAATGGGTCGCATCTAGCGAATCTTCATCTGGGCGAAGGGCCTTCATATGGACAAATAGACCCTCACCCTCACCGAAACTAAAACGAGCCAAGGTATGGCGTTTCCATTTAGCAAGTGAATGAACGACCTCGTAGGTTTCATCTGGAATTTGCAAGACCTTCACAGTTACTGCATTTTCAACACCTGAAAGATTATCCTGCATCCCATCACCGACCCTACTCAAGATAGGACCTTGAACTTCGACAACTTCTAACTTATCTTTCAAATACTGGGTAAAAGTGTTTTTGACAAAGGAAATTTCTTCTTGTTGCTGGATAAAACTTTTCTTCATAGGCTACTCCTCAAAAAATTAATTAAAAGCATTATACACCTATTTCCAAGAAAAGAAAAGGGTAAATAAGAAAAAGTCAGTGCTCTTTGGAACACTGACTCCGTCATTCATTAATCGTTTCGACCAAAGATTCGTAAGATGCTAAGGAAGAGGTTGATAAAGTCTAGGTAGATACTGAGAGCCATTGAAATGACCCAGCCTGTCGCTACTTGTCCTCTTGACTGCTCATAAACATAGCGAATTTTTTGGTTGTCCCAAGCAATCAAACCTGAGAAGACCAAGACCATGGCTACGCTAATCATGTAATCAAAGAAGCCACTAGCCAAGAAAATATTCACTACCATGGCAATAATGAGGCCGACAAGCGCAGCCATCAGAGCTCGACCCATTCCACTCAAATCCTTCTTGGTAAAAATCCCGATTGCCGCCATGACAAAGAAGAGAAGAGCACTGGATACAAAGGCTGATAAAACTGTTCCCGGTGTATAGAAGGCTACGACAAAGCTAAGCGTAAATCCATTTAAAACAGAATAAACTAAAAATACTGGGAGAGCTGCTGGGCTGTTTTTGGCAGCCATGCTACTTGCAACAAAGACCAGAGCAAGCTCTGCAAAAGTTGCAATCATCAACCAGAGACGGCCATGCATCAAAAAGTAGATCAATTGAGACTGAAAAACTGTCAACATCAAAGCTGACACGAGAGCTGATAGACCAATCCCAAGTCCCACAAAAGCATAAACCTTAGCGTAAAATTGATTAAGACCTGAACGTTCTTGAATAATTGTTTGATTCATTCTGATTCTCCTTTTTCTATAAATATGTCTTGATTATAACAAAGATTTTATAAATTAGCTGAAATAAAACATCAAAATGCCTGCGGCAACTGCCACATTGAGACTCTCTGCCTTACCTTTCATACCAATATGAACCAGCTGATTAGCACTTTCAGCCATGATAGGACTAATTCCCTGCCCTTCATTTCCCATGACTAAAACAAAGCCTTCTAGGGGAGAAAGCTCACGATAGTCCTTTGAATCTTTCGATAAGGTCGTTGCTAGAATGGGCATAGCAGTCTTCTTAGCCTCTTCTACAAAGGAAGCAAGAGACATCCGATAGATGGGCAAGTGAAAATGACTGCCTTGCATGGAACGCAGGGTCTTGAGACTGTAGATATCCGCTGACTTGTCTGAAACAATGACCCCTGTAAAACCTGCAGCATCCGCAGTCCGAATCATAGTACCCACATTACCAGGATCTTGGACATCTTCTAAAAATAGAAACTTACCCTGACTAAAATCAGGCAGGCCCACTTCTTCTTTTTGAATAACAGCGACAATGCCTTGAGGAGTTTGCGTATCTGCTAAATCCCGCAAAATCTCCTCTGAAACCCAGACCGTTTGAGGAAAAGCAGCTAACTGATCTCGGTAACTTTCCAGAGCAAAGATCTTCTCAATCCTCACCCCAGCTTGAACAGCTTCTTCGAATAAGTGCCAACCTTCAATCAAATAGGCAGACTTTCGATATTTTTTTTGATGCAATTTTTTGGCATTTTTTACCACTGAATTGGCTTTTGAGGTTATAATAGTCATAGAAACATTATAACACAATCAAAGGGGTTTAGTATGCAAAAGGTTAGAATGATTGCCCAAGGCAGGGTGCAGGGTGTTGGTTTCCGTTGGGGTGTTGTTACTTTAGCGCTTGAAATCGGTGGCATCACTGGTCGTGTCTGGAATAATGACGATGGCACAGTGGAAATTCTTGCTCAGGCAGAGTCCTCTGCCACTATGGCAAAATTTATCCAAGAAATCCGAAAAGGTCCAACGCCTTTTTCAAAAGTTACCTATCTGGATGTGCAAATGAGCAACTTTTCATCCTATTCAGACTTCAAAGTCGCAAATTAGGTCTCCAGAACTATTGTATATTTTACAAAAAAACAGTAGAATAGAAAGGTATAATTTTTAAAGAAGGAATGAAAACATTGAAATCTATTAAACGTTTTGCCCTCTCTGTTATGGGAGTGGCTATGCTACTCGTCTTGACAGGTTGTGTTTCTGTTGATAAAACAACTGGACAACCAACTGGATTTATCTGGAATACCATCGGAGCGCCTATGGCAGAGGCTATCAAATACTTCGCTACTGATAAAGGTCTAGGCTTTGGTGTGGCTATCATTATCGTAACCATTATCGTACGTTTGATTATCTTACCACTCGGTATCTACCAATCCTGGAAGGCGACGCTTCACTCTGAAAAGATGAACGCCCTCAAACACGTGCTTGAACCACATCAAACCCGTCTCAAAGAAGCAACAACTCAGGAAGAAAAACTTGAGGCTCAACAAGCTCTCTTTGCTGCTCAGAAGGAACACGGTATCAGCATGCTAGGAGGTGTCGGATGTTTCCCTATCTTGCTCCAAATGCCTTTCTTCTCTGCTATCTACTTTGCTGCCCAACATACTGATGGAGTCGCAGGATCTAGCTTCCTCGGCATCGAACTAGGATCACCAAGCATGCTCCTCGTAGCCTTTGCTGGTGTCCTCTACTACCTCCAATCAATCCTCTCACTTCATGGCGTAGAAGACGAGATGCAAAGAGAACAACTTAAGAAAATGATCTACATGAGCCCACTCATGATTGTGATCTTCTCACTCTTCTCACCAGCCAGCGTGACGCTATACTGGGTTGTCGGTGGTTTCATGATGATTCTTCAACAGTTCATCGTTAACTATGTCGTTCGTCCAAAACTTCGTCAAAAAGTACGTGAAGAATACAAAAATAACCCTCCGAAAGTCAGTCCTTCTGCAGGTGCAAGAAAAGACGTGACTCCTAAGCAGCCTCAGGCTATCACAAGCAATAAGAAAAAGAAAAACCGCAACTCTGGCAAACAACGATCTAGATAAGACTCCAAAGGCTTAGCTGAAAGGCTAAGTCTTTTTGCATCACAAAAGCCCGATGTCTCCATCAGGCTTCTTTTTATCTATGAACACGTTTCATGTAGTCTTGGTAGCTTTCTGTATCCATGAGTTCCTTGGCATTCTTAACACGATCTGCTGTTGGAGGTTTGACCCCTTCGAGCGAGTAAGGAATTCCTAGTTCACGCCATTTGAACTCACCCATAGTATGATAAGGTAAGATTTCAAACTTATCAACGTTTTTGAGGGTCTTGACAAACTTACCGAGTTCAATCAAGTCCTCATCTCTGTCCGTCAAGCCTGGGACCAGCACGTGGCGAATCCAAACAGGCTTCCCAATATCTGATAGGTACTGGGCACAGGCCAAGATGTTCTTATTAGTTTGACTGGTTACAATCTTGTGCTGTTCTTCGTTGATTTCCTTAATATCCAAGAGAACCAAGTCTGTCACAGCCATGAGTTTATTAAACTTTTCGAGATAACGTGGTTTATTACGGAAAGGAAGGGCACAGGTGTCCAAGGTACAGTGGATTCCTTTTTCCTTGGCCTTGGTAAAGAGGGCAATTAGGAAATCAATCTGTAAGAGAGCCTCTCCACCACTGACAGTGATTCCTCCCTTGTCTCCCCAGAAACCACGATAGCGAAGAGCTTCTGTCAAGACATCGTCTACGGTCCGTTCACGTGATTTATTGGTCTCCATAGCCCATGTGTCTGGGTTATGGCAGTACTGGCAACGCATGTGACAACCCTGCAAAAAGACAATAAAACGAATCCCAGGACCATCTACCGCCCCAAAACTCTCTGTCGAATGCACCATTCCTGTCACTTGTCCATAGTCAATTGTTTCTTCAGACATATCGTCACCTTCCTTGAAACCGTTTTATAGTTTTATTATATCACGAGTAAGATGAAAAACAAGGTTTTTTTGTCTATTTTTTAGAAAGCAATCTGTTTTTCACTTTCATTTTCAATTTCTTTTAATGATCCGATTCAAAATCAAAACCATACAAGGTTGCGAAATAGTCCTCAGGACGCTCTGCACGGCGGATTTGGCGGGCTTTACCTTCTTCGGTATAGAGGATTTCTGCAGAACGCAGTTTGGCATTGTACTGGTAACCCATGGCGAATCCATGTGCACCTGTATCATGAATCACCAGTAAATCACCTATTTCTGTATGAGGTAGTTCGCGATTGATGGCAAATTTATCATTGTTTTCACAGAGCGATCCAACCACATCTACGACCTCAACGGGGCCGTCTGGATGGGTGAGATTGGTGATATGGTGGTAGGCTCCATACATGGCTGGGCGCATGAGGTTGACTGCTGATGCATCCACACCTAGATAGGTACGGTAAGTTTTTTTCTTATGAGTGACTCTTGTGACCAAAGCTCCGTGAGGGGCTAACATAAAACGACCCAATTCGGTAAAAATCTTGACCTGACCAAGTTCTGCAGGTGTGAGGACTTCTTCATAAACCTTACGCACACCTTCACCAATCATCGCAATATCATTTGGCTCCTGGTCTGGACGGTAATTGACACCAATACCGCCAGAAAGGTTAATAAAGTCCAGTGAAATGCCCAATTTTTCTTTGATTTCCACAGCTAATTCAAAGAGCTGGCGGGCTAACTCTGGATAGTAGAGATGGGTCACGGTATTGGATGCTAGGAAGGAATGAATCCCAAAAATCCTAGTTCCTTTTTCCTTCAAAATCGCAAAGGCTTCAAAAAGCTGGTCCTTGGTCATCCCAAACTTGGCTTCCCCAGGATTGTCCATAATGTCTGTTCCTAATTCAAAGACTCCGCCTGGATTGTAACGACAAGAGATGATTTCTGGTATACCTGCAGCTCGCTCCAGATGCTCAATGTCTTCAAAGGCATCCAAGTTAATGGTTGCGCCCAATTCACGTGCATAAGCGTACTCTTGGTCTGGGGTATTGTTAGAAGAGAACATGATCTCAGAACCGGGAAAATCCAGTTTATGACTCATCAGGAGCTCCACATAACTGGAACAGTCCACACCACAACCTTCCTCTTTGAGGATTTTCAAGATGGCTGGTGTTGGGGTGGCCTTGACTGCAAAATATTCCTTAAAGCCCTCGTTCCAGGAAAAAGCTTGGTTGACCGCTCTTGCTTTTTCACGAATTCCCTTCTCGTCATATAAGTGAAAGGGAGTCGGGAACTCTGCAACAATCGTTTCCAAATCTTCTCGGCTGATAAATGGTGTTTTCATAAGCATCCTTCTATTCTGTTTGCAAAGAAAGGCTGGGACAATCGTTCCAACCTTTAGTTCTATCTCTTATTTGTCTTCGTCAAAGATATTTCCAATCTCAACATCGATGGATTGGTTCTTGACATCAATATTGGTTACCTTCAAGAGTGACTTGTAATCGAACTGCTTTTCACGTTCTTCTTGGGCATTATCCGCAAAGACTGCGACACCAGCCAACTCTGAATCAAACTCACGCAAGAGACTAATCATCCCGTTGACGGTTCCTCCGCCTTTCAAGAAATCATCCACGATCAAGACTCGACTGCCTGCCTTGAGGCTGCGTTTTGAAAGGAACATTTTCTCAATGCGGTCACCACTGGAACCTGATACATAGTTGACACTGACTGTTGATCCTTCAGTAATTTTCAAATCACGGCGCACGATAACAAAAGGAACATTGAGGACGTTGGCAACCGCATTTGCAAGCGGAACACCCTTTGTCGCTACTGTCATAACGGCATCGATTTTTTGGTCCATAAAGCTCTTGGCAATGATACGCCCAATATTTTTCAAAATGGCAGGTGTACTGAGCAAATCAGATAAGTAGATATAGCCACCTGGCAAGATACGGTCGCTTTCTGAAAGTTTGTCACGCAAGTCTGCGATCATTTCTTTGGCTTCGTGACTCGAGATTGATGGTGTAAAGATAACACCTCCACCTGCTCCAGTCACAGTCTGAATATGGCCGATTTCGATTTCCTCAAAGGCACGCTTGATAATCACGATGTCCTCTGAAATCGATGATTTAGCAGATTCGTACTTTTCTGCAAAAGTGTTAAGACTTGTTAGTTTGTATGGATTATTAATCAAATAGTTGGAAATGACAACCATCCGATCACTTCTTCTTAATTTCATTTTTATTTACCATTCCATTTAATTTTGATATTTTATCCATTATACCACATTCACATAAAAAAACGAACATTATTGCGTAAAAAATGCTCGTTTTTCTTAAATTATTAATCTAAATCTGGTTTATAGAAGGAACGATTGTCCATAGCGAAAATTTTATTGGTCATCTCTCCTTTATCCACCAAAGCTAGAGCTGTTGACATCATCATCATGCTGGCATCCAGATTGTCAATCATATGGATAATCTCTGCCTCCATAATGCGTGGACGGACTGGACTTCCATACTCCAGCAAGCCATGATGACTGAGGATTACATGGCGCAGTAACACCACTTCTTCTCTAGTATCATCGATGCCGAGTTCCATGACTGTCTTGGTAATTTCGCTATCGATGAGGGCTATATGGCCGATGAGATTGCCTCGCACTGTGTACTCAGTCTGATCGGGACCACTGAGTTCTAAAACCTTGGCCAAGTCGTGCAACATAATCCCAGCATAGAGCAGGCTCTTGTTGAGCTGAGGATAGATTTCGCTAATGGCATCTGCCAAGCGCACCATGGTCGCTGTATGATAGGCCAAACCCGTTTCAAAGGCATGGTGGTTGGTCTTGGCAGCTGGATAGGAGTAGAATTCCTTATCATACTTGGTGTAGAGACTGCGAACGATACGCTGCCAAACAGGATTTTCTATCTTGAAAATCATTTGCGACATGTAGTCCCGGATTTCCTTGACATCGACCGGTGACTTGACCTTGAAATCAGCCGGATCGTTGGGTTCGCCAGGCTGAGGCAGTCGGAGAGTAATTTGATTGACTTGAGGAGTATTATTGTAAACTTCTCTGCGCCCCTGCATGTGGACTACTTTCCCTGCGGTAAAGGCCTCAACGTTATGAGGTTGGGCATCCCAGAGTTTCCCTTCAATCTCGCCACTATCGTCTTGGAAGGTAAAGGCTAGGTAGTTTTTCCCAGCACGCGTCTGTCTCAGGTCAGCTGATTTAATCAGGTAAAAGCCTTCAAACAGCTCATCTTTTTTCATGTGACTAATCTTCATATTCTTCCTCATCTTCTTGGAAATGGAGTAAATCAAGCGCAGGCTCACCTTCTGATAACTCAATGTGACGGAGCGTTCGCTCAATAGCTGTGGTGCGACGGTTTAATAATTCATCAATATTGCCAGAGGCATGTTGGAGATGTTTTTGCGCCTTGACCAAAATTCCCCCGAACTTGCCAAACTCGGTCTTAACGCTTGCAAGAGTCTTACTGATATGGTCGGCACTCTTTTGGATATTGAGGGTTTTGAAGCCAACTGATAGGGAATTAAGCAAGGCTGATAGGGTACTTGGACCCGCGACAATAATCTGCTCTTCCCGTCTCAAATCATCAAAGAAGATCGGATTGCGAACAATCTCTGAGTAGAGTCCCTCTGTCGGAACAAACAAAACTCCAAAATTGGTCGTTCTTGGCGGTGCTATGTACTTGCTCTTGATATCCTTGGCAAAGCGCTTGACGCTCATTAAGAGTGACTTACGACAGCGTTCAATCTCGTCCTTATCACCCGCTTCATAGGCTTCTTCTAAGCGATAATAATCTGCCAGTGGAAACTTGGAGTCAATCGGCAAATAGACATATTCCTGGTCACCTTGGCCAGGTAACTTGATGGCGTACTCCACTCGCTCGCTAGAGTTTTCAACCGTTGCAAATTCTCGTTCGTACTGGGCAGGCGTCATGATGTCTTCAATGATTTGTCCCAGTTGCAATTCACCCAGAATCCCTCGCGTTTTGGTCCCAGAGAGAACCTTGTTAAGTGCACCGACATCACGGGCAACTGTCTGCATTTCTCCCAAACCTCGATTGACAGACTCTAGTTGCTTGGAAACTGTCTCGAAGGAAGCCTGCAAGCGTGTCTGCAAGGTCTTTTCCAACTTTTCCTCGACCGTTTGGCGCATTTGTTCCAAGCGTTGCTCATTTGATTCTTGCAAGGCTTGGAGGCGTTGGTCGGTCTTGTCTCTGGTTTGAAGGAGATTCTCGTTCATCTCCTGTCTAACTTGAGTCAAGCCTTGATGCAACTCCATTCGTACTTCCTGCAAGCGATCGCTGACAGCCACTTCCAAATCTTTTTGGTCTAGCTGGCTAGCTTGTCTGGCTTGTTCAAAGCGGTAATCCAACTGATCTGACAGATGATCTGCCTGGTCCTCCAAGCTCTTGGCTAGATATTTATCTTGCTTATCCTGCCTTTGCCAAATGAGAAAGAGCCCAAGAAGATTAGCAACTAATAAAATAACAAGTAAAATCTCCATCCTATCTCCTGTCCTTGCTATGCAGTACGACTACATAGCCATCTGGGCAAGTCATCGAAACTTCCCTATCTATATATTCGTTAGAAGCATACACTTTTTTAAAGAAAAAATTCTCCTCAGTCAACTCATACTTGGCACCGAGAATAGTCAGCTGACTATCACGAACTGGCATAAAAGCTAGATAGGCATAGTCCGAACGTGGTTGAAGCTGACTGATCCCTTCTGGACAATAGCTAATCAAGTTTTGCCCATCCTCAATCGCTATCTGGCGCATAAAGGGTGCTAGTTTGGGATTGCTAGGTAAAAAGACATTGGCCAGCATATGATCAATACGACCACCCAAAGCACCAAAAATGGTAACCTGAGCCTGAGGATTTTTTTCGAAAATCGTTAAGAGTGCTAGTTCCAGATCCGTATCATCCTTTTCTGGCTGGGCTTGGACAAAGTACCGAGCACGCTTTTGAATCAACTGACGTTCTTCTACAGTCACAGAATCAAAATCTCCAACTGCTAGAGCGAGAGGTAGGTCTTCTTCCAAGACCCAGAGCGATCCTCGATCCACACCGACAAAGCAGTCAAAATCCGTCCGATAATGACCACGGTCTCCGCCTGCAAAAACTGCAACCCTAGTCCAGTTGTTTTCGGAGAGTTTGTACTCGCTCATTGACACCTCCCTTAAAGACATAGGAACCTGCTACAAAAACGGTCGCACCAGCTTCTTTGGCTTGGGCAATAGTTTGATCATCAATCCCACCATCCACTTCGATTTCAAAGTTCAAACCTTTTTCCTGACGAAGGGCAACCAACTCACGGATCTTATCCATGGTTTCAGGCAGAAAGGCTTGACCACCGAAGCCAGGGTTAACCGTCATGACCAAGACTTGATCAACTAGATGAAGGGCATGCTTAATCGCTTCAACAGGCGTACCAGGATTGATAACAACCGAAGGTTTAACACCAAGCGAACGAATTTTTTGGAGGGCTCCATGGATATGAGGCGTCGCTTCTACATGGATACTGATAATGTCTGCCCCTGCACGCGCAAAATCTTCTAAGTGGTGTTCAGGATTTGCTACCATCAAGTGGCAGTCAAAGACCATCTTGCTATGGGGGCGAAGAGCTTCAACCACACCTGCACCAAAACTGATTTGTGGTACAAAGTGACCATCCATAATATCGATATGGGCGTATTCTGCACCAGTTACTTCTAGGCGTTTGATTTCACGTTCAAAGTTGGCATAATCTGCTGCCAGAATTGACGGAGCAATCTTGTATTGAGACATGGGTTTCTCCTTATTTTGGGATTTTTTTGCTGACTTTTTTATAGGTTTCTCTGCGATTTTCAATTTCGCTGAGGAATTGTAGGTAGTTGTCAAAACGGAAGCTGGCAATGATGCCCTCTTCTACAGCTGGCTTGACGGCACAGGACGGCTCATGGGTATGGGTACAGGTACGGAATTTACAGTCTCGACTGACACTAGCAATCTCTGGAAAGGCCTGATTGAGGTCTTCAGCCGTTGTTACTTCATAATCCAGCGATGAAAATCCTGGTGTGTCTGCAATTTTACCCCCATTGAGATTATAAAAACTAACTGCACGAGTGGTATGGCGACCACGACCTAAACTATCAGAGATTTCTCCTGTTTCAAGATTGAGATCCGGTGCGATTTTATTAAGAAGGGTTGACTTACCAACACCTGTCTGCCCCATAAAGACCGTCACTTTTCCTGTCAACAAAGGCAGGAGTTCCTCCTTACTGGTCACAAAGTCATAGCCAATGGCACCGTAAGTTTGCTGGTAAAAATCCAGTTCTCCTCTATCTTCCAGCAAGTCCATTTTAGAAATATAGACAATGGGATGGATGCCCTTGTGTTCCAAGAGAATCAGGAACCGATCCAGCAAATTGCTATTAAAGTCAGGTTCTTTAACTGACATAATGACAACGGCTTGGTCAATATTGACAATGGGCGGGCGAACCAGACTATTTTTTCGTTCCTGGATTTTCAAAATATAGCCTTCTGAGTTCTCTTCCGCAGAAAATTCTACCCAGTCTCCAACGTAAGGTGTATGACCTTTTTTACGGAAATTTCCGCGCGCACGCGTCTGGTAAACTTGACCCTCACTCTCCACATAGTAGAAGCCCGCCAAGGCTTTAATGATTTGTCCTTGCATCTTAGAGTCCTTGTCCTTTAAGCGCATCTGCTAGGCGAGCAAATTCTGCCAAGCTGAGAGCTTCTCCACGTACACTTGGTGCCAGTCCAGCCTGTTCCAAAGCCTTGGTCAGCTTATCCTTGACTTCTTCAGTTTTCCCAAAGTAACCTGTCAAGTTGTTCCACAAGGTTTTGCGGCGATGAGTGAAGCTGGCCTTAGAAACTTTAAAGAAGAAGTCCTCATCTTCTACCGCAACCGCTGGCTCTGGACGACGTACCATTTTTAGGATAGCTGAGTCCACGTTTGGCGCTGGCACAAAGACCGTACGAGGCACGATAAAGGCAACCTTGGTTGTCATGTAATACTGCACAGCAATAGACAAACTACCGTAAGCCTTGGTATTCGGTTGGGCTGAAATACGGTTTGCCACTTCTTTCTGCATCATGACGACAAACTCACTAAAAGGAATGCCACTTTCAATCAAGTGCATGAGAATAGGCGTCGTGATGTAGTAAGGCAAGTTGGCTACTACCTTGATTGGCAAATCAGGATTTTTGAAATTCTGGATATGCTGCGCCAAATCGACCTTGAGAATATCCTCGTTGACTACGGTCACATTGTCAAAATCACGCAAGGTATCTGCTAAAATCGGTACCAAACGGTGGTCAATCTCAAAAGCCATGACCTCAGCTGCACGCTCAGCCAAAAACTCGGTCAAGGCACCAATACCTGGCCCGATTTCAATGACATTGACCTGGTCATCAATCTCAGCCGTATCCACGATCTTTTGAAGGATATTGGTATCCGTCAGGAAATTCTGCCCAAAGGACTTTTTAAAGGTAAAACCGTGACGCTCCAGCACTGCCTTGGTCACGCTATAATCTGCAATTCTCATCTATTCTCTTTTCTATAGTTACTACCTCTATTGTAACACATTCTCCATGCATTTTGAGGCCTGCTTAGCCATTATCATAAGATTTCATAGCATCTTCCACTTCTGCCAAGGTTACCCCAAATAACTCTAAGCGCTTGAGGAGTTGCTTGCCGTTGGAATAGCCGATACGGAGCTGTTCACCTAGATACTCTCTGCGCCTACGACTGTCTGATCCCGCTAAGAAACCTAGGCGAATCAAGTCACCACGACTGATGTCAAACTCATTCTCGTTTTCAAATCGCTCTGTCACTTGAGCCAGCGCTGTTTTTAGGTCTTCATAGCTAGCATGTTCGATTCCCAGAGAACGTCCTTTGGTCTTGGACTTGGGAACCGCTTCATCTCGTTTGAGAAAGGCATGCTGAACTGTCGGAATGGCCGTCATAATCATGCGCCGAATCCGCTCCCCATTAAAATCTGGATCTGTAAAGACAATGACTCCATGCAGTTCATGCAGGCGACGAATCCGATCTATATCTTGGCCATTTATTGCGGAACCTCGTGTTTCGTAGGTCTCTACATCAAAGTAACGTTTGAGATTGGCCGTATCATCGCGACCTTCGACCACGATGACTTGGGAAATTTTATCTTTCATGATTGTTTTTCCAATCCAAAAATACGCTCTGCATTGGTACTTGTCACCACAGCTAATTCTTCTGTCGTCATGCCACGCAAGTCGGCGATAAAGTCCACCACATAGCGAGTATAGGCTGTTTTGTTTTCACGGCCACGTTTAGGAACAGGAGCCAGGTAAGGGGCATCTGTCTCAACGAGGATTTTATCCAAAGGAAGTTCCCTAGCAGCCTCTTGGATATCCGTCGCTTTCTTAAAGGTCACCACACCTGAGAAAGAAATGGTCATGCCAAGCTCGACAAACTTCTCAGCCCACTCCAAAGAGCCTGAAAATGAATGCATAATCCCACCACGAGGACCAACGCCCTCACTCTTGATAATCTCATAAGTATCTTCTAGCGCATCACGAGTATGGACCACAAAGGGCAAATTCAAGTCCTTAGACAGCTGAATCTGACGACGAAAAACCTGCTCCTGTACTTCCTTAGGTGCTGTCATCCAATGGTAGTCCAGACCAATCTCCCCCAAGGCAACAACCTTGGGATGCTTAAGCTTTTCAAGCAAGTAAGCTTCGACCTCGTCTGTGTAAGTCCCTGCTTCAGTCGGATGCCAGCCAATCGTTGCGTAGAGTTGTTCATACTCATCTGCCAACTCTAGGGCACGCTCAATAGTTGGCTTGTCAAAACCAACAATGTTCATCCGAGTCACACCCATCTCAGCAGCCAAGGCGATTTCTTCGGCCTCACGTCCTGCAAATTCCTCTACATTTAAATGTGTGTGTGTATCAAAAATCATCTCTTCTAACCTCATTTTCTTCCCTCTATTATACCAAAAATAGCATCCCTCGGCTTGTAAAAATATTCTACTACCAATCGTTCTCCCTTGACTGCCTTTCTTCAAAGCAGTATAATAACACTTATTGAAATTTTCAGCAAAGGAAAAGAAAATGTTTAGAAAATTAAAATATACCTTTATCGGTCGGCCACTCAAGTCTCTCACAGACGGCGAAGGAGGATTATTAGGAAAAATGCAGGCACTTGCAATGTTATCCAGTGATGCCCTGTCTTCTATTGCCTATGGACCTGAACAAGTCATTCTCGTTTTAGTCAGTCTCTCCCCTCTCGCTATTTGGTGGAGCCTCCCTATCGGTATTTTTGTCCTCTTACTCCTCGCTAGTTTGACCATTTCCTATCGTCAAATCATACACGCCTATCCTCAAGGCGGAGGAGCTTATATGGTCACTCGGGAAAATCTCTCCCCTGAACTGGGCTTGATTGCTGGTGGTAGCCTCCTTGTTGACTATATGCTGACAGTAGCCGTATCCGTTGCGTCTGGAGCTGATGCTATTACTGCAGCCATCCCTACCCTCCATCCCTATAATCTTCATATCTCTATTTTCCTAGTCTGCCTGCTCATGCTCTTGAATTTAAGAGGTTTAAAAGAATCTGCTAGTTCTCTGATGATTCCCGTCTACCTCTTTATCTTCAGCACCGTCTTTCTCCTGCTTTATGGGTTCTTTCAACTATCTACAGGCTCCCTAAACTATCAGGCGACTTCAACCATTGGGCAAACTGTTCCAAGCCTTTCCATCGTTCTCCTATTGAGAGCCTTTACTAGCGGTTCTGCCTCTCTAACTGGGGTTGAGGCTATTTCAAATGCGGTACCTTTTTTCAAAACTCCGAAAGAAAAGAATGCTGCTCAGACCTTGACCATCATGTCACTCATTCTAGGTTTTCTTTTTGCAGGCATTACCTTCCTAAACTACTGGATGGGCATCACACCTCAACACGGAGAAACCATCCTCTCACAAATGGCCAAGGGTATTCTGGGAGATTCATTCTTTGGTCATGCTAGCTATTATCTCTTCCAGTTCTCGACAGCCTTGATTCTAGCTGTAGCTGCAAATACTGGCTTTTCAGCCTTCCCTATGCTGGCCTACAATATGGCAAAAAACAAGTACATGCCTCATCTCTTTATGGAAAAAGGGGATCGCCTTGGCTACTCCAACGGTATCTTAACTCTGGCTTTTGGAGCTATGATCCTTCTTCTCATTTTTAATGGGAATACTGAACGCTTGATTCCTCTTTATACTATCGGGGTCTTCGTTCCCTTTGCCCTATCTCAGACTGGAATGATTCGTCATTGGAAAAAGGAAAAAGGAGCAAACTTCTTAAAACCTGCCTTTGCTAATATCCTTGGGGCCATCATTTGTTATGCCATTGTCCTCATTTTACTCCTCTTCAGACTAGGTGATATCTGGCCATTCTTCCCAATTATCCTAGTTTTGACCTTCCTATTTTTGTCCATCCACAGTCATTATCAAAAAGTGGCAAAACAACTACGACTCTACGAAGGAATCGAAAAACGCACTTATGACGGCAACCTTGTCCTTGTCCTAGTAGGAAATGTCACTCGGGTAAGCGTAGGAGCCATTAACTACGCTCAAAGTATCGGTGACGAAGTGTTGGCCATGCACATTTCTACTAAAGAAACGGAAGAAAAAGACCAAGAAATTCTTCAGGAATTTGCCGATTACTTCCCAAATATCACTCTGAAAAATATCAACACTAGCTACCGAAACATCATCACCCCTAGCGTCAAGTATGTCAAACGAATCGCCCAAGAAGCCAAGCAAAAAAACTATACCGTTACAGTCCTCGTCCCACAGTTTATCCCTAACAAGCCTTGGCAAAATATCCTGCACAATCAAATGAGCCTCAAACTAAAATACGCTCTCAGATGGCATGAAGATGTCGTTGTCGCTAGCTACTCCTATCACTTAAAAGAATAAACAAAAACTCAAAATCAGTAACTTATATCTGGTTTTGAGTTTTTCTATATGTGATCTTTTAAATAAGCCTTCTATGAGTTTCAGTTGAAATGGACGACTGCGTGGACAATTCACTATGTAAGATAAAAAGAAAAGCCAGTAGACTCGAGTTCCTACTGACTTCTTTGTTGAATTCGTTTGGATTAAGCAGCCAAAACTTTGCGTCCTTTACGACGACGAGCTGCCAATACGCGACGACCGTTTTTAGTTGACATACGGTTACGGAATCCGTGTTTGCGCACACGACGAAGTTTACTTGGTTGATAAGTACGTTTCACGATGAATACCTCCTCATAGATTTTGTATTCGTTTAGCCGGCTATAAAGTGATCAGTTACTAAACATACTTTACTATTCTATCTGATTCTGCCACTTTTGTCAATAGTTCCTAGCAAATGTTTTCTAGCTTTTCCTATGAAAGCCTTTATCAGAAACAGTTAATAGTAACATTCTCTTCAGATGCTAATAAATCAGTAAAAAATAATTCTTGCTAACATACATTTCCTATATTGAATCCACCGATTTCATATCCCAAACTGTCTACAAAAATTAGCATTCATTTCTAACAATTCTTTAAAAGGAACTATTTTTCTAACTGCACCTGATGGAGTGTATTCCATTGACCACATAAAAGGATAGATCAAAACAACTTCATTTGTTTCAAGCGATAAATCTAATTTGAACAAATCTGATACTATAAGTTCTTGATAAAATAGGTCTAACTGATTTGTAGTCACCCAATATAAAAATTCCTTATAATCTATCTCCAAATTCTCCCATTCTAATGTATCAGGGGCGAAATATTCTATTGAATTTAATTTTTCAATATTTATTGCAAATAGACCACCGAAAATATCATAGGCTATCAAACAACGATCAGGATTATAACATTTTGAAAACAATTCGTTACAATAGATGAAACCATTCTCTGAATCATTCCCCAAAATCTTTAAATAACCATTAACAGTTATATAAGAAAAATGTTCTAAGATAAACTTCAGTTCTTGTGGTTTTTCTATACTATCCGTTATTTTTTTATTAAATTCTAAAAACTTAATATCATTGAAACTTTCATCAAATTTTTCAAGAATTTCTTTCATAGTTGGCATTTTATTTACCTATTCTCCTCTATTCATCTTTACTCTTGTAGTTCATAGTTACTAATGTTTATAATATTAAAGTTTCTAAGTTCAGAATGTCTAATCAATTCTAACAATAAATTCTAATCTTTCAGGATATTATACCTGCCCAGTATCCTTCCAAGAAAATAAAAATCTCAGAGAGGTAACGTTTAAATCATAAAAACGTTCGCTTTCTCTGAGATAAAACGCTAAAATCTAGTTGAGCCCT
The DNA here is from genome assembly GCA_027682205.1 of Streptococcaceae bacterium AF54-32pH5A. GTDB lineage: Bacteria > Bacillota > Bacilli > Lactobacillales > Streptococcaceae > Streptococcus. The sequence goes on from JAQDAD010000001.1 coordinate 1,003,990, forward strand.
ATAGAATCCTTATCTACGATACTGTTTCAAGAAACGAGTCATCTTTTCTTGGATTTGTGCTAGCTCGTCCACACGTGGGAGGTAAACGATACGGAAATGGTCTGGTTCTTGCCAGTTAAATCCTCGACCATGAACCAAGAGAACCTTTTCTTGTTTCAAGAAATTAAGGACAAACTGCTCATCATCATCGATGCGATACATATTGCGGTCGATTTTAGGGAAGATATAAAGACCCGCCTTTGGCTTGACTGCAGATAAACCTGGAATATCTTGAATGGCATTATAGATAAAGTTTCTTTGTTCATAGATACGACCACCAGGAAGGAGCAATTCGTCCACTGACTGGTGCCCACCTAGTGATGTTTGTACGACTTGCTGGGCCAAAACGTTAGAGCAAAGACGCATATTGGACAGCATATTAAGACCTTCAATATAACCCTTGACATGGTGCTTGGGACCAGACAAGACCATCCAACCCACACGAAAACCAGCGATACGGTGAGATTTTGACAAACCGTTCATGCTGACGCAGAAGACATCTGGAGCCAGACTTGCTACCGGTGTATGCACATGTCCGTCCATCACCATGCGATCATAAATTTCATCCGCAAAGATAATCAAATCATGCTGGCGCGCAATCTCGATGATCTCCAACAAGAGTTCCTTAGGATAAAGTGCTCCAGTTGGGTTGTTTGGATTGATAAGGACGATTGCCTTGGTATTGGAAGTAATTTTTGACTTGATGTCATCAATATCTGGATACCATTCTGCAGCTTCATCACAGATATAGTGAACGGCATTTCCTCCAGCTAGGCTGACAGCAGCTGTCCACAAAGGATAGTCTGGCATAGGTACCAAGACCTCATCACCATTGTCCAACAACCCCTGCATGGACATAACAATCAGCTCACTGACACCATTTCCAAGGTAGATATCATCAATGTCCACATTGGGGAATTTCTTCAGTTGGCAATACTGCATGATAGCCTTACGCGCCGAAAAAATACCCTTAGAGTCAGAGTAACCTTCACTATCACGCGCATTCATAATCAAGTCATGAATGACCTCATCTGGCGCTGTAAAGCCAAATTCCGCTGGATTTCCTGTATTTAGACGTAAAATCTTTTCACCATTTGCTCGCATGCGCATGGCTTCTTCCAAAACCGGACCACGAATATCATAAGCCACATGCTCTAACTTACTAGATTTGTTATATTCTTTCATCTTGTTTCCTCAATTCATCGAGATAGTAACATTATACCACTAGACAGGCCATGCGACAAGTTTCCTGAAAGAGAGGAGTGCAGAAAATAGTAAAACCTTGCTAAAAAGCAAGGAGAGCAGAGTTTATCAACTATATCGTTCACAATCCTATAGATAGTGCTGCTAGGAAAAATCCTACAAGAGGGTAATAGCAAGCATCTAACATCAAAAAAAGGAGACTGATATTTTGAAAGACCACATTTCCATTTCGAAACATAGCATAACTCAAAAACAGTTGAAACAGCAAATGAATTAGAGCTAGGTAGATAAAAATCGGAAAAATAAAGGCAGGTAATTTCGACATAAAATAGATAAATAGAATTTGAAGAGCCAGAGGGATCAATAAACAACTATAAAATCGTTTCGAGAAAGATTTTTCCGCTATTCCAAATATACGAGCCATAAGGACACCTCCTCATCTCTGATTTCTTGCATAGATTCAGTAGAACATAAATAAAGATATAGTGAGGGCGATAACATTTTCGACTAAAATACTTTTTTACTTTACTTCTTTAGTGAAAAGGATTACAATAAAAGTAAGAAAATTTCAGGAGGTTTCATTATGGCACAACGTTACCAAAATGTTATGGTTGCAATTGATGGTTCTAAAGAGGCAGACTTGGCTTTTGTTAAAGGTGTTTACACCGCTCTACGCAATGATTCCAAGCTCACCATTGCCCATGTTATTGACACACGCGCTCTTCAAAGCGTGTCTACCTTTGATGCTGAAGTTTACGAAGAACTCCAAGTTGACGCTGAAAGTTTGATGAAAGAGTACGAAAAACGTGCAAAAGATGCGGGCGTAACGGATATTCACATCGTCATCGAAATGGGAAATCCGAAGACCCTCCTTGCCCGCACCATTCCAGACACAGAAAATGTTGACCTGATTCTCGTCGGTGCAACAGGTCTCAATGCCTTCGAACGCCTCTTGGTTGGCTCTTCATCTGAATACATCCTCCGCCATGCAAAAGTCGACTTACTGGTCGTGAGAGAACAAGAAAAAACATTATAGGAACACAAAAGGAGCCTGGGACAATAGTCCCACGGCTTCAAAAAAAGCAACGGTAAATCCGTTGCTTTTTGCATGGTTGAGAACTATTTTGTCTCAGATACTTTTTCTTATACAAATAAACGCACAAAACTATAGAGCAACAAGACACTACCAAGTACAATACGGTATTTACCAAAGAGTGTAAAGTCGTGTTTCTTCACATAGCTGGTCAAGAAACGAATAGCAACCATGCTGACCGCAAAGGCAACTCCCATAGCGACCAAAAGCAAGAATAGTTGACCAAAACTCAAAAGTTGACCTGCTTTAATAAATTTGAAAATCTTTAAAGCGCTGGCTCCAAACATAACCGGAATCCCGAGATAGAAGGTAAACTCTGTTACAACAGAGCGACTTGTTCCATTCAACAAACCACCGACAATCGTCGCACCTGAACGACTTGTTCCTGGGAAAAGGGCAAGGACTTGGAAGAGACCGATATAAAGGGCTGTTTTATAAGGCAACTTGTCTAACTCAGTTACTGTTGGTTCAATAGCTTGGGCCTTATTTCTTTTTTCAAGATAGATAAAGGCAACCCCATAGATAATCAACATGATCGCAACTGAAACCATGTTGTGGAAGTTGGCATCAAACCAATCATCCAACTTAAAGACCAACAGTAAAGGCAAGGTCGCAACGAAAACTTTTGACCACAATTGCCAAGTTCGACGAACCTCGACCTTATTTTTACCAGGTTTGAAGGGATTAAGCTTGTTAAAGTAAATTACCATAACTGCTAAAATAGCACCAAGCTGAATGACAACATTAAACATGGACATGAAGGCTTCATTTTGGTCCTTGTATTGTACAAACTCTTCAACCAAGATCAAGTGGCCTGTACTTGAAATGGGCAACCATTCTGTAATTCCTTCAACTATCCCAAAAAAGATTGACTTCAAAATTTCAATAAAATACATACATTACTCCTTTTTCTGTCCTCTATTATAGCATAATTTCGGATGTTGCGATAGATTTTTTAGAAGGCGCCGATGCTACCACCGCCTCCGCCTCCTGAGAAGCCTCCACCCGAACTTCCACTTCCAGAAGATACAGAGTAGGTACTTGCTGTGTTTGCAATACTAGCATAGTGGCTCATTTGAGCAGTTGAATGATAAAACATACTGTGCCAGCCATAAGCTACGTAAAGATTGATATCTGGGTTCTCAACTTGAATCTGATAAGATTTCATCAAATGACTCACCTTGTCCGCATAACCAAATAAAGTAGCATAGACAAGGAGGCGATTCCAAAGAACAATACTCTCTAATTCTGCCTTGTCTAGGTGAGCGATATCGCGAAGCATGTTTTCAAAACTAGTCCAGAGATAGTATGCCTCTAGTCCTTCTTCGTTTAAAACACCATCACGAGTATCAAATCGGGTCGTCCAATAATAGACGGCAGCTAACATCAAGCTCACAAACCCAAGGATAGGAAGTGGCAGAGAAAGGTACCCGTGAGCATCCAAACTATACAAGAACCAGCCAAAACCAACGAAAGCAGGTAGAAGCGTAGAGACACCTATCATCAATCGCAAGATTTTTTCTCCATTGCTCAGTGGACGATAATAATCTGGAAGTTGCAAAGAGGAAACCCGCTTTCTCACCCCATCCTGCATCTGCTTCAGTGCTTGCTCGAAAGACGACTTAAGCTTACGTCCCGTTTTCTGAATCCGTTTTTCATCAGCTGCTTTTGCACCTTGGTAAAGACTAGTTGACACTTGGTAATCTGCAAACAAATCTGAAACAAGCACTTCTTCTCTTCCTGAAAAGGCCAAATTAAGGCAATCTTTTTCAAAACTTGCCAATCCTTTTTCTTTTACGACTTTTAAACGGACCTCATCTCCATTTGAGATGATTGAAACATTTCCACGGTCAATCACATCCAATAAAGTGGCCTGAACGAGTTGGTCAAAGGTGAACTTCCCTCCTCCCTTGGTCAAGGGACTGACTTCCTCTAAGGAAGTGGAGTAAACAGCTTCCGATAAAACCATCGGTTCTAAGTCCATTGGCGGTTCATAGAGACGGTGATTTTTAGCATATTTCTTCGATGGGGAGGTTTTTCTTCTGTAAATGCAGTATAAAATAACACTAAAAACTAAAGAAAGCGAGAGTAGCAAAGGGATAATCCACATAACCAGAGCTTTGCTTTGAGCTTTTTCAGCAGTAATGGATTCCTCTATTTTTTCAAATTCTGCTAAACGATTGCCCTTCAATCCCTGATCCAAAGCTGTTCTAAAATCTTTTCTAGGCCAATATGCATGCAATTCAACCCCACGCTGACGAGGTAGGTTCTGCAAATGAACACGATAATCACCACCTGTCTTCTCTATCTCGCCCTCTGTAAAGAGTTTCCCTGTATGAAAGAAAAGTTTTTCAGCTCCATTAAAGCCTGTTACCCGAAACTCAAAATTTTCGATAGGTTCTGAACTATCTGTCAAGGGTTGCCAATTAAGTTCCGCGATATCATCATATAGAAATAGGAGGTTTTTTAGTTGCCATGTGATTACCACTTCAACGGTATCCCCCCCTTGGCCTGGATTATACACTTTTACAGTATAGCCTTCCGATTCTTCTATCACTTCACTATTGACATTTTCAATGACTGCAGCATTCTTCCATACCTGAATCTTCGGACTGGAATCTATTTCAAAGCCCTTTGGCATCTTACCCGCATGGCCAAGTCCTACTAGTTGTCCATTAAAGTCTTCATCAAAATAATAGACTACTTTCTCCCTAAATTCTGCTGTATTATCTGCATGAATATTCAAATCACCTTGATAAGAGCGAATCTTGAAATCAACCGCAAAAACAGAGAGTGGTAAAATACAAAACAAGCTAAATAAAAGCAAGAAAAAAGTCTTTTTCACAACACAATCCCCCTTTTTATCTTTGCTATCATTATATCATTTTTTATAAGTAAAGGCTTACTTGTATTGAAAATATCACTATTTTTAGATACAATAGAGAGAAGTCATTTTTAGACTAGAAATAGGAGAAAACATGAAAAAATTATGCTTATCTATCCTTGCTAGCCTAGCCCTTACACTAGGACTAGTTAGCCAAGTCCAAGCCGACGAATATTTACGTATCGGGATGGAGGCAGCTTACGCCCCCTTCAACTGGACCCAAGACGACGATAGTAACGGCGCTGTCAAAATTGACGGTACCAACCAGTATGCCAATGGTTACGATGTCCAAATCGCTAAAAAGATTGCCAAAGACTTAGGTAAGGAACCTTTGGTCGTGAAAACCAAGTGGGAAGGACTTGTTCCTGCTCTTACTTCTGGCAAAATCGATATGATCATTGCTGGTATGAGCCCAACCGCTGAACGCAAACAAGAAATTGCCTTTTCAAGCAGTTACTATACTAGTGAACCGGTTCTATTGGTCAAAAAGGACTCTGCCTATGCCAATGCCAAATCTTTAAACGACTTTAGCGGAGCAAAAATCACATCACAACAAGGCGTTTACCTTTATGACCTGATTTCCCAAATCCCTAGCGCTAAGAAAGAAACAGCCATGGGGGACTTTGCTCAGATGCGCCAAGCACTTGAAGCAGGTGTTATCGATGCCTATGTTTCGGAGCGCCCTGAAGCCCTGACCGCTGAATCTGCCAACTCCAAATTCAAGATGGTCCAACTTGACAAAGGTTTTGAAACAGGAGAAGAAGACACCGCTATCGCGATTGGTCTTCGCAAGGACGATAGTCGCATCAGCCAAATCAATGCTAGCATCGAAACCATTTCCGAGGACGAACAAGTAGCTCTCATGGATCGGATGATCAAAGAGCAACCAGTGGAGGCGACAACAACGGAGGAAGAAAGTAGCTTCTTCAGCCAAGTCGCTAAAATTCTTTCTGAAAACTGGCAACAACTCCTGCGTGGTGCCGGTATCACACTTTTAATCTCCATTATCGGGACCATCACAGGTCTCATTATCGGACTTGCAATCGGAGTCTTCCGTACAGCCCCTCTGTCTGAAAACAAGGCAGTCTATGGCTTGCAAAAACTACTTGGCTGGATCCTCAATGTCTATATTGAAATTTTCCGTGGTACACCAATGATCGTTCAATCTATGGTTATCTACTATGGTACAGCACAAGCCTTCGGAATCAATCTCGATCGTACACTGGCTGCCATCTTCATCGTTTCAATCAACACGGGTGCCTATATGACGGAAATCGTCCGTGGAGGTATCCTAGCAGTTGACAAGGGACAATTTGAAGCCGCAACTGCTCTTGGTATGACCCATAATCAGACCATGCGCAAGGTTGTCCTCCCTCAGGTCGTTCGCAATATCTTACCAGCTACTGGTAATGAGTTTGTCATTAATATCAAAGATACCTCTGTACTGAATGTGATCTCTGTGGTAGAACTCTACTTCTCAGGTAATACTGTGGCCACCCAAACTTATCAATACTTCCAGACATTTACAATCATCGCCGTGATTTACTTTGTCCTCACCTTCACAGTGACCCGTATTCTACGCTTCATCGAAAGACGCATGGACATGGATACATACACTACAGGTGCTAATCAAATGCAAACGGAGGACTTGAAATAATGAATCAACCCATTCTTGAAATTAAACACCTCAAAAAATCCTATGGACAAAACGAAGTCTTAAAAGACATTTCTCTGTCAGTCCACAAAGGAGAGGTTATCTCCATCATCGGGAGCTCAGGAAGCGGAAAATCAACCTTCCTACGTTCAATCAATCTACTTGAAACACCTACTGAGGGGGAAATTCTCTACCGTGGAGAAAACGTCCTTGCAAAAGGCTATGACCTTACTCACTATCGTGAAAAGCTCGGTATGGTTTTTCAATCCTTCAACCTCTTTGAAAACCTTGATGTTCTCGGAAACACTATTGTAGCCCAAACGACTGTCCTCAAACGAGAACGCTCTGAAGCTGAAAAAATTGCCAAAGAAAATCTTGAAAAAGTCGGCATGGGAGAACGCTACTGGCAAGCCAAACCAAAACAACTCTCTGGTGGACAGAAGCAACGTGTAGCCATCGCTCGCGCCCTCTCTATGAATCCTGACGCCATTCTCTTTGACGAACCAACATCTGCCCTTGACCCTGAAATGGTCGGTGAAGTCCTCAAAATCATGCAAGACCTAGCTCAAGAAGGTCTGACTATGATCGTCGTAACCCACGAAATGGAGTTCGCCCGCGATGTCTCTCACCGTGTCATCTTTATGGATAAGGGCGTCATCGCTGAAGAAGGCAATCCCGAAGATCTCTTCACGAACCCTAAAGAAGAACGGACGCGAGAGTTTCTTCAGCGCTATCTCAAATAACAAACAAAGACTGCATAAAACATGTAGTCTTTTTACTAACTCTTTGCAAAACAAAAGGCAGATCCATTTTAAGAATCTGCCTTTAAGCCTAGTTTAATCTTCAAATTTTTCATGATTCTTGTCATAAAAATCAATCAAGCCTAGGGCTGTTTCAAATGAAATATTTTTCACTTTTGCACGACCTTGTGCCAAAGCAATGATTGACATTTCACGTGCATTTGTTTCCTTAGAGATACGGTAACCTGTGATTTTCTTATCACGAACCCAGCCAACAACTGATTCTACTTTTTCAAAGTTTGATTTAGCCATGTTCTTCTCCTATTTTGTTCTTTACGATAATGAAGTATATCCATTCTTTTAGGATTATCCACAAAAAACATCTACTTATTGAAAACAAATAATGAATTGTTATTACTTAGCTTTTAAAGCTGATAATATGCTTGTTCGTATATCTTCAACTCCATCAGGATTTGCTGGTAGGAAGATGGTGTTATTGCCCTTATTGTCTGCAAAATTATTCAAAGTATCCAAATACTGATTTGTTAATAGAATGGACATAATCTGGGCTTCCGTGAGTTCAACATTGGCTCCTTTTAATTCTTGAATAGAATCAGCAAGTCCGTCAACAATAGCCTTACGCTGTTCTGCAATCCCTACACCGTGTAGACGATCTTTTTCTGCCTCTGCTTCCGCCGCTGTCACGATTTTAATCTTATCTGCTTCTGCAAGTTCTTGCGCAGCGACTCTCTTACGTTGGGCAGCATTGATTTCATTCATTGATTGTTTCACTTCAGCGTCAGGCTCAACCTTCGTAATCAGTGTTTTTACAATGATGTAACCATATGTAGACATTTCTTCTGCTACTTGTTTTTGAACTTCTAATGCAATTTCATCTTTTTTCTCAAATAGTTCATCCAAGGTTAATTTCGGCACGGACGAACGCAAGGCATCTTCAATATAGGATTTGATTTGAGCTTCTGGTCTCATTAGTTTATAGTAAGCATCTGTGACATTATTCTCATTCACTCGATACTGAGTCGCCACATTCATGGTCACAAATACATTATCTTGTGTTTTTGTTTCCACGACAATCTCACTTTGCAAAAGGCGCAACTGCACTCTGGCCGCAATTCTATCAATTCCAAAAGGCGCTCGTACATGAATACCACTATTACTCAACTTTTGGTATTTACCAAAACGCTCGATAATAGCGACAGACTGTTGCCTTACAACATATACAGAGCTGATAATAATCATTGATGCAATCAGCACTAGAAAAAATAGAACAAGTAAAACATGTAAAACCATGGGAATCCCCCCTTTCGTCACCATCATTATAGCATCATTATATTCATTATGCAAATAATATGATAGCAAATTTATTTTAGACTAGCATATTATACAAAGTCTCATTCCCATTCAAATTAATATAAGACGGGTCAAACTTTTCCATCCGATGAATCAAACCAGCATAATCATGCTTATCAGCAAGAGCAATCCCAATCAAGACTGGTCCTGTTCCCTTGCTTGCTCGTTTGATATATTCAAAACGAGTGATGTCATCATTTGGCCCCAAAATGTCATTTACAAACTCACGAAGAGCTCCTGGACGCTGTGGGAAGTTTACCACAAAGTAATGCTTGATGCCATCGTAAATCAAGGCACGTTCTTCCATCTCTGGCATACGGTTAATATCGTTATTCCCCCCAGAAATGATGCAACAAATCGTCTTACCTTTGATATAGTCCGATAGAACTTCCAAGGCCGCAATGCTGGCCGCTCCAGCAGGTTCGGCGACAATCCCCTGCTTAGAATAAAGATCAATCAAGGTCTCAGAAATCAAGCCTTCATCCACTCCAATAAGAGTTTCAACATTCTTACGAGTTGCTTTATAGGTCAACCGTCCAACTTTCTGCACAGCTATTCCATCAGCAAATTTATCAATTTCTTTGAGTTTAACTGGTCCTCCAGCCTCAAAAGCAGCCTTCATCGAACGGGCACCATTGGCTTCAACACCAATGACTTCAATTTCCGGATTTGTTTCCTTGATATAGGTCGAAACCCCTGCAATCAGTCCGCCACCACCTACCGGCACTAGTACTGTATCAAAATCAATAGACTCTTTACGGGCTTCTTCAAGAATTTCATAGGCTACAGTCCCTTGACCAGCTTGAACATAAACATCATCAAAAGGATCGATAAAGGTTCTATTTTCTGAAACGGTGAATTCTTGGGCCGCCTTAGCCGAAGCGTCAAAAGTATCTCCGACCAATTTGATCGTCACATAGTCACCACCAAAGAAACGAACTTGGCCAATTTTTTGTTGAGGCGTTGTGATTGGCATAAAAATTGTCGCAGGAATCTTCATCTCCTTACAAGTGTAAGCAACTCCTTGAGCGTGATTCCCCGCCGATGCACAGACCACACCACGTTCTCGTTCTTCTTTTGTCAATTGTGAAATGGCGTAATAAGCTCCCCGAATTTTAAAAGAGCGAACTCGTTGCGCATTCTCCTTTTTCAGATAGATCTTAGCTTCATACTTTTCTGATAAATAATGATCATATTCCAGTGGTGTATTCACTACTACGCCACTTAAAACTTTGTGGGCTTTCACCACATCTTTTGCACTTAGCATATCTCCTCCTCAAATACTTTACAAGATAAAAAGCGAGTTAGGTACCCCCCAACTCGCCTTCTGTTTTTATTCTAAGAATTAGTTATAGATTTTGAAAGCATCGTCATCGTTTTTACCAACGAATGGCATTGCTTTACGTAATTCAGCACCAACTTTTTCAATTTCAAGATTAGCTGCTTGTTCACGGTAAGCAGTGAGTTTTGGACGACCAGCCTTGTAGTCATTTACAAAGTCATTTGCAAATTTACCATTTTGGATGTCTGCCAAAACAGCTTTCATGTTTTCTTTAACTTGCTCAGTAATCACACGTGGACCTGATACATAGTCACCGTATTCAGCAGTATTTGAAATAGATTGACGCATTTTCTTGAATCCACCTTCATAGATCAAGTCAACGATCAATTTCATTTCATGAAGAACTTCAAAGTAAGCCAATTCTGGGGCATAGCCTGCTTCTGTCAAGACTTCAAAACCTGCTTCGATAAGGGCAGTCAAACCACCACAAAGTACAGCTTGTTCACCAAACAAATCTTCTTCAGTTTCTTCTTTGTAAGTTGTTTCAAGCAAACCAACACGAGCTGCTCCAACACCTTTACACCAGTCCATGGCAATGTTTTTCGCATTTCCTGTAGCATCTTGGTAAACTGCATAAAGGGCTGGAACACCAAAACCTTCTTCGTAAGTACGACGTACCAAGTGTCCTGGTCCTTTAGGAGCACACATGAAGACATCCACATCAGCAGGAACTTTGATAAATTCAAAGTGGATGTTGAAACCATGAGCAAATCCAACTGCATTTCCAGCTTCCAAGTTTGGAGCGATTTCTGCCTCGTACAATTCTTGTTGGATTTCGTCTGGAGCCAAGATCATGATAACGTCAGCCAATTTAGTTGCTTCTGCTACTGTGTAAGTGTCAAAACCATCTTCTTTTGCTTTGTCAAAAGACTTGCCAGGACGTACACCGATGATAACATCACGACCTGAATCACGCAAGTTTTGCGCATGCGCATGTCCTTGTGAACCATAACCGATAACGGCGATTTTTTTGCCGTCAAGTGCTGCTACTTTAACATCTTTTTCGTATTCCATTTGTACTGCCATAGTTTTTCTCTCTTTTCTATTATTTATTGCCTTTTAGGCTGGTTTAACAAATTTAAGCTGGATTTTATACTCATTGAAAATCAAAGAGTATTAGTCGCGGGTAAATCCAGTTGCACCCGTACGAGCAATATTCCTAATTCCATAAGGACGGATTACTCGCAAGAGTGCCTCACTCTTTTCAGCATTCCCAGTCATCTGGATCGTAATCGAACTTGGAGCCACATCTACTACCGTTGCACGGAAAGGTTGGATAATGGCCAAGATTTCTGCACGCTTTTCAGCAGGAGCAGATACCTTCACCAAGATAACCTCTCTTTCCAAGTGTGGCTTATCCGTGATATCTCGAATGCGAATCACATCAATCTGACGATTGAGTTGCTTGATAATTTGTTCCACTTCATCATGTGAAGCTACATCAATAATGATAGTAATCCGTGATACATCAGGATTCTCCGTCGCACCAACTGAGATACTCTCAATATTGACTTGACGACGAGAAAGGACACCTGTAAAGCGATTGAGGACTCCTGAACGATTTTGTAGTTTTGCCGTTAACATTCTACGCATGGAACTTCACCCCCAACATCTCATGATTACTCTTACCAGCTGGTACCATTGGTAAAACCTGTTCCTTACGAGAAATATCCACCTCGATAAACATCGGCACATTCTCCAGAATAACTTCTAGATCCTTCTCTATCGTCTCTGGATTATCAAATTTATAGTTTTTGATGCCGTAGGCCTGTGCCATCAGCTGGAAGTCAGGAAGAGTGTCAAAGACTGACTCTGAAGTTCTACCCTCATAGAAGGACTCCTGCCACTGACGAACCATTCCTAGTGAGTGGTTATTCAGCATCACGACCTTAATGGGTACTTTGTAGATGTTTAGGATAGCTAGTTCTTGGTTGGTCATTTGGAAACCACCATCACCAACAAAAAGGATGACTTCTTTTTCTGGATTGGCAATCTTAGCTCCGATAGCTGCAGGAACTCCGAAGCCCATGGTACCCAAGCCACCTGAAGTGACCAATTGACGTTCATTCTGATATGGGTAATACTGGGCTGTCCACATTTGGTGTTGCCCTACGTCTGTGACAACAATGGCATCTCCATTCGTCAACTCACCGATACGTTCAATGACTGCCTGCGGTTGAACCACACGTTCTTTCTTATCATAAGAACGAACGCGGTTCTTGTCCTTGGTGACTTTGTCAATCCACTTTTCAGTATTGTTATGAACAGTTGGTTCTGCCAGTAGCATCTGCAAGGCTTTCTTTGCGTCCCCAACCACTGGAATATCTGCACTGATAATCTTCCCAATCTCAGCTGGATCAATATCAATATGAGCAACCTTGGCATTTTTAGCAAAGGTCTTAGGATTTCCAGTCAGGCGATCATCGAAACGGCAACCAATACTAATCATAAAGTCCGCTTCGGTCATGGCAATATTAGCTGCAAATGACCCGTGCATACCTCCCATACCAAGGAAAAGTGGATGACTTGTCGCAATCGTACCCTGCCCCAAAAGACTGGTCACGACTGGAATTTGATAGCGTTCAGCAAATTCGTTGAGCTCTTTAGAAGCTTCTGCATAGCTGATACCACCACCTGCCAACAAAACAGGTTTCTTAGCCTTAGACAATTGTTTCAAGATTTTCTTGATTTGCATGTCGTTTGGTTCTATCGTCGGTTGATAACTCGGTAAATTTACCTCTGGTGAATAGATGAAGTCCGTCTCTAAGGCAGATACATCCTTTGGTAAGTCAATTACAACTGGACCTGGACGACCTGTGGTCGCGATATGGACAGCTTCCGTAATGATACGAGGAATGTCAGCTGTCTCACGGACTTGGTAATTGTACTTGGTAATGGGCATTGTAATGCCGACAATATCTGCCTCCTGAAAGGCATCTTTCCCAATCCCAGCTCGCGCCACCTGGCCCGTAAAGACCAAAAGGGGAACGCTATCGCTCATGGCATCCGCAATCCCTGTAATGGCATTTGTTGCTCCTGGTCCACTTGTGACGACTGCGACACCCAACTTTCCAGTTGATTTGGCATAACCTTCAGCTTCGTGCAAACACCCTTGCTCATGGCGTCCTAAGATGTGGCGAATGCCTTTAAAGTTGTATATAGCATCATACAAAGGTAAGACTGCACCACCAGGATAACCAAATATAGTATCAATCCCTAAATCACAGAGGGTTTCCAAAACTAGGTCCGACCCCGTCTTAGGAGCGTCTAAACTGATTTTCTCCATTGTTCCCCTTTCTCTTCTCTTAAAAATAGCTTGTTACTATCATACCATTTTTTCAAAAATTTTCAAGACAAAAGAAGCAATTTTCTGAATTTTCTATCTAAACGTGTTTTTATGAATGTTTTTCCTATTTTTATAAATATGAATAAGGAATTGAACGATTTTATTACTTCCAAATTTAATTTAGAGTATATTTTTCTAACCTTCTTTGACGTAGAACATAAAAAAGAAGCCACCATAGTGACTTCTTTCTATAGCAAAGATGGATTAGTCTTCACCTTTGTTTTTCTTAATGATTTCTTCTTGTACTGACTTAGGTACATCTTCGTAGTGGTCGAATACCATCATGAAAGTACCACGTCCTTGAGATGCAGAACGAAGAACAGTTGCGTAACCGAACATTTCAGCAAGTGGAACGTAAGCACGAACGATTTGGCTGTTACCATGAGCTTCCATACCATCTACACGTCCACGACGAGCAGTTACGTGACCCATAACATCACCAAGGTTTTCTTCTGGAACAGTGATTGTTACCAACATCATTGGCTCAAGGATAGCTGGTTGGGCAGTCTTAGCAGCTTCTTTAAGTGCAAGAGATGCAGCGATCTTGAAGGCAGTTTCTGATGAGTCGACATCGTGGTATGAACCATCGTAAAGCTTAGCTTTCACGTCAACCATTGGGTAACCTGCAAGAACACCGTTAGCCATAGATTCTACCAAACCTTTTTCAACCGCTGGGATAAATTCACGAGGAACCACACCACCGACGATTGCGTTTTCGAATTCGAATCCTTTACCTTCTTCGTTTGGAGTAAATTCAATCCATACATCACCGAATTGACCTTTACCACCAGACTGACGTTTGAAGAATCCACGTGCTTGAGTAGAAGCGCGGAATGTTTCACGGTAAGATACTTGAGGAGCACCTACGTTCGCTTCAACTTTAAACTCACGACGCATACGGTCAACAAGGACGTCAAGGTGAAGTTCACCCATACCTGAGATAACTGTTTCACCAGTCTCAACGTTTGTTTCAACGCGGAATGTTGGATCTTCTTCAGCCAATTTTTGAAGGGCAATACCCATCTTGTCTTGGTCCGCTTTAGATTTTGGCTCAACCATCAATTGGATAACTGGTTCTGGAACGTGGATTGACTCAAGGATGATTTTAGCTTTTTCATCTGTCAATGAATCACCAGTAGTTGTATCCTTCAAACCAATAGCAGCTGCAATATCACCAGCATAAACGGTTTCGATTTCTTGACGACTATTGGCATGCAATTGCACAAGACGTCCGATACGTTCACGTTTACCTTTAGAAGTGTTCATTACGTAAGAACCTGATTGAAGAACACCTGAGTATACACGGAAGAATGTCAAACGACCTACAAATGGGTCTGTTGCAATCTTGAAGGCAAGAGCTGCGAATGGCTCTTCGTCAGATGCTGGACGAGTTTCTTCTTCGTCTGTATCTGGGTTGATACCTTTGATTGCTGGGATATCAAGTGGGCTTGGAAGGTAGTCGATAACTGCATCAAGCATCAATTGAACACCCTTGTTCTTGAAGGCTGAACCACACAATACTGGGAAGAATTCAACGTTGATAGTCGCTTTACGGATAGCAGCTTTCAATTCTTCGTTAGTGATTTCTTCACCTTCAAGGTATTTCATCATCAAGTCTTCATCAGTTTCAGCGACTGCCTCAACCAATTTTTCACGGTATTCTTGTGCTTGGTCAAGGTATTCAGCTGGAATGTCTTCTTCAAGGATGTCTGTACCAAGGTCGTTAGTATAGATCTCAGCTTTCATCTTGATCAAGTCGATGATACCACGGAAGTCATCTTCAGCACCGATTGGCAATTGGATTGGGTGTGCATTTGCTTGAAGACGGTCGTGAAGTGTGCTTACTGAGTAAAGGAAGTCAGCACCGATTTTGTCCATTTTGTTAGCAAATACGATACGTGGAACTCCATACTCAGTTGCTTGACGCCAAACTGTTTCAGTTTGAGGCTCAACACCTGATTGTGAGTCAAGAACAGTAACCGCACCGTCCAATACACGAAGAGAACGCTGTACTTCGATTGTGAAGTCCACGTGTCCTGGTGTGTCGATGATATTTACGCGGTGGTTGTTCCATTGAGCTGTTGTCGCAGCAGATGTGATAGTGATACCACGTTCTTGCTCTTGCTCCATCCAGTCCATTTGTGACGCACCTTCGTGAGTTTCACCGATTTTGTGGATTTTACCAGTGTAGTAAAGAATACGCTCAGTAGTTGTTGTTTTACCAGCATCGACGTGAGCCATGATACCGATATTACGAGTTTTTTCAAGTGAAAATTCGCGTGCCATGAGGTTAGTTTCTCCTATTTTTTATTTTACAATCTATTATAACATTATTTAGAAAAAACGGATAGGCAGGACCTACCCGTTCTCAATGTTTTCATGTTTTTGTTGGTTTCAACTTGTGAGATGGGAAGTTGAATTGAACTCGGGCTAAAGTTAGCTAGCCGATTTGAGCCGGAACGGGATGCTGTGTGAAAAAGATAAACTTCCTTGTATTCGTCGAATACTGCGTCAGTTTCCTATTTTCACCTTGCATCCTTACCGTTCCTAGCATCATGATTTTACCAACGGAAGTGTGCGAAGGCACGGTTAGCTTCAGCCATACGGTGAGTGTCTTCACGTTTCTTAACAGCTGCACCAGTGTTGTTCGCAGCATCCAAGATTTCTTTTGCAAGACGGTCTTGCATTGTGTGTTCACCACGAAGGCGAGCGATTGTTACCAACCAACGAAGGCCAAGTGTTGTACGACGTTCTGGACGAACTTCAACTGGGACTTGGTAGTTAGATCCACCAACACGACGTGCACGTACTTCAAGTACAGGCATGATGTTTTCCATAGCTGTTTCAAATACTTCAAGTGCATCGTTACCAGTAGCTTCTTTGATTTGCTCAAAAGCACCATAAACGATTGAAGCAGCTGTACCACGTTTACCGTCAAGCATAACGCGGTTGATAAGACGAGTAACTAGTTGTGAATTGTAAAGCGGATCTGGCAATACATCACGTTTTGGAGCTCTATTTTTACGACTCATTTCTCTTTATCCCCTTTCCTTATGCTTTTTTCGGACGTTTAGTACCGTATTTAGAACGGCCTTGTTTACGATCGTTAACACCTGCAGTATCAAGTGCACCACGGACGATATGGTAACGTACCCCTGGAAGGTCTTTTACACGTCCACCGCGAAGAAGCACTACGCTGTGCTCTTGCAAGTTGTGTCCGATACCTGGGATGTAGGCAGTAACTTCGATAAGGTTGCTCAAACGTACACGAGCGAATTTACGAAGGGCAGAGTTCGGTTTTTTAGGTGTCATTGTTCCAACACGAGTTGCAACACCACGTTTTTGTGGTGAAGAAACGTTTGTTTGAACTTTTTTATGACTGTTGTAACCAACGTTCAAAGCTGGTGATTTAGATTTTTCTACTTTTGATTTACGCGGTTTGCGAACCAATTGGTTAATTGTAGGCATCTACATTCTCCTGTGTTTTTTTATTTTTGGTGATGATACACTTGGTGACAGCTACCATCTGTGTGTACTTTTGCAACATTTGTCAGCACGTCCCTGTACACTTTTGAGAGACCAAAAGTAAAAAGTACCGTTTATTATTGTAACACATTTTTTCTTTCCTTGTCAATATTTTTTTCGTTTTTATACTGATCTTTTATCTCTTTGAAACTAGTTCTTACCGCTTTTTTAACAAAGAAAAGGAAGCCCATCGACTTCCTAAATTCAGTTATTGATTTCATTCAATTAAGCGTTCGTTTGAGATATTTTTACCTTTCTTATCAAAGCCAACCTGATTCTTTTGCGATGTTGGCTGCCTCTGTTCGATTACCAGCATCTAGCTTGGAAAGAATATTGGTGACATAGTTTCGGACGGTTCCGTTTGATAGATAGAGTTGGTCTGCGATTTCTTGATTAGACAAGCCCTGAGCAATTCCCTTTAAAACAGCGATTTCTTGTTCTGTTAACGGATTGGGATGGGTCATAACCACTTCCATCAATTCAGGCGAATACTCCTTGCGCCCTTCGAGGACAGTGTGCAAGGTTTGCATGAGGTCTGCAATGCTTCTCTCTTTCAAGACATAGGCATCCACTCCATCCTTGACCGCACGTTCAAAATAACCTGGGCGCTTGAAGGTTGTCACCACAACTACTTTTGTTTCTAACTTTTCTGCTCGAATCCACTCCAAGACTTCGAGGCCTGTCTTAGCAGGCATTTCTACGTCAAGGATAGCAATATCTACAGACTCCTTTTCTAAGAGTTGGATGGCTTCTTGCCCATTCTTGGCTTGTAAGACAGACTCTACATCTGGTTGAAAGGCAAGCAACTGGCACATGGCATCTCGCAACATACTTTGATCTTCTGCAACAAGTAGTTTCATCTTAGTTTCTCTCCTTATAAGGTAGTCGAACCTGCACTTCAGTCGGCTGCTTCTGACTGATCACCTTTACCTCTCCCGAAAATGGAAGGACACGATCTCGAACTGTATGGAGCTCATCCCCTTTCATAGAAGCAAAGCCACAGCCATCATCTCTCACTGTTAGAATGAGTTCTTTCTCTGTTCGTTCCAATTTTAAGTAAGCTTTCGACGCTTTGGCATGCTTGATGATATTGGTCACCAATTCAAGCAAAATCATGGAAGCCGTTGACTCCAATTCCTGAGTTAAACTAGCAGTATCTAATTGGTGATCGATTTGGGCTTCAATTCCTGCAATTTCCAGCATTTTTTTAACAGTCGTAAATTCGGAAGCAAGGGTTCTGGTTTTAAGATTTTCGATAATTGTACGAACTTCATTCATGGATTCTTTACTGATCTGATGAATTTCTTTTAATTCTTTTTCCACTTGAGGATAGGCTTGCATTTGAAGTAGCTGGAGGGCAAGGTCCGTCTTCACACTCAGCATGGCAAAGGTATGACCCAGGCTGTCATGGAGATCCTGACCGATTCGACTGCGTTCATTTTTAGCCAAGAAAAGATTGAGTTTAGCATTTTGCTTTCTCTTTTCTTCTTTTATCTCCTCCGACACTCGAATCCGATAGAGACCAAAAGTAAAAGCATCAGAAAAAACAAAGGTCACCAAGAAAAAGAGGAGTTGCTCGGGACTAACTTGATCAACCATATAGATTCCAGTTAAAATCATCGGTTGCAAGACAACAAAACTGACAAAACGCCAAGAGTGGAAGGAAATCTCATCCAGTTGGTAAATGAGGAGGTTAGATAAGTAAAAGATAAACCATGTGAAGCCCGAATTCAGCCAAACAGATGTATAAAAAATGTAGGCAATCATGACCCACCAAGCCAGCCACTGCACAGTACGGTTTTGACTTAATAAAATCGAATAAAAGGCTAGGACAAATAATAATGTCCAGAACAAGGTCAAAGGCGGGTACTCTCCACTGATGACACCCGCTATAGGAAAGATGATAAACACTAATGAAATATGAAACATATAATGAGTGTTTTTAAATTTTTCCAACATAGATTTATTTTACCTCGATCCGTTTTTTCAGCTGGATTACCAATACACCAAAGAAAACTGTATAGCCTAGTACAACTAAGGCGGAAAGAATATTAAACTCATGGTGTTCTAAATAAGCAGAGACGACCTGCATCAGCTGATAGGTTGGAGTCAGTTTCCCAATGGATTGGAGCCATTCTGGGAAGGAATTCAAGGGGAACCACAGTCCACCTAGGACAGCCAAAGCAATATAGGCAATATTTCCAATAACCGTCATCAGTTGAGCACTGGGAAGCAAGCTCACCAAGACACCCATGCTGATAAAGACCACGCTTCCGATCAGCAAAATAACACCAATCACCAACCAGTCAAGCCAAGGTAGCGTAACTCCACGGACAAAATGACCAACCGAAAAGACAACTATAATTGATAACAAGAAAGTTAGCAGAGTGCTGAATAGTTTTGATACATAATATTCTACCATAGAAACTGGAGAATGTTGAATCAATTTTTGCCAGTTGTTTGTCTTGTCAGATTCGAGTGTGCTAGGGATACTGAAAAAGGC
This sequence comes from Streptococcaceae bacterium AF54-32pH5A, assembly GCA_027682205.1. Lineage (GTDB taxonomy): Bacteria > Bacillota > Bacilli > Lactobacillales > Streptococcaceae > Streptococcus. Next base: position 1,023,690 of record JAQDAD010000001.1, read on the forward strand.
GCTTGACATGATACTAAAGAGTGTCATAGCAAAAAGATAGGCTTGCAGAACAATTTCTGGAATATCTGACCCTGACATCATACCAGAGAAAATAAGGTAAAACACACTTGGAAGTCCGATGGATAGCAAGTAGTAGACGGCTTGCCGTTTCATCAGAATGAGTTCCACTTTCATGAGACTTATCATATTTTTCATCGTCAATCTCCTTTAGTCTTGAGTCGTTTCGAAGATACTGTCTAAGAGAGTTCGATTGCGAACTTCAATTTCTTCGATCGTGCAGCCCTGTTCTTGCAAGACTTTCCATACCTGGCTGGCTTCTTTGGTGGTGAAGGAAAGAGCATTTTGCTTGATTTCAATCTCTTGAACCGGGCCCAAAGTGCTGATAAAATCCTGATAAGTTAGAGGTACCGTGAAGTGTTTTTCTTGTTCTTCACCACGCATGGCATAAGGCGTCGTGTCACGAATCAATTCACCCTTGTGGAGCACCAAGATGCGGTCGGCCGTATGTTCCACCTCTTCGATATAATGAGAAGAATAAACAATGGTCACACCATTTTGCTTCAACCGATCGACAATCTCCCAAAAATGCTGACGTGTTGAGGTATCCATGGCAGCAGTTGGTTCATCTAAGAATAGAAGTTTCGGACGACCTATTAAAGCCAACACGAAAGAGAACAACCGTTTTTGCCCACCAGATAACTTGCCCGCTAGCTGATTTTTCTGCTTGTCCGAAAATCTTAACAAGTCATCAATTTCTTTGTCTGAAAGACTGTCGGGATAAAGTGACTTGAAAAATGATAGAAGTTCTTTCACTTTCAAGCTTTGGACAACTTCATTTTCTTGAGGCAAGACAGAAACAAGCTGCTTTAATCGAGGATCCGTTGGTGCAAATCCTTGAATGGCGACCTGACCTGAGCTCACGAACTTGTCGCCCAAGAGGCAATCAATCAAAGTTGTCTTTCCCGCTCCGTTAGGTCCTATCAAGGCGACACATTCACCATGGTGGATTTCAAAAGAGATGTTCCGCAAGATCTCCTTGTCTTTTATTTTCTTACTCAATTTCTCAACTTTAATCACAGTCATGAGATTCTCCTTTCAACCACTCCATTCCCATAGGGAAAACAACGAAAATCATAAATCCAAAACCCCAAGCACCACGAATAAATTGGCGAAGCAAGGTTTGGTCAAACCAACCAGTAAACATTTCCCCTAACCATACCAAGAGTGACAGGCCGATAAAGAAATAGACGATTGCTTTTTTCATTCCTCAAACTCCTTTTTCACATCTGAGACTAATTTCAAACCTTCTCTGACAAGCCAAGACATTATCCCAAAGCCAGCAAATAGCTCCCAAGGAAAATGATAGAAACCCTCGTCCAATCCTGAAAACATGAGATAGGTCATCACTCCTGCTGCTACTAAACTCACTGCGACAATCATTTTATTTTTCATTCCTTCTTCCTCCATTTCCTACTTCAATTATAGTCTTTTGAAGTTAGCTGAGCTAGATGCTTCTGTCACTAGGAAATATGACAAATGTCATAAAAAAAGACAATAAGATAGAAACTTCTATATCAAGTATCAATTTCCTAGTCCTAGTCACGTGAATATGATTAGAAACCGTTTAAATTTTATGAGAGACTTGATCTATCCTTTACCCGCACAAAGGATTCTTACAAATAAAAAGAGGGCAGGATTTATAATCCCTGCCTCTCTCATTTATTCTTCTTTAAATCCTTGTAATTTTAAACCAGCAATCAGAGCATTCGGCTTCTTAAAGTCTTCTATACTATCCTCAAGTGGTTCAAAGAAATAAGTCTTTTTAACTCTATCCATATCTGCTTTTTCAAGGTCAAGATCGATAACTATTCTCATCTTTTTATTATCGACGATAAAATATTCAACCTTAACACCTGGCTCGTCCTTGATTTCAAGATACTCTGGAGAGCTTTCCGCAACTTCGCGAAAGGCTGCTTGAAATTCTTCCAGAGTCATTTCTGCAGGAATTTCCTCTCCAAATTCTCCCAACATATCCATCTTGTATCGTTTTACAACATCCGTATAAACAACAGTCATGGTGACATCAGATTCGTTCATCTTCCCTTTGAGAACTTTGGTCGTTTCCTTGATTTCTTCTTTTACCTGACTGGACTGACTAGATGAATCAACCGAACTTGCTGTACTACTTGACTCTGTTGTTGCAGTATTGGTTTGACCACAGCCAGAAAGAACAAGCAACGATACAAAAACTAATCCTAAAACTTTCTTCATTCAAATTCTCCTATTCCACACTGAAAAGATATGGATACACAGGTTGTTGACCTTGGTGAATCTCAACTTCAACATCTTCGAATTCTTCTGCGATTTCTTGGGCGATTTGGTTGGCCAATTCTTCGCTTCCGTCTTCGCCGACATAGAAAGTCACGATTTCACTATCTTCGTCCAACATGTGTTTCAAAGTTTCAGTCAGAGTTTGGTGCATGTCAGGATTTGATACGAGGATCTTACCATCTACCATACCAAGATTGTCATTTTCATGGATTTCCAAGCCATCGATAGTCGTGTCACGAACGGCTGTTGTTACACTACCGCTGATCACATCAGCAAGAGCTGCAGTCATACGTTCTTTGTTTTCTTCGATGGATTTACTTGGATCAAAAGCAAGGAGACTAGTCAAGCCTTGAGGAAGGGTACGAGCTTCTACCACTACTGCTGGTTGTTCCAATACCTCTGCTGCAGATTGAGCTGCCATGAAGATATTTTTGTTGTTTGGCAAGAAGATGATGTTGCGAGCATTGACTTGCTCAACAGCCTTGATAAAGTCTTCTGTCGAAGGATTCATGGTTTGTCCACCTTCGATGACATAATCCACACCTTGGGCACGGAAGATATCTGCCAAGCCTTGACCTGCTACTACTGCGATAAGGGCATATTCCTTTTCTTCAGCTGGCTTGCTGACTTGAGCCTCTTTTTCTACTTGTGCTTCGTGTTGGTTGCGCATGTTGTCTACTTTAACCTTAACCAAGCTACCATATTTAAGGCCTTCTTGCATAACAAGACCCGGATCTTCGGTATGGACGTGAACTTTGACGATTTCATCATCGTTGACAACAAGGAGAGAATCGCCTAGCTCATTCAAGTAGTTGCGGAACTCATCATAATCAAAATCTTTGGCATAAGTTGGACCTTGTTTAAGGGCAACCATAATCTCAGTACAGTAACCAAAAGTGATATCTTCTGTTGCGACATGTCCAGCAACTGACTTGTGGTGCTCTGCATTGATCATTTCACCCATATTCGCCGGAGTAGCGACAAAGTCCTCAGACGCACTGTATTCACCAGTAAGGGCTGAAAGGAAACCTTCGTAGATGAAGACCAATCCTTGACCACCTGAGTCCACGACACCAACCTCTTTCAAGACTGGGAGCATATCAGGAGTCTTAGCCAAAGCTCTCTTAGCACCCTCCAAGGCCGCACGCATGACCTCAACGGCATCATCTGTTTGCTCAGCTTTTTTCTTGGCACCGATAGCCGCTCCACGAGAAACTGTCAAAATAGTTCCTTCGACTGGTTTCATAACTGCCTTGTAGGCTACTTCGACACCAGATTGGAAAGCAAGGGCCAAATCTTGACCTGTTAATTCATCTTTTTCCTTGATAGCTTGAGAAAAGCCACGGAAAAGTTGAGACGTGATAACTCCTGAGTTTCCACGAGCACCCATCAAGAGCCCCTTAGCAAGAATGCCCGCTACTTCTCCGACTGTAGAAGCTGGCTTATCTGCTACTTCTTTGGCACCATTTTCGATGGTCATTCCCATGTTTGTCCCAGTATCTCCATCTGGAACTGGAAAGACGTTTAATGAATTGACATATTCTGCTTGCTTATTCAAACGAGTTGATGCAGCCTGCACCATCTCTTGAAATAAGCTGGTAGTAATTTTTGACACGATTATTCTCCTACAACTTTGATATTTTGAATGTAGACATTCACAGTCTGAGCAGTGATTCCTAGTTGGTTTTCCAAACTAAAACGAACACGCTCTTGGATGTTTTTTGAGACTTCACTAATCTTTGTTCCGTAGCTCAAGACGGTATAAACATCAACTGCAATGCTACCATCTTCGGCTGCTTTTACGACAACACCTTTTGCATAATTTTCCTTACCAAGAAGGGCTTGAAAATTATCTTTGAGGGCATTTTTACTAGCCATACCGACCACACCAAAAATCTCAGTTGCTGCACCACCTACAACGGTTGCAATCACTTCATCTGTCAGTTCGATTTGACCATCCTTTGTATTAATTTTTACAGTCATTTTTTTTACCTCAACTAGTTGATACTCTATTTTATCATATTTCAGCCCAAGTGTAAAAGCAGAATGCTGTATCGGCGGATATTTACTCTAGTTTTCAAATGGTTTCATCTATAGAGCAAAAGAAAAAGACCTAGGAGGTCTTTTCATTTTTATTAAACGCGTTCAACTTTACCTGATTTCAAAGCACGAGCTGAAGCCCAAACTTTTTTAGGTTTACCATCGATAAGAACAGTAACTTTTTGAAGGTTTGGTTTTACGGCACGTTTTGTTTGGTTCATTGCGTGTGAACGGTTGTTTCCAGATACAGTCTTACGACCTGTAAAGTAACATACTTTAGCCATTGTGTTTTCCTCCTATTAGATCTAATATAGCGGATGTGCTAGCACCACATACCGTACTATGTTATCACACTTTCTTGAATTTATCAAGAGAATTAAAAGATTTTTTTATTTGACGTAGACAACGCCAAGTTTACCAAAGGCCACTTCCCCACGGATAATCAAGGTTTTGCTGGTTGGGGCTACAGGAGCGTCCGCCTTGGCTGCACCAAAGGATGTTTCTACTTTCAAGTCTACACGCCAGTGTTGCGGAACATAGACAGTTGCATTACCAAAAGCCACTTCGATATTCAGAGTGGCAAAATCACCTAACATCTCTGCATTGTCATAGTAGATTTTTGCGTCTCCAAAAGCGACTTCCACTTGGTCATCTACAAGATCTTGATCTTGTTTATAAAAGGTTCCACTACCAAAAGCGACTTCCTTATCCGTGATGACTGTTCGTTCACCGTTGTACCACCATTTTTTGCCATACCAAAACTTACTTGAGTGAGTGAGATAGCCGACACCTAGCACTGCTAAGATGCTAGCCCAAAACAAAGACTGGTTGGGAATAGGTAGAATAGCATAAAAGTGATTCGCAATCATAAGTGCTACTAGAGCAGTAAAAACTGCCGATGTTAGATGACGACGAAGCAAAGCCTCAACTGATTGGTAGGCAAAAAAGACGATACCAAGTAAAGGCCATATTTTGCCATCTAAAGAAGGGATTCCAAAATTTCCTTGCAGCAAGATCCAAGCTGCCAATACTAACAAAACAATACCAAATGCTTTCTTTTTCATGTTTTTTACCTCATGTTTCTTAGATTTTCTTTTAGGAGGGATTGGTAATGCCGCGAGACATGAACCTCCTTATGCGTCTGATAAAAGGAAATGGTGCCCGTTCCTGAAAAGGACTTGTCCACTGAGTAAATCTGACGGATGTTTGCGATCGTTGACTTGGAAACTCGACTAAAATAGCGAGGCAGGATGGACTCCAACTCATAAAGTTTGAGACGTACTTCATAGGCTTCTTTCTGGTTATGAGCGTAGATCTTGCTCCCTTCTGTCTCAAAGAAGAGAATTTCCGACAAGTCTAAGTAATACTCACCCGTCCCCTTATAAAAGATTAACCTAGGAGCCTTGCTTTCCTGCAAGAGTCGTTGCAAATCAGCTATTTCATCTGTCAGTGCTGCAGCCTTGATGATAATCTCTGTCTCAGTTAGTTCACTATCAATCTCGATTCGTAACTTCATCCTATCTCCTTTCTGCATCTACTATACCAAAGGCTAGAAGACTTTACAAGGGCAAAAAAGCAAGTGGTCACTTTTAGCCCGTAAGTGGTTACGAGGCCAAGCCCACTTGCTTTGCATTTTACAAAATAAAGAAAAGAATTCCCCAGAGGAGGCCACAGGCATAACCAACTAGAACATCCTTGGGATAATGAACCCCACCCAAAACTCGCACAAGGCCGAGAAAAGCTGACAAGACCAATAAAATCAAGCCCGCAGGCAGATTTGTATGTAAACAAGCCATGGAAATGATGGTTTTTGCTTTCGTTAGTTACGAAATAACACATATCAAAATCAGTTTGAGCAAAGAAACTTCTTTGCTCTTTTTATCTAAGTTTTAAAATTGAAGTAATTTAAATATAGAATTAAGTCAAAAAAAACATTTTATGATATTATAGTAAAGAACAAAAGAAATTTTGTGCAATTAATTTAGAAAAAGATAAAGAGGGATCTGATATGAAAAAACAAACTATTATTGTTGGGGCCGCAATCCTAGCTGCAACCACTGGAACGACTGTATTCGCAGAGGAAGCTGAACCAACTTCTGTAGCACAACCTACTAAAGCAACTGAAGTAGCTCCAACAGCAGAAAATGCTACTCCTATTCAGAAAGCAGAAAAAGAAGTTGCGAAAACTTCAAAAGATATAACTAACGCTGAAATTTCTGCAAAAGAAACTTTCGATAAAGAAACTCAAGCTAAATCTGATTACAACAAAGCAACAGATGAAGTCAACTCTGCTCAAGATTCAGTTAATAAAACTAACGAAAAATTAAAAAATGCTGAAGCTACTTTAGCTAAAGATAAAGAACAAATTCCAAAATTAGCAAAAGAATTACAATCTAATAAAGACGACGTAACTAATACAGAAAATGAAATCTCTAACAAAGAGAATGAATTGACTCCTGCTAAAGAAAAACAAAAAAATGAAGAAGCTAAAATTCAGCCACAAGTTGATGCTTTAAATGCAGCTACTTCTGCTAAAAACTCTGCTCAAGATAAAGTAAATTCTATCAAGAAAGATTTGAAAAACAATCAAGCAAACGAAACTGCTTTAACTAAAGATGTTCAAGGTTTAACTTCGGCTAAACAAGAAGCTGATAAAAATGTAACGAACACAAATAAAGCATTACAAGACGCCAAAAAAGCTGATAAAACTCGTGCTGATAATATTGCTTCACAAAAAACAGTGGTAGCAAAAGACCAAACAAATAAAGATAATGCTATCAAAACTGAAGAAGCGAAAAAATCTGAAAAAGAAAAATTGGCCAACGAGTTAACTTCGGCTAAGAAATCTTTAGCAGATAATGTGGAAATTCCAGTAACAGATGCTTATATTTCTGCTCTTAAAGCTTATAAACAAAATAAAACAACTGCTAATAGTGATGCTGTAAATAAAATTGCTCAAGAAATTCTAAAATCAAAAGAAATTCAACAAGCTATGGAATTGCTTAAAGAAAGTGATACTCGTGCTGTTGACCCTGCTAATCTTACAACAGAACAACTAAAAGAATTGAATGTCCGTATGGCTCAATTTATTGAAGATGTACGTACTAAATTTGGTACATTCTCTCCAACTATGGTTCGTGTAAGTGAAGAATCAGTTAACTTGTCAAAACTTATCGGTGAAACATATAAAAATGCTATTCGTAAAGCCAAAAACACAACTTCTCCTACTGTATGGGATGCAGCTGAAGTAGGTCATTTGAAGAGTAATGAAACTATTGGAGCTAACTTAACAAAAGCTGGTTATAACACTACAGCTGTTCCAGTACGTATGGAAACACTTGCTTATTCACCTGAAACAAATATGACAACAATGGGTGAATTAAAAGCAGAAATCTACAACAGTATGATTCGCTGGATGTATGATGATGAATTAAGTGATTGGGGCCATGCTCTTATCCAATCTGGTTTGGTTTGGAATTACAAGAAAACAGAATTACAAACTTTCGTGGTTCAAGACGGAAGCTATGTAATGATTGGTGCTGATGAAACAAGCTTGAAAGAACAAGATAGTAAATTAAAAACTAAAGAGTATGACATTCCAGCAACTGATTACAGCAAAACGGTTACTCGTGTAAATTCTCTTGACAAACTAATTGAAACAAACAAAGCCGAATTGGTTCAAGTTACTAAGAATGTTAAATCAACGACTGATAAGCTTGATGCTTCAACAAAAGAATTGAAACGTTTAGAAGCAATTGAAATTCAAACTCCTAAAGCACAAACTGCTTACGACAGTGCTGTTGCTAAACAAACTCAATTAGCAAACCAATTAACAGAAAAGAATAACAATCTTACTGCTGTTCAAAACAAAAGCAAAGAATTAAATATTGCTCTACCTAAAGCTGAATCTGATTTAACTAAAGCAACTGAAACTTACAACAAAGCGAAAGCTGAATATGATAAAGTAAGTGCTGATGTAGAAATTGCTAAAGCCGAAGTTAAACGAATTGAGGCTCAATTGAAAGCACTTAATGCTAAATTGACAGAAGCAAAAAATAAAGTTACTAACACTGAAAAATCTATTGCTGAAAACAACAAAGAAATTGAAACATTAACAAATTCTATTAAAGAATTAAAAGAACAACTTAAAGGTCAAGAAACTATTCTTGAAGAAAAAGTAAAAGTTCAAAAAGAAAAAGAAGAGATCTACTCGAAGGCTAAAGGAGCTGCTGATGTAGAACGTGCTAAAATCAATGAACTTAAATCTAAACATGAAGCTGCGGTTACTTATTTAGAATCATTGAAATCAGAAAAAGCTCGTGAAGTACAAAAACAAAGAAAACTTGAAAAATACAATAGAATGTTCGATAAAGTATTGTACGGAACAAATACTACAGCTAATCAAAATTCTAATCACACTCTACCAACAACTAACTCTTCTAATGAATCAGTATTACCAAATACTGGTTCAGTTGAACAATCATTCATGACATATTCAGCACTTATAAGTTTAGCTACTGCAGGTTATGCTTTGGCAAGAAAGAAAAAAGAAGACTAATCCATTCTGACAATTTAAAAAAGAGAAGACAAGTTTAGCCAATGTCATTAAGTTAAGAAATTCAAATACGATTCTGTATTGAACTGCACCCCAAAAGTTAGACAGAAAAAATCTAACTTTTGGGGTGTTTTATTATACGACTATTAGTCATGTTTACGTTTAAGACCGATTGCTCCTAGATCAGGAGTACTTCCCACCATAATCACACCTAACATATTTACTTCAGCACCAGTATTTGGTAATACTTTCTTAGTTGAAGTAGAGTCGGATTGTTTGGAATTTCTTTAACAGTTGCTTTGTGGTATTCTGCTTTAATGTCAGCAACTGATTTTTCATTAGTTTTTGTTACTTTTGCAATTTCTTGATTATTTTCTTCTTTTTCAGCTATTTTCTTATCAAGTGTTTCTACTTGTTTAGCTTTATCTGCATAAATTACTCCATAGTTCATTGCTAATGTTACTGCGACCACACCAAGAATGAGCCCACAAATTCCATATTGTTTGAATTTATGGCTTGCCCCGTAAGTGGTTACGAGGCCAAGCCCACTTGCTTTGCTTTTTAGAAAATAAAGAAAAGAATTCCCCAGAGAAGACCACAAGCATAACCAACTAGAACATCCTTGGGATAATGTACGCCACCTAAAACCCGTACAAGACCGAGAAAGGCTGATAAAATCAGTAAAATCAATCCCACAGGCAGATTTGCATGGAAGCATGCCATGGAAATAATAGTCGCTGAAAATACGTGGCGACTAGGCATAGACTGTCCCGAACTATCCTTGTCAAGTAAGGGGGCGATGTCCCAAGTTTCGTAGGGGCGTGGGTGATTGATTTTCTTACGAAACAGGGACAAGATAACAAAGCCCGAGGCAGGGACAAGCAAATAGACCCCGACTTGCTGACCAAGTCCTAGCTGCAGGTAAGTGGTGACTAGCAAGGCCAGATAGACCATGGGCATAGCTACTGTCATCAAACGATTGAAACTGCGTAACAGAAATAAAAGGGTGGGATGGCTAGTTAGTTTGGAGCTGATGTTCCTATACCATTTTTGATAATTTTTCATTTATTCTTCTCATTCATTACTTTTTTGTCTCTATGTGAGGCGCTTGCCTTCTAGTATAGTGCAGAAAAAGAAGGCCGTCAAGCCTTCTTTTAGTTTATTCTTCTGCTTCGTCTTCTGTAAATTGACTGTTGTACAGGTCAGCGTAGAAGCCACCTTGTTCCATCAGTTCCTCGTGATTGCCTTGTTCGATGATATTACCATCTTTCATGACAAGAATCAAATCAGCATTTCGGATGGTTGACAAGCGGTGGGCAATGACAAAGGAAGTTCTTCCTTCCATCAAACGGTCCATAGCTTTTTGGATCAATTCCTCCGTACGGGTGTCAACAGAAGAGGTCGCTTCATCCAAAATCAAGAGCGGCGCGTCTTTCAACAAAGCACGAGCGATGGTCAAGAGTTGTTTTTGTCCGACAGACAAGGTCACTGTATCGTCCAAGACGGTATCATAGCCATCTGGCAAAGTCATAATAAAGTGATGGATTCCCACAGCCTTACTAGCTTCCATCATTCGTTCATCACTAATCCCTGTTTGATTATAGATGAGATTGTCTCGAACGGTTCCTTCAAAGAGCCAAGTATCCTGCAAGACCATTGAAAAGGCATCGTGCACTTCCGAACGCTTCATGTCCTTAGTATCCACACCATCGATACGGATACTTCCCTTATCAATCTCATAAAATTTCATCAAAAGATTGACAATGGTCGTCTTACCAGCTCCAGTCGGTCCAACAATGGCGACCTTTTGACCAGCATGAGCTGTCGCAGAGAAGTCATGGATGATGGTGCGCTCTGGTGTATAGCCAAATGACACCTGATCAAAGACCACTTCACCTTTCATATGGGTTAATTGTCTTTCCTTATGAGATTCATCCTGCATCTCTGCTTCAGCTAGAAATTCCAATACACGAGTCATGGCTGCGCTGGCTTGTTGCAAGCTGGTAATCCCTTGGGCAATTTGAGACAAGGGTTGAGAGAAGGTACGAACATAGACCATGAAGGCTACGATAATCCCGATACTGATATGTCCCTCTAGCGCTAATGCAGCTCCAACAATGATGACTAGGACATAACTAAAGTTCCCAACAAAGATCATGGCTGGCATCATAATACCAGAGATAAACTGAGATTTCCAGATACTGTCGTGCAAGTTATGGTTTAAACCTGCGAATGTTTCTTTCGTAGCATCAACGGCATTATAGCTCGTTACCACATTGTGTCCCGAATACATTTCCTCTACATAACCATTCACAGCTGCGAGATTATTTTGTTGGGCTTTAAAGTAACCTTGTGACTTAGCCATAATGACAGAAACGGCCACAAATCCTAGTAAGGTTGAGACAACAGTTACCAGTGCTAAAATCCAGTTCATCCCAAACATGGTAATCAAAACAGCAATCAACAAGAAGCTAGCTGAGAGCACTGTCCCTAGACTTTGGTTGAGAGATTGAGCTGCTGTATCCACATCATTGGTTACACGAGAAAGGGTGTCCCCTTGAGAATGACGGTCAAAGTAAGCAAGTGGCAAACGATTGATTTTTTCAGCGATTGCCGTCCGCAAGCGTTTTGAAAAATGTTGGATACTTGTTGAAAAGATATAGGCCTGTGTATAGTTAAGGATGGCGCCAAATACATATAAGACAACCAAAAATCCAGCAATACTTGAAACAGCCTCTAAATCAATTCCTGTCATCAAGCCATCTGAAATCAAGTTAGTAATTTCTTTAATCTTAGTTGGCCCATAAACGGTAATGATACTTGAAATGACTGCAGCTACAACTGCAATTAGGAGAGGGAGTTGGAGGCCTGCTAGAAAAGGTTTATACTGTTTCCAAAAAGACATTTTCTTATTTTCCATGTTCCAATTCCTCCTTCGATAGTTGTGAGTAGGCAATTTCTTGGTAGACTTCGTTGGTAGCTAGAAGCTCCTTGTGGGTGCCTTGTCCCACGACTTTACCTTGATCCAAAACCAATATCAGGTCGGCATCCATGATGGTAGAAATCCGTTGCGCTACGATAAACTTGGTCATGGATTTTGTTTTCTCAGCTAGCTCTTGGCGCAAGATACGGTCTGTCTTGTAGTCCAAAGCTGAGAAAGAGTCATCGAAGATAAGAATCTCTGGCTTACGAGCCAAGGCACGTGCAATGGCCAAACGTTGTCTTTGACCTCCTGAGAAGTTGGTCCCACCTTGGGATACTTCTGAAGCAAGACCAGCTTCCTTATCCTCGATAAAGGTTTTAGACTGGGCCAATTCCAGAGCTTGCCACATAGCAAGCTCGCTTAGAGGAGTTTCTTTGCTCTTACCAAGGTCCAAGTTCCCCTTGACATCTCCAGAGAAGAGTACAGCTTTTTGTGGAATATAGCCGACCTTATTGCGCAAATCTTCCAAATCGTAATCTTGAACATTGACTCCGTCCACTAGGATTTCTCCATCTGAAACGTCGTAAAAACGAGGCAAGAGGTTCACAAGCGTAGATTTACCAGAACCAGTCGATCCGATGAAGGCCACGGTTTGACCCGCTTCTGCTTTGAAAGTGACATGTTCTACGACTGCTTCAGAGTTTTGAGAGTAGCGGAAGGTTACATCACGGAATTCCACTTGTCCCTGAACTGAAGAATCCGCTGTCTGTGGGTGACTAGGATTTTCAATAGAAGAATGCAGATCCAATACTTGATTGATACGTCCTGCCGAAACTATGGTACGAGGAAGAACGATAAAGAGTGCCCCCATGAGAAGGAAGCCCATCACGACTTGCATAGCATAGGACATAAAGACCACCATATCACTAAAAAGTGGCAGACGTTCTGTCAAACTTGCGTCGTTGATGATATAGGCACCAATCCAGTAAATGGCTAAACTTAATCCACTCGAAATGGCCATCATGATCGGGTTCATAATCGCCATCAATCGGTTGACAAAGAGATTAAGACGTGTCACCTCATCATTGGCTGCTTCAAATTTTTCATCTTGGTAATCTTCCGCATTGTATGCACGAACAACCCGAATCCCGGTCAAACTTTCACGAGTGATGCTATTGAGCTTATCAGTCAATTTTTGGATGACAGATTGTTTTGGAAAGGCTAGAGTCATGAGAACAGTCGTCATCAAGATATTGACAATAACAGCCACAACCACTGCCCAGAGCCAGTATTCCGATTTCCCAAGGATTTTTCCAATGGCCCAGATGGCCATGATAGGCCCACGAGTTACTACCTGTAAGCCCATAGTAAAGAGCATCTGAATCTGCGTAATATCATTGGTCGTCCGAGTCAAAAGACTGGGGATTGAAAAACGTTTGATTTCCGTTTGCGAAAAATCTAGAACACGATTAAAAACATCACTTCGTAAGTGAGTGGTATAGGATGCTGCAATACGAGTGGCAAAGAAACCAACCATAACAGATGAGAAGAAGGCCAATAAAGACAAACCAATCATCTTCGCAGCTGGGGACCAGAGTTCACCCAATTGCGTTCCGGGCGTTCCGAGTAATTCTGTAATTTGTGAAATATAGGTCGGCACTTCTAACTCGAGATAGACCGAGAAACAAGTGAATAGAATCGTAAGAACGATCATCCCCCACTCTTTTCCTGTAATACGTTTAGCGAGTTTCTTCATCCTCTCCTCCTATCTTCTCAACATTTTCTTGCAACTGACCGAGAACCTTTTCAAAGATTTCCAAATCCGACTTTGAAACACCCTCTAGCAGACTCTGATCGATCCAATCAAAAAACGCCTTAACTTTTTGCATCTGAGATCGTGATTTGTCGGTCAAACGAACAAATTTTGCTCGTTTATCACTTGGACTGGCCTCTAACTCGACCAAATCATTTTGTACCATACGCTTGACCAAGTTACTGGCCACAGATTTAGTAATATTGAGTTCTAGTTCAATATCCTTGATAAGCGTTAATTCTTGATCATGCTCACGACGATCTAAAATCCGTAGGACCTGTCCTTGCGGTCCACCCATAAATTCAATGCCACATCGCTTAGCTTCTTTCTGTACCATCAGATGAACCTGGTGCCCAAAGCGTTTAAATATCAACATTGGCTTGTCCATGATTGCTCCTCTCCTATCTTTTAAATAGTTCTCACAAGAACTATTTTATCACTTCCAGAAGAAATGTCAAGAAAAAAGTTTCCTTGAGAACTATCTTAGTCAGAATTGACATTAGCAGATATTTTCTCTATAATAAGCACTAGCTACCGTGGATTGAGATCCATTCACTCGATGAAGGGAGAAAACTTTCAAATGAAACCAGAAGAACAAAAAGTTTTAGGGATTTTGGCAACCATTTTTGGAGCCATCGCACTTTTAGGGTCCTGGATCCCGTTTATTAACTATCTGTCATTTTTCATCGCCATTGTCGCATTTATCTTGGGAATTATCGGCCTTATCGTCAACCTCAAAAAACGAAAAACAATGGCCATTATCGGAACATCCCTTGCAATTGCTTCAGTTGTACTTTTCTTTACGACCCAGATACTGTACGCTAATGTCTACAAAGATTTTGTCAGAGAGTTTAACCGTTCCTATAGAGAGGCAAGTTCCTCAATGGAACGCGACTTGACAGATGATACCATCGATTCAATCCCTGAAGAGGAGGAAGAGGATTCCTTCACTTGGACCCAAGAACAGTTCGACGCTTTAATTGAAGGTGACCTTGATAACAAAGGAAAAGGTGGTACCAATTACAAGGATATTATCAAAAAACATGGACTACCAGATTCCGAATTTGATTCAATCATTGAGGGCTACGACACCAAGAAAATTACCTATATTGGCATTGATGATAAAATCAAGACCGTTACTCTAACCTTTGTAAAACAGGATAATGGTCAGCTCTTACTAGTTCATAAAATAGCTGTAGGTCTAGGAGAAAACCAGCAACAAAGAGATTCTGGAACCAGAATCTAAGTTCCAATATTAAAAAAAACGAACAGTTAATAAAACTGTTCGTTTTTCTATTAGAATCCATCTACGTTAGTATAGATCTTTTGTACGTCTTCGTCGTCCTCAAGGACGCTGTAAAGTTTTTCAAATGTTTCAAGGTCATCCCCTGACAATTCCACTTCAGACTGAGGAATCATTTCCAATTCAGTCACTTGGAATTCTTGGATACCTGACTCACGAAGGGCAACGATAGCCTTGTGAAGGTCAGTTGGAGCTGTGTAAACAGTGATTGTTCCATCTTCTGCTTCTACATCGTCCACATCCACATCTGCTTCTAGCAATTGCTCAAAAACTGTATCCGCATCTTCACCAGCAAATACGATCACACCCTTGTTATCGAAGAGGTAAGAAACTGAACCTGAAGCACCCATGTTTCCACCGTTTTTACCAAAAGCTGCACGGACATTGGCTGCGGTACGGTTGACGTTTGATGTCAAGGTGTCTACGATCAGCATCGAACCATTTGGTCCAAAGCCTTCGTAACGTCCTTCTGTAAAGGTTTCATCTGTATTTCCTTTTGCTTTATCAATCGCTTTATCGATAACGTGCTTTGGCACTTGGGCTTGTTTGGCACGGTCGATAACGAATTTCAAAGCAGTGTTTGATTCTGGATCTGGATCACCTTTTTTAGCTGCTACATAGATTTCTACACCAAATTTTGCATATACTTTAGAGTTAGCTCCATCTTTAGCCGTTTTCTTGGCTACGATATTGGCCCATTTACGTCCCATTAGGAATCTCCTTTTTTCACATTTTAATCTTTCTTATTATAACACAAGTCCATCTGATTTTCACTAGAGGAAATGGATTTTATTCAGCAAATCCGGCTAGGATTGTCCTTTCGCTGCCAAGACGGCCTTGCCTTCTTTTATCAAGGGGTGACGGAAAAGCGAGAAGTAAAGTTGGATGGTCATGGCAACCCAGATAAGAGGTTCGCAGAGGATAACTCCCCTATAGCCTGCCCAAGGGATAATCAAGACCACAAAAGCAATTTTACCGATTAGTTCGATAAAACTAGATACCAGAGGAAGGACTTTTTGCCCCAAGCCCTGCAAACAATTCCGATAAATCAACAAAAGGCTCAAAATCGGATAAAAGACTGAGCTGATTTGCAGGTAGAGGCTACCATTTTCAACCAAGTAACCATCCGTTGAACTGGCCAAGAAGGAAATTAAGGTAGGACTAGCAAAAAAGAGAAAGATACAGATAAAGCCTGCCCAGGACATGCTCAGGCGACTGCCGATTCGAAGACCTTGAACAATGCGGTCTGGTCGCTTAGCCCCGAGATTCTGAGAGGCAAAGGTCGTCATAGCAGAAGAAATAGCCGTCATGGGAAGCAGAGCAAAGGCCATAATGCGTCGAGCCGCTGTTTGCGCACTAATAATCATTGCACCAAAGGTATTGACAGAAGACTGCAAAATCACACTACCGATGGACACAATTGAACTCATCAATCCCATGGCCAAACCTTGCTCTAAGAGATCCGCGTACAAGCTCTTGTCCCATTTGAAATGTTTAAACTGTGGCAAGAGTTCTGGAACGCTCTTGCGGATATAATAAAAGCAGAGAACCGCTGATAAACCTTGTGAAATGATGGTAGCAAGTCCCGCAGATTGAACTCCCAAGTGCAGTTGCGTAATAAAATAGAGATCCAGAACCACATTGACAAGAGCAGAGAAAATCAAAAAACCAAGCGCAGCCAGACTATCACCAATAGACCGCAACAAGCCTGCGAAGAGATTATAGGCAAAACTAACACCTACACAGGTCACAATCATGGAAATATATTGATAGGATTGAGGGAGGATTTCTGCAGGAGTATCTAAGTATTGCAAGAGTGGATACAGGCCGACGAATCCCATCAGCATAACTAAAATACTTAGAAGCCCTCCTAAAATCCAGGTTGCGGCTACCGCTTCTTTGATTTTGGTGAAATTACGAGCCCCATAATAGCGAGCAATGACAATCCCCATGCCATTTCCAACACCAAGCGTAAAGCCTATAATCAAGTCAAAAATGGCCGTTGTCGCTCCTACTGCTGCCAAGGATTCTTGGCCAAGAAAACGCCCAACAATCAAGACGTCAGCTGTATTATAAAGCTGTTGAAAGATATTAGACAGCAAAATTGGAAAGGCAAAGCTTAAAAGCGAAGGAAGGATTGGACCATTGACCAAATCCACTTTTCTTTTCTTATTCATAAAGCTATTATATCAGCTTTCTAGAGGAGCTACAAGGATTGCTTGATTTTCTTAAAATCAATTGCCTACTGAGAGACAATTTGCTATAATCAAGAAAAGGAGGCTATTTATGAGTTTGACTAGTCAATTAATAACCGATGTATTTCCTGATCTTGATAAGGTTGAAAAGCTAAACAAGGAAGCTTTCCCCGAGGAAGAACGAGTCCCTCTGTCTGAGTTTTTACGCTATCAGGACCGAGATGACGCTCACTTCTTTGCCTTTTATAACGAAGAAGAGTTTGTCGGCTTTGCTTTTGCCATCTCCAATCAAAAAGCCTTTTATATCAGCTTTTTTGCCATCATGCCCCACCTGAGAAGTCACGGGTACGGAAAGGAAATTATCGAAAAGCTGACTGATTTTTACCAGCGAACTATGTTGCTGGAAGTCGAGCGATTGGATGAAGAATGCGATAACTTGGAGCAAAGGAAGGCTAGAATGGACTTCTATCGACAAAATGGATTTAAAACAGCTAACGCTTTCCTTGAGTACGACGGTTTGAGTTTTGAAATTCTCTACCGTGGCGATCACTTTGACGAGGAAGCCTATCGCGACATCTTCCAAAAATTACAAGATGAACATTATTTTGACTTTCATATCGAGTATCGTCGTTTTAGTGACCACTAGTTCTTTCATCTTAGACAATTAAACAAACATAAAAAGTAGCAGTTCCTATCTGCTACTTTTTATGTTATTCTTCAATTTCGATTCCAAGTTCATCGCCAAGGTCAAGTGTTACTTCTTGGTTAGAAGTCGTCTCTGCTACTGGACTAACATCTGAGGCTTCTTCATCTTCAACCAAACCATATTGAACACGGACTTGGTGGTCAATGGCATCAAAGATTTCTGGATGATCTGCCAAGTATTTCTTAGCATTTTCAGATCCTTGTCCAATTTTTTCACCCTTGTAAGAGTACCAAGCTCCGGCTTTTTGGATGATATCGAGATCACTTGCGATCTTCAAGAGTTCTCCGGTCTTAGAAATTCCTTCTCCATACATGATTTCAACAAAGGCTTCCTTAAACGGTGGAGCCACCTTATTTTTAACAACCTTAATCTTGGTTTCCTTACCGACATTGGTATCTTTTTGGTCACCAGTTCCCTTGATTTGTGTGCTTCCACGAACATCCAAACGGACTGAAGCGTAGAATTTCAGAGCACGTCCACCAGGAGTCGTTTCAGGATTTCCAAACATAACCCCAACTTTTTCACGCAATTGGTTGATAAAGATGGCAATTGTTTTGGTCTTATTGATCGAAGCACCAAGTTTACGCATGGCCTGACTCATCATACGAGCCTGCAAACCAACGTGGCTGTCTCCAATGTCCCCATCGATTTCTGCACGAGGCACAAGGGCCGCAACTGAGTCAATAACGACAAGGTCAACTGCACCTGAGTCAATCAATTTTCCTGCAATTTCAAGACCTTGCTCCCCTGAGTCTGGTTGTGATAAAAGCAATTCGTCAATATTCACACCAAGTGCTGCTGCATAGGCTGGATCAAGGGCGTGTTCCGCATCGATAAAGGCAGCGATTCCACCTTCTTTTTGCGCTTGCGCGACAGCGTGAAGGGCAACTGTTGTCTTACCAGATGATTCTGGTCCATAGATTTCGATGATACGTCCCTTAGGATAACCACCTGAGCCAAGAGCAATGTCCAGAGCCAAAGACCCTGAACTCATGACTTGAACTTTCTGCTCTGCACGCTCTCCCAAACGCATGATTGAGCCTTTACCGAAGTCTTTTTCAATCAATTTAAGAGCATCGTTCAAGGCTTTTTCACGATCTGCCCCAAATTTTTTTGAAATTTCATCTAATTTTTTTGGTTTTTTCGCCATTCTATTCTCCTGTATTCTAATAGTCCTAAGACCTATCTACTATTATATCAAAAGTTAGTCACTTAATAAAGCCTTGCGAACTAGGTTAAAGGCATGCATGACCGCGATCTGGCGAACATCTGCTCGGCTCCGCCCTGCGATATTAGCCTTGATAACCTCTGTCCCTTTTGCATGTGCCAAGCCGATAAAGACTGTCCCAGCTGGATGCCCCTCTAAGCTATCTGGTCCAGCAACCCCCGTCAAACTGACTCCATAATCAGACTGAGTCTTGAGCCGTGCCTGCTCTGCCATCTTTTTAGCCGTAAACTCTGAAACGACACCATGTTTTTTTAGCTCTTGCTCGGAAATATCCAGCATCTTGGACTTTTCTTCTAAACTGTAGGTAACAAACCCGCCATTAAAGATGGCAGAAACGCCTGAAAAGTCTGCTAAAGTAGCTTGAAAGAGGCCTGCCGTTAAGCTTTCAGCTGCGGTAATGCTTTTCTTTCTCTTCTTAAGCTCTTCTACAACGACACTTGCTAGGCTGGCCTCTTCGCCATATCCATAACAGATGTCTCGCAGAGAAAATCCCTCGAAAGTCTGACAATCTAAGATTTGGTTTTCTAGTATGTCCAGTGCTTGATCAGCCTTTTCTTGACTGACTGCTTTTGTAGACAAACGCAAGGTCACTTCTCCCGTTTTGGCATAAGGAGCCAAGGTCGGATCTGTTTGCTGGTCAATCAAATCCGCCAAAATGGTCACTAACTGACTCTCACCAATTCCAAAGAAACGGAGCACTCGTGAGTATAACTTGGCACCAGTCATCAGCTTGGGTAAGAGCTGATTTAAGACCATGGGTTTCAACTCACTAGGAGGTCCTGGAAGGACCACGTAAGTCACGCCATCAGCTTCCGACACTCCTCCGACTGCTAAGCCTGTCTCATTTGGCAGTGGAGTTGCCCCTTCTACAATTTGTGCTTGACGCTCATTATTGGGAGTGCGCGCATAGTCTGGTCTTTGAGCAAAAAAGTGATCAAGTTTTTCCTGGGCTTGAGCGTCAAACACCAAGGCTTTTCCCAAAAATTTTGCCAACGTTTGTTTGGTTAAATCATCCTCAGTTGGCCCCAAGCCCCCTGTCAAAATGACTAAACTGCTACGCGAGCTCGCAATCTCTAGCAAGGACATGAGACGCGCTTCATTATCTCCTACAGCCGTTTGGAAGTAGACATCTACTCCAATTTCTGCTAGCTTTTCTGACAAAAACTGGGCGTTGGTATTGACGATCTGCCCTGTCAAAATTTCCGTTCCTACAGCAATAATTTCTGCTTTCATCTTTCCTCCTACCTATCTATTCGGATTCTTTTTGAAAAAATCGCAGGAAAGTCCCACGATTTGATTTTTCTTTTTATTCTATTTCCTCACTTGAAGCATTTGTTGAAGGCGCTGTTCGACCATAAAGATGCTCATACAGAACAGCGTTGGTCTCCAACTCTGCTACGTCCTCTCTCCCTAGGGAACGACGCAAGAGATTTTGCATTTCCAGCATATGCTCCGTCGTTACGATTTGATAAGAGATTCCTTGCAACTCAGCATCTTCACCACGAAGTTGATGAGTTTCGATGTTTTTAAAAGAATCTTGGTAACCAAGTAGTTGTGGAATACTGGAGGCAGACAAATCAACATTTGTCTGCATATTATCACTAAGCGCTTTTAAGATAGCTTGATAATGACTGATACTATTGAGGCTCAAGACCTTTTCCATAATCTTTTGAATGACTTCACGTTGACGTTTTTGACGACCATAGTCTCCCTCAGGATCCTGATAACGCATCCGTGAATACACCAGGGCTTCCTCACCATTCAAAGTTTGCTCACCGACTCCAATCGAGATTTTATTAAATTCTTCCTGGTCAGCAATCGAAATCGGGAAACCGAGCGTATTGTTGACTGTGATGCCTCCAACTGCATCAACTAGCTGTTGGAGTCCTTGCATGTTGACCATCACATAACGATCGATATGAATGTTCATCATTTTTTGAATGGTTGAAATAGCCAGCTCTGCACCGCCATTGGCATAAGCCGCATTGAGTTTCGCCTCCTGGACTTGGCCATTTCCAGTTTCAATCTTGGTCAAAATATCCCGTTCTAAACTCATCATAGTTGTTTTCTTAGTTTTGGGATTGACTGTCAAAAGAATCATGGAATCACTATTCCCCGCCCAAGGGTCTGTACGTTCTACATTTCCCGTATCCACCCCCATCAAAAGAATAGTCAAAGGCTCTGTCGCCTCAATCACATTGGTTTCTTCACCAATTTTCTTATAAGTTTTTTTACTTAGAGTTTCAGTTCCCTGATAATAAATAGTATAGGCATAAGCACCCACACCTAAAGCTGTTACTGCTAGAAAAGCTAATAGCATTCCGATTATTTTTTTTACCATATTATCATTTATCTATCAATCTACCCATCAGGTAAACGTCTAAAAATATCCCTTCTTTTAAATAGGCTCCTCTTTCTTGTAAGCCTTCTGTAACAAATCCAAATTTTGAATAGAGGCGGATAGCTGCCTCGTTGCGCTTTTGTACACTGAGCTGCAAACGACGCAGAACTCCACTGGTTTTAGCCCACTCAATTCCCTCTTCAAGGAGTATGCTTCCTAAGCCATGATTCCAAAACTTCCTTTGGATGACCAAAAAGATATCTCCAATGTGGCGAATCCGTATACGCTGCTCTGCCGTGATGTTCAAAACACCTGCAATTTCATCATTCAGGAGGGCTAGGAGAGTGATTTGGTTATCTGAAGTCGCTTGCTTTTCAATAAAAAGCGCCATTTCAGATTCTGTCATCAGGATACCATTTTCATCCAGACTGGTGAAATCTGTCTCCTGTCCAACTAAATCCAAGAATGCAACCAAAGCAGCTGCATCCTGAACTTCAGCCTCACGAATACAAAGTTCATACTCCATTTTGAAGCTCCTTAATCAATTGCTCAGCACGAGGACCCTGAGCGGAAAAATAGATGCGACGACCTTCAGCCTCTTTCAAGAGTTCCAACTCCAAGTAGGAATCTGGTAAATCCTCACCCAAAAGATGTCCCCACTCAATAACGGTCACACCACCACCAAAGAGAAACTCATCCAAGTCAATCGAATCAGCATCCCCCTCAATTCGATAGACATCCAAGTGGTAGAGCGGAAGGCGGCCCTCATACTCTCTCACGATAGTGTAAGTTGGACTTTTGATCATCTGACGAATATCCAAGCCCTTGGCAATACCCTTGGTAAAGGTTGTTTTACCAGCGCCCAGTTCTCCAGACAGGATCAAAACATCGTTTTTTTGGAGCAAGGTCCCTAGGCGTTCTCCCAGATTGATCAGCTCTTCTTCATTTTTTGTGTACATGCTACTATTATACCAAAAAGTTTTCTTTTGTGTGAATTTTCTTTACAAACTTACTATAACAACTTTGGTAAAACAAGGGATTTTTATTGATCGAAAAGTGTTTTTAAAAAAATATACACATAGCACTGACAAGTAAAATATCTCGGATCACATGACCGTAAAAGGAAAATTCTCTTCTCATGGATTTTGGAAATAAAAACCGAGCAAAAATGAAACCTAAACCAACATAAAAAACAATGGATAAAACTGTCATTGGATTTCTCAAGAACAGCAAGGTTGCGAGAACTGTCAGGATAACTGTTTTTTTCTTATTGAGAGCGGCTCCCAAATCTCGGCTGTATTTTTCAAACGGTAAAAAGACAAGTAAATCAATGCCAAACAAGAAAAAGAAGGAAGGCAAGAAAAGGTCTACCAACTCTTGCTGAAAAGTTGTCTGTGTTAAAATAGTCTCCGACAACACCAGACAGACACCTACTAGGTTTAAGACCAACAAGGTACTATAAAATAGTTTCACTTTTTTCTGACTACTTATGATGCTATGAACATCCTGATCTCGAGTATAAAAGAAATTCATGCCCGCACACAGACCTGACGCCAATACGATAAACACTAGAAAATAAGCGCTTGACTGCTTTAAGGTTAAGATGGCTCCCTTCCACAGCAAGCAGCTACTCAGACTAATCTGGAGTAAAGCTAGTAACAATAAGATGCGAATTGATTTTATCATTTTCAGTTCTCCCTTCGTATACATGATTATACTCTGCGTGAAAGATAAAATCCCTCCCCTCTTCTCAAGTGTCCTATTTTAACGCTCAACTGACAAAAAGGGAAAATTATTGGTGAGGATTATCTTTAAGTTCTGACAGACCCCTATCCGATATTTTTTACTTTTTGAAAATGAACTATAAAAAATGGTTAAAGCGATTTGAGAGATACTGCATCGTGCTCACCTAACTCCAATAGACAGAAGAGTAAAACAAAAGAGAACCCGAAGGCTCTCTTATTTACTTTTTATTCTACTGTTTCTTCAACTTGGATTTCCACAACTTCCTCTACTGGAGCATTTTCTATCTCTTCTTGTTCTGGAGCCAGATAGGCTGCTTCGTTGATTGCTTGTGGTTCAAGGTTACGGTAGCGAGCCATACCAGTACCTGCTGGGATGATCTTACCGATGATAACATTTTCCTTGAGTCCAAGGAGATGGTCTTTCTTACCACGGATAGCTGCGTCTGTGAGGACACGAGTTGTTTCCTGGAAGGAAGCCGCTGACAAGAAACTATTGGTTTCAAGTGAAGCTTTGGTAATTCCCATAAGAACTGGGCGACCTGTCGCTGGAACTCCACCTGCGATAAGAACATCTTTGTTGGCATCTGTAAAGTCATTGATGTCCATGAGAGTACCCATGAGAAGGTCTGTGTCACCTGGATCCATGACACGAACTTTACGGATCATTTGACGAACCATTACCTCAATGTGTTTGTCGCCGATTTCTACCCCTTGGCTACGGTAAACTTTTTGTACTTCACCGAGAAGGTAGGTTTCAACTGATAAGACATCACGAACAGCAAGGAGACGTTTTGGTTGGATAGAACCTTCTGTCAATGCTGCACCGCGAGAGACTTGGTCTCCAACTTCGACACGCATACGTGCTGTAAATGGAACCACGTATTCACCTTCGCCAGTTTCACCCTTAACAAAGACTTTCTTAGTACGAGTTGAAGCATCTTCTTCGATGGCTGTAACCTCACCCTTGACTTCAGTGATAACCGCTTCCCCTTTCGGATTGCGGGCTTCAAAGATTTCTTGGACACGAGGAAGACCCTGAGTGATATCGGTATTTGAGGCAACCCCACCCGTGTGGAAGGTACGCATGGTAAGCTGTGTACCAGGTTCCCCGATAGATTGGGCAGCGATTGTACCAACTGCTTCACCAACTTCAACCGCATCACCAGTCGCCAAGTTGATACCGTAACAGTGACGGCAGACTCCATGACGAGTGTTACATGTAAATACGGAGCGGATAGTCACTTCTTCCACACCAGCATTGACAATTTCACGCGCCTTGTCTTCTGTAATCAATTCATTTGGACCAATGATCACTGCACCAGTTTCTGGATGTTTAACAGTTTTCTTAGTGTAGCGACCATTGAGACGTTCTTCGAGAGACTCGATCATTTCATTTCCTTCTGCGATAGAACGGATCAAGAGACCACGGTCTGTTCCACAGTCGTCCTCACGGATGATAACGTCTTGAGCCACGTCAACCAAACGACGAGTCAAGTAACCTGAGTCGGCTGTCTTAAGGGCCGTATCAGTCATACCTTTACGCGCACCGTGAGTTGAGAAGAACATTTCGAGTACTGACAAACCTTCGCGGAAGTTTGAAAGGATTGGCAATTCCATGATACGTCCGTTCGGAGCCGCCATCAGACCACGCATACCGGCAAGCTGTGAGAAGTTTGAGATGTTACCACGAGCTCCAGAGTCCATCATCATAACGATTGGGTTCTTCGGATCTTGGTTGGCAACCAAGCGTTTCTCCAATTTTTCACGGGCCGCACGCCATTCAGCTGTAACAGCATTGTAGCGCTCATCGTCCGTAATCATACCACGACGGAATTGTTTGGTGATTTGTTCTACACGTTTGTGTGATTCTTCGATGATTTCAGTCTTGTCTTCAACGACTGGGATATCGGCGATACCCACCGTCAAACCTGCAAGAGTTGAGTGGTGGTAACCGAGATTCTTCATGCGGTCAAGTAGGGCAGATGTTTCTGTCGTACGGAAACGTTTGAAGATTTCAGCGATGATATTTCCAAGGTTTTTCTTCTTGAATGGAGGGTTGAGTTCAAGGTTGCGAATAGCTTCCTTGATATCACCACCAAGTGGCAAGAAGTATTTAGCTGGAACGCCTTCTGTCAAGTTGGCATTTGTTGGTTCTTGCAAGTATGGTAGACCTTCTGGCATGATGTCGTTGAAGAGGATTTTACCAACTGTTGTCAGCAAGACCTTGTGTTTTTGCTCTTCTGTCCATGGTTTGTTAAGGCTGTCTGTTGCGATACCTACACGTGAGTGGAGGTGAACATAACCATTTCGATAAGCCATAACAGCTTCGTCACGGTCTTTGAAGACCATTCCTTCACCTTCACGGCCAGCTTCTTCCATGGTCAAATAGTAGTTACCCAAAACCATGTCCTGAGATGGGGTAACAACTGGTTTACCATCTTTCGGATTCAAAATGTGCTCAGCAGCCAACATCAAGATACGAGCTTCTGCTTGAGCTTCTTCTGAAAGCGGTACGTGGATGGCCATTTGATCCCCGTCAAAGTCGGCATTGTAGGCTTCACAGACAAGTGGGTGCAAACGAAGGGCCTTACCATCGATCAAGACAGGCTCGAAGGCTTGGATCCCCAAACGGTGAAGGGTCGGTGCGCGGTTCAAAAGCACTGGGTGTTCTTTAATCACTTCTTCGAGAATATCCCAGATACGCTCATCTCCGCGTTCTACCAAGCGCTTAGCTGCTTTCACGTTTTGTACGATATCACGGGCAACGATTTCACGCATGACGAATGGTTTAAAGAGCTCGATGGCCATTTCACGTGGCACACCACATTGGTACATCTTAAGAGTTGGACCAACAGCGATAACAGAACGTCCCGAGAAGTCAACACGTTTACCGAGCAAATTTTGACGGAAGCGTCCTTGCTTCCCTTTAAGCATGTGACTCAATGATTTCAGCGGACGGCTACCTGGTCCTGTAATCGGACGACCACGACGACCATTGTCAATCAAAGCGTCAACCGCTTCTTGAAGCATACGCTTCTCATTTTGAACGATGATACCTGGTGCATTCAACTCAAGCAAACGAGCCAAACGGTTGTTACGGTTGATAACACGGCGGTAAAGGTCGTTTAAGTCAGATGAGGCAAAACGACCACCATCCAACTGCAACATTGGACGAAGATCTGGTGGAATAACTGGAAGGATGTTGAGAATCATCCATTCAGGTTTGTTTCCAGACTTGTAAAAGGCATCCAAGACATCCAAACGACGGATGGCTTTGACACGTTTTTGTCCAGTAGCTGTTTTCAACTCTTCTTTGAGTTCCGCAATTTCTTTTTCAAGATCTACTTGTTTCAAGAGGTCTTGGATGGCTTCGGCACCCATCTTGGCAACGAATGATCCATAACCATACTCACGCAAGCGCTCACGGTATTCACGCTCTGTCATGATAGACTTGTGCTCAAGTGGTGTATCCTTCGGATCAATCACCACATAAGCCGCAAAGTAGATCACTTCCTCGAGGGCACGAGGGCTCATATCAAGGGTCAAGCCCATACGACTTGGAATCCCCTTGAAGTACCAGATGTGAGATACAGGAGCTTTCAATTCGATATGTCCCATACGCTCACGACGAACTTTTGTACGCGTTACTTCAACCCCACAGCGGTCACAAACAATCCCTCTGTAACGAATGCGTTTGTACTTACCACAAGCACATTCCCAGTCTTTTGTAGGACCAAAGATGACTTCGTCAAAGAGTCCTTCACGTTCTGGTTTCAAGGTACGGTAATTGATTGTTTCAGGTTTTTTGACTTCTCCATAAGACCATGAACGGACTTTGCTTGGAGAAGCTAGGGTGATTTGCATACTTTTAAAACGATTTACATCAACCACTATTTCTTCCCTTTCTATTTTAAGTGAACTGCTTATTCTTGATCAGCAGCTTCTTCTGTTGCTTCCGCTTTTGTTGCTTTCGCAGCTTCTTCAGCTTCAAAGGCTGCTTTAGCCTCTTGGGCTGCTTTTTCGCGGGCTTTTTCAAGGTCATCTACGTGGATGACATCTTCGTCCATTCCTTCATCCAAGTCGCGAAGTTCCACTTCTTGGTCATCTTCGTCAAGGACACGCATGTCAAGACCAAGAGATTGCAATTCTTTCACAAGAACTCGGAAGGATTCTGGAACACCTGGTTTTGGAATTGGTTTTCCTTTTGTAATAGCTTCATAAGCTTTCAAACGTCCGTTGATATCGTCAGACTTGTAGGTCAAGATTTCTTGAAGGACATTTGACGCGCCATAGGCTTCAAGAGCCCAAACTTCCATCTCACCGAAACGTTGTCCACCAAACTGAGCTTTACCTCCGAGTGGTTGTTGGGTAACAGTTGAGTAAGGTCCGACTGAACGCGCGTGCAACTTATCGTCAACCATGTGGTGGAGTTTGATCATGTACATGACTCCAACAGAAACACGGTTGTCAAACGGCTCACCTGTACGTCCATCGTAAAGGATTGTTTTGGCATCGCTATCCATACCTGCTTCTTTGACAGTGTCCCAAAGGTCTTCAGAGCTTGCTCCGTCAAAGACCGGTGTCGCGATGTGAATACCAAGAGTACGAGCTGCCATACCAAGGTGAAGCTCCATAACCTGACCGATATTCATACGTGATGGCACCCCAAGTGGGTTCAACATGATATCGACTGGAGTTCCGTCTGGAAGGTAAGGCATGTCTTCTACAGGTACGATACGAGAGACGACCCCTTTATTCCCGTGACGTCCAGCCATCTTATCTCCGACCTTGATCTTACGTTTTTGAGCGATGTAAACACGAACTAGCATATTAACACCAGATTGCAACTCATCTCCATTTGCACGTGTAAAGATCTTAACATCACGAACGACACCATCGGCACCGTGTGGTACACGAAGAGAGGTGTCACGCACTTCACGAGACTTGTCACCGAAGATAGCGTGCAAGAGACGTTCTTCAGCCGAAAGGTCCTTCTCACCCTTAGGTGTTACTTTACCTACAAGGATATCACCTTCTTTAACCTCAGCACCGATACGGATAATACCCATTTCGTCAAGGTCTTTAAGGGCATCTTCACCAACGTTTGGAATTTCACGAGTGATTTCTTCAGGCCCAAGCTTTGTATCGCGCGTTTCTGATTCGTATTCTTCGAGGTGGACAGATGTGTAGACATCGTCTTTGACCAAGCGTTCACTCATGATAACGGCATCCTCGAAGTTGTAACCTTCCCAAGTCATGTAGGCAACGATTGGGTTTTGTCCAAGTGCCATTTCCCCTTTTTCCATAGAAGGTCCATCCGCGATAAAGTCGCCTTTTTCAACGACATCGCCAACTTTAACAAGTGTACGTTGGTTGTAGGCAGTACCTGAGTTTGAACGACGGAATTTTTGGATGTGGTAAACATCCAATGAACCATCTTCACGGCGAACTTCTACCTTATCTGCATCTGCGTAGGTAACTTTACCATCATACTGAGCAATCACAGCAGCTCCAGAGTCATGAGCTGCTTGGTATTCCATACCAGTACCAACGTAAGGTGCTTTTGGATCGATCAATGGTACAGCCTGACGTTGCATGTTGGCACCCATGAGGGCACGGTTGGAGTCATCGTTTTCCAAGAAAGGAATACATGCAGTCGCAACGGCAACTACCTGTTTTGGTGACACATCCATGTAATCAACCACTTCTGCTGGATACTCTTGGTTGACCCCTTGGTGACGTCCCATTACAGTTTTCTCAGCAAAAGTACCATCTTCGTTGAGGCGAGAGTTAGCCTGCGCTACAGTATATTCATCTTCTTCATCGGCTGTCAACCAAACGATTTCGTTGGTCACAACACCTGTTTCACGGTCAACCTTACGGTATGGTGTTTGAACAAAGCCATACTTATTCAAGTGTCCGTAAGATGACAAGTTATTGATCAAACCGATGTTAGGTCCTTCAGGTGTCTCGATTGGACACATACGACCATAGTGAGTGTAATGCACGTCACGGACTTCATATCCAGCACGGTCACGTGTCAAACCACCAGGTCCCAAGGCTGACAAACGGCGTTTGTGAGACAACTCAGAAAGCGGGTTGTGTTGGTCCATGAACTGTGACAACTGTGATGAACCAAAGAATTCTTTAACCGCAGCTGTTACAGGACGGATATTGATGATTTGTTGTGGTGTTAAGACTTCATTGTCTTGAACAGACATACGTTCACGGACATTACGTTCCATACGAGAAAGTCCAAGACGTACTTGGTTAGCAAGCAATTCACCAACCGCACGGATACGACGGTTTCCAAGGTGGTCGATATCATCCACACGTCCGATACCTTCAGCCAAGTTGAGGAAGTAGCTCATCTCTGCAAGGATATCCGCAGGAGTTACAACACGAACCTTGTCATCAGGATTAGCATTACCAATGATAGTTACAACACGGTCTGGATCCGTTGGCGCAACAATCTTGAATTTTTGAAGGACAACTGGTTCTGTCAGAACAGCTGCATCATTTGGAATATAAACGATCTTGTTCAAGTCGCCATCCAAGTGGTGCTCGATGCTTTCAATCACGCTACGAGTCATAACGGTTCCAGCTTCTACCAAGATTTCACCCGTTTCAGGATCTACCAATGGTTCAGCGATGGTTTGGTTGAGCAAGCGTGTTTTTACATTGAGTTTTTTATTGATTTTGTAGCGACCAACGGCTGCCAAATCGTAGCGACGTGGGTCGAAGAATCGTGCCACAAGTAAGCTACGTGAGCTTTCGGCAGTCTTAGGCTCACCTGGACGAAGGCGTTCGTAGATTTCCTTCAATGCTTCGTCTGTGCGAGAGTCCATTGGGTTCTTGTGGATATCTTTTTCAACAGTATTGCGAACCAATTCGCTGTCACCAAAGATATCAAAGATTTCATCATCACCTGAGAAACCAAGCGCACGAACTAAGGTCGTAAATGGAATTTTACGAGTACGGTCGATACGAGTGTAGGCGATGTCTTTTGAGTCGCTTTCCAGTTCCAACCAAGCTCCACGGTTTGGGATAACCGTTGAGCCGTAGCCCACTTTACCGTTTTTATCTACCTTGTCATTAAAGTAAACACCTGGTGAGCGGACCAACTGAGATACGATAATACGCTCACCACCGTTGATGATGAAGGTTCCCATCTCTGTCATGATTGGGAAATCACCAAAGAAAACTTCTTGGGTCTTAATTTCGCCTGTTTCTTTATTAATCAAGCGGAAGGTTACAAAAATAGGTGCTGAGTAGCTAGCATCGTGGATACGAGCTTCTTCTAACGTGTATTTTGGTTCCTTGATTTCATATCCAACAAATTCCAACTCCATTGTGTCTGTGAAGTTTGAAATTGGCAATACATCTTCAAACACTTCCTTCAGACCGTGGTCTAGGAAAGCTTTGAATGAATCCGTTTGAATTTCAATCAAATTTGGTAAGTCAAGAACTTCTTTGATTCTTGAAAAACTACGACGGGTACGATGTTTCCCGTATTGAACGTCATGTCCTGCCAAGATGATTCTCCTTTGTAAATAAAGTTCCAAGCCTTATCAATCAGGCTATTGATTATCGTCAAATGGTTGTAAAACCCCTATCACCTCGTCCTTTTGATAAATTTTCAGAATCTTTAAATCTTCGTTACAAAAACTCAAAAAGCCGAAAAAAAGCACAAAAAGAGCAGCTAAATCCGACTTTTTCAGGAGATTTAACTGCTGTGAGTCCTGTCTGGACAATATATCAGACAAAACCTACGACAAATGATTACTCTTATTATACCTTATTGGACAAGATTTTTCAAGGTTTTTTTACCATTTTTCAAACAATCTTTTCCTATAAAATGGTTTAACATTTCAAAAGAATTAATCATAAAATTTTCTTTCAAAAATTGGGAAAACGCTTGCACAAATGTTTACCTCATGCTATACTGATAAGGAATAACTACACAAGGAGAATTGTGATGAAAAAGATCCCATCTCAAACTGAGAAAAAAATGATTTATGGTATCCGTTCCTTGAAAAACGGAACTGGTTCTGTCCTTATCGGTGCCAGCATTATCTTGCTTTCTGCTACAATGCCGACTATTTCAGCTAATGAAAACCTTCCTCAAACTCAGGAAAATACTAGCCTAGTGACCACGGCCCCTACCGAGACTGAAACTAGTCAAACTCAAAAGCAAGAGCCTATTTCTGAACAAAACAATGCAAACGCTTCCCTTAGTGCTAAAAAGGAAAACCCAACAACAGACGCTGTTCTAGCTGCTGAAACACCTAAAAAAGATGACGTTACTCCAAGCCAACCTAACAGCAAGGAAGAGAAAGTAGATACCAGCACTTCGACGCCAAGTTCTGATCAAAAACCACAAGCAGACACTAGTTCTGAAGAACCCATCGCAGACAACTACTTCCGCATCCATGTAAAAAAACTCCCTGAAGAAAACAAGGATTCTCAAGGTCTTTGGACATGGGACGATGTTGAAAAACCTTCTGAAAACTGGCCAAATGGAGCCAAGTCTTTCAAGGATGCCAAGCAAGATGACTACGGCTATTACCTAGATGTCAAACTCAAAAATGAGCAAGCCAAGAAGGTCAGCTTCCTCATCAACAATACTAAAGGGGATAACCTTACTGGAGATCGTTCAGTAGAGCTCCTCTCTCCAAAAATGAATGAGGCTTGGCTAGATGAAAACTATAAGGTATACAACTACCGTCCTCAGCCAGCGGGAACTGTCCGTGTCAACTACTACCGCACCGACGGGAACTATGACAAAAAATCTCTTTGGTATTGGGGCGATGTCAAGAACCCAAGCAGTGGAGAATGGCCTGACGGTACTGACTTTACGGCAACTGGAAAATATGGCCGTTACATTGATATTCCACTCAATGAAGCTGCAAGAGAATTCGGATTTTTATTACTGGACGAAAGCAAGAAAGGCGATGATGTGAAAATCCGAAAAGAAGATTACAAATTTACAGATTTGAAAAATCACAGTCAAATCTTTCTCAAAGATGATGACGAAACCATCTACACCAACCCCTATTACGTGCACGACATCCGCATGACTGGTGCTCAACACGTAGCTAAATCTCGTATCGAAAGCAGCTTTTCTACCCTAGTCGGAGCCAAGAAAGAAGACATTCTTAAACACTCCAACATCACTGACCATCAAGGGAACAAAGTAGCCATCACAGACGTGGAAGTAGATGAAGCTGGTAAGAAAGTGACCTACATCGGCGACTTCTCTGACACCCAACACCCTTACACTGTCAGCTACAATTCAGATCGTTTTACCACACGTTCAAGCTGGCGCCTCAAGGATGAGACCTACAGTTACGACGGTCCACTCGGCGCAACCCTAAAAGAAGATGGCAAGCGTGTCGACCTTACCCTCTGGTCTCCAAGTGCTGATAAGGTTTCAGTTGTCGTCTACGACAAGAAAGACCCTGAAAAAGTAATCGGAACTGTCGCTCTTGAAAAAGGAGAAAAAGGAACCTGGAAACAAACTTTGGACGCAAACTCTGGTCTAGGTATCAGCAACTACACTGGATACTACTACCACTACCAAATTGAGCGCCAAGGTAAA
Organism: Streptococcaceae bacterium AF54-32pH5A; assembly: GCA_027682205.1. Lineage (GTDB taxonomy): Bacteria > Bacillota > Bacilli > Lactobacillales > Streptococcaceae > Streptococcus. Next base: position 1,056,471 of record JAQDAD010000001.1, read on the forward strand.
ACCGTTCTCGTTCTCGACCCTTATGCCAAATCTCTAGCAGCTTGGAACAGTGATCTAGCAAAAACAGATGCAGCTCATAAGGTAGCTAAAGCCGCCTTTGTCGATCCAGCAAAACTAGGCCCACAAGACTTGACCTACGGTAAGATTCGCAACTTCAAATCGCGCGAAGATGCGGTCATCTATGAAGCTCATGTCCGTGACTTTACTTCCGATCCTGCCATCGCAAAAGATTTGACCAAACCATTTGGTACTTTTGAAGCTTTCATTGAAAAACTAGACTATCTCAAAGATTTGGGTGTTACCCACATCCAACTTCTTCCAGTCTTGTCCTACTACTTTGTCAATGAATTGAAGAACAAAGAACGCTTGTCTGCCTATGCTTCAAGCAACAGCAACTACAACTGGGGATATGACCCTCAAAACTACTTCTCCTTGACTGGTATGTACTCTAGCAATCCCAAGGATCCAGAAAAACGTATCGCGGAATTCAAAAATCTCATAAACGAAATCCATAAACGTGGGATGGGAGCTATCTTGGACGTGGTCTACAACCATACTGCCAATGTTGATATTTTTGAAGATATTGAGCCAAACTACTACCACTTTATGGACGCAGACGGAACTCCACGTACTAGCTTTGGAGGCGGTCGTTTAGGAACAACCCACTACATGTCTAAACGTGTCTTGGTAGACTCTATCAAGTATTTGGTTGAAACTTACAAAGTGGATGGCTTCCGTTTCGATATGATGGGAGACCACGATGCGGCTTCGATCGAAGAAGCTTACAAGGCTGCACGCGCCCTCAATCCAAATCTGATCATGCTAGGTGAAGGTTGGAAAACCTATGCTGGTGATGAAAATATGCCTGTACAACCTGCTGATCAGTCTTGGATGAAGAAAACAGATACTGTTGCAGTCTTTTCAGACGATATCCGTAACAACCTCAAGTCTGGCTATCCAAATGAAGGTCAACCTGCCTTTATCACAGGTGGAAAACGCGATATCAATACCATCTTTAAAAATCTCATTGCTCAACCAACTAACTTTGAAGCAGACAGTCCTGGAGATGTTATCCAGTATATCGCAGCCCATGATAACTTGACCCTCTTTGATATCATCGCTCAGTCTATCAAAAAAGACCCTAGTAAGGCTGAGAACTACGCTGAGATCCATCGTCGTTTGCGACTTGGAAACCTCATGGTCTTGACAGCTCAAGGGACTCCATTTATCCACTCTGGTCAGGAATATGGACGTACCAAACAATTCCTTGATCCAGCCTACAAGACTCCTGTTCCAGACGATAAGGTTCCAAACAAGTCTCACTTGTTGCGTGATAAGGACGGCAAGCCATTTGTCTATCCTTACTTTATCCACGACTCTTACGACTCTAGTGATGCTGTCAACAAGTTTGACTGGACCAAAGCAACGGATGGAAAAGCTTTCCCTGAAAATGTCAAGAGCCGTGACTACATGAAAGGATTGATCGCTCTTCGTCAATCTACAGACGCCTTCCGACTCAAGAGTCTACAAGATATCAAAGAACGCGTCCAACTCATTACTGTCCCAGGCCAAAATGGTGTGGAAAAAGAAGACGTGGTCATCGGCTACCAAATCACTGCTCCAAACGGTGATGTCTACGCTGTCTTTGTAAATGCAGATGATAAGGCTCGGGAATTCAACTTAGGAACTGCCTTTGCTCACTTGAGAAAGGCCGAAGTCCTGGCAGATGAAAACCAAGCAGGACCAGTAGGAATCGCTAACCCTCAAGGTCTTAAATGGACTGAAAAAGGGTTGCAATTGAATGCCCTAACTGCTGTTGTTCTCCGCTTGTCTCAAGGTGGTGCCATCGTTACCCCAGCTGTGGAAGAAAAGCCAGAATTTGATCTTTCTAGCTTGGAAGTTGAACAAGAACACGGCCAAGCCCAAAACCTAGCAGCAAATCCTGACTCTCAAGAAACTGCTGCAGAGTCTCTTTCTCAAAAAGTCCTTCCAAACACAGGTACTGAGAGCAAATCCCTTCTTGCCCTTGCTGGATTCAGAATCCTTGCCCTTCTCGGACTTGGATGGTTGATGAAAAACAAGAAAAAGAACTAATACTCAATGAAAATCAAAGAGTAAACTAGGAAGCTAGCCGCAGGCTGCTCAAAACACTGTTTTGGGGTTGTGGATAGAACTGACAGAGTCAGTATCATATACCTACGGCAAGGCGAAGATGACGTGGTTTAAAGAGATTTTCGAAGAGTATTAACTAAGCCCTCCTATAGAAACAACACCCCATGGTCAGAAGAATCTTCTAGCCAACGGGGTGTTGTTTGCAGGCTCTATAATATTTGTAGTGGGTAAATCCCCTATGAATATTATGGAGCCTCTTTTGTTGTAGAAAAAAAGTCCCATATAATCTATAATGAAAAGCGACCAAACCATCATTAGAAAGAATCATATGGATCCCTTACATTTTATCACAAAATTACTAGACATTAAAGACCCTAATATCCAAATTATAGATGTTGTTAATAGAGATACACACAAGGAAATCATCGCTAAACTGGACTACGAAGCCCCATCTTGTCCTGATTGCAGAAAGCAAATGAAGAAATATGACTTTCAAAAAACTTCTACGGTTTCTTACCTTGAAACGACTGGTATGCCTACTAGAATTCTCCTGAAAAAGCGTCGTTTCAAGTGCTATCAGTGCTCAAAAATGATGGTCGCTGAAACTTCTCTCGTCAAGAAGAATCACCAAATTCCTCGTATCATCAACCAAAAGGTTGCTCAAAAATTGATTGAAAAGACTTCTATGACCGATATTGCTCATCAGCTGGCCATTTCAACTTCAACGGTTATTCAAAAGCTCAATGACTTCTGTTTTAAGCATGATTTTTCTCGTCTTCCTGAGATTATGTCTTGGGACGAGTACATTTTTATAAAGGGGAAGATGAGCTTTATTGCGCAAGACTTTGACAGGCTTAATATCATCACTGTTCTTGAAGGCAGAACACAAGCTATCATAAGAAATTATTTTCTGCGCTACAATCGTGCTGTTCGTTGTCAGGTGAAAATCATTACTATGGATATGTTTAGTCCTTATTATGACTTGGCTAAACAGCTTTTTCCATGTGCTAAAATCGTTTTAGATCGCTTTCACCCTTCGTTATTATATTTTCTAAACTCAGGCTAAAACAGTCCACTGGACTGTTTTACTCCAACATCTTGGCCGTACTATGAGTCGTGTTCGTGTGCAAATCATGAATTAATTTGACCGAAAATCTCATGAATATAGAATCATCAAGCGCTACTGGAAACTCGTCCAACAAGATAGTCGGAAGGTAAGCAATAAACGCTTTTATCACCAAACCTAAAGAAATACTATAATCTCTATCAGCTCTTGCTTTTTCACTTTCAGAACAAGGAGACAGAAAAATTTTTCGAACTCATTGAAAATAATCTCAAGATGATCCATCCTCGCTTTCAGGCTGCCTTTCAAACCTTTCTCAAAGACAAAGACAAGATTATCAACGCTCTTCAATTACCCTATTCTAACGCAAAATTGGAGGCAACTAATAATCTCATTAAGCTTATCAAGCGAAATGCCTTTGGTTTTCGGAACTTTGAAAACTTCAAAAAACGTATTTTTATCGCTCTGAACATCAAAAAAGAAAGGACAAATTACATCCTTTCTCGATATCATCGCTTTGAATATCAAAATGGAGAGAACTGATTTAATCCTCTCCAGGATATGACTTTTTGGTAATCCACTACAATTGACAAAGAGCCAAAAAAAGATACTCACTTAAGTATCTTAATCAATAAATCGAATCGGGAAGACAGGATTCGAACCTGCGACACCTTGGTCCCAAACCA